>NZ_VXCR01000001.1:0-714339 GCF_052850455.1 Leucobacter sp. 1207-22 | reverse complement strand
AGCCAGAGCGGGATGGGCCACTGCCTGCGATACTCGCCCAAGGCGACTACTCACGACCGTTTTTGCGCGGTATAAAGCCGTATCGTAGATGTATGACTGAAGCGGAGCGTTCTGCAGGTGCTGATGACGATAACCAGATTCGCGCAATGGAACACGTGCGCGGAATACGACTTGCATCGCGAGGACTGTACAGTGCAATGCATCATGCGTTCACGACCCCTGATGGGAGTGTGGATCGCGCTGCGGCGATGCTGGCTCTCGACGAGCAGATTAGCCGCTTTCTCTCTCTTCCCGGAAACTCTCCGGCGACTGCGTTACTTGCGGTTGGTCGTATTGCCTCTGAGATCGACGCTGAACTTGGCGCGCGATCCGGACTCACCTCGGAGCAGCTATCTCGGCAAATTGACCAGTACCTTCTCGCGTCGGGCTTCACGGCCTAATCTCATTCGCGGTATCTCCGTAATTGAGGTAAACTAGACGAGTTTACGTCTGCTGTCATGGGCGACGTGAATGACACCGCCTTCCGGAATGGCTGGGAGAGCGGGAGAGCTCGTGCGTAAGTACGTGTTCGAAGAAAGGAAAAATCATGGCTAAGGCAAAGAAGGTTACGGGTCTGATCAAGCTTCAGATCCCCGCCGGCGCTGCCAACCCGGCACCCCCCGTGGGTCCTGCTCTGGGTCAGCATGGCGTCAACATCATGGAGTTCTGCAAGGCGTACAACGCTGCGACGGAATCACAGCGCGGCAACATTGTTCCCGTTGAGATCACCGTTTACGAGGATCGTTCGTTCACGTTCGTCCTCAAGACTCCTCCGGCAGCTGAACTCCTGAAGAAGGCCGCTGGCGTTCAGAAGGGTTCGGGTACCCCGCACACCGTTAAGGTTGCAAAGGTTACCGCTGAGCAGGTTCGTCAGATCGCTGAGCAGAAGAAGGCTGATCTGAACGCCAACGATCTCGATGCTGCATCGAAGATCATCGCGGGCACCGCTCGCTCCATGGGCATCACGGTCGAGTAAGGGGTATCGCAATGGCTCAGAAGTCTAAGGCGTACCGCGCCGCAGCTGCCAAGATTCAGGCAGACAAGTTCTACGCTCCCAGCGAGGCAGTTGCTCTCGCTAAGGAGACCGGTTCCGCAAAGACCAACTCGACCGTTGAGGTTGCGTTGAAGCTTGGCGTGGACCCCCGCAAGGCTGACCAGATGGTCCGCGGCACGGTTAACCTGCCCCACGGCACGGGTAAGACCGCACGCGTCATCGTGTTCGCAACCGGTGCAGCAGCAGAGGCAGCAATCGCTGCTGGCGCTGATGAGGTCGGCGGCGACGAACTCATCGAGAAGGTAGCCGGCGGCTACACCTCGTTTGATGCAGCAGTCTCGACCCCCGAGCTCATGGGTAAGGTTGGTCGTCTCGGTAAGGTACTGGGTCCCCGTGGCCTCATGCCGAACCCGAAGACCGGCACCGTGACCCCCAACACCGCTAAGGCTGTTGAGGACATCAAGGGCGGCAAGATCGAGTTCCGCGTTGACAAGCACGCTAACGTTCACTTCATCGTGGGCAAGGCGTCGTTCACCGCTGAGCAGCTCGACGAGAACATCACTTCGGTACTCGAGGAAATCTCGCGTCTGAAGCCTTCGTCGTCGAAGGGCAAGTACGTCATCAAGGGCGCTGTCTCGACCACCTTCGGTCCTGGCATCCCCCTCGACGTTTCGGGTCTCTAAACCGAACGGTTGTACACAGGGCCTCCTCGCATCACTGGTGCGGGGAGGCCCTGTTCGGTATATATAGACTTATGTTTGGCTACTTCAAGCCAGCTTCGGCCGATGCGCCGATCCACCAATTCCACGATGGGAGCGTGATGACGAGGCTACAGGCGCACGCACCCCAGCTGACTGGCTACTCGGTCATCGGGCTGCTCGGGACTGGTGGGTACGCGCAGGTCTTCCGGTATGAACAGAACCTTCCTCGGCGCTCAGTCGCTGTGAAGGTATTGGACACCTCACTGGAAGCCCAGCAAGATCGTTCGATGTTCGAGGCCGAGGCAAACGTGATGGGGCTGCTCTCGAACCATCCTTCTATCGTCACGATATATTCGGCGAGTGTCGCAGCTGACGGTCGGCCATATATTGCGATGGAGTATTGTCCCGGCTCATTCCGTAGCGCTGCGAAGGGGGCTCCGATGACGCTCGACCGAGTGCTTGACGCAGGGGTGCGGATCGCCGGTGCATTGGAATCAGCGCATCGTTCCGGCGTGCTGCACAGGGACATTAAGCCTGCAAACGTTCTGCTCGGCCACGCTGATCGTCCGTTGCTCACAGACTTCGGCATCGCGTCGCTCCAGGGGAGCATGCGAGGAGAGCGGACGGAGCTTGCAATGTCGCCACAGTGGGCAGCACCTGAGGTGTTGACGCTGCAGACGAGCGGCACAGTAGCGAGTGAGGTTTGGTCGCTAGGCGCGACACTGTACGGAATCGCGGCCGGGCACCCGCCGTTCGCATCGCCAGATCCGGACCAAAATACCAGTACCAAGCTGCGTGACCGCATTCAGCGCGCACACTACGTCCCTGTCCAGGGTGCACAAGGGTATGAGCCATTTGACAGGGTAATTCAACGTGCGTTGGCTCGCGATCCGCGTGACAGATATGCGTCGATGCTTGAGTTCGGGGAATCGCTCCGGGCACTGCAGCGTGCGTACGGCTTCGAGCCAACAACGATGGACGTCGTTGATTTTGGCGCGCCACCTGAGCCCTCAGGTGCAACGCCAGCACGACTTGCTTCCGTGCGCACGAAAACGCGGGCGGATCGCAGGGAAGAGCTGAGATCCGCACACACCGGTTCGCCCCGAGCAGGTGTGACACGTGTTCGTCGACGCGACGAGCGACCCCGAGATGCTGGCTGGAAGCCGCGCACATTGGTATTCGCCGGCGCGGGGGCAGGCGCAGTCGTCGCATTCGGTTTAGCGCTCATGCTTGCTGCTCAGGGATTCATTTAAGCGATGGCTGAGGCAGGCTCTTCAAAGAAGACTCCAGTGCAGAGAAGACGTCGACGTTCAGTCCTGAACTGGGTGTGTGTCATCACCGTCTTGGCACTCGCAGTTACCGTGGCTATTGTGTCGCAAGGCTTTGACGCGCGTGAAGCTTCGCGTGAGGACCCAACGGTATGGGCGATGCGTAGCAGCGGGCAGTATGCGCGCGTGAACACCGAAACCGCCGAAATTGACACTGTGCGGATCGCAGAGTCTGCATCAGGGGTGCTGCAGTCTGGTTCGCGAACTGTAGTTCTTACAAACGGTGGCTCTCGGGCATGGGGAGTCAACCCTTCTGCGCCAGTCGACCTCCGCGCACAGGACATGCCGGCCAGTGGAGAAAACACGGCTGAAGAAGCTCGAACAGTGAGCGACAATCCAGCCACAGAAACTGAGGCAGAACCGACGGCTACACAAGATGTAGTAAACGGCGAGATTTCAGTGCCTCCAGGGACCAGAGAATCTCTCGTCGCCGGCGATTACGTCTTGTTTAGAACGGATGAGGGTAAGGCGTTCCTCGGTACATTGAGCGGTGGCCCGACGGGCCCAGCTGGAACAACGGCAGTCGCTGGTGAGATCCTTCTCGACCCATTTGCGGCATCGAACGATGTCGGCTCCGGTGAGAATGGAACTGAGGCTGACGATGCCGCTGCCGCCGCTGCGACATCCGAGAACCAGCGTGTCTTCACCACCTCAGCCGCAGCGCTCAATAGCGACGGCATTGTTGGACTGTACTCCGCGGAAACCGCAGAAGTCAGAATTTATGATGCGCTGCAGAATAGGTTCACGAAGACTGTGTTCACCTTGCCCGACGACGTGCCTGAAGAAGGCCTCGAGATGGCTCTCTTCGGCGAGGAATGGGCGTTGTATGCGCCGGCGACTGGCGCTCTGTGGAGTTCATTCGATCCGAATGGGATGGAAGTCCCTGCGAAGGGCCTGAGCCATCTGCAGCAGTCATCGGTTGCTGAATCGGGAAGCGATATGTTGATTGCGGATGAGCAAGGACTCATCCGGGTCTCCGCAGACGGGAAAATTCAGCGAGAAGAGGCAGCGGGTAAGGGCACGCCAGCCAGACCAATAGATATCGGTTCCAAGCGCTACGCTGCGTGGATCGGGGGAGACAGCGCCTCTCTGTGGGAGGAGGGCGCGGATCTCCGAACACTTGCGTTAGATAGCGCAGTGGCACTGCAAGGCATCGTCACGCCAGTACTGCAAAGCAATGGGACACGAGCGTTGCTTGCCGAAACGCAGACCGGCATGATGTGGACCGTACCTGCAGGCAAACTGATTCCGGTGGAGCAATGGTCGCTCTCCGAACCACCGAAACAAGAGGACGGCGCAGTTGTTGTCAACGACGCAACGGACCCTGAACCGCCAGTCGCAGTCGACGATTCATTCGGCGTACGTGCCGGAGAGCAGGCGCTCTTGCCAGTGCTACTCAATGACTACGACCCAAATCGCAAAGATGTTCTTACTATCGTCCCGGCAAGCGTCACAGATGCGGATCTCGGAGATTTTGGGACAGTTGAACTCCTTTCAAACTCGCAACTGTTGACCGTGCGTGTTGCACCAGGAGCAACAGGTTCTGCGAAGTTTACTTACCGCATTACCGATGGCGTATATGTGTCAGAACCAGCGACGGTGACACTGACCGTTAAGGCAAAAGAGATCAACACCGCACCTGAATGGTGCGCGGTTGAGTCTTGTCAGCGTGAATGGCCAAACCCAGAAGTTGCGCCAGGGGGCACCCTCGTACTCCCTATTCTTGAGGGGTACGTTGACCCTGAGGGTGACCCGATGGTGCTGCAACGCGCAGAACTTGTTGATCCCACCGTTGCGGCACGAGTGCTTGTTTCTGCAGACGGACGACTGGCCTTCCGCCATGACGACCCCAATGCAGCTGACGAAGACATTGCAGTGAAAATCAACGTTGCCGATTCACGCGGTGCGTCTGCCAGCCGCGAAATGTGGATTCGAGTGCGAGGTGACGCTCAGCCAACGATGGAATCTATGGCGGTAACTGTTGCCACCAATGAGCCAGCAACAGTACGGCCGCTTTCGCGGGTGACCGGTGGATCTGGGGCCTACGTACTGCTCGACGCCGTAGTCACGAGCGGTGAGGCTACCGCAACGACGAACGTGGGCGCCGGTGCTATTGATGTGACCGCTACAGAAGAGGGTGAGACACTTCTCACCGTCACGATTCGTGACAGTATCACTGGTAGCGAGACGAGCGGTGTTGTGCGGGTCACCGCCGTTGCCTCGCGTCCAAAACTCGCTGTACCGCCCCTGCGCGCTTTCGTGCAGCCACTTTCTGACGCGACGGTGGACGTGTTAGAAGCTCTTCCAGGAGCCAACCATCGAGGGCTGGTCGTGACAGATGTGCAGATTGCGGACGGTGAGCTCACTGCAGACGTACTCGAACACGCTCGTATTCGTGTCTCTGGTACGACTGCTGACGGTGGACCAGGACGCATCGGCTCAGCGCAGGTCTTCGTGTCTGAGGGCGGCACGACTGCGACGGGGCAACTGACCGTTTTCCAGGTACCTGATGGCATCAGTTCGAGTGCGATTGCGGTTGCTGACACAGCGACCGTGCGAGCCGGGTCCGTCGTTGATATCGGTGTGCTGGACAACGACCTAGCGCCGGCGGGTGAACGTCTCGTGCTGCATCCACAGGTCACAGGAAGTGGAGCGAAGGGAGAACTCGCATTCGCTTCAGGAAATACGCTTCGATATCTTGCCCCAAAGGTGCCAGGCGAGTACACGCTGACCTACACGACCTACGGGTCAAGCACACCTGAATCAAGCGACACGGGAACCGTTCGAGTAACCGTGAAGCCTGCTGAGGGCAATAGAGACCCCCAACCAACGGCACTGACTGTGCGACTTGCTGCTGGGGAGAAGAACACGGTGAGGGTGCCGTTGTCAGGTGTGGACCCAGATGGGGATCGGGTTCGACTCGTCAGCGTGAGCAACAGCGGCGACGCACAGATCACCGCGTCAATTGCGCCTCGGTCTGCCTCAATCGATGTGCAGGCATCTGCGCAAGCGACACCCGGGACTCACGAACTCTCGTATCTCGTGCGCGACGGTAACGGAGGTGAGGCCACCGGGCTGTTGCGGGTAGTGGTGACCGCGACCGCAGCACCGAGCATTCCTGTTGCATATACCGATCATGTGCGAGTGCAGCGAAACACCTCAGAGCCTGTCGTCGTTCGACCACTTGACAACGATGTTGACCCGGCTGGCGGAAAACTCCGAATTCTTGAGGTGGCTCCTAACGTCCCTGGCGGCAAGGATTCGCCGGTATACGCAGATCTGATGGAACGCATCGACCTTTCTGAGATGAAGAAAGGCCGGATTGCCGTCTCTGCGGGCGAGCTTGGAACGGTGTCGTATCGGTATCGCGTGCAGTCGTCTGAGACAAAGAGCACAGCTGACGGCTTGATCGTGGTGCAGACCTCAGAGCGCATTGGACAGATGGCGCCGACTGTGCGAGACACTCTCCTCACCACCCGTGACCGCGTTGATCTTTCGAATAATGGTGTCGACGTCGTCAGCGATCGCGTGTTCTGGTCTGGCGGCGACGTCAATACGCTCAAGCTTTCAGTCTGGGGGAAGTCTGCCTCACGCTTTACCGCAACAGGAAAGCGGATCTCAGGTGAGTATCGTGCATCGGGCGACCTCGTACCGTTCAAACTGAGTGGCCTCGACGCGAATGGTGCAGAGGTTGAGGCTTTTGGGTTCCTGGTGATTCCGCCACTAGATGACCTCAGGCTAACCCTCAAGCCAGGATTGTCTCCGCTGTCAGTGAAAGAAGGCAAGAGCGCGACGGCCTCGCTCGAGAGCATGGTCGATCTCGGCAGAGGAGACGTCGTTGAGATGTCGGCGGGTAAGCTTCCCGTGCAACGGTCACAGGCATCCTGCACCAGTGATGGGGCTGGAATTGTGTACCAGGCGGGTAAGAACGGTCCGTGGACTGATAGCTGTGTCATTCGAGTGAAGCTTGCAGAGCAAACACAATGGACAGAACTCGCGGTTCCCATCGCGATCGTGCCGAACGAACCTGTTGCGACACTTGAGCCATTGAGCCGGTCGATTAGCCCTGGCACGACCGAGAGCATCAATCTGACGGATATGGTGCGCTGGGAAGGGAATCGGACGGGCAAGCTGTCCAGCCTACGTTTCACGTTAAACGGTGACGACGGGCAGTTTGAGATCTCACAAAGCGGCAGCAGTCTCTCGGTTCTGGCACCTGCAGACGCGGTGCCCGGTACTGAACGAGCCCTTAATGTCACTGTGACAGGTGCAGGTGAAAGTCAGTCCATATTGAACCTTCGGGTGGGCGTTGCTTCGAAGGACGCTCCGGTCGGCGGGTCTGCCGCGCTGAGTTGTGTAGTCGGATCTCAGTGTGCGACTCCCGTAACGGAACTCCCGGGGAACCACGACCCGTTCCAAGGGAAGAAGGGCGGCGGGCTCGAGCTTGTTTCCGTTGCCGGAGGTGAATGTGCAGTCGCAGGGTTTGCCGTCGAGGGAGACCGCGTTGTAGTCACATGGCCAAACGGGTCTGACGGTTCGGGCGGAAAGTGCACTGCAACCTTCACCGTGCGTGACGCCCAAAAACGAGTTGGTACGGGCACGGTAGAACTGGACGCACGAGGCGTCCCACGTGCACCAGTCTCAGTTGTGCCTACTGCGGCTGGCAGAGACAGCGTCACCCTGGCCGTAACGCTCAGTCAGCAAGCTGCACACCCAGCAGTCACTGGTGTGGACCTCTTTGCAGACGGCGCTCGAGTTGGAGACTGCAGGTTGTCGGAGAACAACGTCGCAACGTGTACGCATAGTGGCCTCCGACCAGGTGATAAACACACTTACACGGCTCGTTCTGTCAACGGAGTTGGCCAATCACAGCCGACGGCGAATGGGGTAGAGACCTGGGCGTACGTTGCTCCTGAAGCGCCATCAGTCTCTGCCTCAGCAACCGGCTGGCCAGAAAATGAAAGCCAGAGCCGTGGGCGCTTACGGATCACGATTGGTGACGCAGGCGATGCGGAGCGAAAGCTCTGGATCGGTGGCGTGGAGACTCCGCTAAATGCAAGCGGTGTCTACGAAGCAACAGCAGGAGTGCAGACGGTCGCGGTGATGGCGGTTGACCCTGCTTCCGCGTTGCCTCCAGCTTACGCAGGGGGCAACGAAAGCCAGCAGAACCGTATTGAAGCAGAGGTTATCGGTGCGCCAGCCCTTTCTGCGAAGCTGGCCAGCAAGGGTGACACCGGATACGTGTTCACTACCAAGGCAACGGGTAGGGGAAATATCGCATTGACCTATGGGCTTACGCCCGGACGTGGCGATGCCCAGTGCACTGGCGCATCAGAAAGCGGTGAAGGATTGAATGCCTTCTCTTACTACGCCGGTGCGGTGTGCGCAGCGTCCCCATACGGAAAGGTGAAGGCTCAGGCAGGTTGGATTTTCACGAGTGGAGCGGTCCCTGCACTCACTGGTGGTCAGTACCAGGTGAACTCCACACCGAATGTCCGCCCAGGTGGGCTCGACATTGACGGAGTCGTCACATACGGTGCGACACAGCCTGAGCTAAACGGCAAGATTGAAGGCGCGGTGCTTGAATGGTCTACACCGCTTGAATCGTTGAATTCAAGCGTGACCGAGACAACTGTGAAGCAGTGCTTTCGCAAGGAAAGCGTTGATCGGTGTTCAGACCCGCTGGGTGTGACTCCAGCAGGTGGAAAAACACCGTTCGAGGTTTCGTTTACCGGAACGTGCGTGACCACTGAAAGCGAGCTCGGTCTCGGAGGTGCTTTCACGCTTGCGGGAACTCCGGGCGCTGAGCCGGTATTCACTCAGATTCCAAATACACAAAACGTAGAAATGTCTTGGCCAGGTGGACAGTACGGTAGCGCGACATTCACAGGAGTGATGTGCTCAATACAATCACCAACGGCCAGCATTCCAGATCCGACACCGGGTCACCAGGTCAATCAGTGAGATGAAAGAGCGAGAATCATGAGCGCAACAGATCTGAAGAACGTTGGCCCCCTCACCGATGAGCGCGCCCAGTGGGCAAGGGATGCGGTTGGTACTGTTGCGACGGCAATGGAACAAGCAATCCACGGCAAACGCCGTGTTATTGAGCTCGTGCTCACCACCATGATTGCCGAAGGACATGTACTTCTTGAGGACGTGCCTGGAACGGGAAAGACCGCGCTCGCGCGCTCGCTTGCGAAGGCGGTACAAGGACAGTCCTCCCGTATCCAATTCACACCTGACCTGTTGCCCTCAGATGTCACCGGCACGACGGTCTATCACGAGCGCGAGCATCTGTTTGAGTTCCACAAGGGGCCGGTCTTCACCAACGTGCTCCTTGCCGATGAAATCAACCGTGCGAGCCCAAAAACGCAGTCAGCGTTGCTCGAGGTAATGGAAGAACACCAGGTCACCGCAGACGGTAAGACGCACGAGGTTCCTGCGCCTTTCATGGTGATTGCGACACAGAACCCAGTTGAACAGGCAGGAACATACCGACTTCCAGAAGCGCAGCTTGATCGCTTCATGCTCAAGACATCGATCGGATACCCAGATGAGGTTGCGATGCGTCGAATCTTGGAGCGCGTCGTGCCAGCCGAGGTACCCGAGGTGTTGAGCCTTGGATCGCTCGTTCAGCTTCAACAGTTTGCCAAGCTCGTACGCGTCAGTCCGCTGCTGACCGAGTACGTGACGCGAATCGTTGAAGCAACGCGTCGATCACCCGAGGTCAGATTGGGAGCCAGCGTGCGCGGAGCGTTGGCGCTCGTACGACTAGCGAGTGCTTGGGCCTTGCGCGATGGCCGAAATTATGTGGTCGCGGAGGACATTCGGGAACTCGCAGTCCCGGTGCTTGCACATCGACTGGTACTTGAGCCTGAGGCAGAATTTGAAGGAGTGACCCCAGAAGCAGTTGTCGGCCAGGTGCTGCTTGAGACACGCGTTCCGCAGGAGAACGGCACCGCGTGACCCCCGACCCATTCGTCTCTCCGGATCAGGTAGCGGTATCCACCGTGTCTGAGGCGGACTCGCGCTTGCGTAGAAGACCCCACCGGGAGGAAACACAGACGGGGAACCGAACTGGTACGCGTACGAGAACACGAACCCGCACTCGGACTCGTGGCGGAAGCAACAATGGGACAGGTCCCAATTCCGCACCAGCAGCGCTCAGCCGGAGAACACGTGCCAAACGATGGGCTCGTGATGCGAAGGAGACGCTTGTCACCTGGGCTCAGGCAATGCTTCACGCAGTTACTCCGTTGGGGTGGTTCGTCATTGGTGTGACCGTTGTCGGCCTCATTCTTGGATCCGCATATGGTTGGGTAGAGGCTTGGTACGTTTCCCTCGTCGGCATAATTCTTCTGCTCATCGCAGGCCCGTTTCTTATCGGCAGCCGCACGTATGAGGTCGCCATCAACTTGGATAGAGACCATGTTGTGGCAGGAGGCGCCATCGAAATTGGCATCAAGGTGCATAACAACAGTGCGCGACCGGCATTTCCCGCGCTCGCAGAGCTTCCGGTCGGACCTGCGCTGCGTGAGCTCGCAATCCCATTCCTCACACCTCGGCAAGAGAAATTGCTCCCGACTTCGGTGCCGACAGTACAGCGAGGGGTGATCCCGGTTGGCCCGTTGACTATCGCACGCCGAGATCCGTTGTCCCTGCTCCGGCGCGAGGTCACCTGGGAAGATCGGAAACTCGTCCACGTACATCCGCCAACCGTGCAGCTTCCAACGAGCTCATCTGGAATGGTGAGAGACATCGAAGGCATCGCTAGTCGCCGAATTGTTGACTCAGACCTCTCGTTCTATGCCGTCCGCGAGTACGTGCCCGGTGACTCAATCCGACATATCCACTGGAAATCAACGGCACGCACCGGTAAAACGATGGTGCGACAGTATGAAGAAACTCAGACTGCTCGGGTGGCGGTGCTGTTCGATGCGATCCGTGATGAGTACGCCAATGATGAAGAATTCGAATTGGGTGTAGGGCTCGCTGCGTCACTCTCGCTGCAAGCGGTGCGTGAGGGACGCGATCGTTTCGTCGCGAGCGGCTGGGTGCCGAACGGACGTCGAGCGCGGATCGACGGCCTTGAAGAGATCCCTTCGCGTGAGGCAGTGCAGCTGATGAACGCTTGGTCTGCCTTACAACCGATGCCTGAAGCACAACCGATTGAGGTGCTCGCCAACACGCTCGCACATTCACTGCGTGACCTATCGGTTGTCATGATCGTTACAGGATCACACGTGAGCTTCGAACGGTTGCGTCGGGCTGCGATAACATTTGCGGGCGACGTACACGTACTTGCTATTCGTGCGGACATGCATGCCGATCCGCGCATGCAACGTCTCGGGGCAGTGTCACTGTTCACAGCTGGCGCGCTTGAAGACTTGCCACAACTCCTCGTGAGGAGCCTGCGATGAACCGTTCAGACGGACGCAAGGTGTGGCGTAAATCCCCTCCTGTGTGTGTAGCAGGGGCGATTGGGCTCTCGCTCGGAGTAGCAAGTGCATGGCCGATTTACGAGACGTCTTGGCTTGGCATCGTCGCGTTGAGCGCATTCGTGTTCGCGGGAATCCTCGGACTTGTGCGGGAGCGATTCGGCCTGCGCACGCCTGTATACCTCGCGCTCGCGGTGGTTACCTTCGTGGTGACTTTGGTTCCTGTCGCGCGACCACAGTCATTTACGCAAGGGCTTCTCGCGGGATTGGTTGATGGGCTTAGTGCGATCGTGCTTGGCTGGAAACAGCTGCTGACACTTTCGCTCCCCGTTGGGTCATATCAATCCGTGCTTGTTCCGGCATATGTTGTGTTCTTCGTGAGCATGCTCGCGGTAATGCGGATCGGCTTCATGCGCCCGCGACTGGCTGGGTTCGCGGTGGTCCCGATGCTCATGCCACTCGCGTTCGGAACTGTGTTTGGAAGCTCGGCCGTCAGCGCTCCTGTAGATCTTGGCATGATGACTCTCGTTGCGCCTCGCGAGATCAGCTTGTGGGTCCTTGGGGCAGTTGCATCTGCATTGTGGATCCTCTGGGTGACCGGTGCTGAACGTCGAGCAGCTCTTCGTCTCGGGCGTCAGCAGGCCGCAGACTCGGTCACGCGCACGAGTTCAAGCAGATTGTTAGCTGGCCGTGGCGGGCGCCTGTTCTTTGGCGCGGTGACTGTGATTCTCGCGTTTGGTATCGCTGCCGTGGCCGTGCAGACGGTTGACGCTGGTGCTCGCGCAGTTCCGCGTGATGCCGTAGCCCCGGAAATCGTCGTACGTAAGCAATCGAGCCCCCTCTCGACATATCGAGCTGCAAAACAGGACGAGGCGATTGATGCACCGCTGTTTTCAGTCGAGTCCGCTTCCGCTGATGGCGCGCTTCCAGATCGACTTCGTATCGCGGTGCTCGATGAATATCACGGTGTCGACTTCCATGTTGGTTCCGGTGAAGCCGGCCGATTCGCTCGACTCCCGAGCGGTAAGGCGAACGCAGACGATCCGGTAGTGCGGGTGCGAATTGATGATGCATATACGGCCATTTGGCTGCCGACTGCCGGGCTGAGCGAACCACCTTCGTTCACCGGGGCTAGGCGTGCGGATCTTGCTGACGCGCTGTATGTGAATCAAAACACAGGCACTGCAATCGTGGTGCCCGACGGTAGTGGGCTGCAAGGTGGTGACGGGTTTACCTCACACATGCAACGCACAAGTAACACGGATGTCTCGAAGTTGCCCGCCCAGCGCTCGTCACTTGTGGATCTTGAGACGATGCCAGAGCTTGACGCATGGCTGAAACGTCAGAACCAGAGTGCGACAGGTGAAGGACTCACCGAGCTCATTGAGCGATTACGAGCACGTGGGTATCTCAGCCATTCTGTCTCGCCAAGCGAGTCCGGCGCAGATGGTGTTCCTGCGAAGTGGCTCACGCGTTTGTCTGAGTCATATGGAACGAGTTTCAAACCGAGCCTTGGCGGTCACTCTCAAACACGTGTTGAGTCGCTGTTCGCAGAATTGAACTCGCAAGAGATTGCGGCAGGCGAGAACGCTGATCCTGCTGCGCTCGTCGCTGGTGTAGGCGACGATGAGCAGTTTGCCGCAGCAGCAGCCCTCATTGCACGTGCACTCGGATATGAATCACGGGTGGTCGTTGGGGTGCGTCTGAATGAGTCTGACGTGCAGGGCGTCCCTGCGTGCGAGGGACAGTGCACTGGCGAGAATCTTGCCGCCTGGATCGAGGTGCGGGGCGCTGACGGAAATTGGGCTGTGATCGACGTGACACCCCAGCTCTCGATGCTCCCGCAACTCATCGAACAAGGCGAGCAACTCCCAGAATTTCCAACTGCCGCTGAACAACGTGACGCGCACGAGGTAGATCCGCCGATCGGAACAACGGATCAGAATGAATCTGATGATTCCCGAACAGAGGAAGCCTCAAACTCTTGGCTGTGGCCGATAGTTCAAGGCATTGGGCTATTTGCAGGTGGACTCGCGTGTATTGCTGTGCCCGTCCTGTTCCTGCCCTTCGCGAAGCGATTCAGAGCGCGCAAGCGAAGAGCTGAGGCTGTGCCTGAGCTTCGCGCACTCGGTGCCTGGGCTGAACTCGTTGATCGTGAGCGAGACGCTGGCTTCGATATTGATGAGCGTCACACCCGGCCCCGAATTGCCGCTGAGATCGGTCATCCCGCCGTTATCTGGGCAGCGTCACAGGTGGACCGGGCGGTGTTTTCATCGGCTGGTATCGACAGCGAAACTGCGGACTGGATCTGGAAGGCTGTTGAAACCCACACTGAAGAAAGACGAGAAAATCTTTCGAAGCGTGAAAGGCTCAAGGAAGCGTTTGCGTTGCACTCGCTGTGGCCGTTCGGCGTGAACGGCCCGGCAGCTCGACGTAGCTCTCAGAGAAAGGCAGGGTGATGGCTGCAGCGATTCGGTTGGAGTACGGTGCCCAGACACATCCAGGCATGCGCCGCACGGTCAATGAAGATGCCTTTCTTGCCGCTGACCCTGTGTACGTCGTTGCCGATGGCATGGGCGGTCATGAGGCAGGCGATCGCGCGAGTGCCGCGGCCGTTGCCGCTTTTGACACGCTTGTTGGTAGGAACGACCTGACGTATCTCGAAATTGACGAGGCCTTGCAGAAGGCACGTCTCGCAGTACTCGAAGTTGCGGCAACTACTCAACGAGGCGGTGGCTGCACACTCACTGGTGTTGTGCGCATTATGCACACTGGTGTTCCACAATGGCACGTACTCAACATTGGCGATTCGCGTGTGTACGAGTATCTTGACGGTGAACTTCGCCAGATTACTCGTGATCATTCGTTGCGGCATGAGCTCCTTGCGCAGGGAAGCCCGCAGGCGAATCTCACCCCGCGCAATGTCATCACCCGTGCACTCGGTTCGGAGGACAGCCGGCACGATGCGTGGCTCATTCCGTTGCAAGTGGGTTCTCGTTTGCTGGTGTGTTCCGACGGGCTCACCACCGAGCTACAAGACATTGAGATTGCGGAGGCACTGTCAACGAGCCAGGAGCCAGATGTGCTCGTGTCACAGTTGATTTCGCTCGCGTGTGAACGTGGCGGGCGGGACAACATTACGGCGATCATCGTTGATACTCTCGCACTAGATCTGGCCCCAGTTGCCCCGCCTGAGACGAATGACTTTCTTGACCTCGGCGATGACACAGAAGACAACACTGCTGAACAGGATCACACGGTTCGCGTTGCTCCCGCTGATCGCTTCCGAGCAGAGGAACAACGATGACGACTCCGCCGCCTCATAGCCTGGAGAGCGACGCAGACGACTTGACGGTCGTGAGCCCGCGATCGCTTCCCACGCCAAGTCGAGCGGCAGCTCACGGAAGACCCGATCCGCACACCGATCTCCACACTGGAACACGCACCCGGGTGCGGGACCGCACCCGCACCCGGGACCGCACGCTACCGGCTGAGCGTAAGCCATGGGAACCGTCGCCCTCGGTGCTTGCCGAGGAAGCTTTGGCCAGCCAGGAGTCTGATCCTGGAAAATATCAGGCGAACGTTCTGCCGGTTGTTTATGGGGTGCGTACTGGCGACCTCGTCAGTGCTGAAGGCCTTACCGGTGCGCCGACGCTCCGTCGGGTTCCCCCTGCGCCTTCGACAGTGGGGGCGGATCCCGGATCCCAGACAGAACCTGTCGACCGGAGCAAGCTGGTCTCAATCGCGAGCCGCACACTGCGCGGCAGAGTCGTGACGATCCTCACTTTTGTGGCCGTGATTGTCGCAAGTGTGAGCGGGATCGTCGCTATTGCGCGTGTCGTAATGGGATAATCGACATCACTGGAAACTGACACAGTGGATAAGGGGCGTGAGGTTCGACATGAACGTACCGATGGTGCTGCCGATTGAGGTTGGCCAACCAGACCCCGTCGCAACGATTTCGATGGCATTCGTCGTGATTTCGGTGATCTGGTCGCTCGTGGGACTCGCGTTCTTTGTGTGGTACCTCTGGTCACTCAGCCGTTTGTTCCCACTGTTGGGGCTGCCAGCAGGCCAGGGTTGGATTCCGGTTTGGAACCAAGTACGCCTGATCTCTCGCGGAGGCTTCCCCGGCTGGATCATGGCGCTTGTGATTATTCCTGGCGTGAGCATTGTGCCATTGGTCTTCTTGTTCATGGCGATTCACCGCCTGCATAAAGAATTTGGTGCGAAGACTGCGTACATTTGGTTTGCAATCTTCCTGCCTCCCGTCTGGGCAATGGTGTTTGCGGCTCACATTGAGCAGTCAGCACTTGGCAGCAGTGCTGCCGCTCGCCCAAGCGCTAACGGCCAGATTCCAGTGAAGGCGACTGCCACCGCGGTGTCGCGTCCAGCCTCTCCAGCCCCTGTTGCTGCTCGTGCTGCCCAGGTAGCTCCAGTGCGGCCTACCGCGGCTCCTGCAGCGCCTGTCGCTCCTGCAGCGCCTGTCGCTCCTGCGGCTCCTGCAGCACCTGCTGCCCCGCCCGCGAGGCGTCAGGCCGCACCGGTGCCGCCGCAGCAGGTAACGCCTGCGGCCACTGCTGCACCTGTCCAGCCTGCAGCGCCTGTCGCCCCTTCTGCGCCAGCCGTCTCGGTTGCGCGGCAGAATCCGCCCGAAGAACCTTGGGCCGCGGTTCCGGAGGAGGCCCCACAGAACGAGGACTGGGGATTCAGTCGCACAACTGAGGAAGCCTTCCATCAACTTGCTGAAGAGGGAGCCAAAGCGGCCCCTTCGACTCCTCTCGAACCGACCGCTCCGCCTCGGCCATTCATGTGGCCGGAACCAGACTTTGCAACACCGGTGAGGCCGAAGCCGGTTGCTCCTGCTCAGCCGGTTGCTCCTGCACAGCCTGCTGCAGCCGCCGTGCCACCGGCCACAGTTGATTCGGCAGCAGTGCAGACGCCTCCCGTCGCTCCGACGCAGGAAGCACCAGCACCGATGCCAATCACACAAACTCCAGCCGCCCCGCAGACTGCTGCGTCAGCGCAGAGTTCAGCGCCAGTGCCGCCCAAGGTTGTGACGACACCTCCTGCTGGCATCGTGCCACCGGCTGAGCCTGCACCGGCATCACCGGCAGCACCTCCCGCTCCAGCTCCTGCACAAACACCAGAGCCTGCAGCGAAGGCAGCATCTGCGGTCCCATCAGTGTGGCCGATCCTGCCAGAAACGGTCGCGCCTCCCGTCGCACCCGCAGCGAATCGACTGTTCTCGACCGACGATGATGACGATGATCACACCATCGCAGTCGTGCGTGGCCCCCGCTGGGGTCTCGTGCTTGCGAACAACGAGGTACTGGTCATCCCCGGTGAGGACGTCATCATTGGGCGAAAGCCAACACCAACAGATGAGTCAGTGACAATGATCGTTGCGGATCCCACCCGTACACTCTCGAAGTCGCACGTGCGATTGGTGCGCACACAGACTGAATGGCACGTCGTCGACCTCAACTCGACGAATGGTGTTGCCACTCAAAATGCTGACGGAGCATGGGCCGAGATCGCGCCAGGTGCCCGTGTACCTGCGAGTGAGCGCATGATGTTTGGCACGCTCGAGGTGCGACTCATCCCGATCGACTAATCCAAGTTTTGATGTTGGATCCCCGCCAACGGTGCCGGCTGGGGTGTGTCGCCAATCGAGGAATAGCTCCCACCCGCTGCTTCCTACGAGCGGGCAGCGGGTGGCTCTGACGCTGTCAGATCCGCGCCCTTGCTTTCTGCGCGCCAGAACGCTCGAGCCGCAGTGAACTCAGCATCGATCTCTGCGTTGTGCTTGCGCGTGAAGAGACTGACCACAATGGCCGCGATCATCGCAAGCACGAAGGCAGGGAGTAACTCATACAGACCAGTGCCAAGCGCTTTCCAAATGAAGACCGTTGCGGTGCCGACAACCATCGCGGCGAGTGCGCCCCAGGTGGTGAGCCTACGCCAGTACAAACTCAACAGCATGACCGGGCCGAAGGCGGCGCCAAAGCCGGCCCACGCAAATGCGACGAGCGCCAGGATTGAATCGTTCGGGCTGAACGCGAGCGCGCCAGCGATCAGCGCGATCAACAACACACCAAGGCGACCGAAGTTGAGCAGCACCTTTTCGCTCGGAGCTGGCTTGCGGATGAGTCGGTAGATGTCTTCCACGATTGCAGACGAGCACACCAGCAGCTGGCTCGAGAGCGTGCTCATGATCGCAGCGAGCACTGCAGCCAGTACGAGACCAGCGACCAGGGGATGCAGCAGCGTCTGAGCGAGCAACAGGACGATGGTTTCTGGGTTGGCAGGTGCGCCACCAAACGTGTCGAAGTATGCGATTCCGACGAGTCCTGCCGACAATGCGCCAGCGAGTGACAAGAACTGCCAGCTCGTGCCAATCAGACGGGCACTCCGAGCTTCAGCGGGGGAGCGCAGCGCCATGAATCGGATGACGATGTGTGGTTGCCCGAAGTAGCCAAGACCCCACGCCAGGCCAGAAAGCACCACAAGAACGACGGCGCCGGTGGAGAGGTCTGATCCGCCAAAGATTGAGAGGTTGCCGGGACTTACGGACTGCACGATCGTTGCCGTCTCACCGAGACCGCCAATATTGATGATCGCGATGACGGGAACGACGATGAGAGCCGTGACCATCATGAGTCCTTGGACGACGTCGGTCAGCGACGCCCCAAGGAAGCCTCCGAAGAGTGTGTAAACGAGTGTCACGGCCGTGATGAGTAGCACGCCGGTGACGTAGTTGCCGCCGAACGCGCTCTCAAAGAACACGCCACCGGCAACGATGCCGGATGATGCGTAGAGGGTGAAGAACACCAGAATGATCGCGCTAGAGACGATCCGGAGCAGATGAGTCTTGTCACGCAACCTGTTCTCAAAATAGCTGGGAATCGTGATTGAGTTCTTTGCCACCTCACTGTATGCGCGAAGACGCGGCGCAACGAGACGCCAGTTGAGGTACGAGCCGATGAGGAGGCCAACTGCGATCCACCCCTCGATAAGGCCGGTCGCGTAAATCGCGCCGGGCAGACCCATGATGAGCCAGCCAGACATGTCAGACGCTCCTGCGCTCAGCGCGGCCACCCAAGAGGGCAGGCCGCGGCCTGCAAGCATGTATCCCTCGTGGCTGTTCGTGCGCCGGAATGCCAGGAATCCGATGAAGAGCAGCACCGCGAAGTACGCACCAAGCGCAATGTAGAGGAACAGCTGATCCGACAAACGGATTCCTTTCGTCGAGCGGGAAGGCCAGAAAACTCAGCTACAACTCTATTCCCCACAGGAAAAATGGCTGCTCCCTTGTGCGCCATCACATTTCTCAGCGGGTTTCCGGTTTGACCACGGACAATGAGTGAACCCGTGCAGGGCTCAATAGGGCGCTATGCAGTGAGACACGCCCGTCAATTGAGCTGTGCGTCCCTCTCTGACTGCAGGCGTAATGTGTGAACTGCAACGAAGCCAACCGGAATCTCGAGGAGAGTGACCGTATGAAGACGATCAGCTACAACCTGCGCAAGAACCGTGCTGCCTGCGAGCTGCACGAATTGGTTGACGCGCACGATGCTGACGTACTCTGCCTACAGGAAGCCGATGCGATGGCTTTGCCTGAACGCCTCGGCAAGCTCAAACTCGTACACGCAACCGAGAAGAACCGTCTTGGTCTTGCAATGTATGTCGACAGTGAGCGCTTCCACGTGCGTGAGTCGCGCACGTTCCAGCTCAAGAAGTCAATGCACGACCGTGTGCTTGCGCCAGCTCACGAGCGTCTGCTCGGCGTGCACATGCATGACTATGAACGCGATTCAGATGTGGTTGCCGCGTCATTCCATGCTGCGCCGCTGACCGCACTGAACTCGCTGCGTCGGAGTCAGATCCACGCCGCCCTTGCTCAGCTGCGCACGTTTGGTCATGGTCTGCCCGTGCTGATGGTTGGTGACTACAACTACCCGGTATTTAAGAAGCGCCTCGATGCTGAGATGCGTGACACTGGCTACAACTTGAACCTCAGTGACAAGCGCACGTACACGCGGTACGGCATGTTCCGTGGCCACTTCGATTTCGCGACTTCACAGGGATTTGACGTCGCAAGCGTGCAAACCCTTGGGCGAGGCATCTCTGATCATCTGCCAATCATGGTGACGTCGCTCATTAACGAGCCCGTCGTCTACACGGCCGCACCCGAACGCAAGCTGGAGCTCATCTAGCAGAAACACACAACTACCTCGGGTGGCTGGTACGCCGCGCTTCCGCGGTGACTCAGCCGCCCGCGGTAGTTGTGTGTTTCAGGCCTTAGCTTTGGACGTCAGCGATCCCGAGCCGTGCCGGAATGTCTGCGACGGACGCGATGACCTCAGCAGTACGCGGTGCTGAATCGCACAGATCCGCGAAGTCGGTGGGACGAAGCTCACCGGTCAAGACGCCAAAAGTGAGCGCGGCACCAGAATTGATGCCGGCCTGCACGTCGACGAGTGTGTCGCCCGCTGCAAGCACAGATGAGACGTCGTGAACTCCGGTGGCCTCCATCGCACGTTGGATCATGTACGGGGCGGGACGGCCTTCAGCAACCTCATCGCCGCACACAAGCGCATCGACGACGACCGCGCTCGCTGCGGGAGCTTCAGGGCCAACGCCCCATGCGATCGCGTCGAGAATGCCGGTCGCGATGTCGCGTGAGAATCCGGTAGTCAGTGCCACTTTGATCCCTGCCGCGCGCAACTGGGAGATCGCAGTCGCGATACCGGGGAGTGGCGTCGGAGGCTGCGCGGTGTACTTCTCGGTCAATAGGGCGCTGAAGCGATCGTATGCGCGTGACACACGATCCGCTGGCATCTCTGGGTCACCGCCACCGAGCTCGATGAGCGCGGTGATCGCTGCGCGCTTCTCTGTGCCCATCCAAGTTTGGAGGTCGGCTGGGGCAACCGATACACCGGTCTCCTCGACTGCCTCGCGGAGCGCGTCATAGACAGCTCCGCCGTCGTTGATAGTGGTTCCTGCCATGTCGAATACGGCGAGGGTAATCATTCTGAAGTGCTCCTTATGACGGTGAACGATTGCGTAGGTGAAGTGTTAGGCGGCACTGTGCCTGGTGAATGCGGTGCGGTGTTCTGCGCTGTTTTCGATGACGAACGTCGCCATCGCGGGGAGATACCGGTCGTCGGCGGTCTCGATGATCCTGCCGAGTCCGTCGTACGCGATGCGGCGAACTCGAAGCAGGGGAGAGCCCGGGGCGACACTGAGCTGTTCACACTCGAGCGGAGGAGCCGCGATTGCGTCGATCGTGTGTCTGGCGCGGATCGGCACCACACCCTGCTGCAGGAGATGCTGGTAGATGCTGCCAGCGTTGAGGTCGGCGGTCAGGAGGGTGTGTCCGATCGCGTACGGATATACCGAACGCTCAAGCATGGCTGGCTTGTCATTGAGGAGCCGCACACGGGTGATTTCAACGATGACGTCGCCTGCATCGATTTGCAGTTCGCGCGCGATGTCGTCTGGTGCGGGGCGCGGATCCTGCGTCACGACGCGCTGCCCGGGGGTCAGCCCGAGCTCTCGTGCCCACTCGGTGAATGACAAGAACGTGTCAAACGATTGCGTTGGAGCGGTGCGTTGTACGCGAGGTGGGGCGCCCCTGCGGCCGATGATCATGCCTTCTGAACGCAGTGCCGCAAGTGCTTGCCGGACCGGACCGCGCGACGTGCCAAATTCTGCAACGAGTGCCTTCTCACTCGGCACACGGTCGCCCGGCTGCCAGATGCCTGCGCGAATGCGTCTGGCCATCTCGTCGTACAGCTGCGCATGCAGTGGTGATCGGTCATCCATGGCTGTCAGCATATGAGTTGTATGTACTAGTTTTCGGGTCTAACCAGTGACGCAATGGTGAACGAATAGTGACGGTTTTCTGGCCGAAAATGACCACGGTGAACGCCTTGCGAACAGACCCGAAAAAAGTTGTCATGACTACTTTTCGGCGCGCATCATCGAAACATGATCACCACGCACCAGCCGGAACACGTCGTCATTGTCGGCGCCGGCATCATTGGCCTCGGCCACGCAGTTGCTGCGCTTGACGCGGGCTACCGCGTCACCGTTCTTGAGCAGGATCACGCTGCGGTCCTCGCAAGTGTCCGAAACTTCGGCCATGTGTGCGCCTCAGTGCAGGCAGGGGAGCTCGGTGAGCTCGCCCAGGAGAGCCTGCCGATCTGGAGCGGCCTTGCTGAGCGTGCGGGCGTCGAAGCACGCCGCTCGGGAACCCTCGCAGTTGCGCGCACCGAAGCCGAAGAAGCCGTATTGCAGGAACTCATCGCCGAACGTGCTCCAGAAGGAGCGCGCCTCCTCACCGGGGCGGAAGTGAGCGACCAGTTGCGGCTGGACCGTTCAGCGCTGCGGCCGGTGCACCTCGCTGGCGCGTTGCTGCCGAGTGATGTGACCGCTGATCCGCGCACAGCTGTTGCGCGCATCGCGGCCTGGGTCGCGGCCCACGAACGTGGCGCTGTGCAGTTCGGTACGACCGTATTTGGGGCGGATCACGGTGCAGCGCACGTTACGGTCGCGACCAATCAGGGTGACATCGTCGCCGACCGCATCGTCATCGCGGCCGGACACCTGGTTGGCCGCTTGTTCCCAGAGCTCGCTGAACAGCATGCGGTGCGCGAGTGCGTGCTGCAGATGACGCGAGTGCGAGCACCACACAACATGGACTTTGGCCCGGCCGTGCTCACTGGAACATCCATGCTCCGGTACGGCGCGTTTGCGGGTCCTGCCGCTGATGCACTGCGAGCTGAGATGCAGAAGAATCGCCGCGACCTCATCGAGATCGATGCAAACGCGATGTTCACTCAGCAGGCAGACGGGACGCTCCTGGTCGGTGACTCGCACGAGAGCCATACCTCGGCACCACCGTTTATGCGCGAAGCGTGGACGGAGCTCCTCCTTGCCGAAGCAGCGCATGTACTCGGTGCACCGCGACTTGAGGTGATCGAGCGGTGGCAGGGCATCTATGCCACGAGTTCGAAGCAAGACATTTTGCGCGCGACACCCGCACCGGGTATCGACGTTGTCTCGCTGACGACCGGTGTCGGCATGACCGTCGGACTCGGCCTTGGCGCTCGCACCGTTGCGAGCTGGGGCTAGGCCTGGCGCCGGTCCCACTGGGAGCCACGACGCGGCACTTGGCCATTAACACTTACTTATCAACTTTCCGTTTTACTCACTGACCAACAACTCCCAAGGAGAATCGTGAAGAAAATTACTCTTGCTGCGACCGCGGCACTCACCCTGCTCGGTCTTGGCCTGACGGGCTGCTCGGCGGCCGGCGAAGATCAGACGAGCGCTGAATCGGTGACCTGCCCTGGCGGACAGATCCGTTTCGGAGTGCTGCCCTATGAGGATCCTGAAGCACTCGAGCCTGCATATCGTCTTCTCGCAGATGCGCTCTCCGAGAAGCTTGATTGCCCGGTAGAGGTACAGATCACCGAGGACTACGCGGCTGAAGTGCTCGCGATGGAAAATGACCAGCTCGAAATCGCGCAGTTCGGCCCGCTCGGCTTCGTCTTCGCAAATGAGCGTGCAGGTGCAACCGCACTCGCCTCATTCGGTGACGCAGAGGGACAGCCGACCACTTACACCGGTGGTATCTGGGTGCCGAAGGACTCGCCGGTTAAGACGATCGAGGATCTCAAGGGTAAGACCCTTGCACTCGGTAGCCCCGGTTCAACCTCGGGTGATGCGCTGCCGATGTCGGCACTGGTCGACGCAGGCGTCGACGCTGATGTGCAGTGGGACTACGCAGGCGGCCACCCCGAGGCGCTCCTCGCGCTCGTGAACGGCACCGTTGATGCCGCACAGATCAACTCGCAGACCCTCGCTACTGCAACCGAGGCTGGCACCTTTGACCCCGCGGGCTACCGCCAGGTGTGGGAGTCGGAAGAGATCCCGAACGATCCGGTCACCGTGCGCAGCAACCTGCCCCAGGAGTTCCAGGACGCAGTGAAGGACGCCCTGCTCGGACTCGATTCGGCCGATGTCGCAAAGGTGAGCAAGTTCCTCGGTGTCGACCCCGCGGGCCCCATGATCGAGGTCTCGAACGACACCTACCAGCCGCTCTTCGACCTTGCGAAGACGATGAACCTCACTGAGAAGGACGTATAACCCGTGAGTCTCGCCGCACCCCACGCGACCGGTATCGCCACAGTGTCTGGCACCGCATCGCTTTCGACCGCTGAGGCAGCAGGCGCGATGAGCGCAGGCGCACACGGCGCAGCAGAGGTTCTCCTCGACGTGCAGGCCATTTCGAAGAGTTTCGGCGATCGCGTCGTACTCCAAGACATGAGCATGCGCGTGCACGCAGGTGAAGTGGTGGCTTTCCTCGGAGCCAACGGTTCTGGAAAGTCCACCACCCTCCGCGCGGTCAACGGCCTCATCGAGGCCGACTCTGGCGATATCGAAATCGCTGGGGTGCGGCTCCACGAGGCGAGCGCACAGCGTCGTGCTGATGCACGCCGTACCGCTGCCACGGTCTTCCAGAAGATCCACCTCGTGCAGCGCCGAACCGTGCTGCAGAATGTGTGCGCTGGCGGTCTCGCTCGGGTCCCGCAGTGGCGGTCTGTGCCCGCGCTGTTCCCACAAGACCTCAAGCGCGAAGCAATGGTCTGCCTGGAACGTGTGGGATTGGCGGATCGCGCACACGACCGCGCTGGCAGTCTCTCTGGCGGTCAGCAACAGCGAGTAGCTATTGCACGCGCACTCTGCCAGCGCCCGCGAATGATCCTTGCAGATGAACCAGTGTCTGCGCTCGACCCGAAGGCAGCGGACGACGTCATGTCGCTGCTGCACGAACTCGCTGTCGAAGAAGGCCTCGGCGTCGCAGCAGTGCTGCACCAGCCGCAGCTAGCCCGCAAGTACGCGCACCGCGTTATCGGTCTGCGTGACGGCTCGCTCGTCTTCGACAAGCCCACCGACACCATCGACGATGCCGAACTCGCATCGCTCTACATCTAAGGATTCCCGTGCTGACTAACGCACCTGAGCAGCCAGTGCCCGCCGCTGCCGTATCCGATGTGCCTGTCGATGGCGCCCTTGCAGGGCCCACCGGCGGCAAGAACAGCGACGGGCGCGCTCGCCGCATGGACGTGCCTCGTGATCCGCGCACGGCAGGCCGAGCCACCTCGTGGGTGACCCTTGCGGTCGTGTTGCTTGCGCTGCATTGGTTCGCGTTCCAAGCGACCGACTTTAGAGTCGACGCGCTCGTGACCGGCGCGAACGGAATGGCTCGCTTCATTAGCGAAGCGTTCCCGCCCGACATGAGCTCAGAAACCCTGTTGAAGGGCATCGAAGGGGCACTGACGACGCTCTGGATCGGTCTCCTGGGTACGACCCTTTCGGTGCCGTTCGCGCTCCTGCTTGCTGTCTTTGCGGCTCGCACGACCACTCCGAATGCCTTCACCTTCCAGGTGGCACGTGGCATCCTGTCGTTCTTCCGTGCGGTGCCAGACATCGTCTTCGCGCTGATCTTCGTCACCGCGGTTGGTCTCGGACCGTTCGCAGGCGTGCTCGCGCTCATCTGTCACAACACCGGCGTCATGGGCAAGCTCTGGGCAGAAGCGATGGAAGACATCGATCCAGGACCAGAACAGGCGCTTCGCACAGCTGGTGCTTCGCGTTGGCAGGTCGTTTCGAACGCAACTATCCCAGGTGTGCTGCCGCAGCTCACCGGCCTGCTGCTGTACCGCTTCGACGTGAATGTGCGTTCGTCGCTCGTGCTCGGTCTCGTCGGTGCCGGTGGCATCGGCCTCCTCATCAACAAGGCGATCAAAACCTTCCAGTTCAACGAGATGTTGACTTACCTCATCATCATCCTCATCGTGATTGTGGCGGTAGACCTGCTGTCGGGTTGGATTCGAAAGCGGCTGCAGCAGTAGCTTCGTGGACGTCGATTCCGAACAGAGTCGCGAGGGCCAGCGCCGCATCGTCGCTGCGACCCTCGCGTCCGAGTGTGCGGATCCGCGTCATCGGCTCGTGCAGTAATTTTCCGGTGAAGCGCCGCAACGCGGTGGCAGCCTGATCGGACTTGCAGATCTCTTCTTCGAGGATCGCTGCAACGTGTGTTCGCAAGGCGAGCAACGCTGGCACGGTGTCTCGTTCTGCTTGTGACGCGTGAAACTCGGCAGCTGCGGCTCGCACAATCTCGCGGGCCTCTGTCTCTGCGCTCAGCTCTTCAACTGGCGCATGCTGTGCGATGGTTTCGAGGTCGAGTAGGGAAACCCCAGGAAGCTGCGCGACCGCCGGATCAATGTTACGGGGCATACCGAGGTCGATGAGCAGGAGCTCCTGGCCATCCGGGCGTGCTGACTGAGACTGATCCGCCGAGTACGGGGCCGCCGCAAGAAGCTGCGCCGTGAGCACTGGCTCTTCTGCCCGTGTGCAGGCGACGACGAGGTCGGCATCGGCGATCGCGGCCGCAAGATCTTCCTGCGCTACTGCGGCAAGCTGGTGCTGTTCGGCATATTCGTGAGCGCGACCAGATGGCGAATAGACGCGAATGGACTCAGCACCTCGTGCTCTCAGCGCCGCAACAGAGGCGCCAGCGTATGCACCGGTGCCGATGAGGAGCACATTCGCGCGTTCCCAATCTGGGATGCGGGCCTCTGCGATCCGCAACGCAAGACGTACGAGGGAACGGCCGCTCGTACGAATATCGGTGCGATGGCCAACCTCGCGCGACGTTCGGGTGGCGTTGCGAAAGAGATGCTCAAGATCGTGCGTCAAAGTGCCGTGCTCGCGTGCGGCATCGTGTGCACGGCGCACCTGGCCAGCGATTTCGCTTTCGCCGACAACCGCCGACCGCAACCCAGCTGCAACCTCGAAGAGGTGCTCGACGGTGCCGTGTCCAGAGCTTGCCCGCACCACCTCGCCCAAGTCAGCCACGGGAACTTCTGCCGCCTGCGCAATGCGTGCAACGAGCGGATCTGCGATCCAGTCATCGGGCGAAGCGGCAAGATCCGCGTACACCTCGAAACGATTACAGGTTGCGAGCACGACGGTTCCCCGGGTGAGTGCCGGGTCGGCAAGTTCTGACGCGATGGCTTCGTGTCGCAACGAGAGACGTTCGAGCAGTCCGAATGGCGCGCGATCGAGCGGAAATGACAGAGAAATAAGCATGTAGGGCGAGATTTCAGGCTGGTGGTCAAGGATCAGAGATAAGCAAATCATCACTTTCTGTGTACATCTGATCTAATACATCAGACGTGGGTATTAGTATCTGGTGCGATGAATGCACTATCGACAACCCACCCCTTGGTTTCGGGCCGCACGAGCGGTTCGCCGTTGATCCGCGCCCTGCGCGGTGACCGCCCAGAGCGCGTGCCCGTGTGGTTTATGCGGCAGGCCGGTCGCTCGCTTCCTGAGTATCGCGCACTGCGTGCCGAACACCGCATGCTCGATGCGTGCCTCAATCCTGAACTTGCAGCCGAAATCACCCTGCAGCCCGTGCGCAGGCACGGTGTAGATGCGGCGGTGTTCTTCAGCGACATCGTTGTCCCGTTGCTGCTTGCGGGTGTCGACGTCGACCTTGTCGCTGGCACGGGGCCGGTGTTTGCGCAGCCGATTCGTACGGCGGCAGATGTGGCTCGTGTTCGTGCGGAGCACTCGCCTGAACGCCTGCGTGCCGCACTTGATCCGATTCGTGAGGCGGTTGCGCTGACCGTCGCCGAGCTGGGTGACGTGCCGCTCATCGGATTTGCGGGTGCGCCGTTCACCCTCGCGGCGTACCTCGTGGAGGGTCGGCCATCGCGGGAGCACTTGCGAGCTCGTACGCTCATGCATGCTGATCCCACGGTGTGGGCAGCGCTGCTCGATTGGGCAGCTGATTTGAGTGCGGTGTTCCTCGAAGCGCAAGTTGAGGCTGGCGCGAGCGCGGTGCAGTTGTTTGACTCGTGGGCTGGCTCGTTGAGTGTTGCTGACTACCGCTCGGCGGTTGCGCCAGCGTCTGAGCGCGCGCTGTCGCTTGTGCGCGCGATGACCGCTGGCGACGCGACGGTCCCGGTGATCCACTTTGCAGTAGGGTCGGGGCACCTCCTCGAAGCGCTTGCAGAGGTTGGTCCAGACGCGGTGGGCGTCGACTGGCGGATCCCCCTCGACGAAGCGAGCGCTCGCCTCGGCGACGCGTTCCCGCTGCAGGGCAACCTTGACCCAGCGTTCCTCGCGGCTGGGCCCGCTGCGCTTGAGGCGCACCTGGCCGAGGTGCTGACCCGCGGCGAGCGCGCTCCTGCTCATGTGTTGAACCTTGGGCACGGGGTGCCGCCAGAAACCGACCCTGCGGTGCTCACACGGATCGTTGAGCTTACGCATGCCTGGCGTTCCTGAGATGCATGCCTTCCGTGCTGCGAACGCACCGTCTGTGGCGGTCGTTGGTGGCGGCATCGCCGGTCTCGTGGCCGCGTGGGAACTCGCCAGTGCTGGTGTCGGTGTGACGCTGTTCGAGCGTGAGCCGACCCTGGGCGGGCGTATCGCGAGCGCAATGCTTGCGGGGCATCGTGCTGATCTCGGTGCTGAGGCCTTCGCCACCAGGGGTGGCGGAGTGCGAGCGTTGCTCACAGAACTGGGAATCGCTGATGAGATTGTGTCGCCTGCGGCTCTTGGGTCGTGGGTGTTCTCGGGCGGTCACGCAATGCGGTTGCCTGCAGGCGGTGCGGCCGGTATTCCCGCCGTGCCCCTGTCTCGCGAATCGCGCAGCGTGCTGGGGTGGGCAGGGGCACTGCGTGCTTCGGTTGAGCGTGTGTGGCCGATCCGCACCCGTGTGACTGGGGATACCTCGCTTGCAGAGCTTGTGCGCGGGCAGCTGGGGCAGCGGGTGCTTGACCGGCTCGTGCGTCCGGTGTGCCTGGGGGTGTACTCGCGGGAGCCTGAATTGATGCAGGTTGACGCGATCCCGGGGCTGCGGGCTGCGTATGCGCGCACCGGAGGCCTGGTGCGTGCCGCGCGTGAGCTGCGTGAGTCTGTGAAGTCGGCGGGTGGTGCGGTGGCGGCGCTTCCCGGTGGCATGTTCAGGCTCATCGATGTGTTGGAGGCTGAGCTGGACCGTCTCGGGGTGAAGATACGCACCGGTGTGACGGTTGCCTCGGTTGCGGGTGCGGATCGCGACCGTCACACACTTCTGGACGAGCAGGGCGAGTGCCTCGCGGAGGTTGACGGTGTCGTGATTGCTGCGCCTGGAACCGTGGCGGGCGCGTTGCTTGATCGTGGTGAACGCGGGCCGGTGCCGACCGCACGTGATTCCCTGGTTGAGGTCGTCGCGATCGCGCTCACGGATGCGCGCTTGGATGCCGCTCCGCGTGGAACTGGCGTGCTTGTCGCCCCAACTGCTGAGCGATCGGTGCGGGCCAAAGCACTGACCCACGTCACGGCGAAGTGGCCAGATCGTGCGGCGCAACGCGGTGCCGGTGAGCACGTCCTGCGGCTTTCGTATGGTCGTGCTGGTGCTGCACCAGACACCCTTGGAATGTCTGATGCCGAAGTGCGTTCGCTTGCGTTGCGGGATGCTTCGGCGCTGCTCGGAGTGGCATTGACTGACGCGTCAATTCATGCATGCGTTCGGCAGCAATGGCATGCCGGGCAACAGCCGAGCGGAACGATCGAAACGCCGCCACGCATTGTTGTCGCTGGTGACTGGGTACACGGCACCGGTCTTGCCTCAGTCATCCCTGGCGCGCGCACGGTTGCGCGCGACCTCATCTCTACTTTGCAGAACCTCCACACAGAAAGCACGGCGCAATGAGCTCCAACACCGTCACCCGCGCTTCAGGCCCCGTCGCCGCAGCTCCCAACCGTATTCGAGTGGGAACCAGGGGGAGCGCCCTCGCTGTGACCCAAACCACCACAGTTGCCGAAACCATTGCCGAGGTCACTGGGTGTGAGGTGGTGCTGGTCACCATCAAGACGCACGGCGATGTATCGCGAGCCCCCCTTGCGCAGCTCGGCGGCACGGGAGTGTTTGTGAGTGCCCTTCGTGACGCACTCCTCGCTGGAGAGTGTGATGTTGCGGTGCACTCGCTCAAGGACTTGCCGACCGGTCCGTGCGAAGGAATCACACTCGGTGCGGTGCCTGAACGCGCGGATTCACGTGATGCGCTTTGTGCACGCGACGACCTCACCTTTGCGACGTTGCCTGCTGGCTCACTCGTGGGAACCGGATCTCCTCGCCGCACCGCGCAGCTGCTCGCGCGCAGACCTGACCTGCGGGTCACTGACCTTCGTGGGAACGTCGATACCAGGCTCGGTCGTGTTGGCGCCGATCTTGATGCGGTCGTACTTGCGTGCGCGGGACTTGACCGGCTGGGGCGTGCTGACGCGATCTCGCAGCGCTTCTCGCTCATCGTCGCGCCAGCGGCTCCCGGCCAGGGCGCGCTCGCGGTGGAAGTGCGTACCGCTGACCTCGCAGAGCCTGCGTTGCGCCGGGCGCTCGAGGCGCTCAACAACTCCGAGGCGCGAGCTGAGTCGCTCGCCGAACGCGCGCTGCTTGGCGTGCTCGGGGCGGGGTGCGCAGCCCCCGTGGGAGCGTCCGCGTGCGTGACTGATGGTCGACTCGAACTCACTGCTGCCGTGTATTCCGAGGACGGCAGTGATCACGTCACGGTCACCGCGCACGAGCAGTGGGACGCAGGGAACGCGGATCGATCCGCCGCCTACAATCACAGCCTCGCAGATGCGGTGCCTGTCTGGCTGGGGGAGCGGGTCGCGCGCGAGCTCATCGATCGCGGCGCCCTAACGGTCGCGCCAGCAGGCACGCTCGGCGTGACGGGGCCGTACGATCCCGCATTGCAGGGCGTCGCGTGAGTGCGCCGCTTGCTGGTATCCGTGTGCTCGTTCCTCGCGGCTTGACAGACGGCGCTCCCATCGCTGAGCGCGTGCGCGAGCTTGGTGGGGAACCCATATGCGTACCGTTGCTCACAGCCGAGGCGCCGACAGGAGAGGACGCCGAAGCGTTCACTCATGCCGTAACTCGTTGGAACGCCGGGCAGTACGACTGGGCTGCGCTGACGAGCGCGCGCGGAGCCGAAGCCTTTGTACTGGCCGGTGCACTGCCGCACGTCGGTGCGCGGATCGCCGCCGTCGGCCCAGTGACTGCTGCTGTGCTGCGTGACGCCGGGTTCGAGGTGGAGGTCATGCCAGAGACATTCACCGGAGCGGCGCTCGGCGACGCGCTCGTTGCTGTGCTTGATGACCGGTCTGGCGATGCAGGTGCCAGGGCTCGAGTGCTCCTGCCGCTCTCGGACATCGCGGCACCCACTGTCGAGCGAGCGTTGCTCACAGCGGGTCACCGCCCAGAGCGGGTGACCGCATATCGCACGGTTGCCCTGCCAGCGACTCCAGTAGAGGATGCTGCGCTCGCCGCCACGGTCGACGCGGTGCTCGTACTCAGTGGCTCTGGCGCACGAGCGACACTGGCGCGGTTTCCTTGGCTTTCTACCGATGTTCGATTCGTGGCGATTGGTCAGCCGACGGCGACTGAGCTTGAACGGCTTGGGCGATCCGCCCCCATTACTGCAACTATCCACAGCGGCACGGGCACGGTTGACGCGCTCGCCGCTTCGTACTTGACTCACACCACTCACCCATCTCAAGGAGTAACCGCATGACTCACCACACCGTACCGATGCAGCGCCCGCGGCGACTGCGATCGACGCCAGCAATGCGACAACTTGCTGCAGAGACCCGGCTGCACTCTCGCGATCTCGTGCTGCCGATGTTCGTGCGCGAAGGCATCACCGAGCCGCGTGCGATCTCATCTATGCCTGGGGTGGTGCAGCACACGATGGACTCGCTCCGCGCAGCGGTAGTCGATGCGGCTGAAGCAGGGCTCGGGGGCGTTATGCTCTTCGGCATCCCCGAACACCGCGATGCGATGGGAAGCGCGGCGACTGACCCAGCTGGTGTGCTCAATGCTGCAACACGTGCAGTGGCAGCAGAGGTGGGTGATGCGCTCGTCGTGCAGACTGACCTGTGCCTCGATGAGTTCACCGACCATGGGCATTGTGGGGTGCTTGCAGGCGACGGAGCTGTAGATAATGACGCGACGCTCAAGCGGTATCAAGACATGGCGCTCGCGCAGGCGGCATCAGGTGCACAATTGCTCGGGCTCTCGGGAATGATGGACGGTCAGGTTGCTGCTGTGCGATCCGCGCTCGATGAACAGGGATACACCGACACCGCGATCCTTGCGTACTCCGCAAAGTACGCATCGGCGTTCTACGGCCCCTTCCGAGAAGCCGTTGACTCGCAGCTCACCGGCGACCGACGCACCTACCAAATGGACCCGGGCAATCGACGCGAGGGGCTCCGCGAAGCAACGCTTGACATGGCTGAAGGCGCAGACGCTGTCATGGTCAAGCCAGCTATGAGCTATCTTGATGTGCTCGCCGATGTTGCAGCGGTGAGCACGGTTCCCGTTTGGGCCTACCAAGTATCGGGTGAGGCCGCGATGATCGAAGCCGCGGCGGCAAACGGCTGGATTGACCGCGAAGCGGCAATTACCGAGTCGCTGATCGGTATTCGACGTGCGGGGGCTGATGCCATCCTCAGCTACTTCGCTACTGAGGTTGCGGGGTGGCTGCGATGAACAACGCACACCAGTCGGGCATCGGTGTACCTGCCGTGAGTAACGCCTCCCTTGCCGCGCGAGCGGCACGCGCCATTCCCGGCGGCGTGAATTCCCCAGTTCGCGGGTTTGGCTCTGTCGGTGGCACGCCGCGCTTCATGGTGAGTGGGCAGGGCTGGCGGATGACCGATGCAGAAGGCACAGAATACGTGGATCTCATCGGTGTATGGGGCCCAGCACTCTTGGGACATGCGTTCCCCGAAGTAATCGACGCCGTGACGCGAACCGCAGCGCAGGGACTCGGCTTCGGCACGTCTGTCCCTGCCGAAGCAGAACTTGCTGAAGAGATCATGCAGCGCATGCCAGAAGTTGAGCGAGTGCGCCTCGTATCGACAGGCACTGAGGCAACAATGACCGCGATCCGTATCGCGCGTGCAGCGACCAATCGTCCACTCATCATCAAATTCGCAGGGCACTACCACGGGCACTCAGACGGACTACTGGCAGCCGCAGGTTCTGGGCTCGCCACTTTCGGGCTCCCCGGCTCTGCTGGAGTCACCGCAGAGATCGCTGCGCAAACCCTCGTGCTTCCGTACAACGACCTCACGGCGATCGAGGCAGCATTTGCTGCGCACTCCGGCGAGATCGCTGCAATCATCACCGAGTCCGCTGCTGCAAACATGGGCATTGTGCCACCGGCGCCCGGGTTCACTGCAGGGCTGCTACGCATCGCGCATGAACATGGTGCGCTCGTCATCACCGACGAGGTACTCACCGGGTTTCGGGCAAGTGCCGCTGGGTACTGGGGTATCGAACGAACAGACATGGTCCCAGGGCAACGCCCAGACCTGTTCACGTTCGGAAAAGTCATTGGCGGTGGCCTCCCACTCGCGGCACTCGGCGGTCGCGCTGAGCTTATGGACCTGCTTGCCCCGCTGGGGCCGGTCTACCAAGGCGGCACCCTGTCAGGAAACCCGGTCGCGGTAGCTGCTGGCCTGGCAACAATGCGCGCAGCAGATGCTGGGGCATATACGCAGCTCAACTGGTTTGCTGACGCACTCGCACGTGAAACTACTTCCGCGCTCGCCGCAGCTGGGGTCGCGCATCGGGTGCAGCGCGCGGGAACACTCATGAGCGTGCTGTTTGGTGACTTTGACACACCGCCGAGCGGCTATGACGAGGTGCTCCGTCAAGACACTGACCAGTACCGAGCGTTCTTCCACGCCATGCTTGACGGCGGAGTGCACTTGCCACCGAGCCCCTTCGAGACCTGGTTTGTCAGCGCAGCGCATGATGCGGTGGCACTCGACCGCATTGTTGCTGCATTGCCAGCAGCAGCGCGGGCAGCGGCAGCTGCAACTTCGTAGGCGGCAACTTCGTAGGCGGCAACTTCGAGGGCGACAGCCGCGGGGGAATAAGTCGCTGGGGAGTAAGCCGCTGAGGCGTGAGCCGCCGAGGAGTGACCCGCAACGGTCGAACGTGAGTTTGAGAATCCCAGTAAAGTTCTAGGACGAGCCAATGAAAGTGCCGCTACGATGCACTTAACAGCAAGGAGAAAGGCACCCCAGAGCTCATGTGTACACGAGTAGTTTGGCCAGATGCGAACGGCGCAGTCATTGTCGGCCGCAACATGGATTTCAACATTGACCTCCTCACGAACCTCTGGAAGCTTCCCCGAGGCGTGGAGCGCAATGACGGCGTGAACGGCAAGCTCACCTGGACGGCAAAGTATGGCAGCGTCATCGCCACCGCGTTTGACATGGTCGCGTGCGATGGCATGAACGAAGAAGGGTTCGCCGGTCACATTTTGTGGCTCGCAGAATCGCACTACGGTAAGCCAGCAGAAGATGATGTGCAGCTCAGTCAGGCGCTCTGGCTGCAGTACTACCTCGACAACTTCAAGACGGTTGCAGAGGCCGTCACCTGGACCGAAGAAACACAGATTCAGATCGCTGAACTCATGGATCCGATTCGTCGCACCCCGCCGACCCTGCACCTTGCCATCAACGATGCAACCGGCGACTCAGCGATCATCGAGTACACCGATGGGCGGCCCAAGGTCTACCACAGCCGTGAGTACCAGGTGATGACGAACTCACCGACCTACGATCAGCAGCTCGAACTGGTGAAGCAGTATGAAGGGCTTGGTGGCAATAAGCCCATCGGTGGCAGCACGCTCGCAACCGACCGATTTGCGCGAGCGGCTTACTACGTAGGGCGGCAAAAGCAGCCGAAGACGCAGCTTGAGTCGATGGCTGCGATGCTCAGCATCATGCGTAATGTGGCACAGCCCTTCCGTATCCCAGACCCGGGAAAGCCTGACGCGTCACAGACTATTTGGCAGACCGTGCTTGACCTGACGAACAAGCGCTACGCGTTCGAATCGACGACTCGACCGAACACTGTGTGGGTAGATTTCAACGAACTTGATTTTTCAGAGGGTCTGCCCGAGATGAAGCTTGATCTGGTTGGCAAGATGGCACTCGAGGGTGGCATTGCTGGCAATGTCGGCACCCAGTTCAAGGCTGTTGGACCGCTCATGAACAAGGGGCTGAAACTGGGTCTCAAGTTCCTGCAGGTTGCTTCGCAAAAGCAAGACGAGTTTGCAGTTCTCATGAAGGAGTTTCAGGGGATGATGAAGGCCTCTTGAGCCTGACCGCTATGGATCCGCGCCCGCACTCCTCTCCTGCATCGGGCTCGGAGCAGCGCAACGCCTAGACAACGCAGAAGCGCCGGTACTCACCTGTGTGAGCACCGGCGCTTCTGCTGTGTGCCGAACTAGTGCTTCTCTGAATGCTCAGACGAGGGTTCGCGACTGCACTCGTACTCGTTTGCTTCATTAAACTTATGCAGCAACGTTCGAAGTGCGGTGAGCTCGTCAGGCGTCCACGCTGCGAGACGATCAATGTAGTTGGTCGCTTGAATGGTACGAAACTTCTCGATGAGTGCCTCAGCCTGGTCGGTGTGGGCGAGGAGCATGACACGTCGGTCTTGCGGAGACTCGGACTCGGTGATGAATCCCTGCTTACGCAAGAATGCCACCTGCCGACTCACCGCCGCCTTGTCGATGTCCATTCGCGTCGAAATCTCTTTCGCGCTAATCGGGCCAGACCGCATGATGATCTGCAGAGTAATGAGACCGAGGCCACTCAATCCTGGGCACATACCCTCAGATACATGAGCCCAACGCCGCCGTGTCAAAGCGACGGTCTGACCAAGCTCAGAGAGGAGACCGGTGACGAGAGATGTGCGCTCGTCACCGTCTGAGATCATGCCTGGTCCTTCTGCTCTTCAGTTTCCGAAGCAGTCTCAGCTGCTCGAAGCTCTGCGATCCGCTCTGCATTGCTCTTCGTCTTGAGTGGCAGGTTCGGGAGGAACAAGATCGCAACGATCGCAACGATTGCGACCGGGCTTGCATACAAGAAGATATTACCAATTGCGTGACCGTACGCCGACTCGACGACCTCACGAATGGGCGCGGTGAGCTCGGCGATCTTCGGAAGCTGTCCGCCTGCGAGCGCTTCAGCTCCCTTCAGATCTTCTGGCGCCAGATGCGCAATGCCATCGCTGACAAAAGTCGTGACCTTCTGAGCCAGGATCGCTCCCATGACCGAGATACCAGCGGTACCACCGATGGTGCGGAAGAACGTCACTGCCGAGCTGGAAGCGCCGAGCTGTGTCGGGTGCACAGTGTTCTGGACGACCAGCACCAGGTTCTGCATGGTCATGCCGACGCCTGCACCGAGGATCGCCATCGAAATGCCGACGTACCAGTAGTTGGTGTCGTACCGGAGCTGGCCCATGAGCAGCAACCCCGCCAGTAGGAGGAAGCCGCCGGTGACGACGTAGCCCTTCCACTTGCCGGTTCGGGTGATGAGCTGACCAACGACTGTTGAAGAGATGAGCACGCCGGCCATCATCGGAAGAGTCAAGAGGCTCGACTCGATCACCGTGCGACCGCGAGCGAGCTGCATGTACTGGCCGAGGAACACTGCGGTGCCCATCATTGCCAGGCCAACAGCGATCGATGCGATGGATGCCATGGTGAACGTGCGGTTCTTGAAGAGGTCAAGCGGGATGAGCGGCTCTTCTACCTTCAGCTCAACGAACACGGCGATGACAAGCAAGACGATGCCGCCACCAACCATGAGCACGGTCTGCCAGGACCACCAGTCGAAGTTCGACCCTGCGAGGGTGACCCAGATGAGCAAGCTCGAGAAACCCGTCGAGATGAGAGCGGCGCCCCAGTAGTCAATCTTGATCTTCTGTTTGATGACGGGGAGGTGCAGCGTCTTCTGCAGCATGATGATCGCAACGATTGCGATGGGGGTTGCGACGTAGAAGTTCCAGCGCCAGCCGACAGTGTCGGTCAGGAGGCCACCGAGGAGGGGGCCGCCGACAGTCGCGACTGCCATGATCGCGCCGAGGATGCCCATGTACTTGCCGCGCTCAAGCGGGCTGACGATCTCTGCGAGAACAATCTGACCGAGAGCACCCAAGCCGCCGACGCCAATGCCCTGCAGCACGCGGAAGGTGATGAGCCAGGTCGAATCATGCGCGAAGCCAGCCATTGCCGAAGCAATGATGAAGACGATGAGTGCGACCTGCAACAGCACCTTCTTGCTGGTGAGGTCGGCCAGCTTGCCCCAGATTGGGGTCGAGATTGCACTCGCAAGCATGGTTGCTGTGACCACCCACGTAAACGATGCCTGGGTGCCACCAATGTCGGCAATGATGATCGGCATCGAAGTGCCGACGACGTTCATTGCGAGCATGGAAACAAAGTTTGCAAGGAAGAGGCCTGCGAGGGCCATGTTCTTCGCGCGTCCGGTGAGGACGCCTTCGAGGTGTGTCTTCACCGACCCGGTTGTTTGGGTACTACTCATTCGCGGATGAGATCCTCTCAATTGGTTGACGAAGATCAACTATAGAGGAATTGGTTGTGAAATGACAACTAATTGTGGTGATGGGTTTTGGGTGGGTGGGTGGTGCGACTCGTCGTTCGGCTACCCGGCTGGGAGTTGATCCGCCCTTGTATGCCGCCTTCAACTGCAAAACAGCCCTAAGTCTGAACGAATTTGGCACTAATCGTCCTGACGATGGCCGATTTGCAGACGTGGGGCCGCGTAATGTTACGGCCTCACGCACATGGTGATGCGCGGATCGGCACCCCACGCATGCTCAGTCAGCAAAAAGCGGTGCGGCACAGGGACAACCTGTACCGCACCGCTTGGGGCGGGAGAACCGACCAGCGCCGGCCTCGCTCCGCCGGCCTCGCCCTAAACGTCAGACTCGCGCTGCGCCCGCTGCGAGAAGTACACGGGGATGAGCGACAGCAAAATCATGAGCGTTGCAACGACATTGACCTGGTTTACCTCGTTCGGGCGCCCCATCTGGTTGAGGATCCAGAGTGGGAGCGTCTCGACGCCAGGTGGCGCGGTGAAGATCGTGACAACAATCTCGTCAAATGACAGGGCGAAGGCGAGCAGGCCGCCCGCGATAAACGAACTGCGGAACTGTGGGAACGTCACGAGCTTGAACGTCTGCATGATGCCTGCACCGAGGTCCATGGACGCTTCTTCGAGGTTCGGGTTCATGCGACGCAAGCGAGCGATCACATTGTTGAACACCATGACGACGCAGAAGGTGGCGTGGGCGATGATCATGCCCCAGTACCCCACGTGCAGTCCCATGGGCTTGAGCACCTGATGGAACGTGTTCGAAAGCGCGACACCGGTGACAATACCTGGCAGCGTGATCGGCAAAATGATGAGCAGATTGACGGTGTTCTGACCAAAGAACTTGAAGCGCTGCAGCGCAAAGGCTGCGAGTGTACCGAGCAGCAGGGCGATTGCCGTTGCAATAACTGCGACGATGACCGAGTTCAAGAACGCGGCGTGCGCTGCCGGGTTCACCAGCGCCTTATGCCACCACTCGAGTGAGAAGCCCGGAATGGGCCAGCCCGAGACGCGGCCTGAGTTGAACGAGTTCATGATGATCACGAACATCGGGATGTACATGAAGCCCAGCACAACTGCGGTGATCGCGCCGAGAATGATTTTGGTTGAGCGGCTCAAGCGAAGCATGACGTTTCCTCCGACTTACTGGGGCTTACAGGTTGTTCAGTGCGCCGGTGCGGCGGACTGCCCAAAGGTAGACAACGACGAGCACGATCGGGACGATCGCGAATGCTGCTGCGAGTGGTGGGTTGAGGTTGATGTTCTGTGCGATGACGGTGCCGATCATCTGGGTGCTACCGCCGACGTACTGTGCCGCGATGTAGTCACCAAGGCTGAGCGAGAACGTGAAGATCGAACCTGCGATGAGCGAGGGCATGAGCAGTGGGGTGACGACGGTGCGGATCGTTCGTCCGCCGCGAGCACCAAGGTCAGAGGATGCATCGAACAGGTTGGGCTGGATCTGCGAGACCGCAGTAAAGACGGGGATCGCCATGTACGGGAACCACAGGTAGACCAGCGTGAGCGTCACGGTGACGATGCCGAAGCCCGGTCCTGAAATGCCGAGCGGTTCGAGTGCCCAGTTGAAGAAGCCCTGCTCTGTCCAGACGAGGCGCATGCCGATGACCTTCACGAGGTACCCAGCCCAGAGGGGGAGTGTGACGAGCACCGCGAGCACGGCGCGCAGCTTCGGGCCTGCAACCTGCGCCATGAAGACCGCGAGGGGCACTGCGAAGAGCGCACAGATGAGGGTCACGGCGAGCGCGATGCCGAGCGTGCGGCCTGCGGTGGCGAGATACGCGGGGATCGTGAAGAGATCCTGGAAGTTTTCAAGGGTAAAGCCTGGCTTCACACGTGAGGTGAAGGGATCCGTCGTCCAGAACGCTGTGATGAGCAGCAGCGCGAGTGACAAGATGTAGACGCCCACAAGCCAGACCATGGGAAGTGTGAGGAGCGCTGCGAGGCGCGACTTGGGGCGCCGGTAGAGCGCGGTCGAGAGCGGCTTGGGGCGGCGTTCGAGAAGAGATGGAGTACTCACGGGGTGTCCTCATTGACTGGCTGCGTGCGGGGGAGCGCGCGGGGGGGGGGGCTACGTGCGGGGTATCGCGCTCACTCCGGTGGAAGCCGTGCGCGGTGAGAGGGGGCGTGGGGCGGATCGCCAAGCGGTCAGATCCGCCCCACGAATGTCGGGTGGTTAGCCCTTCACGGTCTGCCAGGCCTTGGTCCAGTCCTGGTAGTTGGTGCACTGAACGTCCGTGCGGCCGTCGATGCACTGATCGATCGGGGTGGTCCAGAACCACACCTGGTCGTAGTAGTTCTCGTCGGTTGCGTTGAACGCGTCGCAGTGTGCCTTTGCCTCATCGCTGGTGTCGCAGAACGCGGCGTTTGCGGGGGCCATGCCGAAGTTCATTGCGATCGCGCCGTTGACCTCGGGGGAAGAGGTGTAGTCCATCCACGCGTATGCGCAGTTGGGGCTCTTCGCGTCAGCTGCGAGCATCCAAGCATCTGACCAACCGGTCGCGCCCTCTTCTGGCAGCACGCTTGCGAACTTCGCGTCATCGCCGGTTGCTTTGCGGAGCACTTCCCACGAGGTTCCAACAACGGAGTTGCCGCCGGTGAACGAGGTGACGTTGGTTGCGGGGCTCCAGTACTCCGAGACCATCGGGTTCTGCTGCTTGAGGAGCTCGGTTGCTGCCGCCAGCTGATCCGCATCAAGTGCGTATGGGTTCGTGATTCCCAGGTCAGGCTGGTGCTTCATGAGGTAAATCGCGGCGTCAGCGATGTAGATCGGGCTGTCGTATGCAGCGATCTTGCCTGCGTACGGGCTGTCCTTCTCCCAGACGACGTCCCAGCTCGTGGGCGCTTCCTTCACTTCTTCAGTGTTGTACTGGAGGATGTTCGCGCCGCGGCCGATCGGTACACCGTAGGCGTTGCCGTTCAGCGTGTCATAGAGCTGACCCTGCATGCCGGCAACGATGTCGTCACCGAAGTTCGGGATGAGGTCGGTGTTGATGGGCTGAACGTTGCCATCGACAATGAGGCGGAGGCTCGCGTCACCCGAAGCTGAGACGAGATCGTACTCGCCTGTACGCATGAGAGTCACCATTTCATCACTGGTTGCGGCAACCTTGCGGTTGACGACGCAGCCGGTGTCTGCAGTGAACTGGTCAGCCCATGCGGGCTCGACGAAGCCAGACCATGCAACGATGTTGACTTCCTTTTCGAGGTCGCCGAGCTCCGTCATCATGGGGATCTCGGGGACATCGATCTGCAGGCCGCCGGCTTCGCCTGTGCCGCCTGCGTCGCTGCTTGAGCAGCCGGTGAGTACGAGACCCAGTGCAGCCGCAATTGCGAGCGGCGCAATGAGTGCCTTCTTCTTGTTCATCAGAACTCCTTTGTTGATGTGTGTACGGGGATGAAAGTTTGGTGACGTGCGATGTTCGCCCCGATGTGGGGCGCGGATCGACCTAGGCCGCGGCTGCCGCAGCTGGCGCGGTGCCTGGGATCGCGGTTGCGAACTCGCGGGGGAACTGCAGTCGCACGTTGTCGCCACGAGCGATGGTGATGCTGGTGGTCGGCAGGTGTGCGTTCTGGCTTTCCGCGATGTATCGCTGGCCATCTTCGCCGTCGATGAGGTAGCGGGTGTGTGCGCCTGCGTAGACTGTTTCGGCGATTGCGCCTGCGATTTCAACCGTTCCTGCGGTGGCGGCGGGCGCACTCGCGTCGACGAGCGAGATGCGCTCTGGGCGGAGGCTGTGGAGATCCGAGCTGCCAAAGTAGTGCTGTGAAAGCTCTGGCGAGATGATGTTCGTGACGCCGAGGAAGCGGGCGACGAACTCAGTCTCGGGGAACTCGTAGACCTCGCGGGGCGATGCCACCTGTTCGATCTTGCCGTTGTTGAAGACGGCAACGCGATCTGAGAGCGTCAGCGCCTCCTCCTGATCGTGTGTGACGAAGATGAAGGTGATGCCAACTTCACGCTGGATCTGTTTGAGTTCGACCTGCATCTGCTCGCGGAGCTGCTTGTCGAGGGCACCAAGCGGCTCATCAAGCAGCAGCACCTTCGGGCGCAAAATGAGTGCACGCGCGAGTGCGATTCGCTGACGCTGGCCACCTGAGAGCTGTGATGGCTTGCGGGTTGCGACCTGGCTCAGACGAACCTGCTCAAGCGCTTCGCCGACGAGCTTGGTGCGCTCTGCCTTTGCAACGCCGCGAACCTTCAGGCCGTAGCCCACGTTTTCTGCAATCGAAAGATGCGGGAAAAGGGCGTAGTCCTGGAAGACGGTGTTGACCTCGCGGTCAAAGGGCGCGGATCGGGTGACGTCGGTGCCGTGCAGCACGATCTGTCCCGCGGTGGGCTCTTCAAAGCCGGCGATCATGCGGAGGACCGTGGTCTTGCCTGAGCCTGAAGGGCCAAGCATGGAGAAGAACTCGCCGTTGCGGATCTCCATGTCGAGATCCTTGACAGCGGTGAAGTCACCGAACTGCTTGAGAATGCCGCGAAGTGATACCGCGCTCTCTGTGGAATTGAGTGTGGGGGCGGAGTGGTTGGCCATGTCGCGGTCTCCTCAACAACGATGTCGAAAACTGGAATGCTATGAAAACTAACATATGGGATTAAATGATTTAAACCGAAAGTCAACAATTTCGATCACAGTTCGGTTACGTTGTTACACAGGATCAGCAGGGTGATGTGTGCCAGACTCGTCCTCGGAAGCAATGATCCGCACCCACAGGAGCTCGGAGGACGACGTGACTGAGACCCCCGCGCAGCTGGCGTACACGGGTGATGCAGGTGGCGAAATGGTTCACGGTACCTCTCGCTTGCGCACGGCGGCCTTTGCCCCGATTGGCGAAGAGGGTCGCGCTGAGCTGGTGATTTCGCGGATCATCCAGGCCATCACGGTTGGTGCGTTCGTCGAGGGTGAGCGGCTGCCAAGCGAGACTGAGCTGTCGCATTTGTTTGGTGTCGCGGTTGTGACGGTTCGTGAAGCGCTCGGCGTGCTCCGAACGCGTGAGCTGATTGAAACAAAGCGCGGCCGTAACGGCGGCAGCTTTGTGCGCACGAGCCATGGTGCCGTTGAAGAGGTGAACGCACGATCGCTCGTTGAGCTGCCGCGACTTGCCCTTGCTGATCTTGGCGTGCATTACGAGACCATCGTGACGGCATGTGCGGAGTACGCATGTATGCGCGCCACCGATGATGAGCTCGCAGTGGTGCGAGAAATGCTCGATGCGGCCCACGGGCTCCCGGCGGATCTGTGGCGACGCCGCATCACCGAGGTGCAGCTTGAGCTGTCAGCGCTGAGCCAATCTGTTCGCTTGACGACCGAGCATGTGCGGCTGCAGACGGAGTTCACCCCCTTGCTTGCCTTGCAGGATGGCGACAGGGTGGCGCGTGAGGAGACACACGCGTACTTGAAGGCTCAGATTTCTGCGACAGAACGTGGCGATGTTGATCTTGTGCGCAGCGCGGTGCGCGAGAGTGTGCGAGGATCGGTTCGCTGGCTTGTAGGATTCCGAGCAGAGTTGCTCGCCGGTAATACAATCAGCGAAGTACGCGCAGCTGCAGAGCAGAAGCGCACAGATCAGCAGTCAATGGAGCAGGTGGATCTTGAGTGAAAGCGTGTCGGTAGACCACGCTGAGCGTGACGCAATTGCACGCGCAGCGATGGCACGCATTGATGGCTTCTTTGATGGCGTCTTTGCCCCGCTTGATGCGTGGGTGCCAGGGCTTGTCGATACGCTTCGGCCGCATCGTCAGGCTGGCCTGACAGGTCAGCAGCTTGCCGCAGTTGTTGAATCGGAAGCGCATCGCATTCTCGATTTTGGCGAGCGCCCAATTTATGGCGCAGGTTTCTGCGCAAGTGATGTGTTGGTTACGGAGGGCAACCCGCTCGCGTGGTGGCAGGGTCCTGAAAAGCTGCTGCTTGCCTCGTCGACGTTTGGTCCTGGCAAGGCCGCGATCGACCTTGAGCGACTTGAGTGGTACCGCATCCCTCGTGAGACCGGTGAACGACACTGTGCTGGTCCCTTTGTTGATTACTTGTGCTCAAATGAGGTCACGATTACCTCAACTGTGCCGGTGCAGGTCGACGGCGAATTCTGGGGCGTGGTGTGCGCTGACGTGCTCGTGGGTGACATTGAAGAACAGCTTCTCGAACGTGATCTTGGGCTCACTGATGCGACGCTCGTGAACTTGAGTGGTCGAGTGGTGGTGTCGTCGTCAGACGAGTACGAGACTGGCGATCGGTATCGTGGATCTCAGACGCACGCGGTCCGCTCGGAACGCTACCCGTTTGTGTTGTATAGCGGATAGGGCAGCGAGAATCGTCAGTCGGATGCCATTCTGAATTTTCCCAGGTTTTATGTTTATCGTTATGACATGCGTAACGATAAACATAATGCGTCGCCGATGGTGCGCCGTTCGATATCAACGATCACGATCGCCTGGGTGGGTCTGCTCTTTGCCGGTGGAGCCGCTGTTTTTGCAGTCATTGACCTCGCTCAGACACTGAACTCGCTTGCGCGCGGACAGGTACACACGAGCATCCCCCTGCCGTACGATGAGGTTGAACGAATGGGAGCTGCCTGGGGAACCCAAGTCGATTACTTGGCAAATGGATACGCAGATGTTGGCGTCACGGGGGTGTCAGCGGATCTCATTGACCTCTTCCGAACCTCGGCGCTGATGGAAAACCTTGTGACCATTTCGCTTGCGTTGCTTGCGATTATCGCGATTCTCTTGCTCTTCGTTGGCAAGTTGCGGTGGAACGCGCTTGCCGGCCTCACGATTTCAGGAGGGCTGCTCTTTGCCGCTGGATCGGTCTTCGCTGGTAAGGCTGAGAAGTTTGCCTCAGAGTCGCTGTCGATTGACCTGTATGCGCAGAACAACGTGTGGCTTGAGCCAGGGTTTCTGTCTGGACTCAGCGCAGTCCCATTCTTCGTGGGGATTGGCATCGCTGTGATTGGATGGTCAATGCGGACGAGTGGCCGATTCGCGAGCCAAGCAGATGGGGTGGTCTAGTTGCCAGAGACGCGAATTATCGTCTCATTGGATGCGCTCTTGAGTGAAAAAGAGATGACGCTGACGGAACTCTCAAAGCGAGTTGGAGTATCGGTCGTGAATCTCTCGTTGTTGAAAAACAATCACGCAAAGGCGATCCGGTTCTCTACTCTTGAGGCCATCTGTGACGCACTCGAATGCCAGCCGGGAGACCTCTTGTCGTTTCAGCCTGAGGTGAATGCGATAGGTGAAGAGCTGACCTAGAGCTAGGCCTAGATTGGCCTAGAGCAGGTGGCCGCCACCAGTGACGCGCATGCGCTCGACAAGCTTCTTCACGTCCTGTGCCTTGCTCTTCGTGGTGACAAGGAGCACATCTTGGGTGTCGACGACCACGGCATCTTCAACACCGACAAGGGCGACGAGTCGGTCACTCTCAGAGACGACGATTCCGCTTGAGGCGTCTGAAAGTACCTGAGCGCCGTCACCAAGGACAGCAAGATCGCTCCCACTTCCGCGACCGCGGGTGAGGAGGTTCGCGACGGAGGCGAAGTCACCGACATCATCCCAGTCGAAATGTGCGGCCACACACACCATCTTTCCGGCAGCTGCGGCCGGCTCGGCAACCGTGTAATCGATCGCAATTTTCTCGAGTGTCGGCCACAGGCACTCGCGCACCGCGGCACCCTTCTTGGTGTCCCAGGTTGCGGCCATCTCGCGGAGCGCAGTGACAAGCTCGGGACGTGACTCGGCCATTTGGTCGAGGAGTACCGTTGCGCGTGCAATAAACATGCCGGCGTTCCAGAGGTAGTTGCCGCTTTCGAGGTATTGCTCAGCGCGTTCCTGATCAGGCTTTTCTACGAACTCGGTGACGCTGTATACGTCGAATGGAGCGATGTCATTGCGTGCGGGACCGCACGCAATGTAGCCGAAGCCCGTCGATGGGTGGCTTGGGTGGATGCCAATGGTGACGATTGAACCCTGATCCGCCGCGTGCGCGGCAGCGGTGACTGCGCGCCTGAAGAGGACATCGCCGCGGATCACATGGTCTGCAGCGAACGAGCCGATGATTGCATCTGGGTCGCGGAGCTCAAGAATTGCAGCTGCGAGACCAATCGCCGCCGAGGAATCCTTTGGCTCAGATTCGGTGATGAGATTGTTCGTCTGAAGTTCAGGAAGTTGCACCTGGACCGACTCCCGATGCGCATTTCCGGTCACCACCATGATGCGATCAGTGGGGGAGATGGGGCGCAAGCGATCCCACGTAGCACGCAGCAACGAGTCGCCTGAACCGGTGAGGTCGAGGAGAAACTTCGGTGCATTCGCCCGGGAAAGTGGCCACAGTCGAGAACCGACACCTCCAGCCGGAATCACGCATGTCAGGCGATCAAGAGCGGAGCTGGTGACAGTCGAATCGGTCATGGCTCACAAGCTTACGTGGATCGGATTCCTGGCGCTGTAGGGAAAACCAGAAGACTGTGGGACATCGGGGTGCTCAACATGGTGTCATAATGGAAGGCAGCGGAACTCTACTTCGACGCCCGCGACCCGTTCGTGTGCCCTGTTGGCGGCGAGCGGATTTCTTGCGTCGAAGCATCGTTCTGATCTTCAAACGCCGGCGACGTCGGCGCATGCGGAGCTAAGGAGGAAGCTCGTGACAGCCCAAACTGCACAGGCCGCGGCGGCGAAGCCGAAGACGAAAGTCGGCGGCACGCTCTATCGCGGTAATGAAGGAATGTGGTCGTGGGTGTTGCACCGTATCACCGGTGTCGCGATCTTCTTCTTCCTTCTCGTACACGTGCTTGACACTGCACTCATTCGTGTGAGCCCTGAGGGCTACAACGCGGTCATGAGCGTCTACAAGACTCCGATCATGGGTCTTGGCGAGGCAGCACTTGTCGCGGCAATCGTGTTCCACGCGTACAACGGCATCCGTGTGATTCTCGTTGATTCCTGGAGCAAGGGTCCGAAGTACCAGAAGTCCATGTTCTGGATCGTCATCGCACTGTGGGCTGTAACGATGGCAGGCTTCCTGCCCCGTCACCTCATGAACGTGTTCGGTCACTAAGGCGGAGGAGAAAAGATAATGACTATGACTATCGACGCTCCCCGTTCGCAGAAGCCTGCGAAGAAGAACACTAACTGGGAGAAGTGGGGCTGGATCTACATGCGCGTTTCGGGCGTTCTGCTCGTCGTGCTCGTGTTCGGTCACCTTGCATCAAACCTCCTCCTCACCGAGGGTGGCGTTCATGCAATTAACTTCGGCTTTGTTGCCGGCAAGCTTGCAAGCCCGTTCTGGCAGGTCTGGGATACCCTCCTGCTCTGGCTCGCACTCATTCACGGTGGCAACGGCATGCGCACCATCGTGAACGACTACGTCACCCGTCCCGGTGTCGCAAAGACTCTTAAGGTTCTCCTCTTCATCTCGGTTGCAGTGCTGGTCCTTCTCGGCACGCTCGTGATTTACACGCTGAACCCTTGCCCGGCCGGCACTCCTGCCGACCTGCTTCCGTCGTTCTGCCCGGCTGTCTAAGCCTGACCAACGACTTACAGACGTACTGAAACGAAGTTAGGACTAACGTGACCACCGATACCCATGCGGGCGAGGAAGTTACCGTCAAGGACGGCATCACTTATCACCAGTTCGACGTAGTAATCGTCGGCGCTGGTGGCGCAGGAATGCGCGCAGCGATCGAGGCAGGCCCCAAGGCTAAGACCGCGGTTATCACCAAGCTGTACCCGACCCGTTCGCACACTGGTGCGGCACAGGGCGGCATGGCAGCAGCCCTCGCAAACGTTGAGGACGACAACTGGGAATGGCACACCTTCGACACCGTCAAGGGTGGCGATTACCTCGTTGACCAGGACGCGGCCGAGATTCTTGCAAAGGAAGCCATCGACGCGGTCATCGACCTCGAGAACATGGGTCTTCCGTTCAACCGTACGGCTGACGGCAAGATTGACCAGCGTCGCTTCGGTGGTCACACTCGTGACCACGGCAAGGCAGCTGTTCGCCGTGCTTGCTACGCAGCAGACCGCACCGGCCACATGATCCTCCAGACGCTGTTCCAGAACTGCGTCAAGCTTGGCGTGAACTTCTTCAATGAGTTCTACGTGCTTGACCTGGTGATGACCGGTGAGGGCAAGGATCGTAAGCCTGCTGGCGTCGTTGCATACGAGCTTTCGACTGGCGCAATCCACGTGTTCCAGGCAAAGTCGATCGTCTTCGCGACCGGTGGCTTCGGCAAGATCTTCAAGACCACCTCAAACGCACACACCCTGACCGGTGACGGTGTTGGCATCGTGTGGCGCAAGGGTCTTCCCCTCGAGGACATGGAGTTCTACCAGTTCCACCCGACCGGCCTCGCCGGCCTCGGCATCCTCCTCACCGAGGGTGCACGCGGTGAAGGTGCAATTCTGCGTAACGCGAGTGGCGAGCGCTTTATGGAGCGCTATGCACCGACCATTAAGGACCTCGCGCCTCGTGACATCGTTGCTCGCTCGATGGTTCAGGAAGTGCTCGACGGCCGCGGTGCTGGTCCACACAAGGACTACGTCTACCTCGACTGCACGCACCTTGGTGCTGAGGTTCTCGAGACCAAGCTTCCTGACATCACCGAGTTCGCGCGTACCTACCTGGGTGTCGACCCGGTAGTTGAGCCTGTCCCGGTCTTCCCGACTGCACACTACGCAATGGGTGGTATCCCCACCAACGTTGACGCAGAGGTGCTCATGGACAACGACACCGTTGTTCCCGGTCTCTTCGCTGCTGGCGAGTGCGCGTGCGTTTCGGTTCACGGCGCAAACCGCCTCGGTACCAACTCTCTCCTCGACATCAACGTCTTCGGCAAGCGTTCGGGCAACCGCGCAGCTGATTACGCGAACGAGGCAGAGTTCGTTGCACTCCCTGAAGACCCGGCAAAGGAGGTGCGCGAGCTCGTCGAGGGCTTCCGCACCGGCACCGGCACCGAGCGTGTGGCGGATCTCCGCCGCGAGCTGCAGGAAGCAATGGACCGTGGCGCTCAGGTGTTCCGCACCGAGGACTCGCTGACTGAGGTTCTCCGCGTGATCCACGACCTGCGTTTGCGCTACAAGAACGTCGGTGTTCAGGATCGCGGCTACCGCTACAACACTGACCTCCTTGAGGCGATCGAGCTCGGCTTCCTGCTCGACCTTGCAGAGGTGCTCACGTACACCGCTCGTAACCGTAAGGAGAGCCGTGGCGGTCACATGCGCGACGACTACCCGAAGCGTGACGACGAGAACTACATGCAGCACACCATGGCGTACCTCTCAGGTGATCCGCACTCAGCGAACCCTGAGGACCACATCCGCCTTGACTGGAAGCCAGTCACCTTCACTCGTTATGAGCCCATGGAGAGGAAGTACTAGGTCATGAGCACCGCTACAGCAGAGGCCGCAACCACGGCAGCTCCCGAGGCGCCAAAGCCTTTCACCGTCACGCTCCTCATCCGCCGCTACCTTCCTGAGCAGAAGGATGAGGCGTACTGGGAAGACTTCGACGTCGAGATGTACCCGACCGACCGTATTCTCGATGCGCTCCACAAGATCAAGTGGGACGTTGACGGCACGCTCAGCTACCGTCGCTCGTGCGCACACGGCATTTGCGGCTCGGACGCCATGCGTATCAACGGCCGCAACCGCCTCGCGTGCAAGACCCTCATCAAGGATCTTGACATCACGAAGCCCATCTACGTTGAGGCAATCAAGGGCCTGCCCCTTGAGAAGGACCTCATCGTCGACATGGAGCCGTTCTTCGCGTCATACCGCGAGGTGCAGCCCTTCCTCGTTGCGAACACGGCACCTCCCGAGGGTTCGGAGCGCATCCAGGACATCGCTTCACGTGAGCGCTTCGACGACACCACCAAGTGCATCCTGTGTGCTGCGTGCACCTCGTCGTGCCCCGTCTTCTGGACCGATGGTCAGTACTTCGGCCCCGCAGCGATCGTGAACGCACACCGCTTCATCTTCGACTCGCGTGATGACAACGCTCAGGTCCGTCTCGACATCCTCAACGACAAGGAAGGCGTGTGGCGTTGCCGCACCACCTTCAACTGCTCTGAGGCATGCCCCCGCGGTATCCAGGTCACCAAGGCAATTGCTGAAGTGAAGTCTGCGATCCTCAGCGGCAAGACGAACTAGTTCAGATAGGTTTGTGCCTATCGCACGAACTCTGAGTTCACTATGACGACAGACCCCACCAACCTCCGCCCAGTACTGGCTGAGATTGGTGGGGTCTCGTCGTCTCGCCAGGAACGTGTGCGTGGCGTACAAGCGCTCTGGGCGTGGGTGCAGCACACGCGTCCGTTCCGGGCCTGGTCACACTTTGTCGACATCGGCGGTGTCGTGATGGCGTCTGGTATGAGTTACCAGGCGCTCTTCGCCGTCTTCTCAGCACTCTGGGTCGGCTTCGGCATCTTCGGAATCTTCTTGCGCGGGCAAACGGAGCTCATCGAGACGATTGTCGCCCAGATCAACACCTTCATCCCCGGACTGGTGGGCGAAGAAAACGCCGCAGTATCGCTCAAGAGCTTGACCACCAATCGAATCATTGACTGGACGAGTCTCGCTGCCGGTGCCTCGCTGCTCTGGATCTCGATTAACTGGTTCACGGGCACCAGACGTTCGGTCCGCATCATCTTCGGTCTCGAAGTTAAGCGTTATCGCAATGCCGCGATTCTCAAGCTTCGTGACTTCGGCCTCGCCTTTCTGCTGCTTCTCGCGGTCGTGCTCTCTGCCGCATTGACCATTCTCAGCAGCAATGTCATGCACTGGCTGTTGGGTTTGTTCAGCGAGCCGCACTTCACCTGGTTGCTCACCTGGCTTGGCACAGTGATCCGCTACGCCCTGCTCTTCCTCGTCGATATGCTCGTGCTCGTCGCAATTCACCGCATGCTTGCCGAGATCCGCGTTCCTTGGCGTCCACTGCTGTTTGGCTGCGGCCTTGGCGGCGCAGCGTTGCTGGTGCTGAAGATTCTCGGCGGCGTCCTCCTTGGTGGCGCGACCAGCAATCCGCTGCTCGCATCTTTTGCAGTATTCATCGGTTTGCTCCTGTGGTTCAACCTCATTTGCCGCGTGATTCTTCTCACTTCTTCATGGATCGCCACCGGGCTCCATCCGAGCTACGGGCTCCCCATGCAGTGGGTGCACTCACCGACGGAAGAAACTTCGAGCATCACGCACGTGAGCCCTGCGAACCAAGTGCTTGCTGCCGAGAATCGCAGTCCTGGTGGATACCGCTTCGGGCAGGCTGCTGCACTCGCATTTGCTGCGGTGTCTGGTGATTCCGTTGTGGACGACAGTCTTGAACCAACGGATCACACACTCGAAGTGCGGGCCGGTATCTCCGGTCGCGTCAACGAGTGGGCTGTTCCTGACCGTGCCTTTATTGGTTCAGGGGACTTGCTCGTGACGGTGTCAGGGAAGAGCGGCGCGCGGATCACCGAAGAGGCCAGTGACACCCCGCAGAATCCGTTTGCAGGCTACGTTGCAGAGGAAGCGATCCGCGCCCCCGGCACCGGGTACGTCAGCTTCACCATGCGTGCCGGTGAGAAGGTGCAGGCAGGCGACTTGCTCGCGCGAATCGAGCCTAAACGCCCGCAGTCGTCCTGGAAACAACGACTGCGGCAAACAGATCGCAAGAGTACGGCAGAATAGTAGCTGTTGGCGCACTGCGCGCCGCGTGCGACGTACATAACCACTGAGAGGCAAATGTGGCGAACGACAGCATCAAGATCGGCGTGATTGGTGGGGGCCAGCTGGCTCGCATGATGGTTCCGCCCGCAATTCACCTTGGCCTGCGTATCAGCGTGCTTGCTGAGGCAGCGGGTATGAGTGCAGCTCGTGCGGCAGACGCCGTTGGCGACTACCGCGATCCGGAGACCGTCTACGCGTTTGCCGAGACGGTCGACGTGATTACCTTCGACCATGAGCACGTGCCAGGGGAGATCCTCCGCGAGCTTGAGGCTCGTGGCAAGCAGGTCCATCCGCGCCCAGACGCGCTGCAGTTCGCACAGGACAAGATCCTCATGCGCGAGAAGCTTGAAGAGCTCGGCGTTCCTGTTCCGGCCTGGGCAAAGGTTGCTGATGAGGCGGCGCTGCAGAACTTCATCGATGCGCACGGTGGCCGTGCTGTCGTCAAGACTGCTCGCGGCGGCTATGACGGCAAGGGTGTCCGTGTGGTGAGCGAAGCCGCCGAGGTGCGCGACTGGTTTACCGCACTTGCCGAGGACGCTCGTGGCGGGTTCTTGCTCGTTGAAGAGCTCGTTGATTTTGTGCGCGAGCTGTCGCAGCTCGTCGCTCGCCGGCCGAGTGGTGAGATCCGCACCTGGCCCGTCGTTGAAACGATCCAGCGTGACGGTGTGTGCGCTGAGGTACTCGCACCCGCTCCGGTACAGCACGCGTCGACGCTTGACGAGGCTGCCGAGATCGGACTGAAGGTTGCGGAGGGCACTGGCGTGACCGGTGTGCTCGCGGTTGAGATGTTTGAGACCCGCGATGGCCGCGTGCTCGTGAATGAGCTTGCGATGCGTCCGCACAATTCGGGCCACTTCTCTATCGAAGGCTCGGTAACGAGCCAGTTTGAGAACCACATCCGTGCAGTTGCGGATCTCCCGCTCGGCGACACTTCGATGACACGGCCTGCTGCCGTCATGGTGAATGTGCTTGGTGGCCCGTCGGAGGGCACCATGCTTGCTCGCTACCAGCAGGCGCTTGCTGAACACCCAGCCGCTAAGGTGCACAGCTACGACAAGCAGTCGCGACCGGGCCGCAAGGTTGGTCACGTGACCGTTACTGGCGCGGATCTTGAGACCGTTCGCGCGGCTGCGGTCGCGGCAGCGGCGGTATTCGAGTAGATCACTGCTTCGACGTCACGAATGACATGAAGCGAGCAAGAGATTGCTCGTAGTCACCGTGGTGAGAGCAAACGTCGAGGTCTGGCAGCAATGCTCGGCCTCGACGTTTGTTGTTTCTACGCCGAGGGATCCTCACCAGCGGCACGGAGGCCAGCGACGAGCGCGCGCAGGCCAAACTCGAACGTGGCGAGCGCTGGAGTCTGGCCCGCGGCGTCTGCTCGGGTTCGCGCAGCGAGTTCCGTGCGTGCAAGGACCGGAGCGACATCTGAGCCGTCCGGGAGCGCGGTGTGGGGGCGCAGATTGTCGTCTGGGGCCAGGGCGTCGAGTGCCGCTCCGATGACAAACGATTCGATCGCGACGATTGCGGGTACGACGAGCTGCTCAGGATATCCGCCGCGCACCATTGATGCTGCGATCCGCTCGTAATCAGCGACGGACTCAGGCTCACCGGCGACTGGCATCGTCGCAAGTTCAGCGATGAGAGCGGGGTGTGAGCCGAATGTGTCGCGGTAGTCCGTTGCCCAGTCGATGATTGCCTCGTACCATGGCCGATCGGCGAATCCGTGGTCACCTACCCGGAGTGTGAGCTGGCCCCGCATACCGGCGATGAGCGCGTCTCGGCCGTGAAAATGATGATGCAGTGCTGATGGCTGCACCCCGAGCCGTCTCGCGAGCGCAGCGAAGGTGAAATCGGCGCCGCCCTCTTCTGCAAGCGCGAACGCTTCAGCAAGAATGAGCGATTCTGAAAGCACAGCCTTTCGTGGCCTACCTGCGCCCCGTTTCGGCTGTCCATCCATCACGTCTTCACACATCGTTCCTCAATTCGGGACGTCTCAGATTGCGGCATTTATTGAATGCGCGTAAATTGGCACCTGTCCCGGTTAGGAACACAGCGGAGAAATGTCTCCCTCATCATATTCGGATAGCGAAGGAGCAGTCGTGTCACCGACACTAGCGGAGATCATCATTGAAGGCGCGACGGTACGCTCGCAGGTACCCGGAGATGACGATCCTCGTACTCGCTCGATCGCAATTGCCGACGGTCGCATTCTTGGCGTTGGCGAAGCAGCGGCGATACGTGATGCATTCGCGGGAGCGGGGACGCGGATCGATGACGCGGCCGGGCAAACCGTCACACCCGGGTTAATTGATGCACACTTGCACCCCATTCAAGGTGTTGAGCTTTGCCAGGGCATTGACCTGGGGGCAATCACCAATCGACGAGAGCTCGATGAGGCCTTGCGTGACGAAGCAGCGCGTTTGCGCGCCCACGGTGCTCCCGGAGACAACCTCTGGGTGCGCGGTTGGAACCTCGACTACGCCGTGTTCGACGGGGTGCCACTGACCTCCGCATTGATTGATGAGTCCGTCGGCGAACTTCCGTCGCTCCTGTTCTTCTTTGACTTCCACACCGCGCTCGCGAGCACACACGCCCTCGCCCGTGGTGGCATTACTGGTGCGCGAGAATTCGACGATAGCTCTGAGATTGTCGTCGACGGCACCGGTCGCCCGACCGGTGAACTCCGTGAAGAGACCTCATACCAGTCGGTTGTTGCCGCAGCACCGACTCCGACGTCGGAAGAAACGCTTGAAGCGTCCCGCGCGACCTTCGCAAAGATGCGACTCAGTGGGCTCACGGGTGGCACGATCATGGACGGCAACTCCGGGACGCTTGACCTCCTCGAAGCGCTCGACTCCTCTGCAGCTGGGCTTCCGGTTCGAATCGTAAGCGCAATGGACGTACGCCCTGCATACAGTGACGATGAGCGCGCAGCGATCCGCGCACAGCGTGATCGCGCTGGCAAGCGGTGGCGCGGCGGCGTCATCAAGCTGTACGCAGACGGCGTGATCGATACCGGTGCAGGTTGGCTGTACGAAGCCGACATCGACGGTCAGGGCCTCGCTGGTTTCTGGGATGACCAGTCTCGCTTCGTTGATGCTGTGCGCGAGTTCACTGCAGCAGGTTTCCAGATTGCAACGCACGCAATCGGTGACCGTGCGGTTGGCGAAACGATCACAGCGTATGAGGCGGTTGGGTGCCGTGCGGCCGGCCGTCCGGCACACCGCATCGAACATCTTGAGACGTTGGACCCAAGGGACATCGCACGACTTGCGCAGCACGGCATCACTGCTTCGATGCAGATTCCGCACCTCCAATGGCGGATCGCTGACGGAAGCGACGAGTGGGCTCGTCGTCTCGGCCCGACACGAGCCGCGCGCGGCTGGAATGCCGGAGCCGTGCTTCGATCCGGGGCACCGCTTGCGCTTGGATCAGACTGGCCGATCGCAGATCTCGACGCGCGCTACGGCCTGGCATGGTCGGTCTTGCGGCGCGAACCGGGCAAGCCAGAGAACTTTGTGTATGAGCCCCACGAGCGGCTCACCGGTGCAGAAGCGCTGCACGGATACACTCGAGGCGCAGCCCTCGCTCAGGGCGATACCGATCTTGGCGTGATCCGCCAGGGGGCAATCGCCGACCTCGCTGTTTGGAGTGAGGACCCGACGCTGGTGAATGGCGATGATCTCGTCGACCTGCCAGTCGTAGCCACCTATCTCGACGGAATTCGGGAGGATAACGCCGCGTAGACGCGGGGTACCTCACGGGCTCTGGCTAACCCTCGAAAGATTGTATGCAGATTCAAAACACTGCACTGGCGCTGTTGCCAGTACTCACCGTACTCATCGTCTCTGTCCTGACGAAGCGAGCGCTACTCGGCCTGCTGTCGGGCACCGTGGTGGGCGCGGTGTTGCTCGGTGGCTGGGGATTCTTTGACACCCTCGTCGCTACGTTCGGCGCTTCACTGTCGAATGAAACCGTGCACTGGCTCGCACTCGTTGTCGTGCTCTTCGGCATTCTCATTGCCTATTTCAACGTTTCAGGCGCGGTCAACGACTTTGCCCGGTGGACCGAACGCTTTGTGAACTCGCGACGCAAGTCGCTGCTCCTCACTTGGTTGCTCACCATTGCGCTGTTTATTGACGACTACCTCAACGCTTTGACCGTTGGCACGTCGATGAAGCGAGTCACCGACCGGTACGGTGTGCCGCGCACGATGCTCGGCACAATCGTCAAGCTCACCAGCGCCCCGATTGCGGTCATCATTCCGTTCTCAACGTGGGCAGTCTTCTTCGCAGCCCTGCTTGAACAGGATGGCGTTACCGTCAACGGCTCTGGCTTCGGCGCCTACCTGTCAGGACTGCCGTATGTCTTCTTCGGTTGGTTCGCTCTTGCAATCGGCCTGCTGCTCGCACTCGGCGTGCTCCCGCTCTTCGGGCCGTTGAAGCGTGCACAGCAGCGTGCAGACGAAACCGGTGACACCCTTCCTGCCGGGCTTACCCCAGAGGAACGCGCGTTCGAACTCGCAGAGTCGAAGGACACCGGTCACCGCCCGCTTCCGTACAACTTCCTCATTCCGATCATCACCCTCATTACGGTCACCATCGTGAGCGGTGTTGACATCGTCAAGGGTTCTGCAGCAGCGGTGATCGTGGCGATCATTTTGTACCTCGTGCAGAAGCGCATGACCATCAAGGATGTTTTCGAGCAGGCGTTTGAAGGCATCATGAGCATGGGCTACGTGATTGTGCTTTTCGTGCTGGCATTCATGGTGCAGCAAATCAACACCGAGCTCCAGCTCGTTGAATGGGTTGTTGGTGCAACTGAGCCAATCATGCACGGTGCATGGTTGCCCGCAATCGTCTTCCTCGTGTGCGGTATTTACGCATACGCAACGGGTGCGTTCTGGGACCTCGCAGCTGTCATCACGCCAGTGGTCTTGCCGCTTGCCATCGCTGTCGGCGTTGATCCCGTGCTCGCTGGTACCGCAGTGTTCTCGGGCGCGGCACTCGGCTCGACGACCTGCATGTACGGTGACGGCATCACGCTCGCATCGAAGTCGGTCGGCGTGAAGCCGCTGAGCCTGATGCTCTCGATCCTTCCGTACGCTGCAATTGCTGGTGTACTCACACTCATCGCGTACATCGTCGCAGGGTTCGTGCTCGTCGGCGCATAACTCACCATCCGATACAGACGGCCCGGGTTGCCACGACACAGTGCGTGGCAACCCGGGCCGTCTGTATTGGATCTCTTGTTGGACCTACGTCAGTCAAGAGCAGTGCTGTGAGCGCCTGGCCGTTCTAGCGATCAGCGCGCCGCAGCGTGCAGCGTGCGCCGCCGAAATCGATGGCGAGTACCTCATCAAGGAGATACCGCACGTGCGGTTCGCAGAAGGCAGTGCCCTGCGCGGTGATCAGCGCCGTGCCGTTCGTGGAACCGAGGTCGGTGAGGCAAATGCCGTCTTCGTTGTAATCAATGACCGCGTGCACACGTGAGAGTAGCTTGTCTGGGTCTGCAAGGCGAAGGAGTGCTGCTCGTGGGTATGCCGAACGTGGATTTGGTTTGCGACCAACGAGGGTGAGGGGCGCAAGCACGTAGGTTTCGTCGGTGTCAGTTGTCAACAGCCAGGGGATCAGTGGAGCCGGTCGGTTCATGATGACCGTCGTCTCGTCGGTGGTATCGCAGTCGGTCGCCTCAAGGTAAGAGGTGCCGGGTGCTGGACCAACGACCTGATTCGTCACAGCAGGAGGTGTTTGCAGCGCAGCGGGAACTGCAGCAGATATGGTGCCGGTGTGCTGTGACGCGTGCGAAGGATGCACCTGGGGTGCATCTGGCAGCGGTGACAGCTTCGCAAAACTGGGGACGATCTTTTCGGGATGCAGCCCAGGGCCAACCGGTGTGGTGGGGGACTCAACGACGGCTGCGCCGAAGGAAGCCTTTGGCGCTACCGGTACGAGGATCTCGTCCTGCTCGGGCGCGCTTGGGTGCTGTGTCATATACTTCGTCTCCGGGTTACGTTCCGGAGTTTGCGCTGCAGTGTGAGTGATAACCCGTCAGCAGACCCGGTTCGCCAAGGTAAGCATTAAGCTTACTCTTTTCGTTAGATACGCGCACGCTGTACAGGGGATGTGCGAAAGCAACCATGTCTGCCGAATCTTCTGTCACCGGGTGGCGAGCTTTGGCGTTTTACACACATTCGTCAGACACCACAGGTACTCTTAATGCATGGCAGACAGCGCGGCAAAAAACGGTACCAAGAACAGCGAGAAAAGCGTTCCACAGAATGAGCAGCACCGTCGACGTGCGCGTCGTGAGCAGAAGAGTTCTTCTGCGAAGGTAGCGGCTCCGCTCGTCGGTGTGATCATGGGCTCAGACTCTGATTACAACGTCATGTCAGAGGCGGTCCAGGTGCTTCGCGACTTCGAGGTTCCGTTTGAAGTCGAGGTCGTTTCGGCGCACCGTACCCCTGAAAAGATGGGGACATACGCTCGCGAGGCTGTTGGCCGCGGTCTGAAGGTCATTATTGCTGGCGCCGGTGGCGCAGCTCACCTGCCTGGCATGGTCGCATCGATGACCACGCTGCCCGTCATTGGTGTTCCGGTTCCGCTTGCAAAGCTCGACGGTATGGACTCGCTCTTGTCGATCGTGCAGATGCCTGGCGGCATCCCCGTTGCAACCGTCTCGATCGGCGGTGCAAAGAATGCTGGCCTGCTCGCAGTACGAATTCTCGGCGCGAGCGACCCTGAACTCGCAGCAACTCTTGATGAGTACGCGCGTGGGCTGAGCGAAATGGTCGAAGAGAAGAATCTTGCGCTCCAGGAGCGAGTCGCCGCTGAGGCAACTGACAAGAAGTAACGAAAATGTCTGTCGCTGCGTCGCGTCAGTAGACAGTTCACGGGCCGGGTCTTTCGAAAGAGAGGCCCGGCCCGTTGCGTGAATAACCCGTTGCGCGCAGGCGCTTCGGCGCCAGCGATTCAGGACATCAACGAGTTGTCACGTCCTGTCAACGGCCTGTCAATGCAGTTCGCTTAGATGTCTGCGTGGGTCTGCCAGAGATGCCAGGCTGTGTTCTGCCATGAGAACGTGCGACCGCGATCGCCCGCGAGCACCGTGAGATGCTCGAGTGCGTCATTGTGGTTCGTGCACAGACGTGCGAACTCTGCGGTGAATTCCTCAGAGGTGGGAGCCGCTGATCCTGCCTCGAGCACGAGCTCTTCAGTGGCAGCATGGCCCGAGTGCAGTACGGGAACCCCGGCAGCAAGCGCTGCAATCACTGCATAACCGGAGGCCAAGAACGATTGCGGCTGCAAGAACAGTGAGGCGCCATCGATGATTGCGCCAACATTCGAGAGGTCACCTGGATCCACAACAGTGACTCGGCCGGCGAGATCTTCGGGAACGGTGATCGTGCCCAGACGGGTTGCCTCGGGAGCTGCGTCTTCACCTGTCGCGTTCTTCTGGGCGCGAGGCTTCTCAGCAGTCGCTGACCTTGTAAACACCGCAGGATCAAGACCATCAATAATGACGAGGTGCTCAGCTTCGGTATGAGCGCGCAGCGCGTCAAACGCCCACGACAGTCGGCCGCGTTCGTCGGGGAGCGCAGTGGTGACTGCATAACGTGCTGGAAGTCCGAGCGCCTCACGGCGTTCTGCGGCGTCGCTGCCAGCCAAGAACTCGCGGGGGGCCGCGAAAGGAACGACCTGCACCGGGAGGTCCGATCCGCACACCTCGGTGAGGGTGTTTGCGGTTGCGTAGGTTGTGGTGAGGATGACGTCGGCGAACTTCGCGGCGCGGCGAACGAAGGCACGCAAGAGGCGCGCCTGGTTCGGGCTCATGAGCTCGGGGGCCTCCCACTGCAACAGGTGGGGGATCGTGATGGTCGACTGCGTGCCGAAGTCTTCTGCGCGTGCACGCAGCGGAACCATCGGAGTGAGCGCGTGGAAGAGTTCGCCGTCGAGTGGTCGAGCGGTCGCACGCGACTGCCACAGCATCGGGAGAAGATTCTTACGCAGAGGCAGCTGCTCTGCCGAGATGCGCGCAGAGGGGAACACTGGGAGTTCGGAGTCGCTTGCTGCAAGGTAACGGACGCTGCAGGAGCGGGGAGCGTTTGCAGAAAGCGCGACCGCAAGGTCTCGGGCGGCAAGGCGCTGCACGGGAGCCTCCCAATCAGGGAACGGTTCTGCAACAACCGTAAGCCTCGCCATTTCGCCCCCTTCAAGCCGCTGTTTTGTGATGCACGTATGACCATCTGAAACAACGCGCGTACGCACATACTATCTTTCAGCGAGGTGTAACTTGTGTTTTCCCACAGCGAGTGCGAGAGTTCACCGGATTTTTTGAGTGATCCGCACCTGGAAACCAGGGTGAGCGAAGTACGCTGGGGAACATGCGTGTGTTATTGACCGGTGGAGCGGGCTACATTGGCTCGCACACTGCCCTGGTGTTGCTCGAGCGTGGCCATGAGGTTGTCGTTCTCGATGATTTCTCAAATAGCAGCCGTGAGGCTGTGCGCCGTGTCGAGGAGTTGACCGGTAAGACCATCCCAGTCATCGAGGCGGATCTGGCGGATCGAGAGGTCGCGACGGCAGCGCTCGCAGACGTGGCGTTTGACTCCGTGGTGCATTTTGCCGGGCTCAAGGCTGTCGGCGAGTCGGTCGCGCAGCCAACTCGGTACTACCGCGTCAACATCGATTCCACGCTCGTGCTGCTCGACCTCATGCGCGAACGCGGCGTTGACAAGTTGGTCTTTAGCTCATCGGCAACCGTGTACGGCGACCCGGAGTATGTGCCCCAGGACGAGGCGCACCCCGTTGGCGTCGGCCTGACGAATCCGTACGGCTGGTCGAAGTTCATGAACGAGCAGATCATTCGTGACGCACAGGTTGCCTGGCCCGAGCTCGGTGCCGTGCTCTTGCGATACTTCAACCCGGTCGGAGCACACCCGTCCGGTCGGATCGGCGAGGACCCCTCGGGCATCCCGAACAACCTCATGCCGTTCATCGCGCAGGTTGCTGTGGGAAAGCGCGAGCACCTCAGCGTGTTCGGCGACACCTACAACACTCCCGATGGCACCGGTGTACGCGACTACATTCACGTGATGGACCTCGCTGAGGGCCACGTGGCCGCACTCGAACGCATTGCCGCTGGCGTGACAACTTACAACCTTGGATCGGGAACAGGTTCGAGCGTGCTGGAAGTCGTTCGCGCGTTCGGCGAAGCCGCAGGTCGTGAGATTCCCTACGTCATCGCTCCAGCACGCGGCGGCGACGTCGCAGAGACTGTCGCAAACCCCACCAAAGCAAACGTTGAGCTTGAGTGGCAGACCACACGCACGCTCGCAGATGCCTGCCGCGACTCCTGGGCATGGCAGTCGGCGAACCCCCAGGGCTACACCGCATGAGCGGAACTCAGGTAGACCTCGAACGGCCCCTGCGGTATCCCGATACGTCATCGACCCCGGTCATGACCAAACGGGCACTGTGGCTCATCATCATCGGATTCCTCCTTCCAGGTAGCGCGCAGATGCTCGCGGGCAACAAAAAGCTTGGACGCTTCGGCATCACCGTCACGATCGTTATGTGGCTTGCGGCTATTGGTGCGATCGTTGGTGCGCTGAATGCTCGTGTTGCGACGCTTTCGGTGTTTACGAACAGCTTCTTCCTGCTCGGTCTGCAGATCGTTGTCGTCTTCGTGGCGATCATGTGGCTCATCATCGGTTTCGACACGCTCCGCATGGTGAAGCTCGTGAAGGTCAAGCGCAGCTGGCGCATTCCCATCGTCCTCCTGTCGGTCATCCTCACCGTGGTGCCCTCGGTCGGTGCGGCTTGGGCGGCGAGCACCATCAGCGCGGGCCGCGAGGCGATCTCTAGCCTGTTCCGATCCGCGCCCCCTGTAGACCCGATCGATGGGCGCTACAACATTCTCTTGCTCGGTACCGATGCGGGCGCGGATCGCGAAGGTCTACGCCCAGACAGCATCTCGCTTGTCAGCGTTGATGCAGAGACGGGCCAGTCGGTGATTGTGGGTATTCCGCGCGATATGTACAACGTGCCGTTCCCAGAGACATCGCCGATGTACCAGGACTTCCCGAACGGCTTTGGTGTTGATTGGGGATGTGACGTCGGTGATTGCAAGATCAACGGCGTGTACGCGGAGGCAGAGTTCTTCTATGACGAATCGCCGTACCCGGACGCTGAAGCGAACGGCTCCACGCCGGGCATCGAGGCCACGCGAGACGCTGTTGAAGGTGTGACCGGTCTGAAGCCACAGTTCTACGTCCTCCTCAACATGGACGCGTTCGAGCACATGATTGACGCGCTCGGAGGCGTGACCATCAACGTTGAGGAAGATCTGCCGATCGGTGGCGACGCAGATGGCAACGGTATTACCGGCTGGGTGGAAGCTGGTGAGCGCAAGCTCAGCGGTTACGAAGCTCAGTGGTACGCGCGTTCACGTTATGGCTCAGAGCGCGGTGACTGGGATCGTATGGACCGTCAGCGCAAGCTGCAGGCCGCAATTCTTGCGCAAATGAAGCCACAGAATGTGTTGACCCGTTTCCAGGAGATTGCCGCGGCAGGCACCGAGCTCGTCGAGACGGACATTCCTGACTCGATGCTCGGCCCGTTCGTCGATCTCGCTGCGAAGGCAAGCGGCCACACCCCGGTCAATGTCGAGCTCACCCCGCCGGCGGTCGACCCGGACGACCCCGACTTCGACGTGGTGCACGATCTCGTCAGGCAGGGCGTCGCCGCGGCGACACCTGTCAAAGAAGAGTAAAACTCGGCGCGTCTCAGGCAGTTACCGGGCAGTAAATGACATCGTGCATTTCCTGCCCGGTTTTGCTTTTCTGCGCAATCTTCAGCATGAAATTGTCTGTATGGCGTATGCTGGGTTGGTTTGCCCGCGCCGCTGAGAGCTGTGGGACCGTGTGCGGATCGTTCGCCCACGAGAACAGACAGGAAGGACGCGCACGTGAAGGTAGCAGCCGTGCTGGTCGCCTACAATCGCCGCGATCTGCTGCGTGAGGCCCTCGAAGGTCTAGCCGCACAGGAACGCCCCGTCGATCGACTCATCGTTGTAGACAACGCATCCGACGATGGTTCACCCGAGGTCGCTGAGGCGATGCTCGAGAGCTGGGGCGAGCGCGCCCGGCTCATCCGTCTTGACGCAAACACTGGTGGTGCCGGTGGATTCGCTGTAGGTATCGCCGCGGCCGTCTTGGACGCCGAGGTTGACTGGGTCTGGGTCATGGACGATGACACCGTGCCCGGTCCGCAGGCGCTCTCTGGCGCGCTTCGCGCGCATGAAAAGTACCGGGCGACCGGTCCTGACAATCTTGCGGTCATGGGTTCGCGTGTGGTGTGGACCGATGGCAACGACCATCCCATGAACACACCGAAAGCAAAGATCGGTGCTGATCGCAACGAGCGGCAGCGGGCAGCATCGGCTGGTGGCATGGAGATCCGCTCGATCTCATTCGTCTCTGCGTTCTTGCGCGCGGAGCGCGTGCGTGAACTCGGGCTCCCGATCGCGGACTACTTCCTCTGGAACGACGACTTCGAATTCTCGGCACGCCTGTTGCGTGACGCACGCGGCCTGTACGTTCCCGACTCGGTCGTGACGCACAAGACCGTGAAGCGTGGATCAAGCGACCAAGACCCCGGCCCCCGTTTCTTCTTTGAGGTGCGCAACAAGCTTTGGGTGTTCCGCTGCAGTCGTGCGCTCACTCCGTGGGAGAACCTCATGTACACGGCGGCAACCGTACGCCGCTGGTATCGCACCTTCAAAGCCTCGGAGGAACGCGCCCAGTTGCGCGACTGCCTCAAGCGCGGCTGGAAGGACGGCTGGGGCACGAACCCTCGCGCGACGCGTCTCGTGCTGCGCGACGTTGGCGTTCCCGTTGACGTGCAGATCGAAGTTGACCGACTCTCAAAGGTCGAACGTCGACGCGGACTGTCTCGCCTCGGACTGTTCAAGCCCGCAGATCGTTAAGCTTGAGGGGTGACTTCAGACACCCCTACCGCGCCGTTCTCGCTCCTCCTTCCGGTGTACGCCGGAGATAACGCGGAGTTCTTGCGGCTCGCGTACGCGAGTTCAGTCGATGATCAAACGCTTCGCCCAGCGGAAGCCGTCATCGTGCAAGACGGACCGGTCGGTGCAGAGCTCGCTGGTGAGTTGGTGCGGATCGAGCGTGACAGCGTCATCCCTGTGCGTATTGTCCGCCTGGAAACGAACCAGGGGCTTACTGCAGGACTGAATGCCGGACTCGCTGCGTGTGCGCACCCGATTGTTGCGCGTATGGATGCTGACGACGTGTCAGAACCAGAGCGGTTTACGCGCCAGTGGCAGGTAATGTCCCAGGGGTACGACCTTGTCGGTACCGGCATGAGCGAGTTTGAAAACGACCCCGACGTTGTCGCGGCGGTGCGCGTGCCACCGGTGGGGGAGGAGCGGATCCGCGCCCACGCGAAGACCCACAACCCGTTCAACCATCCCACGATGATGTACCGGCGCGAGGCGCTTGCGGCGGTCGGCGATTACCAGACGTTCGGCAAGATGGAAGACTACTGGCTTGGCGTGCGCCTGCTCCAGAACGGTGCACGCTGCGAGAACATTGCAGAGCCCCTGGTGCGGTATCGCGTCGGAGCTGGTGCCTTTGCTCGCCGAGGCGGTTGGACCGAAGCCCGCACGGAGTGGGCGCTCCAGCGCGAACTGTTGCGCATGGGCTTTATCGGGCGTGGTGAGTACGCGCGCAACGTCGTCGTGAAGGGCGCGTACCGCCTGATGCCAGCTTCGGTGAAGCGCGTGCTCTTCCGACGCTTTGTCGGGAGCGGGCTGCCGGGGGATAAGGCCTCAGATAACTAAAACCTCTCGCGGTAGGATCGAGGGATGAAGTTGTTGACGGTTGCTATCCCGGCGCACAACGCAGAGCGTTATCTTGATGACTGCCTGGCATCGGTACTTGACCAAGGTATCCCAGAGGACGACCTCGAAGTCATTGTCATTAATGATGGGTCTACAGATAGCACGCTCATCACCGCTCAGCGTTGGGCAGCAGCCCACCCCTCGATTCGGGTGCACGACCAGGTGTCACACGGAATTGCCTACAACCGAAATCTCGCGCTAGAACTCGCCTCAGGGGAGTATTTCGCGTTTCTTGATGCTGATGACATCGTTGCGCGCGGTTCCTATCGCAAGCTCATCGATGCGCTTTCTGCGTCAGGGTCTGACTTCATTACGAGTCCGGTCTACCGTTTCACTGATTGGCAAAAACAGGCGTGGATTTTTACGAGAAACGCTGACTTGTTTGACGAGCCTGCAATAGGGCTTCGGTTCACTGAGGAACCACAGTTTGTTCGTGACTTTATGGTCTGGAATAAAGTCTTTCGTAAGAGCTTCTTGGACCGTTCGGAGATCCAGTTCCCCGAGGGAATGATCTATGAAGATGTCGCTGTAATGCCGCGGCTCTTCATGGCCGCCGAACGGTTTGACGTCTACAACAAGCCTGTGGTTTTCTGGCGAATCACTGACGGAAGTATTACCCAAACTCTTCGCCCGGCGAAGGCGCTTGACCGACTAGAAGTCCTTGCGGGACTGCGTGAATTCTTCCTCTCGAGTGGAGCTGACGATGCACTCATTGATGAATTCGACTTTGCGGTTCTCGACTACAACCTTCGTTGGTTGTACCAAGAGTTCTACCGTTACGATGATGCGACCCAGTTGGAAATTCTCACGCGCTCACGCGAGCTGATTCGGCCGATTCATGAGACGGTGATCCAACGTGTTCCTGAACCACTTCGTACTTGGGTACATCTTTCCCGTGGTGGGCATGACCGAGAACTCACGAGGACTTTGGAAGATGCTCCGCAGCTTGTGAATCTGCGAATCGATGCCACTCCAGACGACGTGCGGAAGGGTGAAGCTGATGCGCGACGGAAAGCAGTGCAGATCCGCCGTGCTGAGCTGCGGCACAAGTGGCTTCGCCGCGTCCGCAATGTCTGCATCTATCTCGTTTTTCGTCCCATCGTCTTGCTCCTACCGATCGACCAACGTCGTGTGTTCATAGCGAACTATTGGGGGAACAAGTTCTCGCTTTCCGACGGGCCCGCAGCACTTGCGGTGCGTATCGCCCAAGAACGCCCTGACATGAAAATTACGGTGCTGAGTACGAAGCGAAACAAGCGCGAGATTCAGAGCTCGGTACGGGAGCTGATCGGACCCAATCCCAGGGTGAGCGTGGTCAAGAACAACTCATTCCGATACTTCTATTATCTTTGGAGAGCTAAGCATCTCTTCAACGATGTGAACTTTTCAATTGGTTTCAACGTGGACCGTTTTGTTGAGAAACGACCAGGCCAGATCGAAATTCAGACAACCCATGGCACTCCGCTGAAAAAGATGGGCGTGGATTCTGAAGCCGCGATCAGCGCGGAGGAGATGCCGAAGTTTCTCGCGAAGAGTAAGCGCTATGACTACCTGGTGGCGCCAAGTCCGATGGTTGGAAAGATCTTCGCAGACTCGCATGCGGTCTCACCGAAGCTGTTGCCAACGGGACTGCCGCAAAATGATGGATTGTTTGATTCAGTCACCAGTGATGAGATTGCTGCAATCAAAGCGAAGTACGACATTGACCCATCTCGGAAGCTGCTGGTCTATGCTCCGACGTATCGCTATCGGGGCGGTACGGCCTTCCCCTATGCAATTGACTTTGCACGTCTCAAGGCAGAAATTGGCGATGAATACCAGGTCGTGATTAAGACTCATCCATTTACGCATACTCGACTTGATGCGCTCTACTTCCGCGAGCTAACCGATCGTGCCCTTTCCCCAAGTGGTAAGCCGTTTGTGAAGCTCTTTGGCGAGTTGCGCGAGGAGAAACCGCGCGTACCCGTCTACTTCAGTGCAGACAAGCTCGACATTCCGTTGCTCAAGCAAGAAATTCCAGCTGATATCAACCAGCTTATGCGTGCAGCAGATGTACTGGTCACTGACTACTCGTCGATTCTCTTCAATTTCCCTCACCTTGATAAGCCACTCATCGCTTTTGCCCCAGATGCGGAACTGTACGAATCAAGCCGCGGCATGTACTTCCGGCTTGCAGATATCGTGCCGGGCGCGTTTACTCGCAACACCGAAGAACTTGTCATTGCCTTGCGCGAGGCTGCATCACCAGAGCAATGGGAGGCATCATACGGTTCGCGTATTAGGGAGTTCACTCAGCAGTTCCACCTCTGGGAAACGGGTGATGCGACCGGACGAATTTTGCGTGAACTCGGAATTCTGAATGAAGCGGACGCAGGGACAACGGCGCGAACACGGTAACCGCTGATTGCCTCCACCCCGGAATCCTAGAAGTTGGATATGAAGGCGAACATGAGGACCTGGCGTTACTCGTTCAGGACTTTGGTGGGACATTGAGGTGGTTGTAGTGCGCATAGGAATTGCCTCAAGAATTTTTGAGCCCGAATCGAGTACGGCATCCTTTCGATTGCGCGCATTGGCAGAAGCTCTGACCGAGGCGGGGCACGATGTGACCGTACTCACTATGAAGCCCCCGAAACGTCTTGCTGGCGTGAGGAGCGAGACTCGGGGATATCGGGTGAAGCGGGCGCCAGTATTGCGCGACAAAGCGGGATACGTTCGTGGGTACGTGCAGTATATGAGCTTCGACATCTCTTTGTTCTTCCGATTGCTATTCTCACGGAGCTTGGTATTAGCAAGCAGGTGAAAACGATCGGAAACGGTGTCGCTGCAGAAACGTTTGCTGCCGGAATGCGACCCTGGACATCTTGCAGGGTGAGTTCTGATTTTGTCTACGCAGGAACGGCGTCAGAGTGGCACGGTGCATCGGTGTTTGTCACAGCTATGCCGACGGTTGTTCAGTCGTTCCCGAATGCCCGATTGCGCTTCATCGGAGGGGGATCAGAACGCGATGCACTCATTGAGCTTTCGCAAAGATTGGGCGTCGCAGAAAACGTCCTATTCGAACCATCTCGTTCGCCGGGTGATCTTGAGCCTGTTCTTCAAGAAGCATGCGCGACGGTAGGAAGTGTACGACCTGCAGTCGGGTATGATTTAGCGTTTCCGAGTAAGCTCTATAGTGCTGCGGTATGCGGTGCACCGAGGATCTTTGCAGGAGTTGGACCTGCACGTGCTCTTCTCGAGCAGAAGGTTGCTGATCTGCCAAATGGCGGATCGGTGAGCTTTGATTCGGAAGAAGTAGCGAATGCAATGATGCGTGCATTACAGACACCGGTCAGCATCGAACGATGCACTGCGGTCTCCGCGTGGGCCCAAAAAATGTGTCATTACGCGCTGTAGCTCACAGCGCAGTAGCAGAACTGTAGGTGGACGCTGTTGTGAGGTCCGTGTCACACGTTTCACGCACCTCTACAGCACAGGCTCACACTCAGGCTAGTTCGGCAAGAAGGTAATGCCCGCTGCAACTGTGAACTGGGCCTCGCCATGCTGGAATGGCATGCTGCGCACCCCACCGTCCTGGAACGAGCCGCGAGGGCCGCTGACAATAAAGCCCCAGGAACCGGAAGGGCCGCCTGCTTGGCGATACCCCTCCGAAAACAGTCCAGTGCCCACGCCAGCCGTTCCTACGAGCGGAGAACTCGTAATGAGTCCACGTTCGAAGTGCTGTACCCAGCCTCCACCGTTTTCAGTGATGCGTTCTGCAGGCCCACGAGGAACGCCCCACTGGCCAGGGCTTTCCATGTAGTAGTCGTAGATTGCGCCCTCAATCGGGTAAGGGCTCTGCAAATCATCGAGGGATTCTGCGCGAACGTACTCAACTGCCTCATCAATTGGGCCGTCAAACATCATCTTGCCGTGATTCAAGACAATGCCGCGTTCGCAAAGTTCCTTCACCTGGGAAGCATTGTGGCTCACGACAAACATTGTTTTTCCGTTTGCCTGAAACTCCTTCATCTTCGAAGTGCATTTCTTCCGGAACTGGGCATCGCCGACTGAGAGAATCTCATCAACAAGGAGAACGTCGAGCTCAGTGTGTACCGCTACTGAGAATCCCAAACGCGAGTACATGCCGGATGAGTAACGCTTGACCTCGGCATCGATAAACTCGCCGATCTCAGAAAATGCGAGTATTTCGTCGAAACGGGCATCAGTCTCTTCTTTTGACATGCCGAGGATTGCCGCGTTCAAATAAACGTTCTCGCGGCCGGTGAGATCAGGATGGAAGCCAGCACCAACCTCAAGTAGGCCAGCGACACGGCCACGTGTGCGAATCCAGCCTGCGTCTGGACGCATGACGCCAGAAAGCAACTTGAGAGTTGTGGACTTACCGGAACCGTTGCGTCCCAACAAGGCAACTGATTGACCCTCAGGTACCTCGAATGAAACATTATCGACAGCGTTGAAGGTGGTCTTGAGATTCTTCCGCTTCAGTGCCGAAATTACGGTCTCTTTCAACGAGCTCGTATGGTTGATTTGGAAGGTCTTCATAACCTCATTGAAGACGATCGCAGGCTTAACCTGCGGCTGGTCGTTAGAGAGTCTGGGCAAACTTGCCCTCCAATCGGCGGAAAACCAGCTGCCCGACTAGCAGCGTGATGATAGAAATGGCCAGACCGATGCCGATGTTGAGCAGCATATGGTCGGGTCTTGAGGTGTTTCCTGCCATAGGAAGCCAGAAAGCGTCATGGAAGAGCTCGACAGCAGTTGTCATCGGATTCGCCATGTACAAGTTGTAAAGCCAGTCAGGGGCACGGTCGCGGATCATCGTCCATGAATAGAGCACCGGTGAGGTCCATGTGGCAAACATCAAAATGAGATCAACGAAGTTTCGAGAATCTCGATATGCGACGTTCAATGCACCAAAAAATAGGCCGAGTCCCAGGGCAAAGAGCAGAATGATGAATACGCCGAGCAAGAACGCTCCAACTGCTGCAAAACTGATCGTCCAGCCCAAGAAGAGTGCAACAACCAGCAAAACAAGCGCCTGAGGCAAGAAATGTACGAGCGCGACACCAACAGCGGCAACAGGAAATAGCTCTCGTGGCATGAAAATCTTCTTCACGAGAGCTTTGTTATCAACGATGGCACTCGTTGTATTGCGTAATGCTTCACTAAAGAGATTGACGGCGACGATACCAGCGACCAGATAGACAGGGAATAGCGGCAGACCCTTGTTCGTATCGAGAATGACGCCAAACACGAGGTAGTACATCAAAAACTGGGCAAGAGGTCGAATGTACGACCAGACCCATCCAAGCGCTGACCCGTAGTAGCGGGTCGAAATGCCCTTCTTCAGCAATAGCTGTAGAAGATATCGATGTTTGAAGACATCAACAAGGCCTCGGCTTGCACCGGGTGTTGAGAAATCGGAGTCGTTGATCGCCGCGTTCTCAGTCATAAGGATGATCCTATCGTGGGAAGTGCAGTCGAAAAAGAGGCGGTGATCACCCTGGCGTTAATGCGAGGTAACCGGACGGATATCTTCGAATTCACGCCAGGTCTCAATCGCTTTGGTGAGTGATCCGAGCGCAGTCGGAAGCGCTTCGTCGTTGAGGAAAAAGTCACCGGTTGAATATCGCTCAGCGAGTATGGAGATCGCCATCTCCTCATGACCAGCGCGCTCAGCGCCAACTAAATTTACGCCTGTAAGTCGTGGAGGAGTTCCGTACACCTTGGCAAAGGGTGGCACATCACGAGTCACAGGTGTTCCCATGCCAATCATCGAACCCTCCGCGATGATTCGTCGCTGGTGCACGACCGCGTTCATACCAATGTTCACCCGGTCACCGACGATACAGTGACCTCCAATTGATACTCCTGCGGAGATAGTTGTCTGCGCCCCGACAAGCACATCGTGCGCGAGGTAGGCACGATTCAGGATCCAGCTGCCTGCGCCGACTGTAGTCTCACGGTTGCTTCCCTGATGAATGACGACGTTCTCGCGGATCACGGCTCCGCAGCCAACACGAACACCTGCGTGCAGTAACTCACCGGACCATGCAGTGTTCTGTGGAAGGTTCGACATTTCCGGAGGCGCACCAATCTGTGCTCCAGCGCCAATCCATACGTCGTCTTCGATCACGCAGGGGCCGAGAATGACAGCCCCTGGGCCGATGCTCACACCTGAGCCAATTGTTACGCCTTCACCAATAAAGGCCGTTGGGCTGATGCGGTTACTCATGACGCACTGACGTCGGAAAGCCGAATGGTTTCACCCGACTTGCCAGATTCAATCGAAGCCTCGATCACTCGCAGAGTTTCGAGTCCCTCACGCAAAGTAACTGCGTCATGCCGGACACCGAGGATGGCATCACGGAATGCTTCATGCTCGCTCTTGAGTGGCTCTCTCTTTTCGAGTGCGAACCGAGTAACCGTTCCTTCGCTCACACCTCGGAACGCAGAGACGGCGTCCCACGACGTACCAATGGTGCCATTTTCGTAGAATGTCAGATCGGCCGTGAGAGTATCTGCAACCATCGCTCCACGTTCGCCAGTCACGATGGTGAGACGTTCCTTAAAAGGAGTAAGCCAGTTCACAACGTGATTGACGATAATGCCGTTCGAAAGCTTGCCCGAAATAAGAATCATATCTTCGTGTTCGCGGCCGCTTTGGTGCGCAGTGTCAGCTGATACACGATCGTAAGAGGACTGCGCAAGCCAGGCCGTAAGATCCACATCGTGGCTACCAAGATCCTTAGCAACCCCAACGTCAGCGATGCGTGCGGGGAACGGGCCCTGTCTGCGAGTCTGGATCTGGTAGACCTTCCCGAGATCGCCGTTTGCAATGCGCTCCCGAAGGCTCAATAGGGCGGGGTTAAAACGCTCAACATGACCAACGGCTGCAACAAGTCCGTTCTCTTCGAACGCATTGACAAGTCGGTGGGCTGCATCAATGTTGTGTGCGACGGGCTTTTCAACGAGAGTGTGAATTCCAGCGGACGCAAGCTTCAGCCCGACCTCCTCATGGAACTTTGTCGGCACTGCCACAATTGCTGCATCAATGCCGGCGCTGATGAGGCCTTCGACAGAGTCAAACATGGGAGTGTCACCTGAAACACCGTGTGGGTCGCCCATGGCGTCTGCAACCGCAACGAGATCGATGCCTTCGGTTTCACGGATTACACGCGCATGGTGGCGACCCATCATGCCAAGTCCGATGAGTCCATATCGAATGCTCAAGTTGTTGCTCCTTACCAATTTTGGGGTGATACACAACGGCCAGCGGGCCGAGGAGATCTATCAAATTCTATCGAAGTGAGATCGTCACTGGTTGCTATCGCATCCAGTGACCTCATACAGTACGGCCTCACCTTCGCGATCAAGCTCGGTGAACATGTCAGAGAGGGATACGTCGGTCACTCCTAAGAACGGAACCGCGCGTTTCGTTCCCTGGAATACATATTTGGTCCCGAAGTCAAGTACATAGTGAGCATTAAGCTCATCTACCAACTCGCAGGCCCGCGGGGTGCCGTACTTGAGCTCTGAAGAGAGCTCAGTAATTCGTGGGTCGTAGTTGCCACTTGCATGCGGGGTGAGTACAGGAACGCCTGCGATTGCGTAGGCGAGAGCGCTACCGTTCCAAGGATTACTGATAATGACCGCATCTGCTGGCAACGTCTCTGGCAGACGCTCAAGTATTGCGCGCTCATCGTTGTCGAGGAGATACGCTGCTTCTCCAGAGGACTCGTACTTCGAACTGACATATTGAATTCCCGCGTGGGCACCAGCTCCTTGGGTGGACGCGAGCAGGAACAGAGCTGCGAGCACTGAGGCTCCGCAGTAGAAGAGTTTTGGGCGCTGTGAAAGGCGTGTCCATCGGATGATCCCACCACGCAAGATACTCCAGCTGGTACTGGCTCCCATCACGAGGAATGGGAAGAGTCCCATCCAAGCGAGAGCTGAGAGCCGCCATGGGGTGTTGTACCACGGAGTCAAGAAGAATGTTCGCCACTCAGCAGGCGGAAAACCGTCAGAAATGATGTACAAGCCGAGGAAGAGCATGCCCGTGATAACAGTCCAGCGTAGTTTCTTGAGCAGGATCACTGAGATGAATCCGACAATGAAGAGCACCGTAAGCGGCCACGCGTGTCCCTCTAGATGGGGGCTCATCCCAATAGCATCGAGCGCTGCGCCAAGAGGCTTGTGGTCCCCGCCCCATGGAGCAGTAAACGTGCGTCCAATGAGCCAAGCGAAGTAGACCAGAACGATGAGCGAGACGAACCCACAAACTGCGAATGCTTTTCGTAGCGTTGGAGGAAGCAAAGCGGGACGCAAGGCTCCATCTCGCTGCATCACTGGGACTCGGCGGAAAGCGCGCACAACGAGGTAGATGCTCGGCCCAATCATCCATACCAAGACGCTGTGGAGTCCATTCGGGTGGGCGAGCATCACTGCACCTATGGATCCGAAGATGAGGAGCAGCGAGGAACCAGGGGAGTTTACATCGCTTCGGCGGGCCTGCGCCAAAGCGAAAAACTGCATGAACCCGATAAGGAAGTATGGGATCAGCGCAAATGAAAGCAGGTTTGGGTAAAGGATTCCGTATCCAGTGAGCGCGAGCGGGAAACTCGGGATTGCGACTGAAAGGATCCCTGAAATGACAGTAACGCGAATGCTCGGCCCGGCAAAGGCGCGACCGAGACCCACCATGCCGATGGTCCAAACAACGGCAACAACACTGAGCAACGCTGCGTTCGTGGCCAGCGGAATAGAAGCCCCGCAAATTTGCACGATGAGGGTTACGAATCCGTGCCAGAGCGCCGGGTAGGAGACTACTGATCCTGGGGATGACAGGTCCATATCAAACGGTGATGCGCTGCCCTCCTCGAGGATCATTCGCACCGCATTGAGGTGGAAATTTACGTCATAGGTCTGTGAGATCGCGTCCGGTGTCTTGAACGACAGAATCACTGCGGTTGCAATTGCAAGCCCACCAATTGCTGCGGAACACACTGGTATCCAGAGCCCTTGGCCAGATGTCGTGTTCCTGCTCGACACATGACGAATTACAAAAACCTTACGGAGGAGCAAAAGAACCAGGCTAAACGCTGCAGAAACAACGACGAGCGGGACGATCGACCAAAAGACACCGAGGGCAGGAGCGGCGAGGGAAGTGATCCCCATTACTGCGAAAGCAGCCGGAATTGTGATGATTGCAATGGCGAAGCCACGTGCTCGAAGGGCGAACGCAGCAGGAAGGCCAAGGAGCGCGATGATGCCGAGCGCAGTGAGTACCGGCGCGACAATGCTGAGCCAGGCGAGCATTAGATGTGATCCCCAGTCGTTTCTGAAGGCTTCGAAATATTCATATTTTCGGTGAGGCGAGCGTCCATGAGCGCTACAGCTCGGGCCAATTCTGTGACGCGAGCGTCAGAACGGGCCTTCGCCCTGATCGTCGCGACAGCAAATACAAGCACCATGATGATAAATACGTATAGAAGGAGGTCAGCGCCTCTTCCAATCCCAAAGAAATGGGCTACAGAGGTGAGCATCCCGGGGAAAATGATCGCAAGCACTGCTGCAAGGACGAAGAGTAATGCGAAGATGCGCTTTAGCGCGAGAGAGCGCTCGCCTGGCAGAATCTTGACGGCATAAGCAGCAGCCCCGATGACTCCGGCGATGAGCAAGAATTGAAAGAAAAACATGTTGCCCCGTTACCGAATGATGAGGTCAATGAGAATGTTGACTGAGTTCAGGAGAGACTGTCCCTTGGCGCGAGAGTAGTCAGTGTAGATGACTTCGACGGGCTGCTCGACATAAGGAAGTCCAGTTCTGCCCAGTTGTACGACGATCTCAGTGCCGTGTGCCATTCGGTCCTGGCGCAGTTTGATGCGACGAAGTGCATCAGCACGAATGACCCGAAGCCCATTGTGTGCATCCGTGAGTCGAGTACGTGTTGTGAAGTTGGTAACAGCCACAGCGGTTTTCAAGACAATCTTCTTCAAGAAACCGGGCTTGGTCCGGTCGTCGAGGAATCGCGAGCCAAACACGATTGCGAGCTCTTCGTCACGGGCGCGCTGCAACATTGCCTTCGCATCAACAACACGATGCTGGCCATCAGCGTCAAACGTAACCACATACTTGGCGCCGCGTTCAAGCGCGTATTCGAAACCTGTTTGTAATGCCGCACCCTGTCCAAGATTGATTGGGTGAGTTACGATCCGCGCTCCAGCCGCGCGCGCATTACTTGCGCCCCCGTCATGTGATCCGTCGTCAATGCAGACAACGTTTGAGAAGGCTGGGGTGAGATCTCGAACGACATCTCCGATGACCTGAGCCTCGTTGTACAGGGGTATAACGACCCATGTGTCCGCTTCAAGGGATGCGCGGGCGCGAGTTTCTGCAGTGGGCATACGTCCTATTCTGGCAGATAAGCAGATTTTTGCCTGTGATCTGAGGGGCTTCGCTGCTTGAAGGGCCGCAGAAGAGTGGATATCGTATGTCAGTACGAGTCTCAACTTCAGGTAGAAGGTTGGTCGAAATGCCACACCGCTCGGTTTCCCGCAAAACCGCAAGTCAGCGGCAGCGCTGGCGCGGTGTGCTCACCGCAATTGTGGCGGTGGCAATTGCCGCGAGCCCGCTTGTTGGCAGTACCTCGGCACAGGCCGCCAACATCACGGACGGTTTCAACCCGGGCAAAATCATTGCGGACGACCTTTTTTACGACGGTTCAGCAATGAGCGCCGCGGCTGTGCAGACGTTTTTGAATCAGAAGGTGACACGATGCATCATTGGGGATCCAGGCTATAGGCCAGGTGATCTGTCTCCGAACGGAACGGGAAATCGTATTGCGACATCCTGCCTCAAAGACTTCAAGATGACGACCCAAAGTCGGCCTGCAGATAAGTACTGCAAGGCTTATACCGGGGTGAAGAACGAGACCGCAGCGCAGATCATCGCAAAGGTTGGCCAAGCCTGTGGCATCAGTCAGCGAGTGATCCTGATCATGCTCGAAAAGGAGCAGAGCTTGGTCAGCGACAGTTGGCCTGTGACCCGTCAATACGATTACGCAATGGGCATGGACTGCCCTGACAGTGGGCCTGGTAATTCCGCAAACTGTGATGCGTCTGGCGCAGGCTTCTATCAGCAGGTTCTGCGCGGAACGCGCCAGTTGCAGGTCTACCGGTTGAACCCCGATTCGTTTGGATACCAGCCGTACAAGACACACACGATTCAGTGGCATCCCAACAGTAGCTGCGGTACCTCACAGGTGAAGATCGAGAATCAGGCGACTTCGGCGCTCTACATCTACACTCCGTACCGTCCGAACCAGGCAGCACTGAATGCGGGTTGGGGAGAAGGAAATGTCTGCTCGACATACGGCAACCGAAACTTCTACAATTTCTATAAGTCTTGGTTCGGCGACCCCCTAGGCGCACCAGTATTCCCGATCACGGGAGATATGCGTACCTATTGGAACGCAAATAAGTCCTGGCTGGGGGAGCCGACAGGCGAGGCGAAGAACGTCGCCAGCGGTGGCGGCGGAAAACTGCAGTATTTCACCGGTGGTTTCATGTATCGCGCCAATAATGGCGCACCGGTCGGGTTCACAAAGAACAGCCCGATTATTTCCGCATTTGGTGCAGCTGGAGGCATCGAAGGTTCATGGGGCTGGCCCCTGTCGCCTGCGGTGAGTCAAGGCTCTGGGAATAGCGTTGTGCGGTTCCAGGGTGGCGCCGTTGTTGAGACCAAGTCTGTCGGTGTCTTCCTCGTCCCAGAGGGAACCCGCCCTGCATGGGAAGCCACTGGCGGCTATACAGGCACCTTGGGATACCCACGGGCCAGTGCTACCTCGATTTCGAGTGAAGGGACGTCGCAGACGTTCAAGAGCGGAACGCTCTACAACTCCAACAAGCAGGGTGTTGTTGGCCTGGTTTCCGGTCAGATCTCGGCCGCATTCTCCGAAGCGGGTGGCCCGAAGGGCGCCTGGGGTTGGCCGCGAGGACGTCAGGTGTGTCGAACCGATGGAACACAGTGTCAAGCGGATTTCGCAGCAGGAGTTGCGACGTGGACAAAAGCGAATGGAACCGTGTTCTCACATCTGCCGAGCGACGCCGAAACAAAACCCGTGAAGCCTGGAAGCGGCGAGAGCGTCAAGGGAGGCGCAGCATGAAAACTCGAGTATGCAATCTATTGCTCTCAGGGGCGTTGGTGCTCATGCTCACCGCCGGGGTGCCGAGTATCGCGATCGCAAGCCCAGCTGTGGTCTCGCAGGAGCCGGGGCATCAGGCCCCAGAGAGCGGCCAGAGTACCGGCACAAGTGATGGTGCTTCACAGCCTGAGCAGCCCGGTGAGAGTGGCGGCGACACCGCCTCCGCCAACGCGCAAGGCGATGGTGACACGACAGCGGATCCTGTCGTTCCAGACGAGGAAGCTTCAGCTGATGCTGACGGTGTTGCTCCGGCTGAGCCGAGCATTGAGGCACCGCTGGAAGAATCCACAGTGCCTCCCAAAGCGCAAGCAGAGCTGCGCGCAGTGATCCCACCTTCAGTCCAAAAAGTCATGCCGATGGCGGGCGGGACGTGGACAGAAGGTACGAATCAGAGACTCTCGGGAGATGATCGGTACGCGACTGCAGTCTCGATCTCAAAGTACGCGTATCCCAACGGTGCGAGCACTGTGTTGCTTGCAAACGGCCTCGACTATCCTGACGCACTGAGCGCAGCAGCGTTCGGTGCAAAAATTCAAGCTCCTCTGCTGCTTACTGACCCAAATACCCTGCCCACGAGCGTGAGCGCGGAAATCAAGCGACTGCGTCCTTCACAGGTGATCATCGTTGGTGGTGAAGCCGTAGTGAGCGCCAAAATTGAGCGTGAACTAGGGGGCAGCGTCTCAAGTGTGCAGCGAGTTTTTGGTAGCACACGGTATGAAACTTCGGCAGCGATTGCACGAGCTGGGTGGAAGACGTCGAATGCTTCGTTCATTGCAACAGGTACTGCGTACGCAGATGCGATGTCAGCAAGTGCAGCGGCAGGAAAACTCGGCGTTCCGGTGATCCTCGTACCTGGCACATCGACTCAGGTACCAGCATTTACAGCGCAAGTGCTCTCTGACTTGGGGGTCAAGGACCTGCACGTCGCCGGCGGGACAGCTTCAGTGAGTACCACGATGTTGCAACAAGTTTCCATCGGGGGCCGCACCTCAGTGCGGTACGGCGGAGCAGATCGCTACGAAACCTCTGCGAAAATTGTGAACGGAGTGTATTCAGGCTCGTTCGACACGTACTGGGCTTCGGGAGTTAACTATGCAGACGCGTTGACCGGAGCGGCCGCAGCAGGAGCTCAGGGTGCGCCGTTGATGCTTGTGACGCCGACTTGCGTGCCACCCTCTATCTACGATGCGAATGATCGAGTCGGAAACGGAAAGACACGCTTGCTCGGCGGTGCTGGCGTACTCACACAAGAAGTCCTGCTCGGGAATGAGTGCATGACCCAGCCTGTTGGAAGTTCAACTGCGGAATGGACCGGTGCGCAAAAGATGTACACCCGCGTGAATGAAGCTCGATACTTCGCGGGTGTATCGCCTGGCCGCCTCTATGGCCCCGATGCTGACAGTCCAGCGCTGACATGGTCACGCGGAAGAGTAAATACCAGTGCGCAGTTGAACAATTCCTTGCGTAAAGAGCAGCCATGGACTCAGTACCAAACGGTCGTGCAAACCAGTGCAAGCGGTGACAAAGCTTCGCGCCTGGTTGCACTCGCCACTGGTGACAAAAACGTAGGGTCCTGGCTGGTGAAGCCGTCTGGCGGTATGCGGACGGTATACAACATTGGATATGCCGTGTCGGGCAGCAAAGCAACCGGAACTATTTATATGGGCGTCAAGCTGAAATGACAGTCAGGTTGTTTTGCAGGTAATCTGTTCTTTGGGTTGACTGAGGTATGGCCAGTCCCAAATTCACTTCAAGAGTGGGAGTTTTCCATGACTACGTCTTTTATCCCTGCGGCAAAGCCGATCATTGGTGACGAGGAGCGCGCAGCGGTAGACCGTGTGTTGCGCTCAGGCATGATTGCCCAGGGGCCCGAGGTGCAGGCATTTGAGCAAGAATTTGGTGCTCATTTTGTGAATGGCCTCCCCACAGTCGCTGTGAACTCGGGTACGAGCGGTCAGCATCTTGGCCTCCTCGCAGCTGGTGTCGGCCCAGGCGATGAGGTAATTGTTCCTTCGTTTACGTTTGCGGCCACGGGAAATTCGGTTGCTCTCACCGGTGCAACGCCGGTCTTCGCCGATATTGAACCCAACACGTTCACCCTTGACCCTGAATCAGTGCGCGCAGCGATTACGCCACGCACAAAGGGCATCATGCCTGTACACCTCTACGGACACCCGTTCTTGGTTGACGATATCGAGGCAATCGCGCGTGAACACGGCTTGGCCATCTATGAGGATGCGGCACAGGCGCATGGTGCCCAATGGGGTGGACGCCCAGTTGGTACAATTGGTGACTTCGCAATGTTCAGCTTGTACCCAACGAAGAACATGACGTCAGGCGAAGGCGGCATGATCACCTGCGCAACGGCTGAAATCGCTCGCAATGCCCGACTGCTACGCAACCAGGGTATGGAGACGCAGTATAAGAACGAGGTCATCGGCTTTAACGCCCGTATGACTGACATTCACGCTGCGATCGGTCGTGTGCAGCTGACAAAGGTTGATGCGTGGACTGCCCAGCGTCAGCAGAACGCCTTGAATCTGAATGAAGGCTTGGCAAACATTGACGGAGTCACCGTCCCGTATGTGCACCCACAGGCTGAACACGTGTACCACCAGTACACGGTTCGACTAGATTCCTCCGAACGAGACCGTATCCACTTGGCTCTGAAAGAGGAGTATGGCATTGGCTCGGGAGTGTATTACCCGATTCCTAATCATCGTCTTCCGTCGCTTGCACGCTTCGCGCCCGGACTTGAACTTCCCGAAACTGAACGCGCAGCGAGTGAGGTGCTTTCGCTTCCGGTGCATCCCTCACTTACAGAGGAAGAGCTCGACCGTATCGTGACAGCGGTTCGGAAGGTCGCCCGCGCGGGAGCCTAATGCAGGGCGAAAACGAAAGCGCTGCCGAATTGCTTGCAGGAGCTGCCCCAAGCTCCAGACCCGTCGACGTCGTGATTGCGAGCCGAATTTATTCGCCAGAGCCATCCGCTGCGTCATTTCGACTTGGGGCGCTCGCGCGCGCGTGTGTCCGTGCAGGTGCACGGGTGCAGGTGCTGACTTCGCGCCCACCGGCCGGCATTGCTCTGCAATCAGAAGAAGTCGGAATCACTGTTCGACGCGCGCGAGTGTTGCGTGACAAGGCTGGATACGTGCGTGGATACGTACAGTACATGAGCTTTGATATCCCCCTCTTTTTCCGCCTGCTTTCGGTTCGCCGGCCGTCGCTTGTCGTTGTTGAACCCCCGCCTACAACGGGGGTGATCGTGCGGGTTGTGTGCCGAATTCGACGGATTCCATACGCGTACTATGCGGCAGATGTCTGGTCAGACGCAGTTGGGGCAGTGGGCACGCCAGGCTTCGTTGCACGTGTGGTGCGGTGGTGTGAGTTGTTTGCCATGCGAGGCGCCTCTCGCGTGCTCTCCGTGAGCACGGGGGTCTCTGAGAGACTTGCAGAACTCGGTATTACTCAAACCGTGGAGACTATAGGTAACGGCGTCGAAGCTTCGGCATTCGCCCAGGATGGCGAAGCTGTGGACCTTGGCTCTCCCTATTTTCTATATGCGGGCACGGCATCAGAAGTGCATGGTGCGTCTATCTTCTTCGACGCATTTAGCTTGGTTCATGCTGAACGTCCCGAGGCAAAACTCGTCTTTCTCGGTCAAGGAACCGACCTGGAGTTGATCCGAGAACGTGCGGCACAGTTGCCCTCAGGGACGGTCCGATTCCTTCCTCGGGAAGAACCAGCGGGAGTCGCGCGCTGGCTCAGAGGAGCGGTAGCTTCTCTGGCGAGCGTGAGACCTGGGCAAGGGTATGACTTTGCGTTTCCCACCAAGATGTACGCCTCTGCGTGCGCTGGAACAAACATCATCTTCTCAGGAGTTGGCCCGGGAGCCGATTTTATTTCTCAAAGCGAAGCTGGTTGGGCGACACCGTATGACGCTGACGCTGTTGCTGATGCGATGCGTCAGGCACTTCAGGTAGCCAAACGTGACGATGCAGGCGTCAGCCGTGATCGCCTCGCTTCCTGGAGCCGTGAACATGTGGATCTTGACCGGGTAGCTGACCGTGCGGTCATGACGCTTGTCGACGGCCCTGAGGGGACAACCTTGAACGAAGGACGTGACCGGTGAAGGTTTTGTGGATCACGCTGCAACGGTTGTTGCCGCTTCTACCGCCGAAAGCTCGCAGTTTTCTCACCGGATATAGCGTGCTGAGCTCGCTGCTCGCACTGCTAGATGTTGCGGCGCTCGGACTCCTGGCGATGTCCATGGGGGGAATGGCGCAGGGGAAGCCTGTGCAACTGCCACTCATTGGCGAGGTAGCACCTGACGGATATATTTGGATTCTGGCAGCTGCATGCGGGCTCATCATTGGAAAGTCTGTTGCCCAGGTCGCGCTCCAGTGGCGCGCAACTCGACGGTTCGCTGCCTTCGAACTCGAGATTGGTGATCACCTGTTCAACGCGTATATTCGTGCGCCCTGGACAGAGCGACTCCAACGCAGTACCTCGCAGCTGGTTCGAATGGCAGACGTTGGAATCGCTGCGGTCATTGCAGGTTTCCTGTTGCCACTCACCACACTGCCCTCATTGCTCACAACTGCGGTCGCCGTGATTGCGGTTATTGTTGTGGCTCAGCCAATTACTGCGCTTGTCACACTGGTCTACTTGGGCATCATCGCAGTGATCCTGTTCCTGTGGGTCTCTCGGAAATCGGTTGAGGCTGGCCGCGTAAATCGCGACTACTCTTTCAAAGTCGCCGGGCTGATGACTGAGATGGTGGGCGCCCTCAAAGAAATTACGCTTCGTGACAAAGCTGGCGAGGTAGCCGATGTCATCCACGAAAATCGCATTCATACGACGCGTGCCAGAGCGAACCTGAGCTTTTTGGGAGCGGTACCGAAATTTGTACTCGAGTCAGCACTGATTGGTGGATTCGTGCTGGTTGGCGGCGTTGGATACCTCACCGGCGGCATGCCTGAAGCATTCTCCGCGGTCGCATTGTTTGGTGTAGCCGGGTTCCGACTCGTTCCATCGCTCACGGGCTTCCAAGCAATCATCACTCAGACGCACTCCAATCTTCCCCAGGTTCAAGCCGTCATGGATGACATAGACCTTGCGCGAGGCTATCTCGAGCGCGCTGAGGTAGTTGGACATAAGCCACTGAGAGGCGAACCTCAGGTGCTTGAGTTCGCTGATGTTGCATTTACCTACCCTGGTGCAGAACAGCCTGCAGTGAAGGACATTTCGCTGTCGATTCCGATTGGCACGACCGTAGGTCTTGTTGGATCTTCCGGCGCGGGCAAATCAACGATTGTCGATCTCATCCTTGGGCTGCTTGTGCCGTCGTCCGGACGTATCTTGGTAGACGGTGAGCCGATAGAAAACGTTCTCGCAGACTGGCGTTCTCGGGTGGGATACGTACCGCAAGACGTTGCGCTATTTGACGGAAGCGTCGCTCAGAACATTGCACTTACCTGGGGTACCGAAATTGACCTTGATCGTGTGAAAGTGGCGCTTCAACGTGCGCAGCTATGGGAGGTTATCGAGCAGCGGCCAGGTGGACTGCACGGACGCGTAGGTGAACGAGGCATGTCGCTTTCTGGCGGCCAACGACAGCGGCTTGGCATTGCTCGGGCTCTCTATTCTGATCCGCTCATTTTGGTCATGGACGAGGCAACCAGCGCGCTCGATACGAAAACTGAGTCTGATGTTGCCGCCGCAATCCATGAGCTGCGCGGCGAGGTCACCGTTGTGGCGGTCGCACATAGGCTTTCGACGATCCGCGAGAGTGACCAGGTCCTGTTTATGAAAGACGGCCGTATCGAAGCCAAGGGCACGTTCGATGAGCTCGTCGAACAAGTACCTGACTTTGCTGTACAGGCCGCGCTCGCAGGGCTGGCGGATGATCCGCGCCCCACCCAACAGCCAGAGGAGGGTCGTGATGTCTGAAGCAAAGCCCTCGCTCCTGATCCTGTCATTTTCACCGATCGTGAATGATGCACGTGTGCTGAAACAGGTGAAACTGTTCGCGGAGGACTACATCGTCACGACCTGTGGGTATGGCGAAGCGCCAACCGGGGTCGCACACCACATCCGTATTCCAGATGACCAAGTGATCTGGAACTTGTACGGTCGGTACATCACCCTCAAACAATATCGTGCCGTGTACGGCCGTCTCGGTGGAGTGCGTTGGTGCCGTCAGCACCTGCCTCGGGGAGAATGGGACGTCGTGCTGGCCAACGATGTGGAGTCTGTGCCGCTTGCGCTCGAACTGCGTGCCCGTCGAGGCGTTCACGCCGATCTTCACGAATATACGCCAAGGATGAAAGAACATAATCTGGCGTGGAAGAAGAAGATCTCTCCGTACTACGTTTGGTTGTGTCGAAAGTACGTTTCCCGTGCAAACTCATGGACGACCGTGAGTGGTGGGCTGGCACGTGAGTATGAACGAGTATTCGGGTTTGCGCCGAAACTTGTCACGAATGCTGCCCCGTACCAAGAACGGGTTCCAACTGCTGTCAGCGAGCCAATCCGACTCGTGCACAGTGGCGCGTGCCTGCGTGACCGGAACCTGTTGGACATGATTGATGCAGTGGCGCTTGTTCAGCGACCAGTGACACTCGATCTATTCCTGACAAAGAATGATCCCGCCTACCATGCAGAACTCATTGCGCGTGCGGCAGAAGTACCAGGGGTCACCGTACATGAGCCAGTTCCATATGCGGAGCTGGCGGAGACGCTCGCGAAGTACGATGTCGGCGTATTCGTGCTGAAACCGATCAACTTCAACTATGAATGGGCTCTTCCAAACAAACTCTTTGACTTTGTGCAGGCTCGTCTTGGAATCATCGTCGGGCCTTCTGCGGAAATGGCGCAGATCGTGCGAGAGAGGGGACTTGGCGCTGTGACCCACGATTTCAGCGCGGAGAGCCTGGCCTCGGCAATCAATGACTTGCAACCAGAACACGTTGCTGCTTGGAAGCAAGCGTCACACGCTGCCGCTCAGGAGCTGTCAGCCGAGCAGCAGGTTCTTGGCTGGAAAACCGCGATTGATCGGCTCGTCAAGGACACTGTGTGAGTGCTCACCTGCTCATCGATATCGTCATTGCGGTACATGACCCGCGTCGGCCAGTACTGCGTGCGGTCGACTCGATATTTGCTGCGTCGCGGGATGATACCCGTGTGACAGTCGTATGCCATGGGATCGACGTCGATAGCGTGCCCGGACTTGCTTCGCGCATTAACGAACGAGTGAGGGCGGTACGTTTTGATGACGGCGTCCGCAGCCCCGCTGGCCCGTTCAATCATGGAATCGAGCTTGCAACTGCCGAGTATGTCGCCATTATGGGGAGCGATGATTGGCTAGATACTGGGGCGTTGGATGCCTGGGCGCAACTTGCGTTGAAGAATGACGCAGATGTGCTGCTCGCAGGACTCTCACATCAAGGGGGCGGTGCGATCCGTAACCCGCCTGTGCGGCCGTGGCGACGAGCCGCACTCGACCCGGTACGTGATCGACTATTTCATCGTTCTGCGCCGCTTGGGCTTATCCGCCGCACGCTACTTTTGGATCCTTCACAGCGGCTCACAGCTGGTCTTCCAACGGGGGAAGACCTTGCGCTGAGCACACGGTTGTTTGCCACAGCGAACAACCTGTGCGTCGCGCTTGATGCGCCGCGTTACGTTATTGGTGCTGACGCAGATGGACGCGTCACCTCCGCTGCATACTCACTCGCTGAGCTGGTCTTACCCGTCGAGATGCTTTTTGCAGAGGGGTGGTTTCAGACGCTCCCTGAGCGTGTGCGTTGCGCTGCGGTCCTCGCGCGTATTCGGGGAAGCGTTCTGTCACATCTCTCCGCGTACTCAGATGCAGATTGTTGGTCAGCAGAGAATCTCGCGGCTGTGCGCCGGATACTTACGCGCGCGATTGAGCTCGTACCAACAGCGTTTAGGCCACTGCCGCTTGCTGACACTCGTATGCTGAATGCACTTGTCGAGAATGACGTCACAGCCGACTCGGCGGCTGCAGCGGTACGATCTTGGACCGGGGCCGGCTTTCGAGAACGTTTATTTCCTGCACGAATCACATATGTGCTCCACCCCGAAAGTACACCGGTGCGGTATCTGGGATACGCACTCGCGAAGCTAGGAGCTTGAAATGGAAAGAACGGAGTACAGATTATGCTTCCGCGCGGTGTGACTCAGGTAGCTGGCCGGGTTCTCAGGCTGTTTCCTGATTCCTGGATACGAGCGCTGCTCCCCGCTCGATTTGGATACGACGCCGAAGCAATGACTGTGCCTTCCGCTCCGGATTCACAGGTGCGCTTGTTCATAGGTCCGGTGAATTACGCAGGTCAGGGATTTGCCTGGGCCCGTGCTGCAGAACGGCACCTTACATCGGTCGGGGCAGTCTCGATGGCTTACACCGGCATCGGTGAATTTGGCTTCCCAATCGATCAGGCGGTGCCAGCAACCGGGTATGTATTGTCGTCGCAATGGCAGCGACGTCAATTTCATGCTGTTTCCGGTGGGTTTACTCACGTTTTGATCGAAGCCGAACGCAATCTGTTTGGAAGGGTGTTCGACCAGACAGTTGTACATCAGGCACACGCATTGATTGAGGCAGGTGTGAGCGTAGCAATGCTCGCCCACGGCACTGACTTGCGGCTCCCTTCACGACATGCAGCAACTGAGGAGTTTTCTCCCTTCCGCGAGGGGGAGTGGGACCAGACATCGGGGCTTGAGCAAGAGGCTCAGCGGAATCGTCGGATGCTTGATGAACTTGGGTTGCCAGTATACGTTTCGACGCTCGGACTTTTGGCAGATGCGCCGGACGGAGCGCAATGGCTACCTGTCGTGGTCGACCCTGAGGTTTGGAAACCTGGCACTGAAGCTGGGAGGCGAGACGTGCCTGTGGTGGTACATGCTCCGAGCCGAGGAGTGGTGAAAGGCAGTGATCTTATCGAACCAGTCATGCAGCAGCTCCATGATCAGGGGGTCGTCGAGTACCGGCGGATCTCTGGTGTCCCAGCACACGAGATGCCCGAGATCTACCGTGGTGCTGACATCGTGCTAGACCAGTTCAGGCTTGGCGATTACGGTGTTGCAGCGTGCGAAGCGATGCTCGCCGGAAGAGTTGTAGTGGGGCACGTCTCTTCTGCGGTTCGCGAGCAAGTACGGCTTCGTACTGATCTGGACCTCCCCATCGTTGAGGCGACACCTGATTCGTTGGAATCGGTGCTTTTGGGCTTGTGCGCGAATCCCGACAGGCTGAGTCAGGTAGGGGCTGCAGGCCACTCCTTTGCCTCTGCTGTGCACGATGGCCGGCTGTCTGCAGCGGCACTTGAACCGTTCCTTCGACAGGGGGAGTCAGCGCGTGTCTGAACGACCAACCCTTCTGATTATCTCCTTCTCACATCTCGTCAATGACGCCCGACTCCTCAAGCAGATCGAAGCGTTCCGACTCGATTACCGCGTGGTCACCTGTGGGTATGGGCCAACACCCAACGGGGTTGTCGAACACATTCGGTTGGCCGAAGAATATCCGGTGTGGGCATATGATCGTCTGTCGCTCATACTTCGACAATACAAACGGGCGTACTGGCAAAATCCAGCTATTGCTGATGCGCGCAAGCGGCTCAGTGGTCGAGAATTCGATATCATTCTTGCCAATGATGTCGATCCCATGGGCATCGCTCTCGAACTGAACCCCACATACGGAGTGCACGCGGATCTGCACGAATACTCGCCGCGCCAGAAAGAGGACCTCCTGCGTTGGAGGCTCTTCGTAGCCCCCTTTGTCTCGTGGATGGTGCGAACCTTCGTGACACAGGCAGATTCTTGGTCCACTGTTTCTGGTGGCCTTGCGCGTGAGTATCATCGGGTGTTTGGGTTTGAACCACAGGTGGTTACCAATGCGACGCCCGGACGGGACTTCGAGGTTGAACCGGTGGGTAAACCGATTCGCCTCGTGCATTCTGGTGCTGCGTTGCGGGATAGAAAACTTGAAATCATGATCGATGCACTCGAGCAGACCAACAGTGCGGTCACACTCGATCTGTATCTGACACACAACGACCCAGAGTACGTGCAGGAGCTTCGCGAACGCAGCGTGCAGCTACCAACGCTCACGGTGCACGATCCGGTGCCGTATGCGCAACTCGTTGAGACCTTGCACGCATATGACGTGGGAGTGTTTGTGCTGGAACCGCTGAACTTTAGCTACCGCTGGGCACTGCCCAACAAACTCTTTGACTTTGTGCAAGCGCGTCTGGGAATGGTCGTAGGGCCTTCTCCTGAGATGGTGAGCTTGGTCCAGGAGCACAGGTTCGGTGCAATATCAGATTCCTTTACGGCCGCGGATCTTGCCGCACAGTTTGACGCGTTGACTCTTGACAAAGTGACTGACTGGAAGCATGCGGCAAACGCCGCAGCGCACGCTCTGTCTGCGGAAACACAAACCGCGAAATGGCGGATTGCGATCGAGCGACTTCTTGATTCAAAGGGCGGCCCCAGTGGGCCACCGAAGTCGCTCAGCAGATGATCGCATGGAAAATAAGGTTAGAGACGTTGATCACTCAAGCTAAGCGGATCGTCGGCGCGCTGATTGATGCGCTTCCAGAGCGGTTAGCGGTTCGTCTAAACCCAGCAAAGTACGGCTATGCCTGGAACGACGTCCCGCAGCCTCCTGAAGCGCCTCAGACACCGGTGCGGCTATATATCGCCCCAGTAAATTTTGCTGGCCAGGGCTGGGAATGGGCGCGTGCAGCAGAAATGCTTCCCGGTGTCGGTGCCGTGAGCATGCATTACTTGGTTCCTGGCGACTTCGGGTTCCCTGGAGACAACATCGTGCCGGTCAACGTTTTCGCCCGATCACGCAGTTGGCAACGGGATCAATTTGAACGAGTCGCGAGTTCGTTCACCCATGTGCTCATCGAAGCTGAACGACCGATCTTTGGAAGCCTCTTCGGGGGCGATGTGGTAGCCGAAGTGCATGCGCTGCAGGGCCGAGGAGTCAAAGTCGGTATGATCTCGCATGGCAGCGATCTGCGCCTCCCCTCTCGGCATCGTGAACTCGACAAATGGTCCCCGTTCCACGACGTGGAATGGCGAGAAATCGACGTGCTTGAGCGGCAGGCAACTGCACACAGGGAGGTTCTCGCTGCTATATCGGCACCGGTATTCGTGTCGACGTCGGACCTTGTCGAGGATTGGCCTGCGGCACAACTCCTTCCTGTTGTCGTTGAGCCGACGGCATGGCAAGGTGGCAATGCGCCACTGCGGAACCGTGTGCCTGTCGTGCTTCATGCTCCGAGCAAGGCGCATATCAAGGGGACGCATCTGGTGGAGCCGTTACTACAGCGCCTCCACGTGGCAGGTCTCATCGAGTACCGGCAGGTTCAGGGAATCCCTGCCGCAGAAATGCCTGCGCACGTGAAACAAGCTGACATCGTAGTCGAGCAATTCAGGATCGGCTGCTATTCACGTGCTGCGGTAGAGGGACTCGCAGCAGGAAGAGTCGTCGTTGGACATGTGCACGACCAAGTACGAGAACATGTGCGAGAAGTCACCGGGCGAACGCTGCCCATTGTGGAAGCAACCCCAGAGACGCTCGAAGAAGTCTTGCATGACATGATGACCAATCGTGAGCGGTTTCAAGAGGTTGCCGCTGCCGGCCCGCGGTTTGCCTCAGAGATCCACGATGGCCGATTCTCAGCTCAGGTGCTTGCGCGTGCATTCTTAGAGATCGATGAGGTGAATGGCTAAATGGGGGACACCTCACATTCCAAGACACCGTTTTCGTGCACACACGATGTGCCTGATATTGACCTGATCGTTGCGGTGCATACCCCACAGCGCGATATTGCACGAGCCGTAGGGTCAGCCCTGCTGGGAACACAGGCGCGAGTGAGAGTAACCGTCGTCTGTCACAATGTGAGCACAGAAGCCATCAAACCAGGCCTTGGCGCGCTCGCAGACGATGAACGCGTTCGCACAGTCGGCTATGACGACGCGCTTCGAAGCCCTGCTGGACCGTTTAACCACGGGCTGGATTTAGCAACGGCACGATACGTGGCAGTGCTTGGATCAGATGACGAGCTCGAATCTGGTGCACTGGATTCGTGGCTGCGCGTGGCCGACGCAAGCTCAGCCGGTGCAGTGATCGCGGCCGTCCGCCATGTTGGCGGAGCGCGTGTACCTTCACCTCCTGCTCGGCCTATGAGGCAAAGAAACCTTGACCTTGTGCGTGACAGACTGAGCTATCGGAGCGCGCCCCTTGGACTCGTATCACGAGCGCAGTTTCCTGACCTCAGGTTCACGCCCGGACTCCGTACCGGTGAAGACATTGCATATACTGCGGCCCTGTGGAGTGCTGCCGTCAACCTTGCATACGATCGTCACGGACCTGCATACCTCATTCATGCAGACGGCGCTGAACGTGTGACTACCGCTGCGCCGCCCATCGCCGGGGATCTCGAGTACCTGGAACCGTTGCTTGCGAGCAATACCTTCAACGGTATGGACGCTGCGCAACGAGGCAGTCTGCTTGTAAAGACCATGCGAAGCTCGTTGTTCGGGCTACTGTACAATCGACCGCTCACAGAACAATGGCCTGCGAGTGAGCGTAGCGCCCTCGCGGTGGTCACCACACAGGTGATGAGCGAACTTGATCGCACGCCGCAGAGCGATCGGGTGTTCTCGCGGGCTGAACGTAGGCTGATAGCTGCAATGCTTACGCCAGACGTGTCGGCTGAGCGTCTGTTGAGCCTTGTTCAGGAGCGCAAGCGATTTACTTCGCCGGGAGCTTGGCTGACGCCTCGACTGCGCGATACGTTCAGGCGGGAAGCGCCCGTTCGGTTTGTCACCGCTTCATTCTGGGCACGAGTAAAGTGAGCGTCCCGAAGAATTCTGTCGAGCGGTAGACTTGCAACGTGAAGATCGCTGTAATCGCCACCGGAAAAATTGGCCTCCCTCTTGCTACGCAGTTCGCGAGTATGGATCACGAGGTCGTTGGAATCGACGTCAACCAGGCACTCGTTGACTGCATCAACCGTGCGGAGGAGCCATTCCCTGGCGAGTTCGGGCTGGCTGAAAAGCTCGCGGATCAGGTGCCTGCCGGCAAGCTGCGTGCGACAACTGACTACGCCGACGGTATTCCCGGTGCTGACGCAGTCGTTATCGTCGTGCCGCTGCTCGTTGACGAAGAGACCTGGCAGCCTGACTTTAAGTGGATGGACGCTGCGACCCGTTCGCTCGCAGAGCACCTCACTCCCGGCACGCTTATCTCGTACGAGACCACCCTGCCAGTAGGAACGACGCGAAACCGCTGGAAACCACTCATCGAAGAGGTTTCTGGCCTCACCGAGGGCGAAGACTTCCACCTGGTCTTTTCTCCCGAGCGTGTGCTCACCGGCCGCGTGTACGAAGACCTGAAGAAGTACCCGAAGCTCGTCGGTGGTCTCAATGAAGCAGGCACGAAGAAGGCGATCGAATTCTACGAGCAGGTGCTCACCTTTAACGAGCGCGACGATCTTCCTCGCGCGAATGGTGTCTGGGACATGGGCACTGCAGAAGCAGCCGAAATGGCAAAGCTCGCTGAGACTACCTACCGCGATGTGAACATCGGTCTTGCGAACCAGTTTGCGCGTTACGCGGACACGATTGGTGTTGACGTCTACAAGGTCATTGAGGCGTGCAACTCACAGCCCTTCAGTCACATCCACCGTCCTGGCATCGCCGTTGGCGGACACTGTATCCCGGTCTACCCCCGCCTGTACCTCTCGACGGACCCCGCAGCAGACATCGTTCGCACCGCGCGCAACTACAACGCGACCATGCCGAACTATGTGGTTGACCGCGTCGAGCAGACGATCGGTGACCTCGCAGGCCAGCGTATCGTTGTGCTTGGAGCGTCATACCGCGGTGGCGTGAAGGAGACTGCGGTCTCCGGCGTCTTCCCGACCGTTGCAGAACTCACCAAGCGTGGAGCAGTTGTGACCGTGCATGATCCCGTCTTCTCAGACGAAGAGCTCGCGGCATTTGGCTTTACTTCACACAAGATTGGTGACGCAGTTGACGTGGCAATCTTGCAAGCAGACCACGCGGAATACCGCGCGTTCGGTCCAGCGGACTTCCCTGAGATCAAGCTCTTCGCAGATGGTCGTAACTACACCGACCCGGCTGCATGGAAGGGCGTTCCCCGTATCGTCATCGGTGCCGGTAACTAAATAGCCTGTGCTCGCGGGGTTACCCGAGAGTACAAAACGGCCTCCTGCCGAATGAACCACAGCGGTTCATTCGGCAGGAGGCCGTTTTCGTGCGATCGAGCAAAGCATACGATTGTTCTCCCGCGAGCTTATGAGGGAGGCAAGCTACGTCGTTGGAGGCTGATCTCTCGTGGCGTCATCATTGTCCGCTGCACGGCCCGCGCCGAAGCTTTGCTCCGCGAGATCCATGAGCTCTGCAACGCGTAGGCTGTTGCGTCGATACTCGTCGAGCTCGTCTTCAAGCTCAGTGATACGGTTCGTGAGCGCTTCTAGCTGGGCACGAGTGCCTTCTGGGCGTGTGCGCATAAATAGTCGCCTCAGGCGCTGTCGCATGGAAACCTCCGGAGTTGGGAATGGGCGCTCTGAGAGCGTAAAACGCACGCCGTAAGGTCGGCGGTCGGCGCTCGTGAGCGAAGATTTCAGCATGAAATAGTCGAATGACAAACCGAATTTGTGGGCTTCGTTAGCGAGCTCAAACTGGTTCAGATGCCAGGTAGTTGGGTCACCAAAGCTTACGTCGGTCGCAGGCTTGGCATGCAACGTTGCATAGGCTGATCCGCCAGACTGTAAAGCCATGCGAATCAAGCGGAGCAGGTTTTCACGCGCAAGGTGCCCAAGCTGTTCGAGGACGTGATTCGCTACGACATCGAAGCGGCCATCGACACCATTCTGCCTAGGAGAAGCAAGGGAAAGTGTGCGGTACAGATTCACGTGTGCGGTCTGAAAGGGTGTTGATGTGCTCGAGGAACGGTCTTGGGCGAGCTGAAGGGCCGCATATGAGTAGTCTGCCGCAATGACCCGTCGGCGCGAAAGCACACCAGCTGCTGCAAGGCGTTCGCTGAGAATTCCGCTTCCAGCACCGATATCAAAGAGTGTCGGAGAAGTGAGCTCGGGAGAGTGCTCAAGAATCCAGTTGGCGCCGTCGCTCCAGGTGGCATCGGTTTGTTCACCGCGGTTCAAATATCTGGTGTTCCAAAAATCGCGACCGAAATGGAATGAACCAAACCAAGCATTGAAGCGGCGAGAGGTAGCAGACGGGGTCTGTAGCCGGTACCCGGGGATCGGTGTGCGCCAGTTCTCGTCATAGTTGATGACGAGCCAGGCCTCAGGGTCCGCTGGCGCTGGGAACTCACGTCCAGTAATGGTTACCGCGCCGAAAGGAAGCATTTGGTCAGGCCGCAGATCACCGCGAACGTGGAAAGGCTGATTGATCTTGCCGTCCTCGGTGAAGAACGCTGTGAAAACATCGACATAGTGGTCGACGAGGCCGGAATCAGCGCGGAAGTACAGCTGCATGTGCGTTGCGCTGTGGCGCACGAGTTCGTACCCGAGCGCAATGAGGGCGTGGCCGACCCGGAACCCTTCGCGGGCGACGTCTACCGGGTTCGTGAACTCCGACAGATAGGCAACGTCTGCGTCATCGTCGTGGGGGAGCAACGCTCCCTCTCGGATTCCGCCGAGCAAGGTTCCGCCAACGACAAATGGGCGCAGCCCGAGATCGTGAAGATGAGCGATAACTTCTTGGGTGCGATCAAGGATGCGCTCTTGAACGCCGGGATTGCCTGCCTCAAGCGTCTTTCCGAGCAGGCCCCATTTGTTGACGGCAAGAGGGATCCCATCAGCGTCGCGTACCTGGGTGCGGATCTCATCAGCAGAGAACATCACATCAGACTGGGCGAGAACTTCGCCATCCGCGCTATTGCGTACGGTCAAGTGCGTTGCGCCGCGGAGGTACGGTCGGAGCGAGTCAGGCCATGGGAAGGCATCTTCGTCTGTGCGCTCGTTCTCGACGAGGTCGATTGACCAGATGCGGTCCTCATCAAAGTAGACGTCGACTGACCTCACTGCATCCGAAATAGGAGGCAGCGTGAGCGATGAAGGAGTTACGAGAATTGCCATAGAGAAGTGGGTGTTCTGAGCCAGCCTGGTCGCCAGAACTACCCACTCACTCTATCGGGTGCGCGTCAGAAAGAAATTCGGCGGGTGTCGCAGACTGTCGTCTGCGACACCCGCCGAATTCCGAAACGTGCAAGAAGCACGCGACGTTCCTGTGTGCGAACGCGTGGTCAGCTACTACCGGCCTTCGAACGTCGCTTCCCACTCCTCTGGGGTGGTGAGACGCGGCATCGCGCTGCGGTACTCAGCCGCAAGACGATCCCAGTCCTTCACAATCTTGCGGTTGAGCTGCATCGCCTCTCGCAGGAGTCGACGGAACTTCGCCTGATCGTGGCGGTACCACATCTTGCCTGCGCCATCTGCGGAGCCAACGATGACGCTCTCATGCTGGGGAATCGTCCACCAGAATGCATCACGCTTCGCGTACTCGAGCTCAGGCTCACGGGCTTCAGCCTCTGACGACTTGCGCAACCACGCCTTGGGAATACGTTTTGCCGTGAAGAGTGCAAGTTTCGCGCCGCCGAACGCCTCCGGACGCTCCCCGACATTGGGAAGTGCGCGGCCTCCGGTAGAAGTGGGCGCGTCAGCGTCACTCGTGCGGTACACGCGAGTCTCGGGGTAGTCCTTCGCCGTTGCGCGTGCTGCAGGCATGTCTTGTGACATGGTGGCGTGGAGCTGCTCGGGACCAGCGAGTACCGATCGCATGCCATCAACGGCAAGCTGGACCGCGTAGTACTGCATGTTCAGCAGCTGCTTCACATTGATACGGTTGAGGTTCTTCAGCATTCCGCGACCGCACGATGGTGTCGCATGCAGGAGGCCTGCAACAATACGGTTGCGCGTATGGAAGAAGGACTGCCAGTCCTGGGTGTCATCTTTGTCAAGCCATGACACGTGCCAGAGCGCGACGCCAGGCATGGAAACGGTGCGGTAGCCGGCAGCCTTTGCGCGCAGACCATATTCTGCGTCATCCCACTTGATGAAGACCGGGATCGAGAGGCCGATATCTTGAATGACCCGCTTCGGGATCATGCACATCCACCAGCCGTTGTAATCGGAATCGAGACGCGAATGCATCCACGGAGTCTGGCGGAGGTTCTGCTTGCGGAAATCGTGGCGGTGCTGCTCAGGGAATGATGGACCCCAGACAAATGCATCTGGACGGACGACCTCTGCCCAAGCGTGCATGACTGGCTTGTCGAGCAGATCAAACATATGACCGCCAACGATCACCGGGGTCCGGCTGAAACGGCCGAACTGGAGCGCTCGCAACGCGCTCTCCGTCTCAAACTCAATGTCATCATCAAGGAGGAGGAGGAAGTCTGTATCTTCACGCTTGAGGGTCTCAGCCATCGAACGCGAGAATCCGCCTGATCCGCCGATGTTCGGCTGCACGATGAGCTGCAGCTTGTCGCCGAGCTGATCCGCGATCTCGGCAAAGCCAGGCTCATCTGCAACCTGCTTTGAGCCCTGGTCGACGAGGAAGATGCGGTCAAGGTTCTCAAGCAGGGTCGGATTCGCGGCAATGTTGCGCAACGTCACGACACAGTAGTCAGCCTTATTGAAGGTCGTCATGCCAAGGCTGAGTTTGCCTTCTGTCACCGGAGCTGACTCGGTGGTCCAGTTGCCCTGAAGCAGCGTCAAGTCTTCGTCACCCGCAACGAGATCGAACCACAGCCAGCCGCCGTCACCGAACATCGTGAGGGGGAGGGAGAATTCGGTCTCAGCGGTACCAGTCACCTGGGCTGAGTCGACGCGCTGCTGGGCACCGCTCGCATTTGACCGGTACACGAGGATCGTGCCCGTGCCAGTGGTCTGTAGTCGCAGACGAACCTCGGAGACTGTTGTCCACCGCTGCCAGTACGAAGCGGGGAAAGCGTTGAAGTACGACGCGTAAGAGACGCGCTCACCAGCGCGAACGCGCGTGCTCTCACGTGACAGCACGCTGTCGATGCTTGCGACATCACTCAGACGAACGGGAGATTCATCAACTTCGGTCCAAGTTTCAGCATCTGCGTACAGCGGCAGCACATCTGGGTCTTGGGCCTGCGGGAACACGACATGCTGGAGCGTAGTGGTCATAACTCTCAATTCTACCGAGACGACACTCTGGGGAGCGGAGTTTTGCGCGTTCTTGGAGGTGATTCACGAGAAGTTCAGCAAGCCCTTACCTAAAACCTGCTGCGAAGTGCGGATCAGAGCGCGGCAATGTCGGGTGCCCCGCATAGACTGGTGCGCATGGATCTTCTTGTAGTTGGATCAGGTTTCTTTGGTCTCACCATTGCTGAGCGCGCGGCGAACGCGGGCAAGAAAGTCGTGGTGATTGACCGTCGTTCACACATTGGTGGCAATGCGTACTCAGAGGCAGAGCCCGAGACTGGCATTGAGGTGCACCGGTACGGTGCTCATCTCTTCCACACCTCAAATGAGCGTGTGTGGGAGTACGTGAATCGCTTCACGAGCTTCACGAGCTACCAGCACAAGGTGTATTCGAACTTCAAGGGTGAGATTTACCCGTTGCCGATCAACCTCGGCACCATCAACCAGTTCTTCCGCGCCGCCTACGGCCCCGAAGAAGCACGCGCACTCATCGCTGAGCAGGCAGGCGAGTACGACACAAAGACCGCGCAGAACCTCGAAGAAAAGGGCATTTCGCTTATCGGTCGCCCGCTCTACGAGGCGTTCATTCGTGACTACACCTCGAAGCAGTGGCAGACGCCGCTGACTGAGCTTCCCGCAGAGGTCATTTCGCGCCTTCCCGTTCGTTACAACTACGACAACCGCTACTTCAGCGATAAGTACGAAGGTCTGCCCGTCGACGGCTACACCGCGTGGCTTGAGAAGATGGCCGATCATCCGAACATCGAGGTTCGACTCAACACTGACTTCTTCGATGAGTCGCAGCCGCTCAACAAGCGTGACGTTGTCGGCAAGGTTCCGGTTGTGTACACCGGCCCCGTTGACCGTTACTTCGACTATGCAGAGGGTGAGCTCAGCTGGCGCACGCTTGACTTCGAAGAAGAGGTTGTCCCTGTTGGTGACTACCAGGGCACCAGCGTGATGAACTACGCGGGTGGCGAAGTTCCATACACGCGCATCCACGAGTTCCGCCACTTCCACCCTGAGCGTGACTACCCGGCAGACAAGACGGTCATCATGCGCGAGTTCTCGCGCTTCGCGACCCGCGAAGATGAGCCGTACTACCCGGTTAACACTCCTGAAGACCGCGACCGTCTGCTGAAGTACCGCGAGCTCTCAGACGTTGAGCCGCAGGTGCTCTTCGGCGGTCGACTGGGCACCTACCAGTACCTCGATATGCACATGGCCATTGGTTCAGCACTCTCGATGTTTGACAACAAGCTCGCAGAGGTTCTCGGGGTAGACCCAAGCAACTAACGATTCCCTCGTGTGAGGTGGCAGCCCGCGCATGTGTGTTGCCGCCTCACACGTAACGGTGGGATCCGCGCCACGGCAGGCACCGCACCCAGGTAATACCGCGCTTGGACGATATCCCGCTTGGGAAGGCAACTCACCTGTTGGTGGCCTTACTCAGATACGAAAGGCACAGTATGAAAAAGACGATTCTTGGGAGTTCAGCTGCCCTGGCACTCGCCGGAATGCTGGGCCTGTCGGGTTGTTCCGTTGTGAACGAAGTCACAGCAGGTGGCTGCACCGTGCTGTACGACCAGATTGACACTGCGCTCGGCCAGCTCGGCACAGGCGACGTGCAGATTTCAGCTGCAGAAGTGCAGCAGTTCTTCACCGACCTTGAAGCGCAGCAGCCCGACGCGTATGCCGCGCTTCGAGACGGCACCTTCAGCGAATACGTCGCAAGCCAGAACATTGATGTTCAGGCGCTCACCGGTGGCGCGTCTGAGATCAATGTTGGCGATTTCATTACACCTGACAATCTCTCGCAGATCGATCAGGTGATGCCCTCAGTAATTGGCACCATGGAAAGCCTCGGCTCGGTCTGCGAGCCCAAGTAGCGGGCTAGCGCCCCTCAGCGGAGGGCTAGCCTCTCGAAAGGCCCCCGTTCCTGCGAACGGGGGCCTTTCTTACGCATGAATGGCCTGTTCTCGCAAAAACCGCCCAGTTTCGCGGGGTCGGTGTCGCTGGCTTCGCGGCGGGGGCTTCGCCTCGCTGGCCTAGCCTCCCAGCAGCCCCAGCCCCAGCCTCGCAGGCTTAGCCTCACGGGGATGAGCGGGCTCGAGCTGACAGCCCGCCCCGGCGAGAACCCCTAGGAAACGGCGGTTTCTGAGTCGGGGCCGTTGTAGCGAATCCCAACACGATCCGCGACCCGCCAGACTGCAAGAATCAGCTCGGGAACCTCGTCTGCAATTTGCTGCAGCAGTTCGAACTCAACGCGATCAGCATTTGCCTTGTGTTCGGCTGCTTCGGCGCCGTCGCCTCGTCCGGCAACGCGTGCAAGGGCGAATTCAGCGAGCTGACCTCGATCTTCGAGCGTCTCTGTGACGAGCTCACGAACGACAAGATCATCTTCTTCTGGCACGTCGATGACGGCCTCTGCAGGATCCCAGCCTTCGCGCATGCGGTTTTCGAGCATGGTCATTCGTTCAATGCGTGCGAAGGTGCGTAACCGCTGGAGACGGTTGGTGGTCATGCCGATGCTCACGACTGCACCTGCGAGTCAGGGTCACTGACTGATGGCTGAGCAGCCTTTGCAGCGGCCGCTTGTGTCGCCGAAATTGTCGGAATGGTTCCCGTCGCCGCGTCGCGAGTGATCGGGACATGCCGCCAGGGCACCTTCACCGGCTCGGAATCGGGCGATGGCAGCTGGAAGTCGAAGCGTGACTTCACCGCGAGCACAACGAGCAGCACCCAACCGCCCTCAATGAGGAGACGGCTCTCGGTGAGCGACTGCACGAGCAATGCTGCGAGTATGAGCAGCGGCCAGAGCGCGCTCGTTGCGTAGGGGAGTGGAGGACCGTAGCCGCGGCGAGGCTGATCCACTGCACGGAACCACACACGCCAGAGCGTCAGTGCAACAAGCGGGATGAACGCAAGCAGACCGACGATGCCGACCTGGAACCACACGTCGAGCCAGGCATTGTGCGCGTGCGGGACGGGCAGCCCAACCTTCGTGTCGAGGCTCTTGAACGGCTCAACCCATGTTGGCCAGTAGCTCACCCAGCCCCAGCCAAACCACGGCCGCTGTTCAGCGAGCTCAATGACGCGTTCCCAGATCTCGGTGCGACCGGTGAGGGTTGCTGACTTGCCGAGCAGGCCAAACACCTGGGTGCGCCAGAACAACGAAACCGCGATAGAACCAAAGAGCAGTACGCTGCCAATGATGTAGAGCGGCGTGCGCTTGCCCGGTGGCATTCGACGTGCCCAGAGCGCAAAGGCGAGGGTAATTGCGATCACAATGAGCGCGACCATAACCGTTGCCGCACGGGTGAGCGCGATCGAGAGAAGTGACATCGCAAGCCAGAACCAGCCGTTGAACCGACCAACGAGTCCGGCACGCAGCTGCACGCTGAAAATCACAACACCGAGCACGCCAAGGAAGCAGAACATGGCGGAGTTGCCGAGTAGCCCCTGGATAGGTCCGCCTGAGAAGAGCAGGTCGCGGCTCCACCACAGGAGCTTTGAGGGAGTTTCTCCCTCGGGAACGTCAACCCACCACGCAACAACATAGTGCCCAACGAAGAGCGAAACATACAGCTCGAATAGGAACGACAAACCGATGAGGTACCGCAGCGAGGTTGCGAGCGTGCGCAACACCTCATGCCACGTGAGGGTGAACGCGAGCACAATGGCAACTACTGTGGTGGCGAGCTGTGCGAGCACGCCAAGTACAGACTCAGCCCGATACTGCGACCAAATGATCGACAGCGTCGCGATCGCGAGGAACCAATATAGCGGTGACGGGAGCCGGTACCAGCGAAAGCGGGCAGGCTTCACCTTGATAAAGAGCACGACGCCGATCACGGTCAGGACGCCGGCGAGGGCGAAGTAGATGGGCACACCGGTGATCCAACGCACAGCGTTCCCGCCGAGCGTGAAGATGAACACGCTAATTGCGTAGGCGCTTACGCCGAGTCTCGTTTTACCGGAAGCCATAGTAGGTATTGTAGAGCGTGGTCCCTCGCAGATCCTTATGCGAGGTTCGCTGGGTGCGGCAGAATGTGCGCACCGACCAGGAGGCCCAAGGAGCCGTGTGCTGATCTTCATCGAGAACACTCCGCGCGCATATGCGTGGGGTTCCTCTGAAGCGCTCGCTGAAATGCTCGGCCGAGCGCCGAGCGGCGCGCCCGAAGCTGAGCTGTGGCTTGGCGATCATCCGGGTAGCCCGGCGAATGTCGCGAAGGCCGCTGGCACGTCACTCACCCTCATCGACCTGATCGCGAGTGACCCCGAACGTTATGGTGTGCGCGGCGGGCCGCTTCCCTTCCTCACGAAGCTCTTGGCTATCGGCGCACCGCTCTCACTGCAGGTGCACCCAAACCTTGAGCAGGCGCGAGCTGGGTTTGCCGCTGAGGAAGCCGCAGGAATTCCGCGTGATGCGGCCAATCGCAACTACCGTGATCCGAACCACAAGCCTGAATTGCTCGTTGCGCTGACTGAGGTGCGCGCGCTCAGCGGGTTCCGTCCGTTGAATCAGGTGGGCGCGGATCTTGCCACGCTCATCACCGTCGCATCCGAGCATGCCGCGCAGCTCACCACACCAGCCGAACACACGGCTGCGGCAGAGCTACGATCCGGTATTGAGCTGCTTGAGGTGCTCCATGAACACCTCTCGCGCACGCAGCGGACGGACGCTGAGTTCCGTGCATGGCTGCTCGAAGTCATGCAACATGATCCGCGCGTCCCGCTCGCGATTACTGCGGTTCGTGCCGCAGCTGAGGCAGGGAGCGGAAGCACGCTCGATGCCGCGCTTGCATCGGGTCGTGCTCAGGTGCTTCGTGAGCTCTTGCAGGCATATCCGAGTGACCCTGGTGTGCTCGTGTCCTTGCTGCTCCACTTGCTCGTCCTCGAGCCAGGCCAAGCGATCTTCCTTCGCGCAGGCCAGTTACACGCCTATCTCAGCGGTGTCGGTGTCGAGGTAATGGCGGCGTCGGACAATGTGTTGCGCGCGGGGCTCACCTCGAAGCACGTCGACATTGCTGAACTGTGCCGGATCGTGGACACCAACGATCTCTCGGACCCGTATCTTCCCGGCATCGCGATCGCACCAGGTGTGACCGTGTGGCGGCCGGAGGTGGAAGACTTCCAACTGTTCCGAGCGCGACTTTGTCCTGCGCCTGAGGAATGGGACGATCCGCCCACGGAACCGATGCCGCGCGCGATTGAATGTCCGGCTTCGGAGATTGAGATTGCGGCCGAATATCCGCTCGTGCTCGTCGTCACTGACGGACGTGTGCGCGTGGATCGGCCAGACGGTGAGATCTCTGAGGTGGCCAATGTGCGCCGTGGGCAGTCGCTGTACGTTTCAGCTGGGGAGCCGATCCGACTGACCGGCTCTGGTGAGGCGTATCTGGCGACGGTCGGTGTCGCTGGCACCTCAGCTGGGTAACCAGTACGGTTTGCGCGGGCTGCGCGGGCTGCGCGGGCTGCGTGTTCCGTAGCGCGCGGCATGCTTGACCCGCGCGGCGTGCGCTCTGCGGAGCCCGCAACACACGTCAAAACGGGCCGTTCTCTCGAACACGACGCTTTCTTGCGTAAGAAAGCTGGTGTTTCGAGAGAACGGCCCGTTTTCGAAGAGTTGGGGTGGGTGCGGAGGTGATCCGCCCCCACCAGCAACTGCTAGCGGCGGTTGCCCTCCAGCGGGTATTCCTCGCCGAGCACGTCGATCTGCTCTGTTGTCGGATCGCCCTCTGAGAAGTCCATCATCGGAACTGGCTTCCTGAAGCCCTTGGTGACAAGTGCGATGATGACGACACCGACGACGATCCAGATACCGCCGACGAGCCAGGTGAGTGCCTCAAGCGAGGTCCACAGCCAGATCGTGAGGCCGAAACCGATGAGCGGCGCAATGATCTTGGTCAGCACGGTGCTGAACTTGATGGGCTCGCGGCGTCCGCCCTTGGGGAAGATGTAGGTGCGGATCACCGACAGGTTCACCATTGCGAATGCTGCAAGTGCGCCGAACGAGATCATGAATGCCACGGTGTCGAGCGACAGGAAGAGTGCCGAGAGCGCGAAGATCGAGACGACACAAGCCGCAATGATCGGGGTACCGAAGCGGTTGTGCAGCTTCGCGAGTGGCTTCGGGAGCATGCCGTCACGGCCCATTGCGTAGAGGATTCGCGAAACAGAAACCTGACCGGTCATGCCTGAACCGAACGCGCCGACAACGTAGATCGCTACGAAGAACGCAGTGAAAGCTTCGCCGCCGATGTTGTTCATCACGGTCACGCCAGCAGCGTCAACCTCGGTCGCCGAGAGCGATGCCCAGTCTGGCTGGTACGCAAGTGCGCCTGCCCACGAGACGAGGATGAAGAAGAGACCACCGAGCAGGGTCGAGAAGATGATGGCGCGGGGGATGTCGCGGCGCGGGTTCTTTGCTTCCTCAGACAGGGTTGAGACCGCGTCGAAGCCGAGGAACGAAAGCGCGAGAATCGCAGCACCCGAGGCGATTGGGCCGAGGCCACCCTCACCGAACGTGAATGGCTCAACGAGGCTAACTGACATGTCGCCGCCGAATGCGTGCTTGAACGCGAGCACCATGAAGATGACGACGAGCAGGACCGAGAGGGCAATGATGACGAAGTTGACCTTGTTCACCAGGTTGATGCCGAGGATGTTGAAGAGCAGCACGAGCAACAGGGCAGCGAGGGTGAAGACCCAAACCGGGATCGCGGGGAACTGCGTGTTCAAGTAGATGCCGATGAGCATGAAGTTGATCATCGGGATGAACAGGTAGTCGAGCAGCATGACCCAACCGGTCAGGAAGCCTGCGGCACCGCCGAAGGACTGCTGCGTGTAGGTGTACGCCGAGCCCGCGACCGGGTAGCGCTTCACCATCGCTGCATAGCTGCCTGCGGTGAAGAGCATCGCGATCACTGCGATGACGTACGAAGCTGGCAGGTGGCCATCAGTTACCTGGTTCACGATGCCGTAAGTAGTGAAGACCGTGATGACGGTCATGTAGGTCACGCCGAAGAGGGTGAGTCCGACAACACCGAGTGAACGGTGTAGCTTCGGGGTAGCCTGCGAGCCGGTGGATGTAGTAGCCACGAGTTCTCCTTTGAACGGTAGGTCGTCCCATACATTAGTGGAATTTTTCGGCGAAATTTGACACTTGTTTTGAAAAGAAGTGAACACCGTACGTTTTCCACAGAATCGCTTCGGAATTTTGTGGTTCTGCTCAGTATGGATCCGCAAATTCGGTGGAAATGCTCCTTGTCGCGCGCAGAAAATTTACGCACAAAATGTGTCGTTTTCGGTGGGTCGCGCGTCGCTGGATGGCATGCTGCTGTCTCCAACCCCGCGAGATTGGTGCTTGCTGACAACGATGGCCCGTATTTGCGCATGAAAGGGGCTGCTGTGTCAGAAAGGCCTGGTTTCGCTGGGTTGGGCAGGTTCTCGCGGGCAAGGGGGCGGTGAAGCCGGAGCACCCAGGAGCTGAACCTGCCTGGGCTGTGGCTGGGGCGGGAGCGCCCAGAAACAGAACCGGGCGGGGCGCGGATCGAGATCCACACCCCGCCCGTAGTTCAGCGGAGAGAGTCAGCGGCACTGACCAGCAGTCAATGTCGCGAACGAAATGCCGGTGTTAGCGGCGGTTGCCCTCGAGGGGGTATTCGTCGCCGAGGGCGTCGATCTGCTCGGTCGTGGGGTCACCCTCTGAGAAGTCCATCATCGGGACGGGCTTCTTGAAGCCCTTCGTGACGAACGCGATGATGACGATGCCGATGATGAACCAGACGCCACCAACGAGCCAGGTGAGGGGCTGCAGCGAGGTCCAGAGCCAGATAGTGAGCGCGAAGCCGATGATCGGCACGACAAGCTTCGTGATGACGAGGCCAGCGGTGAGCGGCTCGCGACGTCCGCCCTTGGGGAAGATGTACGTGCGGATCACCGACAGGTTCACCATCGAGAATGCTGCGAGTGCACCGAAGGAGATCATGAACGCTACGGTGTCGAGCGACAGGAAGAGCGAGGCAAGCGCAAAGATCGAGACAACGCACGCAGCAACAATCGGGGTGCCGAAACGGTTGTGCAGCTTCGCGAGCGGCTTCGGAAGCATGCCGTCACGGCCCATCGCGTAGAGGATTCGTGAGACGGAAACCTGGCTAGTCATGCCTGAGCCGAAGCAGCCGATGACGTAGATTGCCACGAAGAACGCGGTGAGCGCGGATCCGCCGATCGATTCCATCACCGTGACACCAGCGGCATCGAGTTCGCCAGCCGACATTGCATTCCAGTCAGGCTGGAACGCGACGGAGCCGGCCCACGCGACGAGGATGAAGAAGAGACCGCCGAGCAGCGTCGAGAAGATGATTGCGCGGGGGATGTCGCGGCGGGGGTTCTTTGCTTCTTCAGAAAGCGTCGAAACCGCGTCGAAGCCAAGGAACGAGAGCGCGAGAATTGCTGCGCCAGCTGCCACGGGGCCGAGGCCGCCATCGCCGAAGGTGAACGGCTCAAGCAGGCCAACGCTCATGTCGCCGCCGAGTGCGTGCTTGAAGGAGAGTACGACGAAGATCACGACGAGCACCGACGAGAGGGCAACGATGATGAAGTTGACCTTGTTCACCAGGTTGATGCCGATGATGTTGAACGCGAGAACGAGCAGGAGCGCCGCGAGTGTGAACGCCCAGATCGGAACCGCGGGGAACTGCGTGTTCATGTAGATACCGATGAGCATGAAGTTGATCATCGGGAGGAACAGGTAGTCGAGCAGCATGAGCCAGCCCGTCAAGAAGCCAGCTGCGCCGCCAAAGGACTGCTGCGTGTAGGTGTAGGCCGAGCCAGCGACCGGGTAGCGCTTCACCATCGCGCCGTAGCTTGCTGCAGTGAAGAGCATGGTGATGACGGCGATGACGTACGACGCGGGCAGGTGCCCATCGGTGAGCTTGTTCACGATGCCATAGGTCGTGAAGACGGTGACGACCGTCATGTAGGTCACTCCGAAGAGCGTGAGGCCAACGACGCCAAGTGAGCGCCGCATCTGCGGCCCCTCTGTGGTCTGTGCGCGGTTTGACAAGGCAGTTCTCCTATGAACGGGGTGCTGGGTAGGTGAAACCCGCCAGCGGGTGGAGGTGCAAACGAGCGGGCATTGCGCGCTTGCTCCGGGTAAATCGGCTCGGCCAAGCCGGCTGGTTCAGTCATAAGTGCTGAACCAGCCGCGCTTGCCGAGTGAAGCGGAGGTTAGAAGGTGCGGTCGCCCGCGAGCCAGGTGCCCTGCACGCTGATCTCGGGGATGGTCTCGGGTTCGACGCTCAGCGGATCCGCGCTCAGCCAAGCCGCATCAGCGGTCTGGCCGATGGCGAGCGTGCCGCGGTCAGCGGTGAGTGCCTGGCGTGCGATGCCCGAGGTGTAGGCAGCGAGTGCTTCGGCAGCGGAGACGCGCTCCTCTGGGAGCCACGAGTCGCCCTGCAAATCGGCCTTGCGAGTGACCGCGGTCGCGAATGCGGGACGCCAGTCGACCGTGGTGACCGGCCAGTCGCTGCCGAAGGTGACAGTTGCACCGCTGCGCTGCAGCGATCCGATGCTGTACTGCCAGCCCGCGCGGTCGTGGCCGATGTGTGGGATCGTGAGGTCGCGCATGATCGCGTCGCACTGCGCCCAGTACGGCTCGAAGTTTGCGACGACGCCAGCCGCTGCGAAGCGAGGGGTGTCTGCGGGGTTGAGCAGTGACACGTGCGCGATAACGTGTGCGCGCTCACGCTCGGGGTTGGTCGCGTTCACGTTTTCAAGTGCGGTGAGTGCGAGGCGGTTCGACTCGTCGCCGATTGCGTGAATGTGCAGCTGGAACTCCGCAGCGTCGAACGCGAGGGTTGCCGCCTCAAGCTCTGCGTAGGTCCAGTTGGGAAGGCCGCGGTCTTCGGGACGATCCGCGTAGGGCTCGGTGAGTGCTGCGGTGTGGCTCTCGATGACGCCATCCATGAAGAACTTGATGGTGTTTGCCGAGAGGCGATCCGCGCCCTCGTTCTGCACGCGCTCACGAAGCGCGATGACGATGTCGAGCTGCTCGCGCCAGTTGCTTGGCTCAGCGCGGAACGCGATGTTCACGCGGGTGTGCAGGCGGCCAGCGCGAACCGCAGCGAGGTAGATCTCAAGGTCAGGGCAGCCAGCGGCGCTTGCTTCGACCCAGGCATCCTGGATCCAGGTCATGCCTTGCTCGGCATAGCCACGGGTGGCTGACTCAATTGCGCCAAGCTTCTGCTCGGTTGTGAACGCCGGCGCGACGTCGGCGAGGAAGTTGTTTGCTGCGGCCTCCTGCAGGGTGCCGAGCGGGGTTCCGTCCTCGCGGCGCACGATGCGACCGAGGTGCGGATCGGCCGACTCAGACGTGATGCCACCCGCGCGAAGCGCTGCGCTGTTGACCCACGCCGTGTGGTAATCAAACGAGCGAAGAATGGTGGGGGTGTCACCGGTGACCTCATCGAGGCGCTTTGCGTCGAAGAGTCCGCCGGGCTCGAGGGTCGCGTCGTAGCTGCCGCCAACGATCCACTCAGCCTCGGGGTGAGCCGCCTTCCACTCGGCAACGGAGGCAAGAATGCCGTCAACGCTGTCGTGGTTGCGGATCTCGGGACCGAGCTCTTCGAGGCCGCCGAGCAGCGGGTGAGCGTGACCGTCACCAAGCGCGGGGACGAGGGTGCCACCCGCGAGGTCGATGGTCTCAGTGCCAGGCTGATCGATCAGTGCAACAGCGTCGTCACCGTGTGCGACAACGGTTCCGTTCGAGAATGCGATTGCAGAGGTCGTGGTTTCGTTCTCTGCCGAGATGATCACTGTGCCACCGTGGAACACGGTTGTGGGTGAGGACATGGTGAGCTCCTTTGCTCGAATCGCGGTTGGGTTGGCCTGCCGGGTTGGCGTCGCCACGTCTGATTAAATGAACGATGTTCGTTTAGGGATACTAGCCTAAGAATTGTTCGATGACGAAATGGGGATGCACATGGCGGCTGCAAGGTCTACATCGCGACGCGTAGGGCGCCCCAAAACACCGGTGTTGTCGCGCGAACTTATTTGCGAAACGGCGCTGCACTTGCTTGATACCAAGGGCGAAAACGGCGCAAGCATGCGAGATATCGCTGAAGAGCTTGGCGTGCGACCCTCAGCGCTCTATAACCACGTGCGCGGTCGGGATGACATCTTCGACGGCGTACGCGAGCTGGTTGTTGCGCGGATCGATGTCTCGTGCTTTGCCGAACAGCCATGGGAAGAAGCCCTGGTGACCTGGGCGGATTCGTACCGCGGAGCCTTCGTTGCGCACCCGCCGACGGTCACACTGTTCGCAACCAGGCCGATTGCACCCGACGCCCAGACAAGTCACATGTACGAGGTTGTAGTTGGGGCGCTTGTTGATGTGGGGTGGCCACGCGAACGCGTGCTGTCAATTATTGTTGCGTTCGAGAACTTCCTGATCGGAGCGACACTCGATGCGCTCGCAGCACCGGACATGATGGATCCTGGTGAGCGCGAAGACGTTCCGAAATTTAGCGCAGCGTATTCAGCGCGCGATGTGATGCTGGATGACATGCCGGGCGTGTCTCCCGCGGATGATGCGTACCGCGTTGGGCGCGACATGCTGCTTGCTGGGCTGCGGGTCGAGTTCGACCGGTTGTAGGCGGGTTCGTGCGTTCGCTGGTTCGCGAAGCCATGGAGCGCGCCCGTGGCTGAGCGCCCGCAGCGGAGTGCGTGTGCAGCTGGGGCAGTCCGCGGCTGAGCGCGCCCACAACACAAACGCGCACGGGCGCGGAGGCGCGATCCGCACCCCCGCGCCCGTGCGCGTACTGCCGTGTCGAATTACTCGAAGATGATCGTGCGATCGCCGTCGAGCAGGATGCGGTTCTCTGCGTACCAGTTCACGGCACGACGCAGCACGCGAGACTCGACGTCCTGGCCCTGCTGCATGAGCTCCTGCGGGTTGAACGAGTGGTTCGCGCGCAAAACGTCCTGCTCAATGATCGGACCCTCGTCGAGGTCGGTCGTCACAAAGTGCGCCGTCGCGCCGATGAGCTTTACGCCACGCGAGTGCGCCTGCTTGTAAGGGTTTGCGCCCTTGAAACCAGGAAGGAACGAATGGTGGATGTTGATCGCACGACCCTCGAGTGCTGCGCAGAGCTCGGGGGAGAGGATCTGCATGTAGCGCGCGAGCACGACGAGCTCGATGTTCTCCTGCTCGACAACCTCGAGCACACGTGCCTCAAAGGCCGCCTTCTCTTCGGGGCTCTTGACTGACTTGTACTCGAACGGAACGCTGTTGAACTCGGCGATGTCGCGCACGGTCTCGTGGTTTGAGAGGACAAGCGGAACATCAATCGCGAGCTGACCTGCGCGCTTGCGGTACAGGAGGTCGTTCACGCAGTGCGTTGCGGTCGACGCGAGGATGAGGGTGCGCACCGGACGTCCGGCGCGATCGAGGCGCCAGTTCATGTGGTAGCGCTCGGTGACGGGCGCGAGAGCGTTCTCGAAGCGCGAGTCAAAGGTCTCTGGCTGGGCAACGGCCTCAACCTGCAGACGCATGAAGAAACGACCGGTGTCAGTGCTTGCGAACTGCTGGCTTTCGAGGATGTTTCCTCCGGCTGCCACGATCGCTCCAGAAATCGAATGCACGATGCCGGGGCCGTCGATGCAGGAAAGTGTCAGCACCCACTGGGTGTCTTCAGGAGTCGTAGCAATGGTATTCACATGCCTCAGGGTAGTAGATCACGCGCGCGACCGCACTTGCGCGGGTTGGCTGTGTAACAAGGTGGGCGGATCAGCTCCGCACTTGGTAGACTCAACACGTCGTGACTGGCGTAGGTGGATTAACCATCGGGAAGCGACACATTTACCTCAAAAGGCCGCTCGCCTGGGCTGCACGAGATACGGGTTCTCCCGTGCCTCGTGAAACGACGCTGAGGCGTCGAATTCCATTTCGATTGATATTGGAGAGCACATGTCAACCCAGTCAGAATTCTTCAACGAGCCGCTCGCGGTTGTTGACCCTGAGATCGCACAGGTACTCGAGCAGGAGCTCGGTCGTCAGCGTTCGACCCTCGAGATGATCGCGAGTGAGAACTTCGTTCCCCGCGCTGTTCTCGAGTCGCAGGGCTCGGTTCTCACCAACAAGTACGCAGAGGGCTACCCCGGTCGCCGCTACTACGGTGGCTGCGAGTACGTTGACGTTGCTGAAGAGCTCGCACGCGAGCGCGCAAAGTCGCTCTTCGGTGCACAGTACGCAAACGTTCAGCCACACTCGGGCGCTTCGGCAAACGCTGCTGTGCTCTCGGCAATCGCTGAGCCTGGCGACACGATCCTCGGTCTTGAGCTTTCGCACGGTGGTCACCTGACTCACGGCATGAAGCTCAACTTCTCGGGCAAGTTGTACAACGTTGTTCACTACGGCGTTGACCCCGAGACCATGCTCATCGACATGGACGTTGTCCGTGCAAAGGCACTTGAGCACAAGCCCAAGGTCATCATTGCTGGCTGGTCGGCATACCCCCGCACGCTCGACTTCGCTGCGTTCCGCGCGATCGCTGACGAGGTTGGCGCGACCCTCTGGGTTGACATGGCGCACTTCGCTGGTCTCGTTGCTGCTGGTCTGTACCCCAACCCGGTACCTCACGCACACGTCGTTTCGTCGACCGTGCACAAGACCATCGGTGGCCCCCGCTCGGGCTTCATCCTCACGAACGATCTCGATCTCTTCAAGAAGATCAACTCGAACGTGTTCCCCGGCCACCAGGGCGGCCCGCTCATGCACGTGATCGCTGCAAAGGCGACCGCGTTCAAGCTCGCAGCGACCGATGAGTTCAAGGACCGCCAGGTTCGTACGCTCTCGGGTGCGAAGATCCTTGCAGAGGCGCTCACTACCGAGGCTTCGAAGGCTGCAGGCGTTGACGTGCTCACCGGCGGCACTGACGTGCACCTCGTGCTCGCAGACCTCCGCAACTCGCCGCTGGACGGCCAGCAGGCAGAGGATGCGCTTCACAACGTCGGCATCACCGTGAACCGTAACTCGGTTCCCTTCGACCCCCGCCCGCCGATGGTCACCTCTGGTCTGCGTATCGGTACCCCCGCGCTCGCAACCCGTGGCTTCGGCGACGCAGAGTTCGCAGAGGTATCGGACATTATCGCGCTGACTCTGCAGCAGACCGGCGACATCGAGGCGCTCAAGGCTCGCGTCACCGCACTCGCTGAGGCATTCCCGCTGTACCCCGGCCTCGAGACCTGGTAATTCGAACCTGGTAATTCGAGACCTGGCAAGCAATCCTTTGTGAAGGACTGCTCGGTGCGTCAGCTTGGCTGGCGCACCGATTCCACTTTCGTCAAGCTTTGCTGATTGAGCAGAGCAGGGTGAAGTGACGAGTCGCAGTGCCGCACCCCGCCGGGGTCGGCCTGCGGCTCGTGCGCTTTTGCCCCTCATCTAGAAAACAGCCATAAACCAGAAGGTTTTGGCCGAATTCATGCAGACGAAGGTCAAAACTCAAGACGTGGGGACGTGCTGGGCGCGGAAGCGTCGCATCAGCACCAGCGCACGCACCCCGCGCATCACAGACTTTTGGAGAACACACCATGACCGCACAGAAGCTGGACGGCACCGCAGCAGCGGCCGCCATCAAGGCAGAACTCACCGAACGCGTCGCGAAGCTTGCAGCGCGCGGCATCGTCCCCGGTCTCGCGACTGTCCTCGTTGGCGCAGACCCCGGATCACAGTGGTACGTCGCAGGCAAGCACCGCGACTGCGCTGAGGTCGGCATCTCGTCGATCAAGCGCGAGCTGCCAGAGACCGTGACGCAGGAAGAGCTTGAAGCTGTTCTCGACGAGCTCAACGCAAATCCTGACTGCACTGGCTACATTGTGCAGCTTCCGCTGCCGAAGCACATTGATACCGACCGGATCCTCGAAAAGATTGACCCGGCGAAGGACGCTGACGGTCTGCACCCGACGAACCTCGGCAAGCTTGTCCTGAATGCGAACACCGAGATCACCTCGCCGCTGCCTTGCACCCCCCGTGGCGTGATTGAACTCGTTGAGCGCAATGGGCAGTCTTGGGCAGGCAAGAACGTCGTCGTTGTTGGTCGTGGCGTCACCGTCGGTCGTCCGATCGGACCGCTGCTCACGCGCCGCGAGTACAACGCAACCGTGACCCTCACGCACACTGGCACGGCTGACCTGTCAGCTGAGCTTCGTCGCGCAGATGTGATCGTGGCGGCTGCTGGCGTCGAAGGGATTGTGAAGCCTGAAGATGTGAAGCCCGGTGCGATCGTGCTCGACGTTGGAGTTTCACGTAAAACCGACCCTGAAACTGGCAAGAGCCGTGTCGTTGGTGACGTGGATCCTGCGGTCACCGAGGTCGCAGCGTGGATGTCACCGAACCCCGGTGGGGTCGGCCCCATGACTCGTGCGCTGTTGCTCAAGAACGTTGTCGAGATGGCCGAGCGCGCACACGCCTAATTCCAGGCAAGCTGGCAGTTTATCCCCGTTGAGCGAGCCGAGCGCTCGTGCATGAGGCGTGAATCGACAGCCGTATTGACTGAGGGGCGCGGATCCGCACACCCCCTGAACTGAGTCCCCGTGACGCACCGCGCGCCACGGGGACTCAGTCGTTTCATCTCGGAATCGGTACCGGGTTGCCCGTAAAATTTCCTCAACCGCAGCTTGCAGACAGGCGACGCTGGTACTCTCAACTCGTGATGATCACTGAAGCATTGAGCGCGTTGCAGCAGTTTCCTGCCCTCCTCGGTATTAGCTGGCTCGACCCTGAGACCTTGCTCGAGGCCGGTGGCTGGGCAGCGTTGATTCTTGCGTGTGCCTTTGTGTTCCTTGAAACTGGCGTGCTGGTCCTGGCATTCTTGCCAGGCGATTCGCTGCTCTTTACGGTTGGGCTTTTCAGCGCAACCGGGATCATCAATGTGCCTATCTGGGTGACCTGCATTGCGCTCTTTATCTTCGCTTTTGCTGGAGACCAGATGGGCTTCATGATTGGTCGGAAGCTCGGTCCGACGATCTTTAAGAAAGAGAAGAGCCGCTTCTTCAACCCAGAAAATGTCGAGCGCACCCACGCCTTCTTTGAGAAGCACGGAGCGAAGTCGATCATTATTGCGCGCTTCCTCCCGGTATTCCGCGCGTTTGTGCCCGCTGCCGCGGGTGTCGGCAAGATGAGCTACAAGCACTTCGTCGGTTATAATGCGATCGGTGCCTTGCTGTGGGGCGTTGGTGTGACGCTGCTCGGATACTTCCTGGGTCAGATCCCGTTTGTACGTGAGTACAGCGAGGTCTTCATTATTGTGCTCGTGCTCATCCCCGGCATTCCCATCTTGATTGAGGCCATCAAAGCGTTCATGCACTGGCGTCGCAATCGTCGGGCAGCGGATTCCCAGGCTGAGGTGCTGCCCGCGGCAGAGACTGCCCAGACTTCTGACTCAGCGCAGTAGGTAACTTTTCAGCAAGAGTTCTGGTCAATCTGAAGTTCGCTGCGTACGATCAAGCCATGATTGATAGCAGCAAGATCCGCACCCCGCGCACTTCGATCGGTCGCCGCGCGACCGCGGCGATGGTAGGCGTTGGCCTTGCGATGTCGTTTGCGCTCGTGGGTTGCGCACAAAGTGATGGAAATACTGACGCTGGGGGAGAAATTACCAACCCGGTGGTGGCTCCAGAGATCATCGCTGTTCGAGATCTCGAGGGCGCCGATGTAAATCTCATCGTTGGGCAAACCTTGGTTGCGAAGATTCCTGAAGACGACCTCGGTGGCTACCTGGCCGAGCTCAGCGATGACTCTGTCGTGGAGTTCTCACCCGACAGTGAGACAGACTCTGCCTCGTTCAACCCTGGGTTCACTGCACTCAATGTCGGGACGACAGAGGTGCGACTCATTGCAGCAAACGACATGGCGTACGAGTTTACGATCCACGTAACTGCGAAGTAACGCCGCCATGGTTCAGGTGTCACAGCAGGGCACCTGGCCATAGTTCCGAAATTTGGCAGAAGCGCAAGTCGGTGTTGCCGCAAACTTTCAGGAAAGCACTGAGCATCGCAGGGTAATGTGAACCAATGTGCTGAGCGATCTTGAGACTTATTCGACCCTCGCCTTGTATTCATCGATGATGGTGTACGCAATTGCGTTCGTCTTCTACGTCGTTGACCTGGCAAACCGAAGCGGTGACGCTGCCGTCATTGGCACCAAGCGTTCACGATCGGTTCGTATTGGCTTCTCGCTCACGGTGCTGGGTTTCGTCTTGCACGCTGCTGCGACCGTACTTCGCGGTATCGGCGCGGGTCGTGTGCCCTGGGCAAACATGTACGAGTTTGCGCTCACGGCGACCCTCGCAATCGTGGCGATCTATCTCGTCGTTCAGTTCTTTGTTGATCTGCGATTCCTCGGTGTGCTGATCACCGGCATGGCAGTGCTGTTCCTCGGTATTTCGAAGGTCAACTACTACGTCGCGATTGTGCCGCTTCCGCCGGCACTCGATTCGTACTGGCTCGTGATCCACATTTTGGTTGCGGTACTTTCGGTCGGTTTCTTTACGCTTGCCTTTGGCCTTGCCATCATGCAGCTGCTGCAGACCCGTCGTGAGAACCAGATCAAGAATGACGTTGAGCCCAACATGAAGTTCCTCGCGAGCTTCCCAACCGCAGTGCGCCTCGAGGATGTTGCGTACCGTCTCGCAATCATTGGCTTCGCCTTCTGGACCTTCACCTTGATCGCTGGTTCGATCTGGGCAGAGGCTGCATGGAGCCGTTACTGGGGCTGGGACGTGAAGGAAGTCTGGACCTTCGTGATCTGGGTGCTTTACGCTGGCTTCATTCACGCACGTGCGACGCGCGGTTGGCGCGGTACCCGTTCGGCTTGGCTGAACATCATCGCGTATGCTGCCGTCATCTTTAACTTCACAATCGTGAACGTATTCTTCAAGGGCCTGCACGCTTATTCGGGTCTGTAATCCGAAAGGACCCGCGCGATGACATGGGAACTCGTTCCTGGCTCTGGTGAGTCTGCAAGTGCGAAGAGCCGTGGGCCCTGGTGGGGTCTGCTCATCGTTGGTGGCATCGCGGCGGTTGCCGGCATTGGTCTCATGACTTGGCCGTGGGTGACTGCCAAGTGGCTACTGTCAATCTTGCTCGGTGCTGCCCTCATCGCGAATGGCCTTGCGATGGTGCTGCGCCGAGGCACCAGGTCTTCTGGCGCGACGAACGCTGTTGGCGTCTTGTTGATGATCGCTGGTGTGGTCATGATCGTGTTTGCTGAGACTGCTGTCGCACTGCTGGTGTCGTTCATGGGTGTCGCCTTCACGATGCTCGGCGTGCTGTGGCTGGCGATCGTGTGGGGATCATCGATGCGCGAACGTGTCGCGCTGTGGATTCCGCCGATTCTCATCATTCTTGCGGGACTTGCAGCGTGGATCTGGCCGCAGACGGCGACGAGCTTCCTTGCCGTGTTGATTGGCTTCTTCACGCTCGTGCTCGGCGGAATCTTGATTTGGTCAGGGTTCGCGCTCCGAAAGTTCACGCTCACCACTGAGGGCTAGCCATGCCCGGCCGAGCAGGGGCGCGGGTGCTGATCGCTCCAGACTCGTTCAAAGGGTCGCTGGGCGCGGATCGTGTGGCCGCGGCTATTGCTCGTGGGTGGCACTCGGTGCGGCCGAGTGACGAGCTCGTGCTGCGTCCGATGGCTGACGGGGGAGAGGGCACCCTCGCCGCGCTGAAGTCTGCGATCCCAGACTCAGTGTTGGTGCCGGTGACCGTGCCAGGGCCGATTGGTGAACCGGTCTTCGCACACTGGCTCCATCTGCCAGACGGAGACGCCGTTGTCGAGCTCGCCGAAACCAGCGGCATGTTGCGACTGCCCCATAGCGAATCAGGCGAACTCATGCTGCACCCGCTCGAAGCGCATACCCGTGGTGTGGGAGAGGCGATCCGCGCCGCGCTTGCAGCTGGTGCCAAACACGTGCACGTCGCGCTCGGAGGGAGTTGCTCGACCGATGCAGGGGCCGGGATCCTCGTGGGTCTTGGCGCAAGACTCCTCGATGCGAGGGGAGTTAAGGTTCCGCTCGGGAACCGCGGCCTCGGTGACGTTCACGTCATTGACACACGGAGAATGGCTGAGATTCCCAACCACTCCCTCACGGTGTGGAGTGACGTTGCGGCCCCGCTACTCGGACCGCGTGGCGCTGCAGCACAGTTTGGGCCTCAGAAGGGAATTACTGCGGAGCTGTTGCCTGGCGCAGAAGCCCGCCTCGCCCACATTGCACAGGTGTTTGAGCTTGACCCCATGACGCCTGGTTTCGGCGCTGCAGGGGGCGCTACGTGCGCTCTCGCATGGCTTGGAGCAGAGATTGTCCAGGGTGCGTCAGCTGTTGCGATGCTCGTTGGCCTCGCCGAGACCATGACTGACGTCGACGTGGTCATCACGGGCGAAGGCGCCTTCGACGCGCAGAGCGCTGAGGGAAAGGCACCTGCGCTCATCATGGAGCTTGCATCGCGCGCTCACGTCCCTGTCTCGCTCGTCGCTGGGCGGATCGATCCACGCGCAGACACCTTGCCTCTGGCGCAGGCAGTTTCGCTCACAGACATCGCGGATCGCGCATCGGGTGAGGATCCGATGCGCGATGCCGAAACGCTCCTCGTTCGTGCGGGCCGAAGCCTCGCCGCGACTACCCGCGTGAAATGACCGGCATCGTGCCGGTCGGGGTCTCACCGTCGTCATAGACGTCTGCGGGCGAGCCGATGATTTTGGCATCGGGAGTGCCGACAACCTCGAAGTCCTTTTCGGGGTAATCGAACTGCGCGAGTACCCAGCGCATTGCCTCAAGGCGTGCACGCTTCTTGTCGTTGGACTTCACGACAGTCCAAGGTGCGTGCGGAGTATCGGTGTAGAAGAACATCGCGTCTTTGGCCGCGGTGTAGTCGTCCCACTTATCAAGGCTCGCGAGATCCGTTGGCGAGAGCTTCCACTGCTTCACCCGGTCCTGTGAACGTGACTGGAAGCGGGCGCGCTGTTCGGCCTTGCCGACGGAGAACCAGAACTTAATGAGGTGAATACCAGACTGCGAGAGCAACCGCTCAAAGTCTGGCGCGGAGCGTGTGAACTCGAGGTACTGCTGTGGGGTGCAGTAGCCCATGACGCGCTCGACACCGGCTCGGTTGTACCACGAGCGGTCGTACATGACGATCTCGCCAGCTGCAGGAAGGTGTGAAACGTAACGCTGGAAGTACCACGACGTGCGTTCCCGCTCCGTTGGGACCTCAAGTGCGACGACGCGGGCGCCGCGAGGGTTGAGGTGCTCGGTGAAGCGCTTGATCGCACCACCCTTGCCAGCAGCATCTCGTCCCTCAAAAATGATGACGATCTTCTCGCCGGACTCTTTGACCCAAGCCTGGAGCTTCAACAGCTCGATCTGCAGCTTGCGCTTCTCTTTTTCATAAGCCTTGCGCGTGATCTTCTCGCTGTAGGGGTACCCCTGTCGCCAGGGAGCGTCAGGCCCATCGTCATCCGAAGTGTCGACGGCAAGCAGTTCAGCAAGCTCGTCAATCTCGGGTGTGAGGTCGATCTGGGTGTTCTTCGAGTCCGTGTTCATTCGTGGTCCTTTTCCACTCTGGACGGGCTCTTATTATCCCATTTAGCCCACGAAACGTGCGATAGCTTGTGAGGCTTCGCGCAGCTTTTCGGCCGCAACGTCGCCACCTTCTTTAGCTGCTGTTGCAACGCAGTGGCTGAGGTGGTCTTCGAGCAAAGCAAGGGCGACTTTCTCAAGTGCTTTCGTCGCTGCAGAAACCTGTGTGAGGACGTCGATGCAGTAGGTGTCCTCTTCGATCATGCGGTGTACACCGCGCACCTGGCCCTCGGCGCGACGAAGACGCTTGAGAAGATCACTCTTGTGATCCGAATAGCCGTGATGTTCTTCCATGTCTGAATAGTAACGTCAGAGCATGGGCGTTGGCGCGGATCCACCGTTGCGTCTGTGGCGAACAGCGATCGATAGGCCGCCTCCGATGAGCACAAAGACGGCAATCCAGATCGCGATGTACAACGGGAACTCAGCCGCGGGGATCCGCTCACCGATCAATACCGAGGCCACAACGAGCAGTGCGGGTTCGAGGTAACTCAACAAGCCAAAGAGACTGATGGTGAGCAAACGAGACGCAAGGATGTAACACATCAGTGCGACGCCGGTCCAGACCGAGAAGAGTGGTGCGGCCCACCAGAGCACGGGGTTCGCCTCGAGTGCGCTGCCGTCTCGTACAGCCATCACCACGAAGGTAAGGGCGAATGGAGACATCGCGACGAACTCCCAGAACATGCCGCCGAGATCGTCCAACCCAAGCGCGCGCCGCAACACGAAGTAGCACGGGTAGCCCAGGCAGACGAGCAGCGTCTCCCAGGAGATTGAACCAACACGCACAATCTCAAAGGTGACGCCAACTGCGGCAATGCCCGCGGCGAGCCACTGCCACCACACAAGTTTGTCTTTGTAGAGGAACTTGCCGACGAGAACAAGCACGAGTGGCAGCAGGAAGTAGCCGAGTGCGACCTGCAGGCCACGGCCATGCAGAGGAGCCCAGGTAAAGATCCAGAGCTGCGTCGCGACAAGCATTCCGCACAGCACGATGCCGAGAATCAGCAGTGGCTTTTTGAGGATGCGCTGCCAGATCTCAGCGATACGGGTGCGCTGGCCAATGATGAGCAGGCCAAGCGCGATGATCGGAATCGTGACGAGGTTACGAATTCCCCAGATTGATTCAGCAGATGCTGGGGCAAGCATTGGGGTCGCGAAATAGACGCCACCAAAGCAGACTGACGAGGCGACCGAGGCGATAATACCCCGCTTCGCCTCGATGTTAGAGCTCAATTGCTCCGATGACCTCGCCGTATGGGGTCTCGCCTGTGGGCTTGAAACCCATGTGCAAGAAGAACTCTTCAGGGCCATCTTCGCCGCGCTCCCAGAGCACGGTGAGGCGGCCGACATTGCGGCGACGAGCCTCTTCGATGAGTGCCTGCACTGCGAAGGTGCCGACACCAGTGCCCTGTGCGTCAGCGTCGACATTGATTCGCCACAGTGCTGCACGGAACTCTTCGTTCGCGGCATTGGGGTCGAAATTGCCGTGAATGAACGCGACAACGTGACCTTCCTCATTGAGGATCACGCGCTGCCACGCGCTGTCAGGGGGAGTGACAGCGGCAGCCGCTGCGTAGGACACAGGCGTAATGAACTGCTCCTGGCCAGGCTTCAGGCCCAGCCGGTTAACGGCGACAATGGTGGCTGCAGAGAGCTCTTCGATGGTGAGGTTGCTCATAGTCACAGAGTATCGCTGTATGTGTGTTCGGGGTAGTAGACGAATGTCCATTTCGGTAACGGTCTTCAAACGTCCGTGAATTCTGCGGTTGGTGGCCGTGAAATTTCTCTCGATGTCGAGATACCTCTCTGACTCCGATAGACTCGGGGATATGGGCCACAAGCCCCGTTCTATTGCACAATCAACAGGCTGGAGCATCGTTGGAAAAGATCAAGGTTGCAGGTAAGGTCGTCGAACTCGACGGCGACGAGATGACGCGAATCATCTGGCAGTTCATCAAGGACCGTCTGATTCACCCATACATCGACGTTGATCTCGAGTACTACGACCTCGGCATCCAGCACCGCGATGAGACCAACGACCAGGTCACCATCGATGCTGCACACGCGATTCAGAAGCACGGCGTTGGCGTGAAGTGCGCGACCATCACCCCTGACGAGGCGCGCGTTGAAGAGTTCGGCCTCAAGAAGATGTGGAAGTCGCCCAACGGCACGATCCGCAACATTCTCGGTGGCGTGATCTTCCGTGAGCCGATCATCATCTCGAACATTCCTCGCCTGGTGCCAGGCTGGAACAAGCCGATCATCATCGGCCGCCACGCATTCGGCGATCAGTACCGTGCGACCGACTTCCGTTTTGAGGGCGAAGGCACGCTGACCGTTGAGTTCACCCCGAAGGACGGGGGTGAGCCTCAGAAGTTCGAGGTCTACCAGTCGCCGAGCGATGGCATTGCCCAGGTGCAGTACAACCTCGACGCATCGATCCGTGACTTTGCTCGCGCATCGCTGAACTACGGCCTCTCACGCAACTTCCCCGTCTACCTCTCGACGAAGAACACCATCCTCAAGGCGTACGACGGCCGCTTTAAGGATCTCTTCCAGGAGATCTACGACACCGAGTTCAAGGAGCGCTTCGAGGCTGCAGGCCTCACCTACGAGCACCGCCTCATCGACGACATGGTCGCTTCGGCCATGAAGTGGGAGGGCGGCTACGTCTGGGCTTGCAAGAACTACGACGGCGACGTTCAGTCGGACACCGTCGCACAGGGTTTCGGCTCGCTTGGCCTGATGACTTCTGTACTTTCGACTCCTGACGGAAAGGTCGTCGAGGCAGAGGCAGCACACGGCACCGTGACCCGTCACTACCGTCAGCACCAGCAGGGCAAGCCGACCTCGACCAACCCGATTGCGTCGATCTTCGCTTGGACCCGTGGCCTGCAGCACCGCGGCAAGCTCGATGAGAACCAGCCACTCATCGACTTCGCAAAGACGCTTGAAGACGTCGTCATCAAGACCGTCGAATCGGGCAAGATGACCAAGGACCTAGCGATCCTCGTTGGTCCTGAGCAGGGCTTCCTCACCACTGAGGACTTCCTTGCAGCAATTGACGAGAACCTGCAGGCACGCCTGAGCTAAGTCATTTCGCTTGAGTGATCAAGCTACGAAGAGGGGCCTGTTGTTGCACATTTGTGCGGCAACAGGCCCCTCTTCGTGTATGTTATGGCGAATACACCGGTGCGATTCAGTGCGAGAACTCACTTCGCGTCAGTGCGCTGTGCTCGCGTGACGTCGCGACCTGAAGCGTGACGGTATCGGGGAGGTACCGGTCCTCACCAAACTCAATCGGAACGCCGCTCGGGGTGAAACTCACCCGGCGAACTCGCAGGAGCGGGCTTGAACGCCTGACATTCAGGAGCTCAGCGTCGGTGCGAGAGGCAGCGACCGCATCAATCGAGTATTCCGCATGTGCAGTCTCAACATTGAACTGGCGCTGAAGCACGTCAACGACTGACGCTTCATCATCTGGAATGCTCGCGACCTCTTGCGCGATCCACTCGGGGTATGCGGTGCGCTCGAGCATCACCACGCGACCGTCAAGCGTACGTGTGCGCGTGACCCGGCAGATATGGCTACCCGATGACACTTTGAGCTTTCTCGCCTCGCCAGATGAAGCCGTGCAGAATTCGACTTGGTGCACTTGGCCACCAGGGGTCATGCGCTTGCTTCGTGCCCACTGTGCGAACGAACGAAGCTCCATAAATGACTGGTTGTGTCGGCTTGAACGCACCACCCAGCCAGAGCCCTGCACCGGTGAGACCAGACCACGCTCCTCCAACGCTGCAAGCGCGAGTCGCACGGTCCCTCGTGCTGCACCGTAATGCTGACCCAGCTTGGTTTCGGACGGGAGGGTGGTACCGGGCAAGAACTCGCCCTCGATGATGCGGGCGAGTAGGTCGCGCATGATCTCTTTGTTGGGGCGGCCGGTTTCTAACGACATAATGCCAGCGTAGAGCGCTCAACAGGGGGAATCTGACGGCGCCGGGACAGCTGTGAACAGCTGTCCCGGCAATTCGCGGATCCTTGAGATCTGTTTGACAATCGTTTACCGAACTGTCGCACGCTCGACACCCGGTCGCGGGGTAATGATCAGGTGATTCAGCGGAACTCTTTCTCGGCAGGTGCCCAAGCCCTGCCATCATTCGCCGTACTATTCGACCTCGATGGCACGCTCGTAGATAGTGAACGGAGCTGGCTTGAAGCCGTACGAGCGTACGCTGCAGACGCCGGGCTGTCGCTCTCACCTGAGGTTGTTCGAACCTTTCAAGGTGTTTCTGTAGAGGACGCGAGCCGGCGACTGAAAGCGGTCCATGGGATCACCGCGTCAACGCGGGACATCGGTGACGCGCTTGAATCGCGGTCAATTGCAGCATTCTGTGGCAGGCTTCGGTGGCTTCACGGCGCAGACCATGCCGTACGCGGTATGCGTGAGGCTGGCGTACGCCTGGGACTCGTGACGAGTTCAACCCAGCGCTGGGTCAATGCTGTGCAGGAGCACATCCAGCTCGGGTCCTTCGAAGTCATGATCACTGCTGACGACGTCGACCGAACAAAGCCAAGCCCCGATCCGTATGTTGAAGCGGCGAAGCGGCTTGGCGTGTCAGCGGAGTCGTGCCTCGTGTTTGAGGATTCCCCAGTTGGTGTACGTGCGGCGCTCGATGCAGGCTGCCAAGTAGTCAGAGTCGGCGCAGCTGAGGGGCTTGAAGGCCAACGAGACACGCACCAAATCGCTGACTTCAGCCGTGTGAATGCTGCGTGGGTTCGAGCGATTCTCTCAGACGATGGCGCGCTTCGCTCACTCTCAAACTTCTAGTTTCTGATCTTTCTTAACTCTCATCCCTCTCAACCATTTCTTCCAATATTTTGTGAAAAGGAACACCGTGAAAAACGTACTTACCCGCAGCCTTGCGCTCATCTCTGGCCTGGCCCTCGCGGGCTCGCTTGCTGCTTGCTCTTCTGCAGCTCCCGCCGAGAGCGCGGAAGGCTTTGCACAAGACTCGGACACCTTGGTCATGGGTATGGTGCCTGATCAGCAGTCGGTCGACAGCACGTGGCAGCCGTTGGTTGACTACATTGCAGCGAAGACAGGCAAGAAGGTCGAGCTCGTACAGTCAACTGACTACGCCGCACTCGTCGAAGCATCGATTGCCGGCCGCATTGACATCGGTAACTTCTCAGGCTTCACCTACGTCGCTGCGACAAACGGCGGCGCGAAGCTCGCACCGATCGGCGTAACCGTGACTGAGGCAGGTGCGGAGCCAGGCTACGAATCGCTCGCAGTCGTGCCCAAGGGTTCTGACATCAAGACGATTGCTGACATGAAGGGCCGCAAGGTGTGCTTCGTGGATCCCGGTTCAACCTCGGGCTACTTGTACCCGAGTGCTGAGCTCCTTGCTGCCGGCCTGAACCCAGAGACCGACATCACCCCGGTGTTTGCGGGCGGTCACGACGCGTCAGCGCAGAAGACCGCGCAGGGGATTGAGTGCGAGGCTGGCTTCGCAGAGGACGCAGTTATCGAGACCACCGGCATTGCAGACGGTCTCTTCGCAGAGGGTGACCTTGAGGTCATCAACGAGGTCACCGTGCCTGGTGCTCCGCTCGTGATGTCGACGAACCTGCCGACTGATGTGCAGAAGTCGCTGCAGGACGCCCTGCAGAGCGTGACAATTGAGGACATCAAGGCTGAGGGCATCGAGGTCCCTGAAGCATTCGAAGCATTCTTCTACGAGTTGATCCCCGTCGAGGATTCCTACTACGACAGCGTGCGCAAGGTCTGCGAGGAGACCGGCGCTGCGCAGTGCCAGCCGTAATACCCCTGACAGGGTGCCTGGTCTCCCGCGCGATGCGCGCTGACCGGGCACCCCACCTCTCGCCCTCACTTTTTGCGTCTTGAAAGCCTGAACCATGCATCCTCATCATCCAGATATTCACCTTGAGCACGTCAGCAAGCGCTACGGTGCGACGGTCGCGCTCGACCACGTAGATCTCACTATTCGGGCCGGTGAACGAGTGGTCTTGCTCGGGCTTTCAGGCTCAGGAAAATCAACATTGTTGCGTCATGTGAACGGCTTGGAATGCCCCGATTCTGGCGTCGTTCAGGTATTGGGTGAACCCGTTCATTCGGCGACAGGTAAAGATCTGCGCGCGGTACGAAGCCGAATCGGTTTTGTATTCCAGCAGTTCGAACTCGTCGGGCCTCGTACCGTGCTTGAGAACGTACTCACTGGTGCTTTGGCCGGACTACGCGGGCCTCGCCTCGGGCTCTTTGGATATCCGAAAGCGTTGCGGATCCGCGCCGCCGAACTGCTTGCTGAAGTCGGCCTTGAGGATCGCGCATTCCAGCGAGCTGACACGCTCTCCGGGGGCCAGCAGCAGCGAGTGGCGATCGCTCGTGCACTGATGCAGAACCCTGAGGTATTGCTCGCTGATGAGCCTGTCGCATCGCTTGATCCGGAGTCGTCGCAGCAGATCATGACGCTGTTACACGAGCTGGCGTCGCGGCGTAATCTCACCGTCGTATGTAGTCTGCACCAGGTTGAACTCGCGCTTGCATGGGGAAGCCGAGTTGTCGGTCTGCAGCACGGTCGCGTCGTGCTCGATGCTCCTGCCTCGGATCTCGACGAACGCGAAGTCATGGAGATCTACCGCCGAATTGATCCAAGTGCTGAGACGAAAGCTCCTGAGGGGTCGCGTAAGCCTGTTGCCGTGCACGTGATGGCGGGTGCGGCTGCATGAGCGCCCCGCGAGTACACATCGCTCCTCGGACGTCGGGCGAAGCACTGGTGGTAGGGAAGCTCCCACGACCCACACGTGACTCTGTCGTTGCGACCACACTTCTTGGAGGACTCCTCGCGATCTCACTGTGGTCACTGAGCAACGTCGGGCTTTCGTGGCAGCAAGTGCTTCGAGGTGGCGAGTATGCTGCTTCATTCCTGTCGCGAACCGTTCCTTTTGTGTGGCCAGAGCCGATCGCGACATTGCGTCTCTCTGCGCTGACACTCGCAATCGTGTTCTGTGGAACTGCGATGGCTGCGGTGCTGTCAATTCCGGTTGCCTATATCGCAGCCAGAAACACAACCCCAAGCCGCGTACGCGGAGCGTTTGGCAGATTCCTCGGCGTCGCAACGCGTGCTGCGCCTGACGCGATTATGGCGATGATCTTTGCCTTGGTCATAGGCCAAGGCGCGCTAGCGGGCGTGCTCGCACTCGGTATTCACTCAATCGGCATGATCAGCAAGCTCACCGCAGACGCCATTGAACAAATTGACGACGGACCGCGGCTCGCCTTGCGCGCAGCTGGAGCCACGCGATCGCAAGAGTTCTGGGGTGCTGTGTGGCCGCAGATTCTGCCTGCGTACATCGCGATTGTCTTGCACCGAGCAGACATCAATCTGCGGGTGTCTGTCATCTTGGGTTTCGTTGGCGTTGCAGGCCTTGGACAGGAACTCAGCGTTGCGATGCAGACCCTCAACTACCGCGAGGCAATGCCGTTCGCAATCATCATCTTCGTGCTGTGCGTGGCATTCGAGATTGCCTCTGCGCTCATTCGGCGCTTCTTGCTTGGCACCCCGGTCGCCGGACGTAGCCTTGCACATCGTCTCGTGCGCAGCCTCCCTGATCCCGCTCAGTCAACGAAGAAGCTGGCTGAGAGCCACACCATCGCCGCACAGCGCGGGCGGGTGCCGTGGATAGCGGATCGCCTGCGATCAGCCATGCTCAGCTGGGGCGCGCTCACCATCCTGTTGTCTTCGATCGTGCTTGCGAGCACACAAGAAAGTGACTTCACGTATTTCTGGAAGAACCTGGGCATCGCTTGGGGCCGTATCTGGCCGCCAGCACTCGCGCAGTCGAAGTGGGAAGAAACGGCACTTGCCCTTGCCGAGACTGTGCAAATCGCTTTTGCAGCCACCCTGCTTGCGCTCGTCGGTTCGTTCATTATTAGTGCGTTCGCCGCACGAAATGTGGCACCGAACGCAGTGACACGGAGTACGGCGAGGCTGATGCTCGTGGTGATTCGCGGGCTACCCGAACTGTTGCTCGCGCTTTTCTTCATTATTCTGACGGGACTCGGGCCGGGTGCTGCGGTGCTTGCACTCGCAATTGGTGGGGTGGGTCTCCTTGGCAAGCTATTTGCCGATTCACTTGAAGAGGTGAACCCAGGCCCGGAGCGAGCACTACGCGCGACTGGCGCCACTCGTCTGCAAGTGTTCAGCGCTGCAACGCTGCCACAGGCCGCACCTGCACTCGTTGGACACACGCTGTATCTGCTCGACACCAACATTCGGTCCGCCACGGTACTTGGCATTGTCGGTGGCGGTGGCATCGGATACATGTTGTCGACGGCGGCGCGGATCAACCAGCATGAGCTGCTCTTCTTGCTGCTCTGCGTGCTCGTGATCGTTTTTGCGGTCGAAGCGCTCTCATCTTGGATCCGACGCCTGATTTCGTAGATCGTCTTCGCTGGTTACTTATTGGGCAACTGTGCACACCGGTGCATGCGCCCACGCGAATGTACCGGGCTCGTTTGCCCCGTGTTCATGCGTTCGCCACGTTTCAATCTCTTCGTCATGAATCAATGAGACAGCAGCTCGCAGCTGGCTCAACACCCCTGTGAAAGGAATCCCATGTTGTCGAAAAATCGCTCGTCGTTCGAGCGTCCCGAGTGCGGAAAGCTCTCGCGTCGGACCGTGCAGGGAAGCGCTGTCGCAGCGCTCACGGCTCTTGCACTCTTTGCTCCGACGCTTCCCGCGGTTGCCGCTGGGCCTTCCGCCCCCACTGCGGTGGAAGCGCCTGCCGAAGCGATGACGCAAGAAAAGATTGATGCCGCAAACAATGCTTACAACGGCGTCGATGCGAAGCTTGAACTCATCACCATGTCAGACACCGAGCTCGGGGGCAGCGCTACCGCTGAGAAGAGTGCTGAACAGGTCGCATATGAGGGTTCGCTGAAGCATTTCCAGACGCTGAAGTCTTGGGCAGCAGACAAGAAGTTTGACCCTCAAGTGATCATTGACAACGGTGACGTTGTTGGCGCGAATGAGCCTGAGTACTCGGATCATCTGAATGGCAAGAGCGAGAAGGTCGATGGCTGGTATCGAGCAATCGAGCGCCTCTTCCGTGAGAGTTTTCCTGATGCCCAGGTGCTGCTCACCCAAGGCAATCATGACATTGCCGATCTCATGGGTAAGAGCATCGATGCAGCACGGTCAGAACGAGCGGGTGCAAACGCTCCCGAGTGGTTCTACCCTGACGCAAGCACCGGCTATGTGAGCAACTTCCACACCACCATCGCAGGCATCGACTTCATCGGGCTGGACTACAACGGCAAAGAGACTTTTGGGTACGCGGGTCAGCAGCAGGGGTATCAGGAGTTCTTGAAGCAGACGCTTGCTGACATCTCTTCGCAGCCAGACTATGACCCCGCTCAGCCGATCTTCGTCTCGATTCACAGCGGATATGCCGGCACAACGCTCGGTGGACCCTTCCACGGAGACTACGACACCGCCGGGAAAGATCTGCAGAAGATCTTGGCTGATTACCCTCAGGCCATGCTCGGTTCGGCCCACACACACTTCTCGTCAAATCCTGAAACCAGCATCTATCAAAAGGACTTCACTGTCTACGAGAATGCGTCCATGAATTACATCTACCAAGATGTGCCTGGCGACTTCATCGGAGGCGGGTACTTCGGTGGGAATCAAGGCGATGCTGAAAATGGCACCCCGCAGAAGTCGGCCAACTTTGTAACGGTCATGGAAGACGGCACGACAGTGATCCGCCGATTCGATGTCACCCACAAGCGTTGGATCGGTATGCCCTGGGTAGTCGACGCCTCAAAGGGTAAGGAGAGCTTCACCTACACCAGTGACAAGCGCAGCAAGGTGGCTCCGTGGTGGGGCACCTCGCAGGTGACGAGTCGCGATGTGACGGAGACCTCGCTCACGTTGGGCTTTGACCATGCGAAAGATGACGAGCTCGTGAACTACTACGAAGTAGAGATCACTGACGCTGAGGGGAACCGAGTTCCCTTCTCTGCCAACCAGGTTCCTGACTTTGGAAAGAACAAGCCCAAGTCGGTGACCGGCAGCTTCAAAGCGTACTCCCGGTTCTACATGACACCGAACACGATGGGCTTCACCGTTGAGGGTCTGAAACCCGCAACGAACTACACCGTGAAGGTACACGCGTTTGATGACTTCCAGAACAAGTCTGAAGCACTCACCGGGACCGTGCGCACAGCCGGCGAGTTGACGCTCCCTGAGTTCCCGGCCGAGCCCGGAACGCTGCCGGGTGATGGCTTCCTGAACATGGCATTTGAGGGTGACCTGAAAGACACCGGTACCGCAGGAGCTCAGGCGACTCCTGAGTCGAGGGGCACCGTTGAGTATGTTGACTCTGACCGTCCTGGCGCTCAGGGCAAGGTAGCTCGTGTGGGCGCCGGAAACAAGAACTACATTGATCTTGGTGCGCGCCCAGAGTTCGACCTTGGTACGGACAAAAACTTCACCATGAATTTCTGGACGAACGTGACCGGTGTGAGCGGATACGGCTCGATCATCAGTAATAAGAACTGGACCAACTGGTACCGCTCAGGCATGAATGTTGCGCCGAGCGGAAGCGATACCAGCAAGCTTGAGTTCACCCTTGGCGATGACACGAACGGCGTCTATGCGACCGGAGACGTGACAAATTACAAGGGTTCCTGGCACATGATGACCTTCTCTGTGGACCGCGAGCGGAACATCGCGAGCACATACATGGACGGGGTGCTCGTGAAGGAAGCAGATATCTCACAGGTAGGCAGCCTCACGAGCGGGTTGAACATGCTTGTTGGTGTTGACGGTGGGAAGAACTATGGTGTCGGCCTCGACATGGATGACCTTCAGATGTGGGAATCAACGCTTTCAGCAGATGAGATCGCGGGACTGTACGCCGATTCAGACATCACCGCAGAACGCGACGCGCTAGGCGGGGCAATTGCGTACGCAAAGGACCTCATTGCAGCGAACGAAGTTGCGGCAGGCAACGGACGCGTGTTCGATGAGCAGCTCACGAAAGCGCTCGCCGCAGCCGTGTCAGAAAGCGGTGCACTGCTCAGCGCTGGTAGCGCCGACGCAGTCGAACTTCAGACGAGTTACGAAACTCTTCGCGCTGCGGTGCAGGCCGTGAAAGATCAGACTGTGCGTTACAGCTACACCGCTGAAGCCCACAACGGTACGATCTCGCCTGAAACTGGTATCGCAGACCTGAACGGTGAGGTGCGGTTGCAGCTTGCACCTGCAGCTGGCTACCAGATTGAAGGTTCGATTGTCGACATGACCGGTGCAGCGAGCTATACGTTCGAACAGGACGATCTCGTGCTGCAGGGCGTGGAAGGCAAGCTGGCTGTGTCTGTCAGCTTCGCAGATGCGAACGACGGGGGAACGGACCCTGGCACCGGAACTGATCCGGGCACCGGTACTGACCCTGGCACAGGCACAGATCCCGGGACTGGCACAGATCCTGAACCCGGCACCGGTGGAGCAAACGGCGCAGGAAACAGTGCAGGGAACGCTGATCCCGGAACGACGAAGGATCACCTGGCCGCGACCGGTACGAACGCCGCGACTGGTTGGGTAATGACCGGTATTGCGTCAGCGTTGGTACTGGCTGCTGGTGCGGTGCTGTGGGTGAAGACCCGCCTGCGTAAGCGGTCGTAGTCAACATAAGCGTGTGGGGGTGGGGTGCCAAGAGTGGCGTCCCACCCCCACACGCTTATGTGTGAGTGAAGGTGTATGCGTTTAGCGCATTGCCTTTCTCCGGGCAGTTGCAACGACTCCTGACCCAACAAGTAGGAGCACTACTGCACCACCAAGTGCCCACGATGACAGATCCGCTCCGCCGGTATTTGCGAGTGCGGGGTCCTTCTTCTTTGCATCTGGCGCGAGGGGGAACTTCGTGCCCGGAGTGACCGCCCCTTCAGCGGTTCCTTCGCCGTTGGCGGTACCACCGGCATTTGCATCAGTGCCTGGGTTGGGATCAGCCATGACCTTGATCAACACTTCTTGCGCCTGTGCGAACCCACCAAGCGAGACTTGTGGTGTGAGGGTGAAACTTGCTGAGAATGCATCTGCTTTCACGACCAAGGGGAAAGTGGCCGAGACTGACTCGCCCGGTGCGGCCTCGGGCAATGTCCAGGTAAGAAGATTGCCGTCGAGGGAGAACGCTGAGCCAAGCTTCGACGCATCAAGCGTCACGTAGGGAAGGGCAGAAGTGAGATCGACCGAAGCTGTACCGGTGAGTGGTACGAGGCCAGTATTTGTTGCCTGGAAGGAGTAATTGACTGTGGCCCCAGGAGCGACCGCTTCGAGCCCTTGTGATTGTGTACTGGTGTCTGCAATCGATGCGGCCTGTGTCTGCTCCTCTGGACTTGCCGAGAACGTGAGATTCCAAACGGAAGGCCATGCCGGCTTCGCAGGTTCTGCGAGCCAAGCGGCAAAGAAAGCGCTCAGGTCCTTGCCTGAGATTTCTTCTGCATATGCAATGAAGTCATCGGTAACGAAGCTACCGCCCAGGTGCTCTTGCGGCCAGCCAGTCATGAGTAGCGTGAAGACATCATCACCCAGTACCTCGCGGAGCGCTGCATAGGTCATTGCGCCGCGGTTGTATGTCTGCCAATCGAAGAGCTGAGTCTGAGCAGTCATTCCAGTCGGCGGTACTGTCCAGCGGCTGTGATCCGCGGGAGTGCTTTCCCACATTGCAAAGTAGCGCGCGGCGGTTGAAGTGGCTGGGTTGTTGTTGGAGATGGGGATTCCGTGTACTTCGTTGTAATAGGCAGATGCGAAGCTCGCCTGCCCCTCACTGATCCAGATGCTGTTCCAGTCGGCTGGGGAGACCCCGTCACCAAACCACTGGTGAGCGATTTCGTGTACCAGTGTTCCCTTGCTCACTGAACCAGGGAAGAACGAGCGGTCCTGGGTCTCAAGCGCGTATCCCACAGGGTTCACATCGACCACAATGCCAGTGCTGTTACCAGGGTACGGGCCGTACAGCTTTTCAAGGGTCTGCGTAATCTCTTCAATTTCTTGGCGACGCTGTTCGATGGTTGCTTTGCCTGCGTCAGGGAGCGAAGAATCGATGAATGACCACTCGGGTATCTTGCGGCCATCACTGAGCGTGATTTCGTCACTGACCACATCGAAATTGCCAATTGAGAGCATTGTGGCCATTGTGGCCATCTGGTTCTTCTGCGACCACACCCAGGTGGTCCGCGATCCATCATCAGATTGATCTTGCGAGATGAGCTCACCGTTGCTCGCAGCTGCCGCTGGTTTCTCCAGGATTTCGGTGGGAATCGTGATCGCGAAGTCGAAGGTCGCTTTGTCGGCAGGAGTGTTGTTGCTCGGTATCCACGTCATGGTTCCGACCGGCTGTCCGAGCGCGGTGGTGCCGTCAGCGGTCGCCACCCAACCTTCTGGAGAACCATCGTTGTCGATGTGCTTTTCTGGAATACCCGAGTAATTCACCTCGACGGTGAACTCGCCTGAGACCGGCTGTTGCGGGGTAATGATGAGTTTGAATGCCTCAGATGGCTTGTCTGCTGTTCGCTCATAAGTTGCGGGTTCACCATTGACAAGCAGGCTGTCGATCTCGAGCCCTTCAAAGTCCAGCGAAAACGACTTGAGCTCTGTCTCGGCCCGCGCTGTCATCGTCGAAGTTGCCACGATCGAACCGGCCAGCCGTTCGGCCGTTTCTTCGTTGACGTAGTCAATTTTGACGTCGTAGTGCAGCGCATCGTAGCCAGTGTTTCCAATGCCGCTAAACAATGAGTCACCTATTGATGGGCCGCCGTCAATAGGTGCAGCCTGTGCGGCAGTGGAGCCCAGAGCCGCCAGCGAACACGCAAGTACGCCTGCTGAAGCAATACGAGTCGCCCGCTTCAATAGCGCTGGCGGAGGGGTATCACGTGCTTGCCGCGGCTTCTTGCCACGTGTGAGAGCCAAATCTGGCATATGTCGATCTCCATTGATTCGAGGGGTGAAATTGTGCGTATTGCCCGAGCATGAACCATCAGTCAGCCGGTCTTGCGTCGTTGCCAGAACGGTGATTGGGCGCGCTCAAGCGGCACACCCAATCACCGTATCAACCAGGTGCGGTATTGGATAGACCACCGGCTGAGTCAGAGGAGCAGCCGGTTGGAGGGGTCTCTCGGACATCCCATCCAGAGAGCACAGCAACAGAATGCAGCTGTGCGTAGGAGATTGGACTACGCGTTGAGCATCGCGCGAACCCTCGGGATCACCTCAGTCCCGTACAGCTTGATGCTTTGCATCAGGAGATCATGCGGCATCGTCCCGTTGGCGTACTTCAGATCGAAGCGTTGTGCGCCGAGTGCCGTGATGGTGTTGGCGATCTTGGTGGCGACAGTCTCGGGTGAACCAACATGGAGCGCGCCGCTATCGGCTTCTGCCTCAAATTCTTCGCGTGTGGTCTCTGGCCAGCCACGTTCCTGTCCGATGCGGTTGCGGTTTGCAGCAAAGTGAACCCACAGTTCATCACGTGCCTGCTCATCAGTCTGAGCAATATGACCGGGTGAATGTACGCCGAGCGGCATGCGGGCCGGGTGACCTGGAGTGCCGTATCCTGCCTCGTCCTGTGCCTGTCGATACAGGTTCGCAAATGGTGCAAATCGGGCTGGGTCGCCGCCGATAATTGCGAGCATCATTGGGATGCCCATGCGTACGGTGCGCAGCACCGAGTGAGGGCTGCCTCCGACGCCGATCCAAGTTGGCAGGCCATCTGCATGTTCCGTCTTTGGGAAGACTTCCTGACCCGTGAGCGAACTTCTGTGACGACCAGCCCAGTGGATCGAGCCCTCGCTACGAAGCTGCGCGAACAACTCGAGCTTCTCGGTGAACAATGAATCGTAGTCGTTCATGTCGAAGCCGAAGAGCGGAAATGACTCGGTGAAAGATCCGCGACCGAGAATGATCTCTGCCCGACCGTTGCTCACAGCATCGAGGGTGGCGAAGCGCTCGTATACTCGGACGGGATCGTCGCTCGAGAGAACCGTCACGCCGGTGCCGAGGAGGATCCGCTCGGTGCGGGAGGCGATTGCTGCCAAGACCATTTCTGGTGAGGAGATCGCGAAATCATCTCGGTGATGCTCGCCGAGGGTAATTGCGTCAACCCCAACTTGGTCTGCAAGCGTGGCCTGCTCGACGACGTCACGAATGACCTGCGCGGCATGCACAGGGGCTCCCGTTTTGTCGTGCGAAATGTCGCCGAAGGTGTCAAGTCCGAGGACGACATCGCTCTGGTGCTGCTGAAGTTCGCTCATGGTTGGTGTAACCGGTCGCGGGGTGCGGGTATTCCTTGCGGTGTGTGGATCGTGCGCAGCTCAGATGGTGCGTAGCGCTTCGTGTCTCATGCATCGGCGTCCCAGCATTGCGAAAACAGCTGTTCCAGACACAACAGGCACTTTCATGCGCCAGTAAGACCATGTTTCGGCGGTTAGGCCCTGTTTCGGGGCACTGGCACTGGCTCCGGCACTGGCTCCGTTTGCGGGCGCAAAACTGACTCCGGCTTTTGGTGCTCCCAGGCAAGCATTACGTGGGGGAATGGGAAGAGGCCCGGCCGTCGATGGCCGGGCCTCTCTAGCGGGCTTGGACACTTATAGGGGTGGGGTCCGAAAAGCCACGCCCCGGGAGAAACTCACCGGAAAACACCGGGCCGCAGAATTTGGGGAACGGCCCGATGCTACTGCCGCGGGATATCCTTCGCGACAGGCTTATGAAGTTGTGAGGCGCGCAAATGATTTGCCTTGAGTATGATCGAGGCGTTCCTTTCGTGCGTTGTCAGAAGCATACTTTTCTACGTACAGCAATGCAATAGTTTGTACAAACTATTCACCAATACTCTGCTTTGGCAAAGTGCTAGGCGAGTTGAACGTGCCAGATCGTAAAACGCTCATGGCACTATAGAAAAGCTCACCTGTCAGTAGCGAAGATCCCACGTCGAAGCTGAGCAAGTCATGAATCCCGGAGGAAGAAACCACGTGTCAAATGAGGTTCGCCTTTCGTCAAGGAAGTTCATCTTGGCGATGCGAGTGCTTGCCTGTGCGGTGCTTCTGGGGATTTGTGTTGTGGCCGCGGATCGCCTGATTACTGAGACGAAGAGCGACAGCGGTTTCAGTGCAGAAGCCATCGGGATGACCTTTGGCCTGCTACTTGTCGGTGTACTCATCTCAGGATTGATCTGGTTTCTGAGCTGGGGGTACGAGTACTCAGTGTTTGATGCTGGTGATGTGCTGTTTGTCGGGCGCCGTCGACGTCGTCTCCCGTTGGAGTCGGTCACCGATGTTGTTTTTGTGGTGCCTTCAGGGAGAGGCGGCCGTGTCCACGTGCGGATTGAACTGCCACGCCGACTTGGTCCTGAGATCAGCTACATTCCACGTGACCTTGAGTTTGAATGGTCGGGAGTATCCGAGCCTCGCTCTGTCGTGGAGCTTCGGGCACGAGTGCAGCATGCAAAACTGTCACCGAATGAATAGCTTTGCTGAGTCGACCCGAATTCGTACCGACCGTTGTCGGAAGACGTGGTTGGGGCTATCGAACGCGAATTGACGCGATGTAGCCAATGACGACGGCGATCACGCCGAATGCCACGGGCAATGCCCAGTGCACGCCGAGCGCGAGCATCGAGGCTACGGCGCCAGCAATGAGTACGAGCTCTACAAGCGCCTGGGCGAAGCTGTCTGCGCGCAGTACCGGCTTGGGCGACAAGAAGAGCGCCCACAGGAGAACGGCAACGATGAGAGCTGCAATGCCGGTGATGATGCCAATGGGCATTGGCCACGCGAGGAAGCCCCACACGGTTACTGTGAGCACAGCGACAACCTGGAAGAGGCCGCGAATCAGCTGCAGAACCGCAGTGGTGCGGGCGCGCTTCACGATTGCGGTTGCTTCAGCGGGAGTCATCTCGGTGCTCGTTGCGTCGTTCATCACCCCGCAATTGTAGCTAACCAGCCGATGGTCTACCCGAGAGCTCGCCTATTGGTCCACTGTACTCGCGAGACTTACCGTGTAATCATGAACCGTTCAAGCTTCCCTCGCCGCTCCGTGCGTCGCCTTGGCCTTGCGCTACCTGCCGCGGCCCTGGCAGCTGCGCTCACCTTGACTGGGTGCGCCGGATCCGCCGAACCCACTCCCACTGCCGGTGGCACGCTCACCTATGGCCGCTTGGCGCCCGTTGACAACCTCGATCTGCATACACAGATCACGGCAAACAACGCGTTCGCCATCGACAAGATCTTCGAGCCGCTCGTCTCGTTCACGGAGACCGGCGAGATCGTTGACTGGCTAGCTGAGAGCCATGAGATCTCGGAAGACGGGAAGACTTACACCTTCACACTGCGCGATGGAGTGCAGTTCTCGGATGGCACTGACGTCACCTCCGCAGATGTGGTCTTCTCGCTCAAGCGTCACATTGAAGTTCCTGGCCCCCTCGCGTTTACTGCACCGGTCACTGACGTTGTGGCGAAGGGCGACAACCAGGTCGTGATCACGCTTGACACGCCCTACACTCCGTTCCTTTCAGAACTCGCAAACTTTGCGGCAGGTGTCGTTCCTGCCGACCTTGGCGGAAAGAGCGAAGAGGAGTTCTTCAAGGCTCCCGTCGGAACTGGCCCCTTCGTCGTGAGCGCGTGGGATCCCGCGGGTGACCTGACGTTCGTGAAGAACGAGCACTACTGGCAGGATGGCAAGCCTGCAATCGACGAGCTCGTGTACAAGTTCGTCGCCGATGATAATCAGCAACTGCAGCAGCTGACGGCCGGCCAGCTCGACGCAATCGAGCAGGTCCCCGCGGCAAACGCTGAGTCGGTGAAGTCAAACGCATCGACCGAGCTGTCACAGAGCGATTCGTGGGCGATCGAGCAGATCTTCTTCAATACACAAAAGCCCGAGTTTGCAGACCGCAATGTGCGTCGCGCTATCGCCCAGTCGCTCGACCTTGACGGCATCGCGAAAGCGACGACCTTTGGTACCTCGCAGGCGGCAACCTCACTGATTCCGCCATCCATCGAGTATTCGGCGGCAGATCCGGGTGTTGCGCTTGCGTATGACGTTGATGCAGCGAAGAAGGATCTTGCGGCCTCGGCCTACCCAGACGGTTTCACCGCGAAATTGCTCATCCCGAGCGGCAATGCGCAGCGCAACCAGATCGCTCAGATTGTTCAGGAGTCTGTCGCCAAGATTGGCATCACGATCGAGATTGAACAGGTCGATATCGCAACATTCCGTGATCGCTTTAAGGCCTTCGACTACGACCTCATGATCAACTCGGGCCAGTCAGATGCCCCGGATCCGAACGGTCTTATCAGTTTCCAGGCAGACCCAGAGGGCTTTAGTAATTCGTTCTGGACGCACTACACGAACGAAGAAGTTACGAAACTTATGCATGAGGGCCGCACGACTGCTGAAGGTCCTGAGCGCGAGAAGATCTACACCGACATCCAACAGATCCTCGCTGACGATGCACCGTACATCCCGCTGTACTTCGCTTCGAACTTGAAGGGTACGACGACGAAGGTGAATGACTTTGTCGTGCTGCCGAACGGTAGCGTCCGCTTCCAGGACGCATGGCTTTCGGAGTAGCTGCGGATCGGTGAAGGTGACCTGGTGCTAGGAAACCTATCGCCGCGCTGAACCGGCCCGTTCGTGTGCGGGCCCACACCGTAGGGGCGGATCGCGGGTGACTGCGATCCGCCCCTCTTCGTATCTTTTCCACAGGCACGCGCAACCGGACCAAGCGCGCCGCAAACAAAATAGGATTGGTGGGATGAAACGGGCAATTCGGGCAGTAGGTCGCACCCTTGCGATCTTGCTTCCCGTCATGTTCGGAGTCGTGACCGCGGTGTTCTTGCTCTTGCGGATCGTGCCGGGGGATCCGGCGGTCATGATCCTTGGTGAGCGTGCAACAGACGAACAAATATCTGCGCTTCGTACTGAGCTCGGTCTCAACCTGCCATTGTGGCAGCAGTACCTGTCCTTCCTCGGGCAAATCTTCCTGCACGGGGACACCGGCGACTCACTCGCAACTGGGCTCTCGACACGCGAGCTTGTGCTGAGTCGTGCTCCCATCAGCCTCGGCATTGTGGGACTCGCAGTCTTGTTCGCATTACTGATTTCGGTGCCACTCGCGCTCGCAGCCGCGAAACGGCAAGGTAAGGCCGTCGACCATATTGTGCGGGTGCTGCCGACGATCACGATGGGCATGCCACTGTTCTGGATCGGTTTGATTCTCATTCTGATCTTTGCCGTGCGCCTTGGTTGGTTCCCTGTGGGCGGCGTTGGGTCGTCACCATTGGATCCGCTGTACAGTCTGGTGCTGCCTTCGCTTGCGGTCGCATTAGGAATGGCGCCACCACTCATCAGATCGCTGCGTGCGCAACTGCTTGAAGCGATGTCACTCGACTTTGTCACGACGCTCCGGGTCGCTCGCGTCCCTGAACGGACGATTACCTGGAAGCACGTACTTCGAAACGCAGCAGTGCCGACGCTCACCTTGCTGAGTGTGAATACCGCGGCACTCGTCGGTGGCACACTCGTCGTCGAACGGGTCTTTGGCATTAATGGGCTCGGCACGCTGCTGTTCCAAGCCATCAGCACGCGTGATTTCCCGGTTGTGCAGGGGGTAGCGCTGTACTGTGCGGTGTTTGTCGTGTTGATCGGTCTGGTTGCTGGGGCAGTCTCGGCACTCATTGATCCGCGGCTGCGCGCTGAGGAAAGCAGGCGAAAGTGAGCGCGGAAACACCCCAAAGTATGCCGAGCGTCCCGAGTCCACATCGGGTGCGTCGGTCACGTCTCGCACGTGCATGTGCGTCACCATCATTTGTCGCTGGATCGTTGCTCACATTGATGATCGTCGCGGTAGCGGTCTTCGCACCGCAGCTCGCCCCGCAATCACCTAATGCTCAAGATCTCAGCGCGGGATTGTTGCCACCGTCAGCAGATCACTTCTTCGGAACGGATCAGCTTGGCCGTGACCTGTTTTCCCGGGTCCTCTATGCCGCCCGCACCGACATTGGCATCGCAGTTTCTGCTGCGATTGCGCCGTTCATTATTGGTGTGACAGCGGGGTTGGTTGCTGGCTATTTTGGGCGGGCAACCGACTGGGTGATCTCTCGGATCACCGACACGGTCATCGCGTTCCCTTTCTACGTCATCGTCATTGCGCTGGTGTTCGCAATTGGGGCCGGGCCCCAGGGCATTATCGTTGCGTTCGCTCTCGTCGGCTGGGTGGGGTACGCCAGGGTGATCAGAGCGATGACTGCGACACTTCGTGAACTCGGCTGGGTGCGTGCTGCCCGAGGAGCTGGCCTGAGCGATACGCGGGTCCTGATCCGCCACATTCTGCCAAACGTGCTGCCACAAGCGATCGTGCTGCTCACCACCGAGATCGTGCTGATCATGGTTGCAATCGTGACGCTTGGCTATCTCGGAATGGGGATCCAGCCGCCGACGCCGGACTGGGGCACCATGATCGCTGACGGGCAGGCTTTCGTCACGACACACTGGTGGTTGACTCTGCTGCCGGGCCTCGCCGTCGTGATCACCGGCGTCGCGCTGTCTCTTCTTGGCGATGGAATCGGTGATGCACTGCGCATCCGTCAGGCACCACCAAGGTCTACACACGCACCCATTCGTTGCGCGGGCGTCGTCGCACACCCCGTAGCTCGTGGGCAGGTCTGCGTGCGAGATCTGCGCATTGCCTCCTCAGCTACAGGCGCGCCCATCGTCGGCGGAGCGACCGGAATAGACATCGATCTGCAGCCCGGCGAAGCACTCGGCATCGTGGGGGAGTCAGGCTCAGGGAAGAGCCTGACATTGCGTGCGATTCTGGGGATGCTTCCCGTGGGAGTCGAATTCGGGGCGATGCACACGAAGCTTCCGGCCGACCGAATTGAAGTGTCGGTGGGAGGGCCAGTAGGAATGGTCTTCCAAGATCCCGCTACTGCGCTTGATCCCCTTGCTCGAGTCGGGGCACAGGTATTCGCGGCTTGCCAGGCAGCTGGTGCCAAAGACCCTGCCGCTCGGACGCTCGAACTCCTCGCAGCTGTACAGCTGCCAGCTGAAGAGCGCATTGCTCGCGCATTCCCGCACGAGCTATCTGGTGGGCAGCGGCAGCGAATCGTCATTGCGATTGCGCTGGCGGGAAATCCTGCCGTGCTGCTGTGTGACGAACCAACAACAGCGTTAGATGCCACAGTGCAACGTGAAGTACTTGCGTTGCTCACCAGGCTTCGCGCCGAGCGCGGTCTTACCCTCGTCTTTGTGTCACACGATCTTGCTGTTGTCGCGACGGTGTGCGATCGCATCGCGGTAATGTACGGCGGCGATATCGTCGAGCAAGGCTCGGTCGAACACATCGTCTCTGCGCCAGCCGCTGCCTATACGCGGCAACTCCTCGCCGCTGTGCCCGACGGCTCAACAATGCCGGTTCCCGCAGACGCCGACGCCTCGCAGATATTGACCGTTGATGCGCTTGAGGTGCGATATGGGGCGCGGATCGGCGTCACCGACGTCACCTTCTCCCTTCGCCGCGGAGAAGTCATCGGACTTGTCGGCGAATCTGGCTCGGGGAAGACGACCATTGCTCGCGCTCTTGTTGGTGAGCTGCCCATTGCGTCAGGCACGGTGCGTTTTGGACCAGCCGCAGGGGCATTTGAGGGCACAGTCCGAGCTGGTGACGGTGGCAGCAGCGCAATTCACCCTGGGATGTCGAGCCGCGCTCGGATCCGCGTCGCCAGCGCCCGCGCGCAACTCGTCCCGCAAGACCCGGCGGCTGCGCTCAACCCGAGACTCACCGTCGGCACCGTGCTTGCTGAACTCGTGCATCTCCGAGCACGTGAAACCGGCGAGACGGTCGACCGTGCACAGGCACGCTCACGTGCCAACGCCCTGCTCAGCGAAGTTGGGCTAGATATCGCCATTTCGAAGGCCTACCCGCACGAGATCTCTGGCGGTCAGCGTCAACGTGTGGCAATCGCTCGCGCGCTCGCCGTTGAGCCAGACGTGCTCGTCGCAGACGAGGCAACAAGCGCGCTCGACGTATCGGTGCAAGCGGGAATTCTTGCACTGCTTGACCGGCTGCGCGCCGAGCGCGGGCTCGCGATGGTGTTCGTCTCGCACGACCTCGCAGTTGTCAGGGAGATTTGCTCCCACGTGCTCGTCATGCGTGATGGATGCGTTGTCGAAAGTGGCGGCTCAGAGTTCTTTGCGAACCCGCGCACCGCATACGGGTGCGAACTGCTTGCTGCCGTGCCAGTGCTGCCGAAGCGACACTGAGCCTCTCACGTTAGCCAGCGATGCCAGGGTTCGTGGCAACCAATCCGTCGTATGCGGCCTGCACCTGGGCCTCCGGTTCGTTGTCAGTAAGAATGATGACCCATGCATCCTGCAAGAAGAGGTGCGTGGTGTACTGGTAAGGGTTGTGGCCGGTTTCACTGTATTCCGACCAGGTGAAGTAACTCGACGAACCGATCGAAACTTCCGAGATGTCTGGGTCAGCCTTGAGCGTTGCAATGAACTCATCACGAGCGTCTTTCGGGAGTTCAGAGACGATTTCGCGAGTGCCTGATTCCATGCTGAACGCGTACTGGCAGGCACGTGTCTGCGTTGTTTTGTCGAGTGCAGCACGGGTCGCATCGCCGATCAGCACGTCTTTGTTGTTTGTGCCAAATGGAGCCTCGCCATTGTTCACTTCAAGTCCGCGCGCAAGGACCTCATCGGTCTTTGCTTGGGCGAAAGCGTTCAGCTCTGCGCATTCCGGCAGTACGAGGGGCGCGTGCTTCTGCGGTTCTTTGTCCTTCGAACCCTGCTCAGCCGTCCCAGTGCCAGCATCCGGTTTCTTCCCTGACGCATCAGTCGTTCCAGTGTTGCCAGAGGTCGTGCCCTCTGCGACTGCATCGGGGTCTGCCCCGCGTGAGTTTACGGCGAGTGCGGCGGCGCCGATGCCAAGCAACACAACAACGGCCGCTGCGATCCACACCCACGGCAGTTGGCGCTTTCGCGTGAGGGGAGGAACGGGAGGCTCAGTCCCACTCCCAGCACTACCCATCGGCGCGCCGACGTTCGATGATTGATCCGACTCGCTGGGTGCAGCGCTGTCGGCAGCGTCAGAAGCTTGAGGTCCGGGCTGCCCACCAGTGTTGTCTGCCGGGGGAGTCAGGGTCGCCGCAAACATCTCATCGAGTGAGACGTCACCATCTTTGTACAAATCATCGGTTGAATACGGCGGATCAAACTTCGGCGACGTCGCCTGAGTCGGGTCGGACGCAGCATCGCTGTTGCGTGAGATGTCTTCGGGAGTGTTCGTCATGGCCGTCGCCTTTCGTCGAGGATGTGAACGCAAGGTGCCTGTAGCTCCAGAGTATCCGGCACAATGGGAATATGCGTCAGTCTTCTTCACCGGATTTCTCTGACCCGAACGCAGATGTCGCTGCTCCGGGGGAATCCGTTACGTCCGCGCATACGACCGTTCTTCCTGAGACAACCGTGCTGCAGGGTGACGATCGCAGGGGACGCCGCCGATTCGGTCGCGGCAAGCGGGACGCGGATCTCGTAGCTGCACCGATGCCACGCTCTGAGGTCGCGGTCGAGCCAGTTCAGGCGCCAGCGTCTCACACTGCTGTGGGACGAGAACGACCGGCTGCTGTACGCGGCCCAGAAGAAGTTATCCTGCGGCTGCGTCGACACGGGAGGCACCTGTTTCTCCCCGTCTTCATGTTGGTTGCGATTGCAGCGCTCGCGGGGTTCTATGTTGGGAGTTTTGGTGAAGCCTGGCAGAACCTGCTCGCTGGGGGCGGCGCGCTCGCGCTGGCAGTGTTGTTCGGACTCATGCCAATTCTTGGCTGGTTGAACCGTCGAGTGATTGTGACGTCAGAACGTCTCATTGCGAGCCGCGGGGTGCTCGTACGCACACGGAGCGATGTTTCGTTGTCTCGCGTGCGCGAGATCCGTACGCAGCAGCATCTCGGTCAACGAATGTGGGGGTCGGGTGACTTGCTGCTATTCGTCGGGGCAGAAACTCGGAAGTATCAAGATCTTCCAGATATCGAGCAGGTTCGTCGTGCGGTGCAAGTGCTTTCTGAGGAAAGCTTTGCGAGCGCGGATCAGATTGCGGCCCCACAAACGATCGGCAACACGCCGAAATCGTTTTTTGATTAAAAATACTTTTTGACTCGAAATGACGACAGGTGTCGCGTTATGTCGTCCGTTGAATGAGCACGTCAATGAGGTCGCCTGCGAGTCCGACGAGCTTCTCAATCTCTGATTCGTCCCGATCAACCCATCGACATTCAGGCTCGCCGACGGGGACGAAGTTCTCGTGCCGTTCCCACACCATGAGCGTTCGCTCGGCGCCAAGTACGTACTGCTGCCACCAGATTTGCCGCATGTAGTTTCGTGGAATCGTTCTCCACGATTTGTTCGTGGTTTTGATTTCCGCGAGCTCAAGATGGCCATTTTCCCGCTCAACTAGGCCATCCGGCGTCGCGAGGTGGCGCAAATCGTACTCGGCATGGAAAAGTGCCTGGCTAGGCGCGATGCCGTATTCACGAAGCACCCAGTCTGCGATCACTGGTTCTCGGAGGTTGCCATGTTCAGTGAATGCATTGCCGCGGAAGGTGCTGCCGAAGAGCTTTTCGTTCGCCGCATTCTGAATGGAAAGCGGTGTCGAGAGCTTGGCGACATCGGTCGCGGTGATGCCACGGCTACGAGCTTGGAACCAGGCTGCACGGTCCGTGCCGTCTGTCACGATTCGATTGGAGTACGGGAGACCAGACACGACGTCCATTGTGGCACGTCGTTTCACTGTTAGTATTCAGAGTTGCTTTGTAGCGTAATGAGACTCATGTAGTAGTCATTGTATATTCAGCGACTCTTCAGTGTGATGAGAGAGTATATTGACATGTCCACCGATAATTTGATAAGCGATCCCGAAAGCAGGGTTCGCGCCCTCGTAGTAGATGATGAAGCGTCGATCACGCAGCTCATTGCTATGGCGCTTCGTTATGAAGGTTGGGAGGTAGAAACCGCCTCGAACGCAGCGGAAGCACTTGAGCTGGTATCGAGCTTCAAGCCTGATGTTGCCGTGTTTGACATCATGCTGCCCGATATGGATGGTTTGCAGTTGCTGACTCGCACCCGCGAGGCTGGCGCGCTGTTCCCTGTCCTGTTCCTCACTGCGCTTGACGCAGTAGAAGATCGAGTAACCGGCCTGACTGCTGGTGGCGACGACTACGTCGTGAAGCCCTTCAGCCTTGAAGAGCTGCTTGCTCGACTTCGTGGCCTCGTCCGCCGTGCTCGCATGGGCGCAACTGGCGGCCCGGCTGCAATTCTTCAGGTTGGCGACCTCGTTCTGAACGAGGACAGCTATGAAGTAGAACGTGGTGGCGAGATTATTACCCTCACGAGCACCGAGTATGAGCTGCTGCGTTACCTCATGCGTAATGTTGGCCGAGTGCTGTCCAAGGCGCAGATTCTCGACCGCGTGTGGGCCTACGACTTCAAGGGGAAGCCCACCGTCGTAGAGCTGTACATTTCGTACCTCCGCAAGAAGATCGACACCGGTCGCCCGACGATGATCCACACCGTTCGCGGCGCGGGATACATGCTGAAGCCTGCGGTCTAACCAAATACCGCCGGCTGCACGAAAATCACCTCCACCGACAAAGTGGGGGTGATTTTTGTGTTAAGCTGATCCACGGCCCAAGACCGCCGGTAGGAATCTTCACAGATTTCCGTAATGTCTGCATATGCAGAAACCAGCGCAGGTACAGATATTCCTTGAGTAACTTCTCTCAGTGAAGCTCCGTGCATGCGCGCCGGAGCTTTTTCTTGTTTTAAGAACAAGTTTCGTGCGGCGCGGCCACCGACTAACGACCGTTGGTCGGAGACAACAACTAAGGGAGCGCCATGGCTACAAAGGACGCTACGGTTGCCGATCTTCAGCGCAAGTTTGAAGAGTCGAGTGCCGTTCTGCTGACTGAGTACCGCGGTCTCTCGGTTGCTGAGATGGGTGAACTCCGTAACAGCATCCGCGAGCACGCGACGTACGCTGTGGCGAAGAACACGCTGACCAAGATTGCGGCTAACAACGCCGGAATCACTGCGTTCGATGACGAGCTTGCCGGTCCTTCGGCACTCGCTTTCGTACACGGTGACACCGTCGCTGTCGCAAAGGCAATGCGTGACTTCGCCAAGGCACACCCTCTTTTGGTAGTAAAGGCCGGCTTCTTTGACGGAAACGCCCTTACTGCCGCTGAGGTAGGCAAGCTTGCCGATCTCGAGAGCCGCGAGGTTCTGCTGGCGAAGGCCGCAGGCGCTATGCAGGCTGCTCTGGTCGGTGCTGCACAGCTGTTCAACGCACTGCCCGCCAAGGTCGCTCGCGGCCTCGGTGCGCTGCAGGAGAAGCAGGACGCGTAAGGTTCGGCTCTCGCCGGATCCGCATTAACAGAATCCGCCTCGTTCACTGAGTGAATGAGGCAAACATCAAGGAGATACAAATGGCTAAGCTTTCGACTGAAGAGTTGCTCGCACAGTTCAAGGAGCTCACCCTCATCGAGCTCTCGGAGTTCGTTAAGGCTTTCGAGGAGACCTTCGACGTTTCGGCTGCTGCTCCCGTCGCAGTTGCTGCAGCACCCGCTGCAGCTGCTGAGGCTGTTGAGGAGAAGGACGAGTTCGACGTCATCCTCGACAACGTAGGCGACAAGAAGATCCAGGTCATCAAGGTTGTGCGCGAGCTCACCAGCCTGGGCCTCGGCGAAGCAAAGGCACTCGTTGAGGAAGCTCCCAAGGCTGTCCTCGAGGGCGCTAACAAGGAAGCTGCTGAAGACGCAAAGAAGAAGCTCGAAGAGGCTGGCGCAGGCGTCAAGCTCGTCTAAGTTTTTTCGCACTTACGCGATTCTTCGGAACGGGGTCACCTTCGGGTGGTCCCGTTCTTTTTTGTCTACATTTGCGCTGTTCGAATGCGTCTTCGAAATGTTAGACTTTTCCACTCTGTTTCTTGCGTTCTGGCAAACGTGCGAAACCTCGTTCTGTGAGTTCCTGAAAGGTGCACGTTGGCTCTGCTCTCACTCACGCTGAAACATGCAAAGCGCTATTGGTGGCTGATCGCGCTCGTTGTTGTGTTGCAGCTGGTGTCTACTATTTGTGGTTTGTGGCTTCCCAGCCTCAACGCAAAAATCATTGATGTCGGTATTGTCAATGGCGATACTGACTACATCTGGAGTACCGGCGGGTTCATGCTCGTCATTGCTCTCGCCCAAGTTTTTGCCGCGGTTGCCGCGGTCGTATTTGGTTCACTGACCGCTATGGGCGTCGGACGTGACCTGCGTCGCGAGGTCTACCGCAAGGTTGATTCGCTCTCAACGCTCGAAACCACGTCATTCGGCGCTGGCACGCTCATCACCCGCGGCACAAATGACGTGCAGCAGGTGCAGATGCTCGTGCTCATGACGCTGAACTTCATGGTGTCAGCACCGATCATGTGCATCGGTGGCATCATTATGGCCCTGCGTGAAGACGCGGGAATGTCATGGCTCGTGTGGGTCTCAGTGAGCCTGCTCGCTCTCATCGTTGTTTTCCTCGTGTGGCTTCTGCTTCCGCTGTTCCGCACGATGCAGGACCGCGTTGACGACATCAACTCTGTTCTGCGCGAGCAGATCATGGGTATTCGGGTGGTCCGCGCATTTGTCCGTGAAGACTTCGAAGCCGAACGGTACCGAGGCGCGAATGAGCGCATCACGAAGGTGTCGGTCAAGGTGGGTAACATCTTTGTGCTGATGTTCCCCATCATCATGATGGTGTTGCACCTCGCCACCGCCGCTGTGCTCTGGTTCGGCGGTCACCGTGTGGATGCGGGGGACGTGCAGGTCGGTTCACTCACTGCCTTCCTCCAGTACCTCCTCCAGATTCTTGCGGCAGTCATGATGGGCGTCTTTATGACCATGATGATTCCGCGTGCTGTTGTCTGTGCAGAACGAATTCGCGAACTCCTCGACACCAAGCCGTCGTTGACGTTCAATGAAAACGATGTTGTTGCGACACCGACGAGTGGCCGCATTGAATTCGCCGGGGTCACCTTTGGATTCCCTGGTGCTGAGCAGCCGGTGATCAAGAACGTCAGCTTTGTTGCTGAGCCGGGGAAGACGACCGCCATCATCGGTTCGACTGGCTCTGGCAAGACGACTCTGCTCAACCTCGCCCTTCGCCTGTTCGATCCACAAGAGGGAACGATCCGCATTGACGGACAACCCATCGAAAAGCTCACGCGCGCCCAGCTTGCGCAGACAATGAGTCTCGTGCCTCAGCGTCCGTACTTGTTTAAGGGCTCGATCGCCTCGAACCTCCGCTTCGGTGATGCGCAGGCGACTGACGAACAGCTGTGGGAAGCGCTTCGCGTAGCCCAAGGTGAGGACTTCGTTCGCGAGAAGGATCTCGGTCTCGATGCGCCAGTTTCTCAGGGTGGAACCAACGTCTCCGGTGGCCAGCGTCAGCGTCTGTCAATCGCGCGTGCGCTTGTAGCAAAGCCTCGGGCCTACCTGTTCGATGATTCCTTCTCGGCGCTTGACGTCGCGACTGACGCGCGCCTTCGCGCAGCGCTTCCCGAGGCCACCAGCGGCGCAACCCGCATTATCGTTGCGCAGCGTGTCTCGTCGATTGTGGACGCGGATCAGATCCTCGTCCTCGAAGACGGCGAACTTGTTGGCCGCGGTACCCACGATGAACTGCTTGAGTCTCACGAGATCTACCAGCAGATTGTCGCTTCTCAGATGGATACGGTGGGAGCAGAGTAATGGCAAGAAAGTCACGCACTCAGTCAGCCGTCGCTGAAGCTGAGATCGCAGAGAGCATCGAAGAAGAGTTCACCCCGGGTGAGCTTGACGGCGACATGTTCGGCAATGCCTCGGCCAAGAAGGCAAAGCACTTCTGGCCATCGGCGAAGCGACTCTTCGGTTTGTTGAGCCCCGAGAAGTACACGTTCATGCTGGTCGTGTTGCTCGTTGTCGCTTCAGTCGTGTGCACGGTCATCGCCCCGAAGATACTCGGCCAGGCGATGGACGTCATCTTCAACGGGGTGAGGGGCGATGGCATTGACTTCGGTCACCTGTCGCGCCTGATCCTCCTTGTGCTGGCGCTCTATCTCGTTTCCTCGTTCCTGATGTGGCTCGAGGGCTACATCCTGAACGGGCTCGTCATGCGGGTCGTCTACAAGCTGCGCCAAGATATTGAAGAGAAGATCAACCGCCTGCCGCTGAGCTACTTCGATAAGCAGCAGCGCGGTGACGTGCTCTCACGCGTCACCAACGACGTCGACAACATTCAGCAGGCGTTGCAGCAGGGGTTCTCTCAGCTCATCAGCTCGTTCTTGACGGTCGTCGGCATCATCGCAATGATGTTCATCGTTTCTTGGCAGCTCGCACTCATCGCGCTGATCGCGCTTCCGCTGTCGGCAATCATCGCTGGCATCGTCGGCGTGCGTGCTCAGAAGCTCTTTGCTGCACAGTGGAAGAGCACTGGCGAGCTCAACGGTCACATTGAGGAATCATTTACTGGCCACGAGCTTGTACGCATCTTCAACCGCGACCGAGAAATGGCCGAGCTCTTTGACGAGCGCAATGAACGCCTCTACAACTCGGCGTTCAAAGCACAGTCGCTCTCTGGCTCGATCATGCCGTCGATGCAGTTCGTTTCGTACCTCTGCTACGTGCTCATCGCAGTCGTCGGTGCGCTTCGCGTCACCGCCGGTCAGCTCACCCTGGGTGATGTAACCGCGTTCATCCAGTACTCACGTGAGTTCTCGCAGCCTCTCGGCGAGATGGCCGGTCTTGCGAACATGATGCAGTCCGGTATTGCATCGGCTGAGCGCACGTTCGAGCTCATGGACGCTGATGAAGAAGCACCCGACAGTGAAGCTTCGACGAAGACCCATCTGCCAGAGCGAACGAGCGGGCGAGTGGTGTTTGAGAACGTGTCGTTCAGCTACACGTCTGAGAAGCCGCTCATCCAAGACCTCTCACTCGAAGCTGAGCCGGGCAACACGGTTGCAATTGTTGGCCCGACAGGTGCTGGCAAGACGACTCTCGTGAACCTCATCATGCGCTTCTATGAGCTTGATGGCGGGCGGATCACGCTCGACGGCGTCGACATCACCGAGCTGTCGCGTGCTGAGCTGCGTGGACACGTTGGCATGGTGTTGCAAGATGCCTGGCTCTTTAAAGGCACGATCCGCGAAAACATTCGCTACGGTCGCCTCGACGCAACCGATGACGAGATCATCGAGGCAGCACAGGCCACCATGGTGGATCGCTTCGTGCGTCAGCTCCCCGAGGGTTATGACACGGTCATCGATGAGAACGGTTCGTCGCTTTCGACTGGTGAGCGTCAGCTACTGACGATTGCTCGTGCGTTTATCGCTCGTCCGTCCTTGCTCATCCTTGACGAGGCAACCTCGTCCGTTGATACGCGCACTGAGGTGCTCGTGCAAAAGGCGATGCAGACCCTCCGTCAGGACCGCACCTCGTTCGTGATCGCGCACCGTCTCTCAACGATTCGTGACGCGGACACCATCCTCATGATGGAATCCGGCCGCATTGTCGAGCAGGGTACCCACGAGGATCTGCTTGAGCGTGATGGGGCATACGCCGCACTGCACATGGCGCAGTTTGCTGGTACGGATGCCGACGAGGCGGATCCCGGTCTTGACGAGTCGGGTGCTTCTGCCGATGCTGAGGGGGTTGCGGTCGCTGAGCGTTCTGCGAACTCTGAAGCCTCGAACCCAGGCTCAGGCGAGGCGAAGGGTGGCAACTCACCCGAGGTTGAGGCTGGTTCCTGATTTCGTGAATTGATCAGCTAGAATACAAGAAGCCCCTCATGTGGTGGCATCTCGGCGAACTCCCCCAGGTCGGAAACGAAGCAAGGGTAGTCGGGCTCTGTCAGGTGCATGAGGGGTCTTTTGTGTTTTCAGACGATGCTGGCTCTCTGGCGCATGGCAATCTGGCGCATGGTTCTCTGGCGCATGGCATTTCTGTGCGGGGCAGACCTGCCTGATGCCTTGAAACAAGGCGTTTCTGTCGAGAAGCCCCCTTATTTGCGGCAGAAAGCCTCATTCTCGAGAGAAAGGGTCGTTCTCGCGCGGGTGACGGACGAGGGAGCTGCGACGGGCCCGAGAAGCACCCGCGCAGCACCGGTGAAGCGCGTGAACTCGCACAAAACCCCTGATCCGCATACGCGCGGGCCGCGACTGAGTGAGCTCGCTAGCCGCCATGCGTCCGCACGCCTCACGCGCAGAGTAGTTTGATGTCGAATGAACCTTGTTTTGACGTCAAGAAATCAAGCTGTGCGGGGCCTGCAGGCTGACTAGGCTGGAAGAATGGCAGCAAGCATTTACCTGACTTCCGCCGAGGGACACACCGGCAAAAGCGCGGTCGCGCTCGGCATTCTTGAGTCTCTCGTCTCGAAGGCAGCGCGTGTGGGCGTATTCCGCCCCGTCATTCGTTCGGCGTCAACGCCCGATCGTGTGCTCGAACTCCTGCGAGATCGAACGACCGCCAACTTGCCCTATGAGGCGTGTGTTGGCGTTACCTACGAAGAGCTGAATTCAAAGCCAGAAGCATCGATGGCGCGGATCGTCGCGGCATATCGGGCGATGAAGCGTGAGTGCGATGCAATCGTTGTTGTCGGCTCTGACTACAGTGACATTGCTTCGCCAACCGAGCTCGCGGTCAACGCGCGTATCGCGGCAAATCTTGATACGCCTGTGCTGCTGGTGCTCGGTGGTCGCCGCCCCGAATCTATCGCGGTGCTTGGCCAGTCGGTTGCACGTTCTGCTCCGGAATTGTCGCTCGTCGCCGAGCTCGGAATCCACGAGCTGCACGCCGAGCATGCGACCCTGCTTGCGACCATTGTGAACCGTGCCGACCCCGACCAGCTCGTCGAAATTCGTGAAGAGGTTTCACGGGTCGTTCCCGACGGTGCTCCGGTATGGGTGCTTCCCGAAGAGATTCTGCTGGTTGCCCCGCAGGTGTCTGAGATCATGCGTGCGGTCGACGGCCGACTTGAGCGTGGCAGCACCGACCTGCTCGCCCGCGAAGCAACGCACGCGGTTGTCGCTGGTATGTCGATGCCGAATACGCTTCCGCGTCTCATCGAGGGGTCAGTGGTCGTTCTCGCCGCCGACCGTTCTGAGCTGTTGCTTGCCGTCACTATGGCGCACGAAAGCCCGACGTTCCCGACTATCGGTGCGGTCGTGTTGAACGGTGACTTCGAGTTGCCAGAGTCAGTTTCACTCTTGCTTGATGGCATCGACTCGACGCTTCCGGTGATCCGCACCGATCTTGGCACCTTTGACACCGTTCAGCGGATCTCAAATACCCGTGGTGTGCTGACCGAAGAGTCGCCGCGTAAATTCGATACGGTACTTGCCAACTTCCGTGAGCACGTTGACGCTGACCTGCTTCGTGAGCGTCTGAGCCTGCATCGTGGTGGCGTGCAAACGCCTGCAATGTTCACCTACGACCTGTTCCAGCGAGCAGCTGAGGCGAACGCCCACATCGTGCTTCCCGAGGGAAGTGACGACCGCATTCTCCGTGCCGCGAGTACGCTTCTGTCGCGCGGCACCGTGCGCCTCACCATTCTCGGTGAGGAAGCCGTGGTGCGTAAGCGCGGTGCTGAGCTCGGTCTCGCAATCGACCGTGCGAATGTGGTGAACCCCAAGACGAGCCCGCGCCTCGAAGCGTATGCGCAGGAGTACACGAAGCTTCGCGCACACAAGGGCATCGACCTTGAACAGGCCTACGAACGAATGGCGGATCACAGCTACTTCGGCACCATGATGGTGCACCTCGGTGACGCCGACGGCATGGTCTCTGGCGCTGCAAACACGACCGCAAACACCATTCGTCCGAGCCTGGAGTTCATTAAGACGAAGCCGGGTGTCTCGGTGGTGTCGAGTGTGTTCTTCATGCTCCTCGCTGATCGTGTGTTGGTCTATGGCGACTGCGCAGTGAACCCTGATCCGACCGCTGAACAGCTCGCGAGCATCGCGCTTTCTTCGGCAGAGACTGCCGCAGAGTTCGGGGTGGATCCGCGCGTCGCAATGCTCTCGTACTCGACAGGTGCGTCTGGTTCTGGTTCTGGCGTCGACAAGGTACGTCAGGCCACTGAGCTTGCGCAGGCTGCACGTCCTGACCTGCTGATCGAAGGTCCTATTCAGTACGATGCCGCGGCAGATCCCGAGACCGGTGCGTCGAAGCTGCCGGGTTCTGAGGTTGCAGGGCGCGCGACGGTCTTCGTCTTCCCTGATCTCAACACGGGAAACAACACGTACAAGGCAGTGCAGCGCTCAGCTGGCGCAGTAGCTGTCGGCCCGGTCTTGCAGGGCCTGAATAAGCCGGTCAACGACTTGTCGCGTGGCGCCACTGTCGAAGACATCCTGAATACCGTTGCGATTACTGCTGTGCAGGCCGGAATGGCTGCTAGCTCGGAGGCCGTGTGAACACGAACATGACCGATTCGGCAAAGATTCTGGTGCTGAACGCAGGGTCCTCGTCGATCAAATATCAGCTGGTTGATCCCGAGACTGGTGTGCGACTCGCAAACGGGCTGGTCGAACGTATTGGCGGTGAAGCTGGGCAGATCCGCCACAACACTGGCGAAACCACCGTCGTACGCGAGTTCCCGATCGCTGATCACACCGAAGGCTGCCGTGCCGTTGTCGAGGCGTTCGCAGAAGCCGATATGCCAATTCACGAACTCGGCATCGTCGCGGTCGGTCACCGCGTGGTGCAGGGCGGCGATGAGTTTATCGAGCCGACGCTCATTGATGACCACGTTGCAGAGCGGATCCTCGCGCTTGCCGAGCTCGCGCCCCTGCATAACCCTGGGCATTACGCGGCGATTGTGGCCGCCCGTCAGGTGCTGCCAGACCTGCCGCACGTCGCAGTGTTCGATACTGCCTTCCACCAGACGATGCCGGCTTCCTCGTACACGTACGCGATCGATCGTGAAGCTGCGCGCGAACACGGGATTCGCCGCTATGGCTTCCACGGCATCTCGTATCAGGTGGTTTCGCGGCGTACTGCTGACTTCTTGGGCGAGCCCGTTGAATCGCTGAAGCAGATCATTCTGCACCTCGGTAATGGCGCTTCAGCATGTGCAATTGACGGCGGTAAGTCGGTCGACACCAGCATGGGCCTCACCCCGCTCGAAGGCCTCGTCATGGGGACTCGATCAGGAAACATCGACCCGGGTGCGATGCTGCACATGCTGCGCCGTGGCATGTCAGTGGACGAGCTTGACGAGCTTCTGAACAAGCGTTCCGGCTGGCTCGGGCTTGCCGGGTCAAACGATTTCCGTGACATTCGCGCCGGTGCTGCTGCCGGTGAGGCGGCTGCAGAGCTCGCTATCGAGGTGTACGTGAAGCGGATCCGCGAGTATCTTGGCGGCTTCCTCGTTGACCTCGGGGGAGCGGACACGATTGTCTTCACCGCAGGGGTCGGTGAGAACGCACCCGACCTCCGCGAGCGCGTGTGCGCGGATCTGGCCTGGCTCGGCATCGAACTCGACCACGAACGCAACTACGCAGACGCCAGCGGTCCGCGAGTGATTAGTACCGATGCATCACGCGTGCGTGTGCTCGTGGTTCCCACCGACGAGGAAACTGAGATCGCGCGCCAAACGCAGCAGCTCGTCCATTTGACTTCGCACTGAGCGGCATACACACACCACTCAGTGCGTTCACACGTAGGGCGGAACCGATCATCGGTTCCGCCCTACGTGTACATACGGCATGAAGTTCCTCGCATGTGGGATCCGTGGCTGCGCCGGTCAGCCTGGTTTTCCACCTGCGTATTCATGCCGTTTCTTTCTCGCCGTAGCCGCTGACACACGTAGTGGTTGCGGACTTCAACGAGAACAGTGCGATCTTCCACGGATTCCGCAGGCAAAACACCTTTGCTCTGGCCGTGGAGTGAGCAGTATTGAAATACATCAATCACCGGCGATTGCAAAGGAGCAACGTGACATCTACGACGCAGATGATTTATCTCGGTCGAAAGGAACGGCCCAAACGGGGATCTTTGCTCTTGCTGATCCCAGGGGTAGCTTCGGTGGTACTTCTTGGCATCCTTCCGCTCTTTATCGTTGCTCGGAACAGTTTCGCGGTCGCAGATGACTACGGCGGAATCGTGGGTGGATTTACCTTCGAGCATTACGCAAAGCTGCTTGACCCTGTGTATTCGAAGACGATGCTTTTCTCCCTTGGCCTTGGTCTCCTCAACACGCTTGTGTGCGTGGTTGTTGGGTACATCACCTCGTACTACATCGTCTCCAGGCCAGAGGGCATGCAAGGCTTCCTGCTGCTGCTCATCATCATTCCCTTCTGGACTGATTTCTTGGTGCGTACGTTTGCGTGGATCACCATTCTTGGTTCTGGCGGACCCATCGCAGGCGTGCTTGGCATTTTTGGAATCTCAGGGTTCTCGATGATTCCGAGCAACGTCGCAGTGGTGCTTGGGCTGCTGTACTCATTCCTGCCGACCGCGATCTTCCCCATCTATGCGTCCATGCGGTCGATCGATGGTTCGCTCAAGGAAGCGGCGACTGACCTTGGATGCAGCTGGTGGGGCGTGCACCGACGAGTGATTCTTCCGCTGAGCCGACCAGGAATTCTGGGTGCAGCATTGCTCACCTTTATTCCCACTATGGGGGTCTTTGTGATCCCAGTGCTGCTGGGCGGAGGCAAGGATCCGCTCGTGGGAAACCTCATTGTGACCCTGTACACCGAATTCCGTAATCAGCCCATGGGCGCAGCCGTTTCGATGATGCTCCTGGTGCTCATGGTGCTTTCGATGGCACTCATCGGACTCCTCTTGAAGCGTTCTTCAGGAAAGAAGCAGGGGGCCTAACAACATGGATCGCATTGTGAACGGCATTGCTCGTGCCGTCTTCGTTTTCCTCTACATTCCCATCGTTGCGGTGATCGTTTACTCGTTCAACGCAGCCGGAACAAACAGCAGGTTTGATGGGTTCACCCTGCAGTGGTACTCGGACCTCTTTGCCGATGGCGCGCTGATGCAGACGCTCCGTACGAGCGCACTTGTTGCGGTGCTTGCTGCAACCGTGGCCACCGCCGTTGGCATCATGTACGCACTCGGGCTGGCCAGATATAAGGGCCGTGGCAAGGCCGGCTTTATGGCGCTCATTGCGCTGCCGCTTATTGTTCCAGAGATCGTGCTCGGTGTTGCGCTGCTCAGCGTATTTAGCGCGACGAAGATGCCGCTTGGCATTACCACGCTCGTGCTCGGTCACCTGATCGTCTCACTCCCGCTGGCGACCCTCGTGCTGATGAGTTCAGCAGCGATGCTCGACCCCAGCCTGCCTGAGGCAGCCACAGACCTTGGCTGCTCACCCTGGCAGACCTTCACGCGTGTCTACTTCCCGCTGCTGCGGCCGGCCGTGATCGCAGCGTGGCTGCTGAGCTTCACAACCTCCTTTAGCAACATCGTGATGTCGACGTTCTTGAGTGGCGTCGGGTCAACGACCCTTCCACTCAAGATCTACTCCAGCCTGAAATCCGGTCTCACGCCGAGTATCAACGCACTGGGAGCACTGCTCATCTTGCTCACGCTTGTCATTGTGCTTGCGGTCGGTGTCACCCAAATGCGCCGAATCCTTGTCGACTCGCGTTCATAAGACCTCAACAATTTACCCTCCTCATTTCACCTGTTCGAAAGGAACATCATCGTGAAGAAAACAACTTTTGCTGCAGCTGGCATCGTCGCCGCGCTTGCACTTTCCGGTTGCAGCGCAACGAGCGGCGAAGGGGCCGCTCAGCAGCTCAACGTCTACGCCTGGGCCGACGAGATTCCGCAGAGCGTATTTGACGCGTTTACCGAAGAGACCGGCATCAAGGTCAACGTTGACAACTTTGACAGCAACGAAACCATGATTTCTAAGCTCGCGACCGGCAGCTCCGGATACGACATCGTCGAGCCAAGCCAGTACGCGGTGCAGCAACTTGTCGGTCAGGGGCTTGTGGAGCCTCTGGACAAGTCAAAGATCGAAGGGCTCGACAACATTGCCGAGAAGTTTAGCGACCCGATTTACGACCCGGGCCTCGAATACTCGGTGCCTTGGGTGTGGGGTACCACGGGACTGTTGTATAACTCGGAGTGCACTGGGGGCGAAGAAATCACCAGTTGGAAGTCACTGTTTGATAAGAAGTGGGAAGGCAAAGTGAACATGCTTGACAACATGCTCGCTGCCTACATCGCTGGTCTGCAGGTCAACGGTTATCCCGCGAACAGCAAGGACGAGAAAGAGATTGCCGCCGCAACTCAGTCGTTGATTGATCAGAAGGCAATGCTCTCGGGCTACAACTCAACGAACTATGGCGACCTTGTCGCAAGCGGTGATGTCTGCATGTCCATGGCATGGGGCGGTACCCAAACAGCAAAGATCGTTGATGCCAATGAGCAGGTTGAATACGTCTTGCCGGAGGAGGGCGGCAGCCTGTGGGTCGACGGTATCTCGATCGCAAAGGGTGCCCCGAACCAGGAAGCGGCATACGAGTTCATTAACTTCCTCCTTCGCCCAGAGATTGGTGCGATGGCGACAAACGATGCCGGTCTCGCGAGCGCGAACGTCGCTGCTGCAGAGCACGTCTCCGATCAGGGACTGCTCACGAACGCTGCCGTGTACGCATCGGACGAGCAAGTAGCGAACGCAGACTTCATCGTCGATCCAGGCGCAGCAATGAAGTTCTATCAGGACGGCTGGACCCGAGTTAAAGCGTCATAACGCTTGCTGTCCCATCGACGTTAGAACGATAAGCGATTAGGTTCATGAATACTCAGACCACCACCCTCACACCGCCCGCAGTAGAGATTTCAGGGATCTCAAAGTCCTTTGGTGAACATCTCGCTGTGCACCCGCTTAACCTGGAAATTGGCGAGAACGAGTTCTTCTCGATTCTCGGCCCATCTGGTTGCGGCAAGACGACGCTCATGCGCATGATTACGGGCTTTGAAACTCCATCTTCCGGACGAGTGCATCTCGGCGGAGTCGACGTAACAAACGTCTCCACCCGCCACCGTGACCTCAACATGCTGTTTCAGAGTTATGCACTGTTCCCACATCTGTCGGTGTTTGAGAACGTCGCGTTTGAGTTGCGTGTCCGTAAAGTGCCGAAGGCAGAAGCAAGCCAGCGTGCGCAGGAAGCGCTCGAACTCGTGAAGCTTTCGCACCTTGGGGACCGAAAGCCGGACCAACTGTCAGGCGGCCAGCGCCAGCGAGTTGCGCTTGCTCGTGCGGTCGTATCTGGCCCCAAAGTGGTGTTGCTCGATGAGCCGCTTGGCGCACTCGACCAGCAGCTTCGGAAAGAGATGCAGTACGAGCTCAAGCGTATGCAGCGCGAAGTCGGCATCACATTTATCTATGTGACGCACGACCAAGAAGAAGCGCTGACGATGTCTGATCGCATCGCTGTGATGTCCGACGGTGTCGTGCAGCAGGTTGCAAGTCCGGAAGACATTTACAACCAGCCCGAGACTCGGTTTGTTGCTGGATTTATTGGCAGCTGCAATCTCATTGATGTCACTGTGCCCGCCGGTGAATCTGGTCAACAGGTCACCGTGAACGCCGAGGACATCGGTGCACTCGTCGGAGTACTTGCGGAGGGTGTTTCCCACGAACAACGTGGAACCCTGCTGCTCCGACCAGAACGAATCGATGTCAGCCGCACTGGCGACGGGTTGCGCGGAACCGTGGAAACCCTGACCTTCCTCGGTGAAGAGTGGCACGTTCATCTGCGCGTCGGTAGCGAGATCATCAAGATCTCGCTCTCAAGCCTGGTTCGCGAACGTGATCTTCCCGGTCTCGTTGAAGGCGAAGAGCTTGTGCTGTCTTGGCGTCCACAAGACGCACGAATTGTCATTCGTTAACCCAGCCGCACGGCAAACCAATCAGTTAGGAGAGTTGTCTCATGAGAGTTGCAGTGGCGCAAACATCACCGGGTATTGATGTGGAAGCGAACTTTGAAACGATCGGCCGTTACGTTGCAGAAGCAGCGAGTGCTGGTGCAAAGCTGGTGGTCTTTCCCGAGGAAGCCGCACTCCTTGCGGACGACTCAATTAAGCCGCAGATGCCGGAGATTCTTCGAGAGATGTGGCCCCGCTTCGAAGCGCTCATTGCAGATCTTGCGCGTGAGCACGGTCTGACAATTATCGCTGCGGGGTACGAACCAAACGATGCTGGGATGCCGTTCAACACGATCCTTGCAGTGGATCCATCAGGTGCGGAAATCGCTCGGTACCACAAGATGCACACGTACGACGCGTTCGCATATCAGGAGTCGGCGTACGTCACTCGTGGACGTGAACTGCCTCCCGTCATCGATGTCGACGGCTTTCGGGTCGGAATCGCAAACTGCTATGACGTTCGATTCCCTGAGCTGTTCCGCAGTCTTGCTGATCGCGGGGCTGATGTCATCGCGCTCTCAGCTGCGTGGGTGTCAGGTAAGGGCAAGGAAGAGCACTGGGAGGTGCTCACCCAAGCACGTGCAATCGAGAACGTGAGTTGGGTGCTGGCCTCTGGCACCGTTGGCGAGGACTCAGCGGGGCTGAGCCGGGTGATCGATCCACTCGGAGTCGTCGTCGCCGGCGCGAACGCGCATACCGAAGGACTCGTGTTTGCTGACCTTGATCAGTCTCGCACCGAGGCAGCTCGCCGCATGCTTCCTGCTCTCGACAACCGACGTATTGAACTGAGCTACAACGTCGCTTAGACGTTGCAGCAAGAAAAGAGAACGACATGTTTTTCCATACTGGGGATGCCCCAGCCGGGCTCTCAGCAGAGCTGCGCCAGAAGCTCGAGAACCTCAGCTTCCCAACTCTCGGTCACTACCTTGAGGAGGGATTCACTTCTCCAGAGATCCGCCGTATCGTCGCGGCTGGAGGACGCGTGATCGGAACCGCGTTCACCGTTCGCACGACTGCGACGGACTCAACCGCACTGCACCACGGCGCTGGTCTCATTGGTGAGGGTGACGTCATGGTCATCGATACCGGGGGCGACCGTATGCATGCGCCGCTTGGAGAAGTGGTTGCAGCCCAGCTTGTTCATCGTGGCGCGGCTGGTGCGGTGGTTGATGGTGTCGTGACCGACATAGACGAGATCGCAGATCTTGGCCTGACCGTGCACGCTCGTGGCACGAGCATGCTGACGACCAAACTGCACGGAATTGACGCCGGTGGTGTGAACGTTCCTGTGACCTGTGGTGGCGCGGTCGTGCACCCAGGAGACATCGTGCTGGCTGACGCGAATGGCGTGCTGTTTGTTGCACCAGACGTATTGGCGCGGATCGTCGACATTGCACTCGCAGACGACGCCGAAGAGCCCGAACTCGTTGCGGAACTGCGCACAGGTAAACCACTCGGAAGCCTCACCGGAGCGACAGAGACGGTCGCCGAACTGCTCGCGCTCGCTGAACCTCAGTAACTGATTACTGAGTCTGCGATACACCCCTTTGTGTGGCGAGCACGCTGCTCACACTCGTCTCGCCACACATCACTCCTGAAAGGAACAATTACTCTCATGCTTCTCAAAGCAGCAATTAACGGCGGTCGTACGCTCGAAGAACATCCCGCTGTCCCGCGCACCACGCAAGAAATCGTTGATGCGAGTCTCGCTGCTGTAGCGGCTGGTGCCGACGTGGTGCATGCCCATGTGCTGACCGAGGCTGGAGAGCAGACCATTCACCCCGATTCCGTTGGCACGTGGGTGCGTGCAATGCGTGCAGCTGACCCCAGTGTGGTCATTGGCACGACGACGGGCTTGTGGACTGTCTCATCACACGAGGAACGCATGGCGCATGTCGCAGGGTGGCCAGCAGACGCGTTGCCTGATTTTGCGTCAGTCGCATTTTGCGAGGAGGGCGCTGCGGAAGCTGCTGAACTCGTGCTTGAGCGCGGCATGATTCTTGAGTCTGCTGTCTGGTCGATGGCCGATGTTCCTGCGCTGCTTGCTGCGCCGAGCCTGCACAAGAACGTTCGTATTCTTATTGAGCCAGAAGTGGAAGACGTTGCTGAGGCCGTCGCGCTTTGCCGAGAGATTGCTGCGCTTCTGCGAGCAGAGGGGGTTACCGCCCCAATTCTTTACCACGGCTACGACGCGACCGTGTGGCCGATCGTTGAAGCAGCAATTGCTGATGGCTGTGAAACTCGAATCGGGTTTGAAGACGGCGTTGAACTGCCTGACGGCTCAGCGCCGGCAGACAACGCTGACCTCGTGCGTGCTGTGCGAGAGCTGGAGTCACGCTGAACTTGAACGGTCCCGATCAAACGCCCCTCCCGAACGAAGAGATAACCTGGAGTTCTTCAGCGAGAGGGGCGTTTGGGATGCTTGACGAGCTCGATAGGCGATTGATCATGCTGCTTGCCCGTGATGGGCGCAGGAGCTTTGCATCGCTCGCTGAGGAGCTTGAGGTCTCGCAGTCAACAGTGCGTTCTCGCCTTGCCAAGCTCCGGGAAGATGACGTGCTTCAGATCGTGGCGCTGTGCAACGCGTTGCTTCTCGGACATCAGGTGGTTCGACTGCTGCTCCGAGTGCGAAACCTCACCCCGCGGTCTGTTGCAGACAGCCTGCTCGGAATTCAGCACATCAATCACGTAGCGCTCGTTGCAGGTTCGCATGACTTGTACCTCGAGGCAACCTGCCGCGATCAGCCCCAGCTGATCGAGCTCATGGATGAGATTCGCCGTCAACCAGGTGTTGCTTCGATCCAACCGATTATCGTCACGTCACTCGCGAAGGACTACACCTGGGAAGGCCTGCGCGGTACCGCGGGCCAGAATGCAGGCGACCCCGAAGCTGAGTAGTGAGTGCACGCCCTCACTAACGGCTTGGGCGAGCAATGAGTCGCCCTGCACGATTCGCTGGGATTGCGTCTCGGAAGCCCTTCCACAGGTAGTCGTCTTTCATGACCTCGAGCACGGTTAGCGTTTCTAGTTCAGAAATGCCCTTGATGCGTCGCAAATCTTGGAGAACGATACGTCCGAGTTCTTGCGCGTCTTGTGCGAAGACATCCAAGATGATGTCGTAATATCCGAGCGCACAAGCAACGTATTTGATGTTTGGGTGATCCGCGATTTCCTTCGCGACCTTGGCAACAGGCACACCGGCGATTCGAATTCCGACGTGCGCCGAAATGCCACCAATCTTTGTCTCGTCATACATCGCTGCTACGTAGATGATGCCCATCGAAACGAGACGGTTATAGCGTTGACGGACGGTCGGCTCAGAAAACCCGATGCGGCGGCCAACCTCGGAAAACGAGAGTCTGCCGTCGACGCGCAGGACATCGATGATGTCGCGATCCACATCATCAAGGAGGTGGCCTTCTGAGCGCGTCGATGCATCCATGCCTCGAATACTAGTGGATTCCCACAGCGTCGTTGCGCTCGCAAATTTGGCGCGCGTACGGAAGAATCGCTGCCATGAGGATCGCCGCAATTCAGCTCACACCGTCCACGGATCCTGCCGCGAATATCGCGCAGATGCGTGAGCAGGCGGCTGTGGCTGCTGCGCAGGGTGCACAGGTGCTGGTGTTCCCAGAGCAGACGATGCTGCTCCTACAGTCAGTCACGGCTGAATCACTCATCGCAGCTGCCGATGAGTGGTGGGACGCGTTCGTCCGTGCAACGTCCGAAATCGCGGTTGCGCATGACGTGACAGTCGTGAGTGCCGGATTTGAGCCCTCAGATGCCGCACTGCCGTTCAACACGATGCTCGCGGTCGGTCCCGACGGTCGTGAGCTGGCGCGCTACCGCAAGCTGCACCTGTACGTTGCGTTTGCAGCGAGCGAGGCTGACCACACTCGGGCCGGCGACGAGTTGCCTCCCGTGTTCGCCATTGAGCACGCGGGGGAGCAACTGCGCGTCGGACTCGCAAATTGCTACGACGTGAGATTCCCTGAGTTGTTCCGCAGCATCTCTGAGCGCGGGGCAGAGGCGACGTTGCTCGCTGCAGCCTGGGCCTCAGGGCCAGGCAAAGAAGATCACTGGGATATTCTCACCCGCACCCGCGCACTTGAGAACGTGCAGTGGGTGGTGGCATGCGGTGCCGTCGGCGGCGGATCACGAAACTCTGCAACCACGGGACTCAGCCGCGTCATCGACCCACTTGGCGTTGCCGTCACCGGCCTCGGACCGCGTGAGCCAGGCATCGTGATCGCTGATGTAACTGCAACAGCGGTTGCCCGCGCCCGCGCAGCACTCCCTGCTGTGGCGAATCGACGCATTGCGCTCACCTATGACGTTCGCTAACCAGAACGCGATCGCTGTCGCACCTCTCGACGCTCGAGGCCACGATGCACACTGAGTTCCCACGCGATGCATCCCTCGCAGACGTACGTGCCACCTGGCCAGATCGGGTGAAGTGGCAGGAAGTGCGCGAAGCGGATCCGCGCGCCTTTCGCACCGCGCGGCGAGGGGTGCTCCTGCTGCTTGCTGCGCTCGCCGCCGTTTGTCTGACCGTGTTCGTCTACCAAGATCCGGTCTTCATGCGGGGGATTCCCGGCTGGGACGGGTTAGTGTTTCCGCTCCTCTGCGTTGCCTTGCCGTGGTGCGCAATTGCATTGGTGGTCTTCGGCACGATCTGTGTGTCGATGCCAGGTGATACACGGCGCGAGATCACCATTCGTCGGTTTGCGGAACCGCGCGGCTTGACCGTCTCGCGGTTCGGTTTTACACCACCACGAGCTGGGGTGATGTTCGCCGAGTCGCCCGCGGCCTTGCAGATGTCTCACCGGAGACGCGCGATACAGATGCGACAGCAGGACCCATACGAGGACCCCTCACTCTTCCGCTCGTCATTTGTGATGTGGCGAGGCGGATCCGCGTACGACCCAGATCTTCAGGTTGCGATCGCGAGCTTTAGCGGACAGAAGGGTGACCCTCAGGGGCCACGTCACACGTTCAGGTACTTGACGCTGCGGCTCCCACGAGACCTCCCGCATATCGTGGTGGACTCGCGTCGCAATGGAAAGCTCCGCCAGTTCTCGCCAGCCGTGGTACCGATGAGTCTGGAAGGCGACTTCGACAGGTTCTTCACGGTCTATGTGCCGACAGGGTACGAACGCGACGCGCTGGAACTCTTCACCCCTGATGTGATGGCTTGTCTCATCGACTTTGGGAGCGGCTGGGACATGGAGATCGTTGAAGACCGAATGATCGTCGCATCTGGAAAGACCCGCAAACGGCATGACCGCGACGAGATCACCGCTTTGCTCAGGTTCGCCGAACTCTTCGGTGCAGAACTCGAGCATCAGGCCAAGACGTACTCTGATCCGCGCGCCGCATACCCGCGCACAGAGGTCGCACGCGGCGGTCAACGACTTGCCCGAAACTCCGGGGTCGTGCGAACACTCCTCATCTTGCTGGCTGGGGCAGTGGCAATTGCGTTGCCGAACATCATCTCGTGGATCATCGAACGCTGATAGCGACACCAGTCGTGACCCCTGAGCCGCAGATAGTGGCACACGAATCACTCTGCACTCGTCTCAATGTCAGTGGCCACAGGTAGCATGGACTTCGTGGTTGCAGCTCTTTATCGTCGGTACCGGCCCGAGAATTTCGCCGAGATGATTGGTCAGTCCCAGGTGACTGATCCGCTCATGACTGCGCTGCGCACTGGGCGCATCGGGCATGCGTATCTCTTTAGCGGCCCACGAGGCTGCGGCAAGACAACGTCAGCGCGTATTCTCGCGCGCTGTCTGAACTGTGCGCAGGGCCCGACGGACACCCCGTGTGGCACCTGCCCGAGCTGTGTCGAGCTGAGCCGCGGTGGCGGTGGTTCTCTCGATGTCGTTGAGATCGATGCTGCGAGCCACGGTGGCGTTGACGACGCCCGCGACCTGCGCGAGCGTGCAGTGTTTGCACCCGCGCGCGATCGCTACAAGATTTTCATCATTGATGAGGCCCACATGGTCACCGCAGGCGGTTTCAACGCGCTGCTGAAGATTGTTGAAGAGCCGCCGCCCCATGTGAAGTTCATCTTCGCGACGACTGAGCCTGAGAAGGTCATCGGGACGATCCGCTCCCGCACGCATCACTACCCGTTCCGTCTGATCGCTCCGGGAACGCTCGTCGACTACGTGCAGCAACTGTGCGATAGCGAGGGCGTGCAGGTTGAGCCTGGCGTGCTGCCCCTCGTCGTTCGCTCTGGCGGCGGTTCTGTGCGCGATACGCTGTCGATTCTCGACCAGCTCATTGCCGGTTCAGAAGGCAACCTCGTGCTCGCAGAACGGGCAGCTGGCTTGCTCGGCTTCACCAGCACTGAGGTGCTTGACGACGTCGTCACCGCGCTCGGTCAACGCGATGCCCGTGCAGCGTTTTATGCGGTTGATCGAGTGGTGCAGACCGGTCAAGATCCGCGCCGCTTTGTCGAAGACTTGCTTGAACGCTTGCGAGATCTCATCGTGGTGAATGCAACGAATATTGACGGGGCGACCGCGGTGTTCCGTGGGGTTCCACAGGACCAGCTTGCGCGAATGTTCGAGCAAGCACGCGTGTTTGGTGCGGCTGAACTGTCGGCGCTTGCAGACACCGTTGCGGCAGCCCTTGACCAGATGAGCGGTGTCACGACACCGAAGCTGCAGCTCGAACTCATGATTGCGCGAGCGCTCGTTGGTATGGGTGCGCCTGATGCGGGCGCAGCCGACTCCGGGTCAGCGGCACCGGTGACTCAGGCGCCTGCGGCTGCTGTCGTCCCCTCGCAGCGGCGGCCTGCTCCGCAAGCTCAGACAAGCCCTGCTCCGTCAATGGCAGCCCAGGCACAGCAACAGGCTGTGCCGACTCAAGCTCAGCCTCAGCCTCAGCCTCAGGCAGTTGAGCAGCCAGCCGCAGTGCCGAACGCCGCTCAGACGGCGGCATCGATTCGCGAGTTCCTGCGCGAGAGTGACAAGGCCCCACAGGCGCCCGTGGCGCCATCAACGCCGCCAGCTGCTGCTCCGCATGCCCAGCCGCAGCAGGCGCCAGTGCAGCGACCAGAACCGGTGCAGCAGCAGACTCCGGTGCAGCCGGTTCAGCCTGCCCAGGCAACTGCGCACTCGCAGCAGCAGCCTGCGAGTGCGCAGCGCCAGGCGGCGGCCCAAGCTCCTGCCGACCAACGCTCACAGCCGCACCCGAACGAGGGCGCTGCGAAGTTTGGTCGCCCGATCTCTGACGTGCTCAGCGCAGCCCAGATCGAAAGCATCGGAACTGAGCCGGTCGCTGCGCAACAGCCGAAGCCTGCAGCACAGCAACAGGCCGCTACACCGGTCGTGCCCGCGGCACCAGAAGTCCAGCTGACTCAGCCGATGCAGTCCTCTGCTGAGGGCCAGGCTGCTGCCGCACAACCCGTCCCTCTCGCTACCGGTGACGGCGAACAATTCGAAGAGACCGGTGAGCCAGACATTTCAGATCTGCAGGAAGTCTGGAGCGATCTGCTCGACGAGATCCTCGAACAGAACCGTGCGGCTTGGAACGCCGTTCGCCCGGTGCAGCCCCTGTCTCTAACTGGTGACGTCCTCGAACTCGGTGTTGCCTCTCGGTCAGATCTTGCAGCGTTCAAATCTGAGGGTGCTGGCCCGCTTCGCGAAGCTATCTTCGAAGCGGTTGGCATTCGTGTGAAGTACAAGCCGACCCAGGTGTCACCGCAGGCTTCGGTGCGTGAGGCGGCAGCCCCTGCCGCGCCCGCAGAGCCCGCAGGTTCGGCTCCCGAGGAGCCTCACCGAGCTGGCCCTGCTTCAGCCACTGATCCGACTGCAGACCGAATCTCCGCGCGCCTCAATGCGCTTGGACCTGCACTTGCTGCACCCGCATGGGCGGATCCGCAGCCCCCTGCACCCAAGCCAGGATCGATTGCGCCCTTGAACCCGACGGCACCAGCGGCACCCGCTGAGCCCACGACTGCAGAAACCGTTGACAGCCCAGCGTCACCGCCTCAGCCTGCGGAGTACGCCGAGGCAGCAGCGGTAGCTGTTGCTGAGTCGGTCGCTGTTGTTGAGACGGTCGCTGTTGTTGAGACGGTCGCCGTTGCCGAGCCTACTGACGATCCGGCTCCTGCAGTCGAGAACGCTCCTGAGACCTCTTCAACCGATGCTTCGGTTGAGGGTGCTGATCCTGAACCGGCAACGGTGTCGCCCCCGACTGAAGTTGCGGCTCCTGCAACCGTTGAGGTGCCAGCTCCTGTTGAGGTGCCAGCTCCTGTTGAGGTTCCGGCACCGGTTGATGATCCCGCTCCCGTAGTCATGCGCGACCCTGCCGACGACTACGAGCCGTACTTCCCTGATGAAGACGAAGATGCGTACTCTGATCCCTATGCGGGCATGTCGTCACAGGCGCCCCAGCAAGAACCCGAAGCAGATCGCCAGCGAGAAGAAGTAACTGCGGCATCGAAGGCTGCAGACACCGCAATCGCGGCCCGTCTCGCAGCTTTTGCGGCGCACTCGCAGGCACCTTCGACCCCCCAGCAGCAGGAGGTCTCCTCGCCTGACGTGTCAACTGCTGAATCTGTCGGCGTTGATGGTCCTGCCCGGGAAATGCAGACTCCTACTGCGCCCGTCGAAGCGCCAGTCGCTGCAAGCGCAGAAAGCGCGGCAGATGAGACTCCCGCGACGGAGCAGCGCAGCAAGCCAGCACCCTCATTCACGCGCTACGGTGAGGCCGTCGTGCGCGAAGTGCTTGGCGCCGTTTTCCTTGAGGAGCGCGAGCTTCCAAACCGAGCCGAAAGGTAACGCATGTACGACGCAATCGTGCAGGATCTCATTGATGAGTTCGGACGCCTTCCCGGCATCGGGCCCAAATCAGCACAGCGGATCGCATTCCACATCCTGCAGACCCAGAGTTTTGACGTAACGCGTCTCGCAGAACTCCTCAGCACGGTGCGCGAGCGAGTGCGCTTCTGTGATCTCTGCGGCAACATTACAGAGAACGAGCGTTGCTCAATCTGTAGCGACCCGAAGCGCGACCAAACGCTCATCTGCGTCGTTGAAGAACCCAAGGACGTCGTGGCGATCGAACGCACCCGCCAGTTCCGCGGTCTCTACCACGTGCTCGGCGGAGCGATCAGCCCGATCGATGGCATCGGCCCAGATGATCTCAATATTTCTGGTCTGATGCGTCGCCTCGGTGAGAACCAAATCCAGGAAGTCATCCTCGCGACTGACCCCAACCTTGAGGGCGAAGCGACTGCAGCATATTTGTCCCGCCTGCTCTCCAGCATGGAGGTTCCTGTGTCGCGCCTTGCCTCCGGCTTGCCGGTAGGTGGGGATCTGGAATTCGCTGACGAAGTCACGCTCGGCCGCGCATTTGAAGGCCGTCGCGTACTCGGCAACGCATAATTACGCCATTCTTACACGTCGCAGACGAGAGAAGTATGCCGCTCGTTGTAGACTGTGAGGCGGTATAGACCCTAAGGAGAGGACCCCACGTGGCTTTGATCGTGCAGAAGTTCGGGGGTTCATCGGTTGCCGACGCAGAGAGCATTCAGCGAGTTGCGCGGCGCATTGTAGAAACTCACGAAGCCGGCAACGAAGTTGTTGTTGTTGTGAGCGCAATGGGAGATTCGACCGACGAGCTGCTCGACCTCGCATCTGAGTGCACCGCATCCCCAGCTCCACGCGAGCTGGACATGTTGCTCACTGCAGGCGAGCGAATTTCGATGGCGTTGCTCGCCATGACCATTAAGGGCATGGACGTCGACGCCTTCTCGTTCACCGGCAGCCAGGCTGGCATGATCACGACACCCGATCACGGTTCTGCCAAGATCGTCGATGTCACTCCGGGTCGCGTGCGCGAAGCGCTCGACAAGGGTGCTGTCGCCATCGTCGCTGGTTTCCAGGGCTTCAGCCGTGACTCGCGTGACATCACTACGCTCGGTCGCGGCGGATCCGACACGACGGCAGTGGCACTCGCAGCAGCGCTGAACGCTGACGTCTGCGAGATCTACACCGACGTCGACGGTGTCTTCACGACCGATCCGCGCATGGTTCCCCTCGCGCGCAAGATCGACTCGATTACTGCGGAAGAGATGCTTGAGCTCGCCGCATCGGGCGCAAAGGTGCTGCACCTGCGCGCTGTCGAATACGCACGCAGGCACGGCGTAGTCCTGCACGTCCGTTCGTCGTTCACCGGCGAAGAGGGCACCATTGTTTACGACCCCGCAAAGGGTCACCCGAAGGGAGTCCAGGTGGAAGAGTCAGTCATCACAGGTATCGCAGCTGAGAAGAGCGAGGCGAAGATTACCGTTGGCGGCGTTCCCGACGTCCCTGGGAAAGCCGCGCAGATCTTCGAGGTCGTCGCAAAGACCGACGCGAACATCGACATCATCGTGCAGAACATCTCAGAAGAGGGTCGCACCGATATCTCCTTCACTGTCCCCGTTACTGACGGTGAGCGCGTGCTCGCGGCACTCGAGGCTGAGCGCGAAGCTCTCGGCTTTGGTCGCCTGAAGATGGACGACCAGATCGCAAAGATCGCTGTCGTCGGTGCAGGCATGCGCACGAGCACCGGTGTTTCGGCGCAGCTCTTCCGCGCTCTGTACGACGCAGGCATCAACATTGAGATGATCTCGACCTCTGAGATCCGCATCTCGGTCGTTACCCGCGCAGACCGCATGGAAGAGGCAGTCCGCGTACTGCACACGGCATTCGGCCTTGATGCAGAAGACGAAGCAACCGTATACGCCGGTACCGGCCGATAAAGGAGCACAACGTGGCTGAAAACACTGTTTCCGTAGGTGTCGCTGGCGCAACCGGTCAGGTTGGCGCTGTCATTCGTACGCTCCTTGAGCAGCGCGAGTTCCCGGTCGGCAAGATCCGCTTCTTCGCAAGCGCGCGTTCGGCTGGCAAGACCCTCACCTTCCGTGGCGAAGACATCGTTGTTGAGGACATCGATACCGCAGACAAGAGCGGCCTTGACATCGTGCTGTTCTCGGCAGGTGGCGCGGCTTCGAAGAAGTACGCCCCTGAATTCGCAGCAGCCGGCGCGACCGTCATCGATAACTCGAGCGCATGGCGCCTCGACCCCGAGGTTCCCCTCGTGGTCAGTGAGGTCAACCCACACGCGATCGACGAAGCGGTGCGCGGCATCATCGCAAACCCAAACTGCACCACGATGGCGGCAATGCCCGTCATGAAGGCACTCGACACGGCCGCTGGCCTCGAGCGTCTCATAGTGACGACCTTCCAGGCGGTCTCGGGATCCGGTCTTGCGGGTGCGGCTGAGCTCGAAGGCCAGATCACCGCTGCGGTCGAGACCGGCAATCTTGCAAAGCTCGTCCACGACGGCTCGGCGATCGACTTCCCAGCTCCGAACGTCTACACGAAGACCATCGCCTTCGATGTGCTGCCGCTCGCAGGCTCGATCGTTGACGACGGCGAAGGCGAGACGGACGAAGAGAAGAAGCTCCGCAACGAGAGCCGCAAGATTCTTGAGCTCCCAGAGCTCCTGGTTGCTGGCACCTGTGTGCGTGTTCCTGTCTTCACCGGTCACTCGCTGTCGATCCACGCAGAGTTCGCAAACAACATCACCCCGGACGAGGCACGTGCGGTGCTCGCATCGGCTCCCGGTGTTGAGCTCAGCGATGTTCCGACCCCGCTCGAAGCGGCAGGTAACGATCCTTCATACGTCGGTCGTATCCGCCAGGATCAGTCGGCACCAGCTGGCAAGGGTCTCGTGCTCTTCATCTCGAACGACAACCTCCGCAAGGGCGCAGCGCTCAACGCTGTGCAGATCGCAGAGCTCGTCGCAGCGAAGAAGCTCGCAGCGTAACTCGTCACGTTCATAGCAACGCAGAAGGCGCGGCTCCCGACAGGGATGCCGCGCCTTCTGCGTTGCAAACGACTACTGGTCGGAGTCGCTCGCTTCAAGCGTGATGAGTGATGCCTCAGGGCGGCATGCGAAGCGCACAGGCGCGTAGATGGAGTTGCCGAGGCCAGCACTCACGTTGAGGAACGCTGCGCGGTGGGCGTCGTACCACACGCTGAGCCCACGGGCCTGCGTCACTGGGAGGTCACAGTTAGACACGAGGGCGCCGAGCCCAGGAACGCGAACCTGGCCGCCGTGCGTGTGACCTGCGAAGATTGCATCGACCCCGTCATCCAACAGATCGCCGAGCGCGCGCTGATACGGCGCGTGCACGACACCAATACGCACGGGAGATGACTGAGACGCATCGGCACCGTCTGACTGCGTCAGATCCGCCAATGACTCCCGCATCGCGGCAGCATCATTCAGCTCAATGTGCGGGTCGTTCAGGCCGAGCAAGTCGAGCGTCGTTCCACGGAGCGTCATGCGCGCCGCTGCGTTGTTGAGGTCGGTGAAGCCGAGCTCCTCGAACCCGCGAGTGAGCGCGTCGGTATCGAGATCGTAGGGCCGCTTGCTGTGCTGACTCGGAGAGAGCAGGTACTTGAAGGGGTTCTTCATGACCGGCTTGAAGTAGTCATTTGACCCGTGCACGAACACCGTCGGCACGCCAGCGAACGCCCGCAGGGTCGAGATCAGTGATCCGCGCGCCTGCTCGTGCCCCATCATGTCACCCGTCAGCACAACGAGGTCTGGGCGAAGCTCGGCGAGCGACCGAACCCAGTTCATCTTGCGTGTCTGCCACGGTGCGAGGTGCAGATCTGAGAGGTGTAAAACCCGCAATGGAGTGGCGCCCGCTGGCAGCACGGGCAGCGTTTCACGGCGGATCGTGAAGAGCTGACGCTCCACGACAGTTGCGTAGAGACCAACTCCGAGGGCGAGCGCGCCCACCACCTTGCGCGTAGAAGTCATAGAATCAACTTTAGGCGACTTCACTGACCGCCAGTGAAGCATGAACCCGTACACTTACGTGTTCAGCATGATGATGAGAAGGAGCACCGTGACCGAGACGTCAACGCCCGTGCGATGGGAATACTTTGTAACGCCGCTGTTGCTGCACAATGAGGCCCAAATTCTCAATAATTGGGGTGCCCAAGGGTGGGAGCTCGTTCAGATCATCGATGGCCCCGCCGGCGGCAACGTCGCGTACATGAAGCGAAAGGTACAGAACGCATGAGCTCTGTCATTGAAGACCGCATCCGCGAACTTGGTTTCGAGGTTCCCGAGGTAGCTGCAGCTGTCGCAGCATATGTTCCTGCACTCCGCGAGGGTGACTACGTGTACACCTCGGGTCAGCTTCCCTTTGTTGCTGGCAAGCTCCCCGTCACCGGCAAGGTCGGTAACGGTGAAGGCCAGGTATCGGCTGAGAAGGCTGAAGAGATGGCGCAGCTGTGCGCTCTCAACGCGCTCGCAGCTGTGCGCGGCCTCGTCGGCTCGCTCGACAAGGTTGCTCAGGTTGTGAAGGTCACCGCATTCGTTGCATCAGACCCAGAGTTCACTGGCCAGCCCGGTGTTGCGAATGGTGCTTCGGTGTTCCTTGGTCGTGTCTTTGGTGACAGCGGCATTCACGCTCGTTCGGCTGTTGGCGTTTCGGTGCTGCCGCTTGACGCTCCTGTTGAGGTTGAGTTCATCTTCCGCGTGACTGACTAATCTCGCAGTGTTGGCAGGGGCCGTGGTTCGATATGAACCACGGCCCCTGCTCGTTTGTGGAGCGTTTGCCTGGGCGAGGTTGTCGCGTCAGCCGTCAGCAGCTTGATGGACCCTCGGCTACCAGATGATTGCGAAGCGGGTGATGGCGTCGATGAGTACTCCTGCTAGACCCTTCTCGTTTTGCATTTCTGCACGAGCTGCGAGTGCGACGTCTGGGTGGTCAGTGATGATGCCGTCGGCACCGCGGCGAAGGAACTCTCGGATGCCCTCTTCGTCGTTCACCGTCCAGCTGTAGAAGCCGAGCCCCTGTGACCAGGCTTCGCGCTGCATCTTTTCACTCGCCGTGAACTCTTCAACGACGACGAAATCTGCGCTTGTTTCTGGCAGGCTCACACCGGCGAACGCGAGAATGTAGCCGACAGTCAGATCAGGTCGAAGCTGCTTGAGACGTTCAGCACTGGGGTAATCGAGTGTGTGGAAGATGTTCTGCTCGAGGGCGTCAAGGTCTTCGAGTTCAGCGACGAGGCGGTCGACGTGGTCATCTGTCTCTGCCCCGCTGAGCTTGATCTCGATCAGTAAGGGTTGCTCGAGCTCGCTCGCACGCGTGACATAGTCGGCGAGCGACGGGATCTTGCCCGTATGCCCGTATTGGTCGGTCACGGTCATTGTGGTGAGCTCATCAGACGTGAGGTCTTTCACCATGAGGTTTTCACCAGTGAGCCTGGCGAGAGACGTGTCATGCATGACAATGAACTGTCCGTCTTTCGACTGCATGACATCGATCTCCACGAGATCGACCCCGGCGGCGTGAGCGGCCTCGAGGCCCTCGATGGTGTTTTCTGCGGCTTTGTCGCTAAACCCGCGGTGGCCGAGGACGAGTGTCTCTGGCGCCTCTGCGAGCTGCTGCATCGTCGTGATACTTGCGGCGCCAAGGCCGAGAGCCATCGTGACGCAGACCAGTGCGAACGTGCGTTTCGATCGTCGAGATGTCTGGGCAGATGGCCCAGGTGAACCAGGTGCGATCGGTTCGAGAACCTGATCGCCTGATCCGCTCATATGCACGAGGACCGCGCCGATCATGGCCGTTGTGGCAAATATCACGAGCATGCCGAGGACCTCTGCGAGCCCGAGGCAGAACGCAGCGACGACTGGTGAGGCCGTGGGCCAGATCGTATCGTTCAACAATGTGGGGAGAATCACCACAGCAACTGATACCGCCATGACGATGACAGAGCACACCATGACGACAGCAATCGCAAGTACCAGACGCACGCCTGCCCAGCCCGAGGTACGTCGCCAGCTCTGACGCATTGCGCGGCCGCCGGTTGCATCACTCAGCACGAAGATTGGCATGCTCAAGGCGAAGCGTACGTTCAAGAACGCCAACACGAAGATGAATGCGTACCAAATGGTCGAGCCGGTGGGGCTCTTGAGAAGTTCGCCAGAGACGAAGTGCGGGATCGAGATGCCCTGCGACAAGGTGGAGATGAACCCGAAACCGCTGAGCGGCACAACAAGCAGTACGTAGAAGAACAGTGCAGCTGAGGAAGGCCTGAGGAGCTTTCGTGCTGCGGTGCCAAGCTGACGCAGCACGGGCCGCATTTCGAGTAATTCGCCCGAGCGAATACGCGCAAGCATGATGATGAGCAGCATGAGCTGCACAGACATCAGCCAGAACGCAACCACCATGAGCACAACGATGAGTGCGATGGTGATGCCGATCCCGTCAGTGACCGCGAATGTGCCGATATCGAGGGCGAGCATACCGTTGGCGCGCAATGCTTCACGAAACAGCCAGCCAATGAGGGGAGCGGCGAGAAGCAGCATCACCATGTGGATTCCGAGGAGTACCCACGCGAGTGAGCTCCAGCGTGTGCGCACCGTCGTGAGGCTCGCACGGAGCGTCGGAAATGGGTTGATGATGTGCATTCTCTTGATAGTACGCGAGGCTCGCTTCAAACCAAGCAGCGGAGGGTTCGAGCGCGAATTGCGCTCGAACCCTCCGCTGTCATCAGGCAGGATCGTGTGAGGCGCTAGATGCCTGTGCCCACCTGCTGCTGGATCTGGGTGATTGCCACAGTATCTGCAAGGGTCGTGGTGTCACCCACGGTCTTACCCTCTGCAACCTGCTTGAGGAGACGACGCATGATCTTGCCGGAGCGGGTCTTTGGCAGCTCGCTCACAATGAAGACGCGGCGTGGTCGGGCGATCGCACCGATCTGCGTTGCGACGTGCTTGCGCAGTTCGAGCTCGGCCTCTTCGATGGAGAGGTCGTGCTGCTGCGACTTCAAGATCACGAACGCCACAACAGCCTGGCCAGTCGTCTCGTCATCGGCGCCGACAACGGCAGCCTCAGCCACCGAGTGGTGACCGACGAGGGCTGATTCAATCTCTGTTGTCGAGAGACGGTGGCCTGACACATTCATGACGTCGTCGACGCGACCCATGAGCCAGATGTCACCGTCTTCGTCGACGCGAGCGCCGTCGCCTGCGAAGTACTGATCACCAAACTGGTCCCAGTACGTTTCTTTGAAGCGTTCGTCGTCGCCCCAGATCGTGCGCACCATCGACGGCCACGGGCGGCGGATCGTGAGCAGTCCACCCTGGTCGCGATCAACGCGCTTGCCCTGCTCGTCAACGATGTTGACGTCGATGCCGGGCTGCGGCACCTGAGCCGAGCCTGGCTTGAGCGAAGTCAGGCCGGGAAGCGGCGAGATCATGATCGCGCCAGTTTCTGTCTGCCACCAGGTATCGACGATGGGGGCTTTTCCGCCACCGATGATGTCGTGGTACCAGCGCCATGCCTCTGGGTTGATCGGTTCGCCAACCGATCCGAGTACGCGCAGCGACGAAAGGTCGTACTGTTCTGGGACCTGACGGCCCACCTTCATGCATGAGCGGATCGCCGTGGGGGCGGTGTAGAGAATCGTGACGCCGTACTTCTGCACGACGCTCCACCAGCGACCCCAATCGGGAGTGTCTGGGGTGCCCTCATAGATGACCTGGGTGGCGCCGTTTGCGAGGGGGCCGTAGACCACGTAGCTGTGACCGGTAATCCAGCCAACGTCAGCGGTGCACCAGTAGACATCGGTCTCTGGTTTCAGGTCGAAGATGTTCTTGTGGGTCGTAGTGACCTGGGTGAGGTAACCGCCCGAGGTGTGCAGGATGCCCTTGGGGCGACCGGTTGTGCCCGATGTGTAAAGAATGAAGAGCGGGTTCTCTGCTGGGAATCCCTGGGGCTCGTGCTCTTCAGAGTAGTTGGTGATTTCGTCGTGCCACCAGAGGTCGCGACCCTCGACCATATCGATGTCGTTCTCGGTGCGCTTGACGACGAGCACGCGTTCGACGGTGTTCACGTCGCTCTCAATGGCGAGGGCAGCGTCGACTGTCGGCTTGAGCGCAGATGCCTTGCCCTTGCGGTAACCACCGTCAGCGGTGATGACGAGTTCAGCACGTGCGTCATCGATGCGTGAACGCAGGCTGTCTGCGCTGAAGCCGCCGAAGACGACCGAGTGCGCAGCACCGAGGCGTGCACAGGCGAGCATGGCGATGACCGTTTCGGGGATCATCGGCATGTAGATCGCAACGCGGTCGCCCTGCACAACGCCAAGCGCGGTGAGCATGTTCGCGGCACGCTTCACCTCAGCGGTGAGTTCAGCGTAGGTGATGGTGCGCGTATCGCCTGGCTCACCCTCAAAATGGATCGCGACGCGGTCACCAAGACCTGCAGCGACGTGACGGTCGAGGCAGTTTTCTGCGACGTTGAGTTCGCCGTCCTGGAACCACTTCGCGAAAGGTGGGTTTGACCAGTCGAGAATCTCGGTAAATGGCTTCCGCCACACCAAATTGTCGGCCTGCTTCGCCCAGTATGCTTCGGGTTCTTCTGCCGCCGTGACATAGATGCTGGGGTCTTGCTGATTTGCCTGAGCCGCAAATTCGCTGCTCGGGGGGTAGGTCTCGATGGTCTCTGCCAGGGGCAGGCTTTCGATGGTGCCGTAGTCGCTACTCATGAGTCGCCCTTCGTCGCTGAATTTTAGGTAGAACATCGCGTCGTTGCGTTGTCTTACCCGTTGAGGCTGACCTCAGGCTACCGCGATGACGAAGAGTGACTACCTCCGAAAGTTGTTGTTCTGTGGAGAATATATGCATCTGTTCTGAACTCTTAAACAGAACAAAACTTCCGGGAGTGTTTGTGGGACTTCCACGTTTTTCCGGAAAAGTGTGGTCGTGATAGCGAATCGGCGGCTCAGCGCAAGCGATGTCGTTCTCTCAATACCGTCGTTCTGGCCTACTGAGATGGCACGACGAGGCCGCCGGTTTCCTTGTCGCGCTTTCGTAGTCGGTGAGCCGCGACGCGCGTGCGAGTCGCGCAATTTGCCGAGCAAAAGCGTTGTGGTTCGCGTCGGCCCTCGTCAACGAAGGTATTGCTACATCCGTCGGCGGTGCAGATTCCCCAGGCGCAGCGACCGCATTCGGCAGCCCATTCAGCGAGCGCATGCACGGTGAGGTTGCGCAGCGTCGTTGCTGCGCTGTGTGTGTCAATGGGGGGACGGAGCGCCCAGCGACTGTCGGGGAGCTGATGGAGCTCGAGTGACGTGTTTGACGTGCGGAGGAGGGTGTTGAGTTGATCTGCCGCTCGTGCAAGGTCCTGCTCAGCGAACAGGTCGCGCAGTTCGGTGATGGCGCACGCGAAGGCGTCAGGGTCGAACGGTAAGTCTGCAAAATTCGCGTCTCCGTGTTCGATTGTGAGTGCCCGCCACTGCTGCGCTGTCTGCACGGTGTTGATTGCCGCCGTGGCGAATCGGAGGCCAAATGGTCGGCTATGCGTGGTGGAAACCGTGTTCATACTGCTAGTGTAACGGTATTAATCAGTTTTGGCGTTACAAAGGAGGTGGTGTATGAAACCGACTGTTGTGATTGTTGGTGCTGGGCCCATCGGACTCACACTTGCTGGACTCCTGTCGCAGCGAGACATCGAGGTGCTGGTTCTCGAGGCGCATCCAGGTCTGTCGAAACACCCGAAAGCGCGAGGTATCTCAGCGCGATCAATGGAGGTATTCCGCGCGCTTGGAGTGGAACAAGCAGTGCGAGAGGTCTCGCTGCCTAATGCACACATCCGGTTCTTCCGGGCAGATACGCTCGCGTCAGAAGAGTTTGTGCTGTCTGATCCGCCAGCTACCCAGGAGCGGGGGCATACCCCGGCACCTGGCGTGTTGTGTTCGCAGGATCTCCTGGAGCCGGTGCTCCTTGCGCATGCCAAGACAGCTGGCGCGACGGTCCAATTTGAGAGTCGAGTCACCGAGGTGGCAGACCTTGGGGACCGGGTGCGTGTTGGGTACACGCAGGCTGGGAAGCAAGCTGAGGTTGAAGCGGCGTATGTGATTGGTTGTGACGGCGCAAGGAGTATCGTGCGCGAGGCAGCTGGCGTTGGTCTCACTGGGCAGACGGATCTTGCGCGATTCCTCTCTATCCGGTTGAGCGCACCACTGACAGACGTAGTGCGTGACCGCGCTGCGGTTTCCTACTTCCTTGGGGGCGGGAAGGGCGGCTTTCTCGCGGTTGATAACCAGGACGAGTGGATCTACCAGTACCCGGTCCCGGACGGGATGAACGTTGCAGAGCTCCAGGGCGATGCAGGGCAGCTCACTGAGCTGGTGCGTGTTGGGGCAGGCCTGCCAGAACTTGAGGTGAAGATCCGCGACACGATGGTCTGGCGCATGTCAGCGCTCCTGGCAGACACGTTTGTTCGGGGGCGGATGATACTCGCAGGCGATGCGGCACATCAGACTCCGCCCACAGGCGGGCACGGGATGAACGTGGGAATTGGAGATGCTGACGCATTGGCTTGGCGGCTCGCTGAAGTGTTGGGTGGGCGGGCATCCGAACGTGTGTTTGCACAGTACTCACATGAGCGTCGTGCGGTTGCGCGCGCGGTGATTGATATTTCACTTGGCAATGTCTCTGGTGGATATGCGATCGACGACGAGCTCTTGTTGGGCACCCATTACGGTGCAGAGCCGCCAGTCACCGCTGAACCGTACGCTGCATCCCTCGATGCTGGGCGTCGACTGCCCCACGTAGTGGTTGGCGAGGCAGAAGGAATAGGTGCGTTGTCCACACTTGACCTGTTGCCTGGTCGGCTCGCAATAGTGACGGAGCTGCCAGATGCTGCGTGGGCAGCTGCTGCACGTGCATACGGGGTGTCGTATGTGCCGCTTCGCTCATCTGCCGCTGGTGAGCGTGAGCGCGGGGGTCGGTGCCCAAGCATTGGACTTGCAGCCGGCGAGGCACTGCTGGTCCGAGGTGACGGGCACATCGCAGCAAGGCTCAGTGCTGGAAACGTGGACGCGCTCGTGTCTGAGCTTGCGCACACACGGGGGCGCTGAACGGGGCGCTGAAGCCCGGGCGTGAGCACGCGTCGCGAAGTTTTCCACAGCGTCCGCGCACTGCTGTTGTGTGGGAGAGGAGGAGCCACTTGACTCCTCTCTTATGAGTAACCGTCAAGAAATGGGGAGCGGGGCCGCGCGTTCGGCTTCGCTTCCCATTGCGGCTCGACGTGCACTTGGCGGAGTGCTTGAGCTGGTTGACGACCCCGAGGTTCGTGACATCTTTGTTCAGGCGGTGGCTGGTGAAGGGCAGCTCTGGGTGGATCGAGCGGGTGTCGTCGCACAGATTCCGAACTGGCGAGTCACGCCAGAGACCGTGAATCAGCTCGCGCGCACGCTCGTCGCAGCTGGTGGGCGACACCTCGACGAACTACACCCGTGCGGCGACGTGCGACTCGGGGACGGCGTTCGCGTGCACGCAGTGCTCGATCCCATCGCGGTCGAAGGCGCCGTCGTATCTATTCGACTGCCTGCGGTCACGGTCTTGTCATTCGAGGAACTCCTTGCATCAGGGCTTTGCTCGTCAACTCACGGGTCGCGGATCAGGCAACTTGTTACTGAGCGCAAGAACTTTCTGGTTACTGGAGGCACCGCCAGCGGAAAGACCACTCTGCTCACTGCGCTGCTCGAACTCGTGCCAAGCGCTGAGCGGATCATCACGATTGAAGATGTTGCAGAGCTTCGCCCGAGACATCCCCACCGCATCGCCCTAGAGACCCGCCAGGCAAACAGCGAGGGGGTTGGTGAAGTGACGCTCGAGCAACTGCTCCGGGAGTCCTTACGAATGCGTCCAGACCGCATTGTGCTCGGCGAGTGTCGCGGCCCAGAACTGGCAACGTTGCTCACCGCGCTGAATACCGGACATGACGGCGGTGCAGGCACCCTGCACGCAAACGGTATCGCAGACGTCGCCGCGCGACTTGAGGCGCTAGGCCAAATGGCGGGCCTCGGCATCGAACTTCTCGCCCGCCAGGTGGTGTCAGCCGTGCACTGCGTCATACACGTTGAGCGGCGAAACGGGGTGCACCGCATTGCTGGGGTGGGGCGGCCTCGCATTGGCGAGGGCGGGCGGTTGTGTATCGACGAGACCCCATGGTGAGGTGGTGGCCAAAGAGTGGGGTGAGGCGTGATGATTCGTCAAGCGGAGATGCAACGTATGAGGAGCTCGTTTGGCTATTGCGACGATCCGCCGCCCTCATGCGTGGTGGCATACCTGCACACCGTGTGCTCGCACTCGCGATCGAAGGCGATGTTGTGCCGCCTGCTCCTGGATCATGCCTGCACCAGATCGTCACGAGGATTGTGGGCGGCGACTCACCCTCCGGCGCGCTCGCCGCAGTTGCGTCGCCTGCGTGCAAGGTGGTCGCAGCTGCGTGGCTCATTGGAGAGCGGAGCGGAGCCCCGTTGGCAGTTGTGCTTGACAGGCTGGCTGTCGCGTTGAATGCGCTCATTGATCTCGCGCACCGACGGGCAGTACTTGTGGCCGGCCCAACTGCGACTGTGAAGCTGGTCGCTTGGCTGCCGCCGGCTGCAATCGGAATGGGTCTCCTGCTCGGGCTGAACCCGCTGCCTGTTTTCGTCACTCCGCTTGGCGGGTGCCTGATTGTACTCGGCGCATTGCTGGAGTGGGGCGGGGTGTGCTGGGCGAGGCGCATGATGGCACGTGTTGAGCGCGCAGATCGGCTCGTCGGGGTCGAGTGCGAGCTGTTGTGGATCGCGCTCGCGGGAGGGGCTCCTCCCGCACTGGCGCGCAAGTGGGTGGCGAGTGCCACTGACGAGGCCGGTGCAATTTGGGTGCCATTTTGCTCGCTTATGGACGTGTCAACAGCAGGCAGGCTGCTTGCTGTCGCAAGCCAATCTGGCGTCAGGGCCGGAGGCCTGCTCCTTGAAGCGTCATCGCTCGCCCGTGCGCAAGCGATGACGCAACTTGAACGGCAGGCTGAGCGGCTAGGGGTGCGCGTGTTGGTCCCGCTCGCGACCTGCATCCTGCCAGCGTTTGTGGTGCTTGGCGTGATACCTGTGTTGGTATCTCTGCTCTCAGGAGTGGGGAGTTTGCCGTGAAGAAAATGCGGCAGAACACACCACCCACTTGAACATCTGATGAATGTGAGGCTAAGGTAATTTCTTGTCGCCTGGAGTTAAGTTTGGGCTTGACCTCTGGGTGCGACAGGTCGGTGTGACCCCCGCACCGACTCCTGCGGAAAAGAAACTGAGGAGCGTTCGTGAATCGCCGAATGACCCGATCCGCGTCCGTTGTAGCGCTTGCGCTCACGGCCGCACTGACCATGGCAGGCTGCTCGTCAGCTGCGTCTGACTCAAAGACTGACGAGGCTGCTGCATCGTCGGTCACGATCACCGACAACCACGGTGAGATCGAAGTACCGGTTAACCCTGAGCGTGTTGTCGTGCTCGACAACCATGCCTTCGAGACGTTGAGCGAGTGGGATGTCCCGCTTGTCGCTGCGCCGAAGGACGTCATGGGTTCTGTCTGGCCGAACTACACCGATGATGAGGCAGTCGCAAACGTGGGCAACCACCGCGAGCCAAACCTTGAGGCCATCGTTGCGGCTTCGCCGGACCTGATCATTGGTGGCTACCGCTTCGGCGACTACTACGACGACCTCGTGAAGCAGAACCCGCAGGCAAAGGTCATCGAACTTGCACCCCGTGAAGGTGAAGATATCTTCACCGAGCTCAAGCGCGAGAGCACCATTCTTGGCCAGATCTTCGATCACGAAGAAGAGGCTGCAGCGCTGAACACTGACCTCGACGAAGCTATCGCAGGTGCGAAGCAGGCATATGACGGCAAGAGCACCGTCATGGCAGTCAACACCTCGGCTGGCAAGATTGGCTACCTCGCGCCCGGCATCGGCCGTGCGGTCGGCCCGATCTTCGGCGCACTTGATTTGAAGCCCGCACTCGAGGTTGACGGTGCATCTGACGACCACATGGGCGACGACATCTCGGTTGAGGCAATTGCAGCATCGAACCCAGACTGGATCGTTGCGCTTGACCGCGACGCATCGTTCGCCGTTGATGAGCGTGAAGAGGGCTCAAAGCCCGCAGCTGAGCTCATCACCAACTCAGAGGCACTGAAGAACGTTACCGCAGTCACCGAAGACAACATTGTCATCCTCGACTCGAACTTCTACCTCACTGAAGACATTCAGGCCTACACCGACCTCTTCAACCAGTTGAAGGCAGCGTTCGCAGGTTAATGAATCAGCACGACCACGCGGCACCCTTAGGGGAGTCGCGGCCGGGGGTGTCCGCTCGCGAGAGTGGGCACCCCATCCGGCGTTTTACAGAAACCAAATCCATTGCCGCGATTCATGCTGCGGCCCAAACTGACGAAGCTGACGCGGGGGTCGCGCCGGCGAAACGTCTCTCCTGGCAGTTCGCACTCGCAATTCTGATTACTGCGGGCTTGCTCGTGGCATCTTTGCTTGTTGGTGCATACGACCTTCAAGCAGACTTTGGCAGCGAGATGTTCTGGATCACCCGTGTCCCTCGCACCCTTGCACTGCTCCTCGCTGGTGCGGCGATGGCGACGAGTGGCCTCGTGATGCAGATGCTCACCCAGAACCGCTTTGTTGATGCCACGACGTCTGGCACTACTGAATGGGCAGCGCTCGGGCTCCTGCTCACCGCGCTTCTCACTCCGAACGTCGGACTCGTCGGGCGCATGATCGTGGCGAGCATTTTCGCGTTTGTCGGCGCGATGGTGTTCATGCTGATCTTGCGCCGTATCGCGATCCGCCAGACCCTGGTGGTCCCGCTGATCGGCATCATGCTTGGTGCGGTGGTCAGCGCGCTCACCACGTTCATCGCCGCGCAGTACAACCTGCTGCAGATGATCAGCACGTGGTTCCTCGGGAGCTTCACCCAGGTTGTGCGCGGCCGCTATGAGGTGTTGTGGATCGTAGCGATCGTCACGTTCCTGGTGTTCTTGCTCGCAGACCGCATCACTGTTGCTGGTCTTGGTAAAGACGTCGCCACCAGTGTTGGTGTGCGATACGAAGCGATTCTCATCACTGGCACGGCGCTTGTCGCGGTAGCTGCGGGCGTGACGACCGTTGTTGTCGGCTTTCTGCCATTCCTTGGCTTGGTAGTGCCAAATATTGTGTCGATGATCCGCGGGGATAACGTGCGCACGAATCTTCCGTGGGTGTGCCTCGGCGGAATCGCGCTGGTTACTGCCTGCGATCTCATCGGCCGTACGATCATCATGCCGTTCGAGGTTCCTGCGTCACTCGTACTTGGAGTGGTCGGTGCGGTTGTGTTTATCACGATGCTGCTGAGGAGAAACAATGGCTAGTATCGTTCAGCTCACGAGTACTGGCGAGAGTCCAGAGATGGCGGATCCGCCCACTCGCTGGTTCACACGCAATTGGCCGATCCTGCTCGCCTTCGGTATTGCCCTACTACTGGCGATAGCAATCGTGACTTACAACAATCCAGCCCCACTCGGGAGTACAGGATTCTGGTCGATCGTGCGCTCACGCGGCGAAACCATCTGGACCATCGCCCTCGTTGCCGTTGCTCAGTCGGTGGCGACCGTGCTGTTCCACACCGCGACCTCGAACAGAATCTTGACACCGTCGATTCTTGGCTTTGACGCACTGTATGTGCTTATGCAGACGGTGCTGGTGTACCTCTACGGAACGTCGTCCACGAGCATGGAAGGCATTCCAAAGATCATTGCGCAGAGCGTGCTCATGGTCCTCTTTGCGACCGTGCTCTACGGCTGGTTGTTCTCGCGCAAACGGGCGAATCTCCATCTGCTGCTGTTGGTAGGTATCGTGCTCGGCGTCGGGTTCGGGTCGATTTCGTCGTTCTTGCAGCGCATGCTCACTCCAAGTGAGTTCGATGTGCTGAGCGCACGCCTGTTTGGCTCGATCAGTAAGGGAAATATTGAGTACCTCCCGATCGCTTCGGTGATTGTTGCGGGTGTGCTCGTTTATATTTGGTCGCGTCGTCGCACCTATGACGTGCTCGCACTCGGACGCGACGTCTCGACGAGTCTCGGGGTGCGATACAAGCGTGAAATTGTGACAGTGCTGGTGTTGGTTGCGGTGTTGGTATCGGTATCGGCGACCATGGTTGGGCCGATGACGTTCTACGGCTTCCTTGTGGCAACACTCGCTTACCAGTTCGCTCGTGGCCAGACCCACGCTGAAATCTTGCCGCTCGCTATCGGCATCGGTCTGATAACACTGCTCGGCGCGACGTTCGTGCTCAAGCACATCTTCTCTGCTGCCGGGCTCGTCACTGTGATTATTGAGTTCTTGGGCGGTCTGCTCTTCCTCATCATTCTGCTCAGAAAGGGACTGCGTTGATTGAACTCAACGAGATCAATAAGAATTACGAGGGGCGACACGTACTCGGTCCGATCAACCTCACGATCCAGTCGGGTGGAGTGACCGCACTCATTGGTCCGAACGGTGCGGGCAAATCAACGATGCTCACGATCATTGGCCGCCTGCTCGATGCAGACAGTGGCCGAGTGACAGTTGGTGGGCTAGATGTTCGTGCGTCTAAGCCACGGGAGCTTGCGAAGGTCGTATCGATTCTCAAGCAAGAAAACCATTTCATGGCCCGTCTGACTGTGCGTCAGTTGGTGACCTTTGGTCGTTTCCCTCATTCGGGTGGCAGGCAGACTGAAACGGACCGCCGCGCGATTCATGCGGCCATCGCGTTCCTCGACCTTGCCGGGATGGAAGACCGCTTTATCGATGAATTGTCTGGCGGGCAGCGGCAGCGTGCGTTCGTCGCGATGGTGCTTGCGCAAGACACCGACTATGTGTTGCTTGATGAACCTCTGACAGGGCTCGATATGCGCCACGCGGTCGGCATGATGGGGCAGGTGCGCGCAGCGGCTGATGCGCTTGGGAAGACCGTGGTCCTGGTGATCCACGATGTGAATTTTGCCGCAGCTTATGCCGATCGCATTGTTGCGCTTGCGAACGGTCAGGTGGTTGCGTCAGGTACCCCTGACGAGATCATTTCGCCAGAAGTCCTCGAACGCGTCTTTGAAACCCCCGTGCAGGTCGTGCGACACAACGATCATCCGGTCGCCGTGTATTACCGGCCATAGAGACGTTCGATCAAGGATCGAATGTCCACGATCCACGATCCACGATCCACGATCCACTGGCCGCTGGCCACGAATCACGGACCTCTGGGGCGGTGAGGGCGCTGGGTTGCCTGTAACCGTGAGAGAGCACGGCGCGACATGTCTATGCGCTGACCTCGCGAGTACATATACAACTGGACTCAGTGAATAGAGAAAGGAATCCGTGGTCATTTAGTTACAAAAAACATAGGCTTTTCACGTTCAGGCAACTGTGTCTGCACAATGTCACAGAGGAGTGCGTGATGAAGCCGACGCCCGAAACGACTGATCCTGTACAGCGGGCTGCCACAGCGCGCCCGATGGGGGTGCGCCTTGGAGCTGGAATAGTTTCATGCGCTCTCCTGGGGCGGGACTGCTGTTCGTGCCCGCTACGGCCCAAGCAGCAGACGCCGTGTACTCAGTGACTGATGCCTCTGATGACGGCATGGACCCGGTTCCCGGATCATTGCGCTATGCGTTTGAGGAGATCGCGGCTGACTCTGCGGCGGGCGGCCCCGCCAAAGACTACGTCGTCGAAATCGCTGCTGATGTTGACACCATTGAACTGGAGACAGACCTCGAAGCGATGCTGCTGGATGGTGCGAAGTCTTTTACGCTTCGTAGTTTGGGGGCCGAACATAGCCTGATTGATATGGGTGAGAACGCGGTCCAGGTCAGTGCAGAAGGAGGGGACACCGGCGTAAGCTTCTCCGACGTCGACTTTGTCAATGGGCATGTCTTAGGTGCCAGGTTTGCCGAAGGTGGCACACTCACGCTGAGTGACGTAAGTGTTTCAGGTGTCGAGCAAGGCCTGATCGACGGCGCGTCCGCGACAACGCTGGCCAATTCAACGTTGGTGGACAGCGACTGGCAGGTCATTGGCGCTGAAGGTGGCGAGTTGTTGCTGAATACCTCGGAATTCAGCAACGCTCCGGTGTCTGCTGATCTCCCCGGCGGTGATGCGCTCGTGAAGGGGTCACGTTTCCATTCGAACACCCTTGATGAAGTACTCCAGGTTACGGGTGCCGTAGGAGACCAGGAAGAACTGCAGAGCTTTGTGTTTCAAGGCAATTCAGTCGTTGGGAACCAAGCCGGCGGCGTGCGCGTGAGCCATGCCGTGGAAACGCAGGTCACGGATAGCACCTTTGAGGATAACCAGGGAGCATCGGGAATCTCTGTCGAAGGGGCAGACGTGCCGGGATCGACCTTGGTGGTTTCTGATGTCACCTTCACAGGCAACTCGTATGCTGAAGCGCCCCTGATGGTCATCGGTTCCCTACATGCAGCGACGGTGGCGAATTCTACGTTCGTCAGGAATAGTGGTGAGCAATCAGGAACGATTCGCTTCGATGCTGCGCTTGAAGAACAGGGGGCGACGCTCACTGAGGATCTCCTGGCCCCACGTACGTTCCGCGTCGCAGACAACGTGCTGCAAAGTAACGACAGCCACTACGAGTCAGTGGTCACGGTTGGTGAATGGTTGCAACATGTTGGCGCAGCGGTCAACGTTGAGCGCAATCTATTCGCAGAAAACATTTCGTAAAGTGCCGCAAGTGACATCGATATCGAACAACTGGGTGAGGGGCATGAGGATTCCGACGAGGTACTGCGTCTCGTTGACAACACCTTTACTGGATCGATGAGCCTGCCAGGCAAAGGACAGTCGATTCATTTGGGCTGGGTAGATGGCGCACGGGTTTAGGTGCACAACAACACGTTTGATGTAGAAGCAGACGGAGAACCCGCGCTTCACATTGATGACCTTGACAGTAACGGCGAGCTTGATATTGCCTTCGCAACGTTTTCTGGTGGTGGCGTTCGCGTCGGATACTACGAGGACATCGAGTCGAGTCCCGTGACATTGCAGTCAACGGTATTTGACACACCGAGTGACCCCATGTTGGTTGACTGCGACTGCGATGTCACGCTGAGGAGTGCTGACATTGTGACGACAGAACTCTCTGAGCGGATACCGGACGCGGAGGTGCAGACATCTCAGGCAATTGCGTTGCTCCCGCTTGCCGACAACGGTGGGCCGACGCCAACCCAACTGCCTGATGCAAACTCTGTGTTGCTAGGGAAAACGCAGACTGCTCCAACCGTCCCGAACGATCAGCGTGGAGTTCCGCGCCCCAGTGGCCCGGGGAGCGACATTGGCGCAGTCCAGCGTGTGAGTGGTTCAGTTGCGCTCAAGACTGATGTGACCGTAACTGAGGGGGACGACGTAGTAATTCCAGTGGTTCGTACCGGGAGCAGCGGGTTCGTGTTCGAGCTTGCTACCGATGTGGAGCTCACTACTGAAGACGGCACCGCGAAAACTGGAGTTGATTTCACCGGACAGGGTGGGACCGTAAGCTTCGCTGGCGAGAGCGCAGTACTTGACCCCGCACAGCAGGATGGCGTCCTGACGATTCCGACGCTTGCGCGTTCAGGCGCGCAGGGCGATCGGAGTTTTACGGTGTCGATCGTTTCGACGACGAATGGCGCGGTTAATGGCGAACCGAAGATGGTGACGGTGACCATTCAAGATTCCGACAGTGGTGCGAATGCAAATGCGAATGCAAATGCCAACGCTGGAGCTGGGGCCGGTGCAAACGCGAACGCCTCGGCAGCGAGCAACGCTACTGCGAACCAGGGAGCAGATGGAGCGAAACCCCACACGAACCTTGCACGCACCGGCGATGACGGTGCAGCGGCAGGATTCGTGGCTGGAGCGGTCCTGTTGCTACTCGGTATAGGCGCAGTGATGGTTGCGCGTGCACGACGGTCGGCGCTCAATCGGCAGTAGCGTGCGATAAACGCACACATCGCAGACCCACAGCGGCGTGCCACCGGTGGCTCAATGTCGGCCTACCGGTGGCACGCCGCGGTGTGCGGTGCGAAATGCGTGGATCCTAGGGGGTGTGTGCCGGGGCAATAACGGTAGTGGTGAGCGTATCGTCGCTCTCGGCCGTCTCAATGTCGAGGCCGGGCGCAGGGCGAGTGAAGCCACGAGTGAGGAACGCGAGATACACGACGCCGATAGCGAGCCAGACGCCGCCGATGAGAAGTGCGAGCGGGCTGAGATGGAACAGTAGGTAGAGATCGACCACAATGCCTAGCGCTGGGATGAGCATGTAGCCAAAGAAATGCATGGCCACCGGCATGCTCGAACGGTTCTTCCACCACAGCACAAAGACGCAAATATTTGCGATGGTGAAGGCCAAGAATGCACCGAAGTTGATGAGTGATGTTGCATCGCCCATGCTCAAGAACTGGCCAGCGAGCCCGATGAGCGCGATGAACACCAGGTTGAACGTCGGAGTTCGAAACTTCTCGCTCAGGTGACCAAACACCTTCTTTGGGAATACGCCGTCGCGACCCATGACAAAGAGCAGCCGGCTACCGCTTGCTTGAACTGCGATGCACGATGCGAGCCCGCCGATGAGCACAGTTGAGTTCACGAGGTCTGCAAAGACCGGTCCGCCGATGACGTTGAGTACCTCGAATCCTGCAGTATCGATGTCTGCGAATTCCAGACTCGGGTGCGCCCACTGCATCACGAACGCAGACACCACGAAAATAATGCCACCGCTGAGCACCACCGCGACGATGCCGCGAGGCACATTCTTACGGGGTTCTTTGACCTCTTCGCTGAGCGTGCTGACTGCGTCAAAACCGAGGAAGGAATATGCTGCGACGGCGGCACCTGCTGCGACGAGTGAGAACGTCGTCGACTCTGGCCACATCGCGACTGCTGGTGAGACCCCGCTTCCGCCTGCAAAGGCCATGCCGAAGCCGACGAGGCAGAGAATTCCAGCCATCACGAAGATGAGAAGGAAGCGGTTGAAGCGATCCGCCACCTTCATGCCGAGGATGTTCATTGCCGTGCAGAAAACAATGACAATGAGGCCCCACGCCCAAGGAGGCAGGAACGGGAACTGGGCAGAGAAAAACAGTCCGATGATGAGCCAGGCCACCATTGGCAGGAACAGGTAGTCGAGCAGAATGATCCAGCCGGCGAGGAAGCCGAGCTTGCTGCCGATGGTACGACGGGCATAGGTGTAGACCGACCCAGAGGCGGGGAATCTGCGCGCGAGCTTCCCATAGCTCATCGCTGTAAGCAACATGGCGAGGGTCGCGAAGACGTATGCCATCGGAGTGGCGCCCTGCGAAATGGTGGCAATGACACCGAATGTTGCAATCACAACTGCGGGAGCCATGTATGAAAGCCCAAAAACGATAAGGCCTGCAAGGTTGAGCTGGGGGATGAGTTTCTTAGCGGGGTCAGACACGGTCGATCGCTCCTTTGAGATCTTGGTCTATGACATGCACGTGTCGCCTCTTTGCGACTTCCGTACATCGTACGGATTGCGTGTCATGACAAGTACACGCAGAATCGTTGCGTTCGTCAAGTCTTATTTCGGGGCGTGTTAGCCGGGAAAGTGCCAGGGGGTTTGCGATTGAGAAGCTAGCCTTACTATCATCTGATGATGTTCGGACTTGTTGTTTCTGCAATGAAAGGCACCCCTTATGCGCACCTCTCGACTACTCGCGGTTGGCGCCGCGCTGGCGCTAACACTTGGTATGAGCGCATGCTCATCGGGATCAGCCGGAGACGCAACGGCAGGGTCTGACGGTGGCGGATCTGCATCGAGCGGCACGTTCCCGGTGACGATTGAACATGTCTACGGCGAGACTGTCGTGAAGAAGAAGCCAGAACGTGTGGCGACCGTTGCCTGGGCAAACCACGAGGTTCCTCTCGCGCTCGGTGTTGTGCCAGTCGGAATGAGTAAAGCGACCTGGGGGGATGATGACAACAACGGCGTGCTTCCCTGGGTCGAAGACAAGCTCGAAGAGCTGGGTGCAGAGACTCCGGTGCTCTTTGATGAAACCGATGGTATCGATTTCGAAGCAGTCGCAGACACACAGCCTGACGTCATCCTCGCCGCCTACTCGGGGCTGACAAAAGAGGAATACACGACGCTGTCGAAGATCGCGCCAGTCGTGGCGTATCCAGACGTTGCGTGGGGCACGTCGGTGAATGACATGATCCGCCTCGACTCGCAGGCGCTCGGTCTTGCGAAGGAGGGCGACGCGCTGATTGCAGACTTGGACGTGCAAGCAGATGATGCGCTTGCTGCGAATAGTGCGCTCAAGGGCAAGAAGGTGCTGTTCGCGTACATCGACCCGAACGACTTCAGCCAGATCGGCTACTACACCGCGAGCGATACTCGACCCGGCTACTTGCACGAGATCGGACTGCCCTACCCAAAGGTTGTTGAAGATAGCGTCGGGAGCAAAGACTTCTACCTCACGGTGAGCGCTGAAGATGCTGAGAAGTTTGATGACGTCGACCTCTTGGTGACCTACGGCGATGCTGAGTTCGTGAAGCAGCTGCAAGCTGATCCACTCCTCTCAAAGATCCCGGCAATCGCGGCAGGAAACGTCGCGATTCTGCCTGACGCAACACCTATTGCTGCGTCAGCGAATCCCTCACCGCTTTCGATCAGCTGGGGCCTCCAGGATTACCTGGAGCTACTTGCTGAGCCGCTGACCGCAGAGTGATCTCGCTCGTCCCTGCTGCTGTGCCGGCCGTTGCAACGCTGCGGCGACCGGTACAGCAGCGCCTGCTCTGGTTGCTTGCGGGCTGCCTGATTCTCACGGTGGTAGCGGCGCTCTCGGTGTCGTTCGGGGTGCGCTCGGTGTCTGTACATGACATCTTGGCAGCGCTCGCGGGAAACGACGGAACCATCGAGCAGGCCGCCATTGTGAAGCGGATTCCGCGTACCGTTCTTGCGATCCTCGTCGGTGCTGCGCTCACGATGTCTGGCGCGACGATGCAGGCAGTGACGAGAAATCCCATTGCGGATCCTGGCATTCTCGGTGTGACCACTGGAGCCTCGCTCGCGGTCGTCATCGGGATCGCGTTTTGGGGCCTCGCCGACCCCGTGAGCTTCATCTTGGTCGCGATCTGTGGAGCTGGTGTTACCGCGGTGTTTGTCTACATCATGGGCTCACTGGGCAGCGGTGGAGCGACCCCGCTCAAACTCGCGCTTTCAGGGGCAGCGGTCACCGCGGCGCTGACATCGCTCATCAGTGCGATCATGTTGCCGCGGGTGGAGCTGCTCCGTTCGTTTCAGTCGTGGCAGATTGGCGGTGTCGGTAGCGCAGAGTGGCCGAAGATCGCGATGCTTCTCCCAGCGCTCGCAGTTGGTACAGCGATCTGTTTGCTGTGTGCTCGCGGCATGAACACCCTCGCGCTTGGTGATGACATGGCAGCGGGCCTCGGTGAGCGGATCATGCGTACCAGACTGCTGTCTGCGCTCGGTGCGGTGATCCTCGCTGGTGCCGCCACCGCAATCGCTGGACCCATCGGGTTTGTCGGTCTGGTCATCCCGCATGTGTGCCGCATGCTTGTTGGCCCAGACCATCGCTGGTTGCTGCCGTTCTCTGCCTTGCTTGGGGCAATTCTGCTCACTGGTTCTGATGTGGTCGGGCGGGTTATTTCGCCGGCATCAGAGGAAATCCAGGTGGGAATCATCACCGCAGTTATTGGTGCGCCGTTCTTTATCTGGATCGTTCGCCGACAGAAGGTGCGTGAACTGTGACCGCCGTCATCATTGCTGGGCGTCGGAGCAGACACCGGAGACATGCGAGCGCGAGCATGGTGCTTGGAGCGCTGCTGATCGTGCTGTTTTCTGTGGCGCTGATGGTGGGCAACACGTTCTACGGGCCTACCGAGGTGCTGCAGGTGCTCACCGGTGAAACGGTGCCTGGTGCGTCGTTCGCTGTGGGGGAGTTGCGGCTGCCGCGCGCCGTTCTTGCGATCCTCGCTGGTGCTGCGTTCGGCATCGCAGGTGTGTGCTTCCAAACGCTGCTGCGAAACCCTCTCGCATCGCCAGACATCATCGGCATTTCTGGTGGGGCAAGTGCGGCTGCGGTCACTGGCATTGTGGCGTTCGGGCTCAGCGGCCCATCAGTGTCATTCTTGGCACTTACTGGTGCGTTGCTCACCGCAGCCGTGATTTTTGTTCTTGCGCGCAAGGGTGGTTTTGCTGGGACGCGGTTGATCCTCATCGGTATCGGGATCGCTGCGATGCTGCAGAGCGTGACTTCTTACTTGCTCTCGCGGGCCGCGCAGTGGGACATCCAGACTGCGATGCAGTGGTTGACCGGCAGTCTCAACAATGCGTCATGGGAGCGGGTAGTCCCGCTTGCGTGCGCGGCGATCGTGCTCATGCCGCTGCTGCTCTCGCAAGGGAAGAACCTGACGGTGCTTCGCATGAGCGACGAATCTGCAGCCGGGCTCGGTGTACATGTGACCAGGGCACGTCTGCTCGTGATCTTTGGTGCGGTTGCGCTGCTTGCGTTTGCGACTGCAGCAACGGGACCGATCGCGTTCGTCGCATTCATGGCAGGGCCTATCGCGGCTCGCATCACTGGCCCCGGCGCGAATCTATTACTGCCATCTGCACTCGTTGGCGCGGTCCTCGTGCTCGCTGGGGATCTGATCGGCCAATTCTTGATTGGCACCCGCTACCCAGTTGGCGTGGTAACCGGGGTGCTCGGTGCCCCGTACCTCATCTACTTGCTTATTCGTACCAACCGTTCAGGAGCATCTCTATGACGACGGCTCATTCTCTCGCCGCAGCCGATCTCACGCTTACCTACGGCGACCGCACGATCATTGATGAGCTCGATCTCACCCTTGCACCGGGAAAGATCACCGTCATCGTCGGCGCGAATGGGTGCGGAAAGTCGACGCTCCTGCGGGCGCTGGCTCGGCTGCTGCCGCCCGCAGCGGGTTCGGTGATGCTCGACGGCGAACCCATTCACGCTCGCCCGACGCGTGAAGTGGCTCGGGTGCTTGGGCTCCTGCCGCAGTCGCCCGTTGCCCCTGAAGGAATTCCAGTTGCGGATCTGGTCGGTCGAGGCCGTCATCCACATCAACGTGCCTTTGCGCGGTGGAGCAGCCGTGACTACGAGGTGGTTGCAGAAGCCCTCGCTGCAACGGGAACCGCAGAGCTTGCGGATCGCAGTATCGATGAGCTGTCTGGTGGTCAACGACAGCGGGTGTGGATCGCAATGGCCCTTGCGCAGGAGACTGACATCCTGCTGCTCGACGAGCCAACGACATTCCTCGATGTCGCGCACCAGGTTGAGGTGCTCGATCTCCTCACGGATCTGCGGATCGCACGCGGCACAACGATCGTCATGGTGCTGCATGATCTCAACCTTGCTGCCCGCTACGCCGATGAGCTTGTCGCGGTCAAAGATGGCCGGGTCTTCGCAGCTGGTGCGCCACGTGAAATGCTTACCGCTGACCTCGTAGAAGAGGTTTTCGGGCTTCCCAATCAGATCGCCATCGACCCGGTTTCTGGGGCGCCGATGGTCACCCCGAAAGGACGACATCATGTCTGTTAAGTCTGCTGCCCGATCGAAGCCGTCGTACGTGCTTCGCACCGCCGCCGTGCGAGCCGTTGAACGCGTCTCTCCGAGCTTTGCACGGGTGACCTTTGCGGGGCCAAGCCTTGACGAGTTTGGCAATTTTGGCGACGTCTTTGATGCCCGTATCAAGATCGTTTTTCCACCAGTGAGTGGGGTTCTTCCTCATATCGATGAGGAGTCTGACGACTGGTGGGCCGCGTATCTGGCAGTGCCAGAAGAGGAGCGCGGATCGATGCGCACGTACTCGATCCGCGAGCTACGAGAGACCGACACTGGTACCGAGGTCGTCGTCGATTTCGTGTTGCACCTGGAACCGGGGCTCACCGGCCCCGCATCGCTCTGGGCAAGTGCTGCCAGCGTGGGTGATGAGGTGTTCCTTGTCGGACCGCGCCGCGGAAGCACGGACCGTGCCGGTATTGAGTACGCGCCAGGAGATGCTGCGACCGTACTGCTCGCTGGTGACGAAACCGCTGCCCCTGCGATTGCCCGCATTTTGGAGGATGCGCCGCGCGACCTGCGCGGTATCGCGTTCATTGAGGTTCCAGAAGCGGCCGATGAATTGGCGATTGACGCCCCTGGCGGCGTAGACGTGCGATGGCTGGTTCGCGGCGCGCAGGACCACGGCACCTTGCTGATTCCTGAGGTGCTGAAGCACCTGGGAGACGATCAGCGTGAGCAGATTGTCGTCGAAGACCTCGCTGATGAGCAGCTCGTGTGGGAGACTCCGGTCTACTCAGGGCTCGGTGAAGAACTCGAGCAAGCAGCCGCGCCCGCGCATCGCTATCACTGGATTGCGGGGGAGAGCGGCGTGGTGACAACCCTGCGGCGACACTTGGTACGTGACCTTGGTATCGACCGCACCCAGGTCGCTTTCATGGGCTACTGGCGTCGCGGCGTCGCGATGCGCGGTTAACTGCCGGCTGGTTGCTCTGCGCGTCGACAGGACGCTCGGTGAGCGCAACGTTGACTCGTTGCACCCTAGTTTTTTGACTGTGCTGTAGGTACATTGCTCATATGACGGCAGAGCAGCTTGACCTCATCCCGGCAGGGACCGTGTTTACCCCGGACGACCTGACCTTCTATGCGAACAGTGAGCAGCGTTCACTTGCAGAGGCTATCCGCGATGCCGATGTGCTCGTGTCGTGCCCACACTCTGGGGCGCGGATCCCAGCTGAGGTCGCCCCGTTCCTCGCCCCGAATCTGACCCGGCGCTTGCAGTACGACTTCACCGATATGGCGACGAGCGCGATTTGTCGACGCTGGGCAGAGATTGATCCGCGGATCATCTATGTCGAGAATCCACATCCGCGTCTGATCCGTGATCCGAATCGCGCGAAGCCAGCGGATCCCGGTGCAAAGCTCCGAGAAGCAATTGCGCGGGTGCGTGCTGCCGGAGCGTGGCAAAAGGTCGACCTTACTGGCGTCGACGCGATCCGCCCTGTGACGTTCTCGTTCTATCCCGTGCTCGTCGTGCCAGAAACTGATGCCGAGCTCGACCACTTGGTGTCGACGTTTACCAGCGTCGCGGGCGCTGGCCTCGAGGTGTATGAGCGCACTCGTGACGAGCTCACGGAACGCATGCTTGCTGAGAAGCTCAAGACCGGTGGCAGTCTGACGCGACTGTCATTCCACGACACGATGAACACGACGACAACGCGAGACGGCGCGGTGAATGTTCCGCGTGCCGAGGCGGATCGTCTACCCAACGTGGTTTCGCTGTCCAACAGAGGAGACGGCTTCGGCGAAGAACGTACGGCTGACGACCCCATTGTGATGGATGCGGGTCGCATTCGGTCGCTGGCAGCGGCTCACCGTGAAGCGTTCGACGTCGCTGATCCAGCAGATGTCGCACTGAACAAGCCCTATCTGGGCAGTCAAGAGATCATCGCTGCTGGCGCGCGCTTCCGAGCTGCGGCAGCTGACGCTGATGCGGCTGGGCTCGTGCTCTCAGCGGTGCAGGCGGAGTTCCTTCGTGAGTTCCTGCTTGGCGAAGCTGCGGTGCGTGAACTTCATGAGCCAGGCGAACGGTGGATCACGGAAGATCCGGCCCGCATTGAGCAAATCGCACAGGCGTGCAAGCAGGCGTGGGACCTGTATCGCGGATCCGCGCCCCGCTAAACCCTGCAGAACGACGGCGGCCGGTCAGCTGATATGTGCTACCGGCCGCCTTCGTTCTGTGCGCGTTAGCCGCCCCAGATGACGCCGAACAGCGCGCCAACAGCGATCGTAAAGCCCGCGAGTACGAGCGTCGGGACGAAGAACGAGTGGTCAACGAGCTTCGTGCCGAGCTTGGTGCTGCCAGAAGTGTCAAAGTTCGCCGCAGCGATCTGAGAACCGTTGGTGGGGAGCAGATAGATGCCTGCGAAGGCACCGGCCCACATGCCGCTGAGGAGACCGAGCGGGATTCCCGCAGTGATGCCGATCGGCACGATGGTTCGGGTCGCCGTCGATTGGCTGGTCGTGAGTACACAGACGATGAAGATACCGAGGGCAAAGATCCATGGGGAGTTGCTGACCAGCCCGCCGATGCTTTCGGTGATGAGGGTGGTGTGTGCACCGAGGAAGGTGTCAGTGAGCCAGGCAAGGCCGAAAAGCGCGATCGCCGAAACCATACCGGCCTTGAAGACCGTCATCGTGGGAATCTCTGCCACCTTGGGGCGCGAGACCAACAAGATGATCGTGCCCGTGACGAACATGACGATCTCGATGATCGGGGTCATGCCGACTGCGACACCTTCGCCGTCGAGCGGGCGAAGATCCTTGAACAAGCCGAAGACCACGATTGCGAGGACGCCGAGCAGGAAGATGATCGCTGCCCACTTTCCCTCGCGAGTGACGGTGACTTCGGCCTCAACTGCCTTCGAAGCTGCTGTTGGGGCGGGGATCTTTCCTTCAGCGATGCGCGCCTGAATCTCAGGATCCTCTGCGATTTCTTTGCCGAGTCGCGAAACGACAAAGCTTGCGAGCACGATGCCGACAATCGCTGCGGGAAGCGTCACCTTGATGACATCGAGAAGTTCGAAGCCTTTGACCTCTGTGAGCGTGATCATTGCTGCCATCGCCGCGGAAACCGGGCTACACGCGAGCGCGACGCCGGTTGCGACAACTGAAAGTGAGAGCGGCCGGGATGGGCGGATCCCGTTGCGGTAGGAGAGATCCTGAATGACCGGGAGCAGCGGGTACAGAATGTTTGATGTGCCTGCGCCAACTGAGAACAGGAACGCCACGAGTGGAGCGACGAGGGTGATCTGTTTGGGGCTGCGTTCAATGAGCTTCGCTGCGATTGTGACCATCCAGTCGATGCCACCAGCAGATTGCATCATCGAAGAAGCAAGCACCACGGAAAGGACAATGAGGAGCGCGTCAACTGGGGGACTGCCAGGCGCAAGTCCGAAGACGAAGACGAGGATGGCGACGCCGGTTCCGCCCCACAGGCCGAGCCCAACACCGCTGGATCTGGTGCCCATAACAATGCATCCGAGGACAACAATGAGTTGAGCTGAAAAGAGCAGAATGTCGCTCATTGGACCTCTCCTTTGAACAGGGAATGTCTTAAGAATAGATAAGACATAGGCAGTTGCCTAGCATTGTAAAGAAAGAGTGGGTGTGTGGAGCTGCTGTTTGCTCCACACACCCACATATTTTGGTGCAGTTTCGTGGTTACTGCGCGATCACCTTGATGAGACCGGTGCGGCTCGTCGGCCGCGCCTTCCACAGCACGGCATAGATGGCGGCAGACGACACCGCGGTGAGGATCGGTCCCCAAGTGGAGCCAAGCCCAGCAAGCCCAGGCGCAAACGTGCCGATCTGCAACATGAACAGTCCGATGACCGTGCCGATCGCCCAGGCAAAGAGTCCATTGCTGTTGAACGCGCGGTAGTTCTTGTCATCAATCGCAGCGTGCTCAGGGTTCCGGCCGCGGTCAAGCAGCACGTGCACGAGTGCAATCGCCACCCACGCCGTGACGAGCACGCCCTGCCAAGCAAGCGCCAGCAGCAAATACTGCACGATGGGCAGCAGCATGAGCAGATAGATAATGACCGACGAGGCGATGACCCACGCGACGTTCGACATCTTGATGCGAAGCACGCGCTCGCCGAAGGCGCGCAGATTCGCGGCACCGAGGTAGTAGTTCGCGGTGTTGATGCGAGTCTGTGACGCGATGATGACCACGAGGCCGAAGATGCCCATGAGGCTGACCAAGCCGCCGGCAAGCCCTGTCTCAGACACTTCAAGATCAGGAATCGTGAACGTGAGGAAGATACCGATAAACGCCGAGAAGCCGAACGCGAGTACGTAGAACACCGGGCCGAAGGTGAAGCGCTGGTGGAACTTGATGTCCTTGCGCTTGCCGAGTGCTGCGAAGTCCATGGTGAACATCATCATGATCCAGACGCCCATGTACCCGGCGAAGGTGGCGAGCCAGCCAGGGCCGCCCATGGTGAATGGCAGCTCCATCTCAGGAGCATTGGTCAGCCAGGCATCTCCGAATCCGTAGACGACACCCGCCCAAATGACGGCCGCGATGAGACCGAAGAAGTAGATCGGCATGAGCCAGCCGTTGAGCTTGTCAATGAACCGGCGTGCACCGCCGATGATGAGTGGCGTTGAATACGCGACGACGATGAGGCTCCATACCCACATCTCGCCGCCGAATGCTGCCATGAGTGCGTAGGCCACAATCGAGCCTTCGAACACGGCGTAGTAGATGGCGACGAGTGCGAAGATAATCGTGGCAATCGAGGAGCCTGCCGTGCCGAGAATGGTGCGCGAGAACTGTGCAACAGTCGTGCGGTTGGTCATGGCATATCGTGAGAGCACCGCGTTGATCGCGCCGTACACGATGATCGTGAGCACGATGCCGATGAGTGCGTTCACGGTGCCGTAAGCGGCAGCCATCGCAGCTCCGATATATACGAAGAAGAACGCGCTTGCGACGCCGTACCAGGCGAGCGAGAGCGATCCGCGCGACATCTGGTCTTCGTCATTGCCCTCGCGGGCGAGTGCGTCAGTAGCTTCGACGTCTTGATTACTGCCGGTGAGATTGAGAGTCATGCGTCATACCTCCATTGGTATGTGCCAGTGCTGCCTACTGTGCGCATCGTTGCGTGTCGTGAAAGTAGGCAGCATTGAAGTGGGGTGCAGCTGAGGCTGCGGCGCCTGAAACCGGGTGACATCGTTGTCGTGTTTCAGGTGTCGGCGCACGAATGCCTGGCATGCGCGTGCCGGAGCGCCCGGGTCACAGGCTCCGAACCGAAGCTCGTGAGTCGGTGACCCGGGCGGGAAGGGCTGGGCGAGGGCTAGTTCGTCCAGTGATCCGCTGAACGGCGGATCATCTGCTCGCGGTGCTGCTTGGTGGTCTCGGCGAAGAGTTCACCGGTTCCCCAATCGAGGATGACGCCGTAGCGGCGAATCACATCGAGCATCTCAAGCGTGCCTGCACGGTACTGGGCTGCGATGTCGGCGGCATCGGCTTCGAGCCATGCGCGACGGTTCTCGCGGATCCACGTACGCTTTGCGTTCGTCGCATCCCGGTCGATCTCGTACTGATCAATATCTGGATCAATGGGAATGATGACGACGCCGTAATCTTCTGCAGCTCGCGCGACCGAAACGTAGTCGTCAATGACGTCTTCGAGCACTTCCTCTGGCGTGCGAGCGAGCGGATCGCCAAACCCGCCACCACCAGCAGACGGGCGGAAGAAGGTGTCGCCTGGCTTGACCGGTACCGATGAGAAGATTGAGCCGAGGAAGCTCTCATCTTCGGTGTCCTTGTTCAGCCAAACACCGTGCGGGATCGAAGGCAGGCCGCCCTCGATACCCCAGGTGATCGAGCGCGCGCGGTCGCAGCAGTAGCTCATGACAGTGGTGTCAGCGTCGGTGAGCGTGCCACCCTTTTCGACGCCGCAGCCACCGCGGAACCGACCGGGGCCGCCAGAATCAGTACCTATCTGGTGCATGGTCGTGAGCACGGGGGTCAGTCGTTCCTGGCCCTCACACGCCTGCACAGCGAGGCCTACGCCAAACACGGGAGCGGTTGCGCTCGAGCCGTCCTTGGTTGCGCGGCCACCCCAGCCGCCTGCCATCCAGTCGTACCACATGAAGTACGGCTTCTCTTCGGTGCGTGCATCGCGGCCGCCAACGAGGAGGTATTCGAGGTTGAATGCACACGCCATGGCGCGTTCGGGCATGATCTGTGACCACAGTTCGAAGATGCCGTTCATGATCTTCTCGTACGGACCCGAGACCGTGCCGGTGACCGCGAGGGGCCAGCCAGCGTTGATGACGGTGCCCTCTGGGCCGATGTCGGCGGTGACCGCGGCGTAGAAGCCAGAGTTCAGCGGTACGTCTGGGAAGAAGGTCTTCGTGCCAGCGTAGATCGCCGAGAAAGTCGTGCCGTATCCCGAGTTCAAGAATGCCTTGATGGCAGGGCCACCCTCGAGTGCGTAGTGAATGCCCTCGCCATCGAGCGTCATGGTGATGTCGATGGGGACGAGGCGTTCAGATTCACCCGGATCGAGATCGAGGTAGTCGGTCGTCTTCCACGTACCGCGGGGGAGATCTTCGAGGCGGCGAAGCACCGTGCGCTCGACGTAGTCCTGGGTCTCCTGCATTGCTGCTTCGACGGTCTCGGTGCCGTAGCGCTCGACGAGGCGAAGAATCTCGCGCTCACACACGGCGGTCGCTTCTGACTGCGCGTGCAGATCGCCCATCGCCTGCTCTGGTGCGCGGGTGTTGCCCACGAGCAGGTTTGCGATGTCGTGGAGATACACGCCCTTCGACCAGATACGAACGGGGGTGATACGCAGGCCTTCGCCGAAGTGCTCGGTTGCCGCAACGTTGAACGAACCGGGAACCGGGCCACCAATATCCGCCCAGTGACCCTTGTTCTGCGCGAAAGCGATGATGCGTCCGTCAGAGAAGACGGGGCGAATGAACGACACGTCATTGATGTGGGTACCGCCGCGGTAGGGGTCATTGACTGCGAAGACGTCGCCCGGATGAATATCATCACCGAACTCTTCGATCACTGCCTTGCACTGGAAGTGCAGGGTGCCAACGTGCACCGCGATATCGCCAGATCCCTGCATGACCGTGTTGCCCTGCGCGTCACAGAGCGCTGATGAGAAGTCACGTGAGTAAATGACGAAGGAGTAACAGGTGCGAAGAATCTGCTCGCTCATGAGGTCGACACTCGTCGCGAATGCGTTCTTCAGAACTTCAAAGGTGACGGGATCGAGAGCAGCTGCAGAAGCCACGGTCTGCGGCGCCGGTGCCGCGAGCGTGTCAAATGGGGTAGTCATCGGGTGACCTCCTCAAGGTGAATGCGAATGTTGAGCCACTCGTCGATCTCTGCGCGAGTGAACGGGGGAACGACCGTGGTTGAATCAAGCTGGTTGATGATTGCGGGGCCAGCGAACTGGGTACCTGCAGGCAGCGAGTCGCGGTCGTAGACGGGAGTGTCGACCCAGCCGGTGGTGCCGAAATAGACCGGGCGACGCTCTGCGGGAGCGCCGGGTGCCTGGACCACGGGCTCTGCCGGGCGGAACGACGGCTTCGGAATCTTGCCGACAGCTGCAAGGTGCAGCTGGTATACCTCGACGGGAGCGTCGTCCTGGCGGAATGCGAACTCGCGCTCGTACTGTTCGTGGAAGGTACGAACCGCCTGCTCAAGTGCCCCAGGGCCGGCGCCCATCGGAACCTGCAGCGAACGCCACTGGCCGAGGTAGCGCATGGAGATTTTGCGCTGCAGCATCGCATTCTCGTCAGAGACACCCTCGTGACGCAGTCGAGTGCTTGCTTCCGTTTCGAGCTGAACGAATGCCTGCTCGATGCTTTCCTCATCAGCCGCTGATGCGAGGCCGGTGAACATCTGGGCGAGGTCGTGCTGAATGTCGACGAGCAGGCAGCCCATCGCCGAGGTTACGCCGGGGTTCGGCGGTACAACGACCGAGGGAATACCGAGTTCACGGGCAACGTCGGCGCCGTGCAGTGCGCCTGCTCCGCCAAATGCGAGCAGTGCAAAGTCGCGCGGATCGTACCCACGACGAATCGAGACGAGACGAACAGCGTCAGCCATGTTTGCGTTCGCAACCGAGACGATTGCCTGCGCGGCTTCTTCGAGACCCATCTCGAGCGGCTCTGCGATGACGCGGCGGATCGCATCCTCGGAGAGGCTCTTATCGAGCTGCTTCACGCCGCCAGCGAGTGAGGTGCCGAGGCGACCAAGGACGACGTTTGCATCGGTGTTCGTCGGCTGATCGCCGCCGGTGTTGTAGCACGCTGGGCCGGGATCCGCGCCAGCTGACTGGGGGCCGTTACGCAGCGAGCCTGCGATGTCGGTGTACGCGAGTGAGCCGCCGCCAGCGCCGATCGTGAGCACCTCGATCGAGGGGAAAATGATCGGGTGGCCGTACTCAACCTGCCACTCCTGCGAGACGCGTAGCTCGCCGTCTGCGACGAGTGCGATGTCGGTTGAGGTGCCGCCCATGTCGAGGCTGACCGCGTTGTCGTAGCCACACTGCTGCGCGATGTGCTTTGCAGAGATCGCACCGGCTGCGATGCCAGACGCTGCGAGACGAACGGGGAACTTCTCGACAAGGCGAGGAGTCATGGATCCGCCACCCGAGTGCAGCAGCAGCAGATCGCCCTTGTATCCGCCATCACGCAGCTGATCGGCAAGGCGGTTCACGTAGCCCGAGACGAGCGGTGCGAGCACAGCGTTTGCGACCGCGGTGTTGAATCGGGGGTACTCGAAGATCTCGGGAAGTACCTCAGCCGAGGTGGTGATGGTGGCATCAGGGATGACCTCTTGGAGAATCTCCCGCATGCGGAACTCGTGCGCGGGGTTCGCGTAGGAGTTCAAGAAACAGACGGCGATGGTCTTCACATCGCGTCGCTTCAGCAGCTCTGCGAGATTACGTGCCTCGGCCTCGTCGAGCTCGTGCACGGTGTTACCGTCGGCGTCGATACGCTCGGTGACCTCGAAGCGGTCGCGGCGACGGATGTACGGGTCGGACACGTCATTGTACGCGTCCCACAGATCGTCCTTGGTGCCATCGCGAATCTCGAGCACGTCGCGGAATCCGCGAGTGGTGACCAGTGCTGCTGAAGGGAAATTGCGGGTGATCAGTGCGTTCGTTGCCACCGTGGTGCCGTGAGTGAAAAGTTCAACCTTGTCGAGGTCGATCTCGCCACGCTTCACGCCATTCATCACCGCGATCATGGGATCGCTCGGTGTCGATGGCACCTTGGTGACGCGCATCTGGTGCGTCTCCTGATCGAAGATGCAGACGTCGGTGAACGTACCGCCTACGTCTACCGCGACTCGAATATTGCTCATGGGTCCTCCTGAAATTCGTCATTGAGTTCGGGATGCATCCCAGAATCGACGGTTTTCGGCCGCTGGTCACTAGAGAAAACTAAGGATTCGAACAATCTGATTGTAGTATTTACAAGAATTGCGAAACTTCCTGTTCGGAACTCGTGTCGTACCGCGCGAGATTGCGTGGTCGACGCCGTAGCCTCGGCCGCAGGTTTCGTGGACTTTCACCGTTGAAAGGGAATTCTCACATGACCGAATCTGGGCGCACTGAGATTGATCGGCTGAAGACGACGCTCGAAATCACGCATTCGTTGCTTGCAGCAGTCTCATCGACGGATCCCGTTAAAGCGCTTGTCTCTCGCATCGCAAACCTGTGTCGAGGTGCAGCTGCGGTCTACAACGCAGAAGGCGATGTCGTCGCGAACACGGGAGAAGCGCCTGCAAGTCTCATTTGGTATGAAATTGCCGAGACGGTGCAACCTGATCATCAGTTTGTGGTTGGCAGATGGACGGTGCGTACGCGGCGCGTGGCCCTGCAAGACGGGGTGCACGTGATCGCGATTTCAAGCCGCGGCTCCGAGACGATCGAGCTCATTGGTGACCTGCTGCTCGATACCGCTGAACGGCTGCTTGGCGCGGTACATGGCATCCAATACGGGGCGAGCCAGCGAGACCGACGTGAAAATGAGCAGCTGCTCTCGGTACTGCACGATGGGCTCCTGCCAGCACGTGAACATCGAATCTGGAACAGGCTGGGGCAATTCGGCTTCACCGCATATGCGCCAGTGCGCGTGCTCGAAATTGCGCCGCGAGAGCACGAGCCAGCATCTGGGGTGCATCTTGAGCAGCTCATCGCCCAGGCACGCGCCGATCAAGTGCCAGCACTCATGATGTTGCGACGGCCAGATCTTGATACTCCAACGGTAGCGTCCGCGGTCGTGCCAGATACCCCAGCAGCGGACCATTGGATGCGCATTATCGCGAAGGACTTTCTTGTTGGCGCAGCAGCGCCGACGACCTCGCTCTCCGCCGTGCCAAGCTGTGTGCGCGAGGCCGAGACCGCACTCGATATTGCGCGTGGATGGGCCTCCGCAAGCGAGACCGTTGCGCCGCTTGATCCGGTGCTCATTGACCAGATCGACCTCTCGACGTGGTTGCTCGCGCACGTTAGTAAACGTGAATTGCAGCGCCGGATCGAGCGCACCCTTGCGCCACTCGAATCGTCGCAGTTGCAAGACACGTTGGTGACGTACCTCGCAAGCGATCAGAGTATTACACGTACGGCAGAGGCGCTGTTCGTGCATGCAAACACGGTGCGATATCGCTTGACCAGAATCGAGGCGGCGCTTGGGTATCCGATTGCGTCGGCCTTCGGGCTCTCAAACCTCATCCTTGCGCTCTACCCAGCACTCATCGGCCGGTACGCAGCCTTGGGACACACGAGCGTGGGGGCTGTGCACCCCGTTGGTGATGTGCACGGCCCCCACAGTGCCGCGAGAAGCTGAGAGCGCGGCCTAGTTCGACGCGGTTCGGGACTTCCTGCGTACCAACAAGGTTGACGCACCTGCCGCTACGAGCAGTGCAGCGATTCCGGCAGCTGGGGCCCAGTCAAACCCGCCGGTGTGTGCGAGCGGGGTGGGGGTTGCCGGGTCAACTGGTTTTGGGGTGGGTCCAGGGCCAGGCTTGGGGCCTGGGCCAGGTGGCACGACAGATCCGTCGGTGACTTTCAGGTTGAAGAGCTTGCTGTGAGTGCCGAACACGTCTGTCACTGTTACAGTGAACTGGCTCGCACCTGAGGCGGTTGGCGTGCCAGTAATAGCACCGGTCTGCGCATCGAGAGTGAGGCCTGCTGGGAGATCACCGCTTGACCAGACCATGTCTGACTGACCGGTGGCTGTGATTGTCTCGCTGGGGTATGCCGAGCCTTTCGTTGCGTTCGGCAGGTCATCGGCGCGGGTGATCTCTGGAGCCTTGCCTTGCATCTTTGCAGGCGAAGAGCTTGGTGCCTTGCCCCAGAATGGGTCAAGGAAGTGCCTACGGTACTGCAGCGGGTAGGTTTCGGCGTTGACGGTTCTCGTGAGTGTGTTGTTGGTTTCCCCTGGAATATCGGTCCAGGTTTCCCCGTCAGGTGACGATTGCCAGATCGCGCCAAATGGGGCACCGTATGCTGCTCCCGGCTCGTCTTCTGTGAGTGCAAGGCCTTCGGCATCGGAAGTGAACATCACGGTATCGCCGAGACGGTCGACGACGGCATCTACTGGGTGGGTGATGCTTGGTGCAGTGATAAATCCGAGCCTGCGCATCTCAACGTCGTAGTAAATGACGTCACCGTTCTCTGGCATTCGATACATGCCGGTGAGGCAGCAGCCGGCATCGCGCGCACCGATTTCAGCATCAGGCCCAAGGCCACCACCGGGGGTCGGGTTGCCGCTTGCGATAAACCAGTCGGCCGCCGAGTCGGCGAAGACCACGCCAAACCCATTCGGGCCAACCTCGGTGCGTCCGAGCTCTTCTCCTGAGGGGAGAGCCAGGTTGACGAGTGTTTCGGGATCGTCGAAGTAGGTTCCCCAGAGCGAGTCTTCTGACACATCAAATCCCAGTGGATCGAACTGACCTGCTGGCCCCTCTGGGAGGGTTGCGATGACTTCACCAGAGCTCATGTCGATGACATTGATGAGTGAAGAATACGGGGGATTTGGGTCGTAGTAGGTTTCGAAATACAGGTTGCCATTGGTAGAAACACCGGTGATCGATGGCCAACCATCTTCGTCACGGATGCGCTTTGACGAAGTCACAGTGGCACCATTAAGCGTGAGATATTCGCCTTCGGCGGTAATTGCACTGATGTCACCCGCTGCGTTCGCAACGATGTGAGTAAATGAAGGTGGGTACGACTCTCCTGGGAGCGGGTCAATGACGAATTGCTGATGGGTACGAGTGGCGAGGTCGAAGAGCGCGTACCCGTCGTATGTGACGATTGGATAGACCGGGCCCTGAGCCTTTGGTGTCTGGGTCATGAGGTAGCCCATGTTGTCGATTGCGGGGAACGAGCCGGTGATTTGCCGAGTTTCGGTGTCGATGGTGTTGCCCTCGCCCCACGAGTTCAGCACGAACACGGTGCTGTCATCTGGAGATACGAAGAAACGGTCGGGTCCAGCAAGCTCCTCGACAATCTCGATAAGCGGCCGAGGGTCCGCTGCCGAAGCGATTGCCGGCGATGCAGCGACACCGAATGTTAGGAGACCTGCGACAAGGGCGAGGCCGGTAGCTCTGTTCACATCGACGTGCAAGACTTCTCCTTCTTGAGGGCATTCTTGCTCGTAGGCTAACCACTAAAACTTCATAGAGTCAATGGTTTTGTGCGACAGAACAACTCATCTTGCAACAGGTGTCGTTTGCGTAGGAGGTAGTCACATTGCGCGTGCAGATAAGGTTGAGCGCTGCAGGCCGTCAAAGAATATGACGGCCTGCAGCGCTCAGTGTTGTGGTGTTATGCGCGGCGACGCTTGATGAAGATCACTCCACCCGCGGTGAGCAGTACCACGGCCAGTCCGATGGTGAGCGCAGCCTGGAACTCGGATCCACCAGTGTTTGCGAGAGCCCCTTCGGCACCTGCATGTGCTGCTGTTCCGGTTCCGTTGCCGCCGTTGCCGTCAGCGCCGGTACCGCCGGTACCGCCATCAGATCCACCGTCACTGTTGCCACCGTCGCCAGGGGTTCCTGGGCCGCCCGGATCAACAGGTCCAGTGGTGTTGTCTGCCACGGTAATGGCGTGTGCGGTAGTGACGCCGTTGACAGTGACCTGCAGGTGAGCGGTGCCCGGAGCGATCGCGGTGAGGGCGCCGGTTGCAGGGTTGAAACGAACCACGCCTTCGCCAGCCTTCTCGCTCGCGGTCGTGCTGACTGCGGCTCCGCGCTTGTCGGTTTCGACCGAGCCATCATCGATGACAACGGCTTCGCCGCCCCAGTTCGCGCTCATTGGCCAAGCGACAGGAACGATCCGCCCACCATCCTGTGAAATGGTCGCGTCGACAGCGACAGTCTCGCCGACAGTCATCGCACCTGGCACCGCTGCGGTGGCGCCAAGGGTGAGCTCGTCGACCCGCGGCTTCACCTCTGCCTGCAGCCAGTTGGTACGGCTGGTGACTGGCGCCGGATCGAGTCCGACAATGCCCGAGTTCGGGTTAATGCCGAGCATGGCCCAGCCAGTGAACCCGCCCTGGTTTGGTGCGCCCGATGGTGATTTGCCCGAGTTGCCGGTGAGCAACGTCGAGACACCTTCGTGGCTCGTTGCGTGGAAGACACCCGCGTGGCCATTGATCGAAGCGATCGACTTGCCGGTGTCTGCACGGAACTCTGCGAGGCGATCCTGGTAACGCTTTGCCTCGATGCGGTCAGAGATCTGGCTGTCCTTGCTGCTCTTCGGATCATCGACCGGGTGATGCGCGAACACGAGTACGCCGGTAATGGTCGAATCCTTCTCCGCTTCAGCGAGCGCGTCCTCAAGGAAGCGCATTTGCTTCTTGTCAGAGCCGTTGAACGAGCCGTTTGCGGTGTTCAACGTGACAACCAGCGTGCTTCCGACCTGCTGCTTGGTCTTGGTTGGGCCGAACTCTGCGATGAAGTTCTCAATCGGGCCGCCCATGACCTCATGGTTGCCTGGCACGTATACCCAGGGCAGCTTGTCGCCGATTTCTTCGTCGAGGATCTTGCGTGCGAGATCGAAGTCCTCTGGGGAGGCCTCGTCAACGAAGTCACCGGTGATGACAAACATCTCTGGCTTTGCCGCGAGAATCTCACGCAGTGTCTGACGTGCGCCCTGTACATTTGCGCCATCTGGGTTGCGTGCAACGAACTGTGCATCGCTCATGACGGCGATTCGCTGTGCACGCTGGTCCACAGTGCCGTTGGTCACGACGAGCGGATCATGCACCACCGACGCCTGCGGCTGCGCGACCTCAGGAGCAACGACCGCACGAATATCAGCGAACATGGTTTCGCCCGTGTACTGCTTTGCAGCGGAGGTTTCCATCATGCGTACTCGCTCGAGCTTGAGCGGGTACGCGGTGCCGACTGGAACGTTGAACGTGAGTTCCTGCCAACCAGTCCAGCTGGTGTGAGGGCCATCAATGTTGATGGTGGTACCGGCACCGGTCTTCATCTGCAGGCGGGGCCACGTGCTATTGCCGTCACCGTGTACCCACATCTTGAGCGCCTTGGGCTGCCCCGGAATTTCGATGGGTTCAGGCGCAACGGCATATGCGCCACGAGTGCCTGTTGAGGAGGCGAAATCGTAGGTGAGCTTCAGTGCGTTTTCACCGTTCGGCCCGGTGGCGCCTTCGAGTGCGCCGGTTGCGCGGTCAGAACGGAATGTCCAGTCCTTGGCGTTACTGAGGTCCGAGACAGGGACTTCTTCAAGACCAATGGTGACCGCAACATCGACACGGCGGTCGCCCGCCGAGAACGACACAGTGGCTGCACCAGAAGGGGTGTTCGGGGTAATGGTGAACGTGTTGCCATCTACTGACTCAACCGTGACGTCTGCGCCAGCGGTGACCGTGAGATCTGAGGCTTCGAGGGGAGCGCCAAAGCCATCCTTGTCGAGACCGGTGATCGTCACAGTGGCGCTGTCACCGGCATCAACGAGCGAGATAACGCTCTGGCTAGCGCGGAGGCGGTCGAGCTCGCCGAGGACACGAAGTTCGGTCGTTGCGGATTTGCCCTCTGCAGTGAACGTGACAGGGGCGGTGCCTGGTGAGACACCCTTCACCCTCACGGTGTCAGCATCGACTGGCTCAAGCGTTGCGTTGTCGCCATCGATCGTGAACTCGCCTGCGGTGGTGAGGGCGCTGCGGTTTGCATCAAGTCCAACACCCGCAACCGTGCGTGAGAAACCGGGGAATACTGCGTCGGCGTCCTCAAGGTCAGACTGTGGCTTCGCCATCACATCTGCGAGGCCAGTGTTCTCGGCAGTCGACGAGAACACGAGACTGTTTGGAACGCTGCGCAAATGCCCATCTGAAGGCGCATTTGCAACGCTCAGTTCGTCAGTCCCTGGCTCGCGCAGCAGGAGGGTGCTCGATCCGCCGCCGTCAAGATTGACCGCATTGTGCGCGCCGAGCTCAACCATGAACTCACCAAGCTCGTCCAGTGCCATGCCGCGTGAGTGGCTCTGACGGCCATCGAGCGAGACAACGTAGACCGTGCTGCCGTCTGCACTCACACCTACCGCCGTACGAGGTTCGCCCTTGCCAGGCTCGCCCACAACCTGGCCATCAGCTACCAGACGTTGGTTACCGCTGATTGCCAGGTCGACATCAGCGCTCGCCGCGACGGCCACTGGCAGCGCATCGCCGGGTTGTACATTTGCGAAGTGATCGACGCCAGCGCCTCGAGCCAGCAACACCCCGGTGCCAGCTGGGATGGCAGTCGGGCCAGTGATTTCTGCGAGGTCAGAGGTCATGCGCGAAACAACGCCGTCAACGACTTCGACTCGAAGGAACTTCGGATCGATGTTTGCCGGGCCGCCAATGGCGCGTGAGATGGGGTACTCGCCCCACATTGTGGTGAAGTACCCGATGCCATCTTGCGGAATGCCAATATTGTTCACCGTACTGACGTGCTGCTGTACGCCAGCGATGTCGACGGTCGCGGCAGAGGTGAGTGCCTGAATTGCGGCGAGTCCCTGAGCGACAGTGAAACTCTCAACGGGTGAACCGCTCGTGGTCTTCACACCTTCAGTGGAAGAAACGTTTGTGCCCTGTGCCACGCCAGAATTGTTGATGTCAAAGAACGAGCCGTTGACTGCGGCAACTGCATGATCACCCAGCGTGTGTTCGGTGACAGGTGCTGGGCTCGTGAGGCTGCCAGAATCTCGAACGTCCATGCTGAGGGACGGGGTTGACAGGTCGGCGACCAAGACGTCTCCGGTCACCCAACCCTCGCCCTGCAAACGATCAAAACTGGTGGCTTTGAGACCAGGCGCGACCTGACGGGTGTCTGCACGCAGCAGGCTGGACTCACGTCCACCGAGATCGAGTCCGCCAGTATCTGGTGCTGCATAGCTGGCGGTGACGGGGAGCGGAGCAGCGAGGGCAACGCCGCTCGTGACAAGCCCGAGGCAGAGACCTACTGCGAGCGTTGTTCTTGTTGAAGTGCGGGAGAACCAAGACACGTTATTGCCGGAAACCTTTCCTTAATCCCAAAAGGCGCGCGAATCTTGATGTTGCTGTCTTGCAGCAGATGATCGCACGCGATTATTGAGCGTAGGGAGGCGAGCTTTCGCGCTGGTGAACGGACGGTAACAACCGAACGACGGTTAGGCATCGCATGCCGGAGGCCCGAGCTCGTGTTGAGCCCGGGCCTCCGGCATGCGTGATTCGCGCTGTGCGCGGTCGCGGCTACTTGCTGTAATCGTAGAACCCACGACCGGTTGCGATGCCGAGGTAGCCCTTGTCGATGTACTCAGTCTTGATGAGCTCAGCGAACTTGCGCTTCTCGGGGTCGGCGCTGTCCTTTGACAGGTTGTAAGGAGTATTCATACCGACGATGTCGTAAATCTCGAACGGCCCCTTGGGAGCGCCGGTCGAAATGCGCCAGGTCTTATCGATATCTTCCACGCTTGAGACGCCACGCACGAGCAACTGAGCAGCTGCATCGAGGAAGGGGACAAGCAAGCTGTTGAGCACGTAGCCTGGCTGTTCCTTATGGATACGCACTGGCTCCATGCCAATTTCGGTTGCGAACCCGACTGCCGCGTCGAAGGCTACCGAATCAGTGCCGGGATGCTCCATGATCTCGCAGACGTTGAACATCCAGATCTGGTTTGCGAAGTGCATCGCGAGGAACTTTTCGGGACGGTCGGTGAACGGTGCGATGTCACTCGGCAGCAGCGTTGAGGAGTTGGTCGCGAAGATTGTCTTCGCTGGGGCAACCTTGCTCACCTGCTCCCAAGTCTGCTGCTTAATGTCGAGGCGCTCAGGGACAGCCTCAATAATGAGGTCTGCGTCCCTCACGGCATCGGCGAGGTCTGATGATGGGCGGATCCGCGCAACTGCGGCGTCAAGCTTTTCAGAGGTGGCGCCTGGCACATCGCGCAGATACGCGGGCTTGAGCTGCTCCCAACGAGCAGGAAGCTTTGCCAAGATGTCATCGTTGATGTCGTAAGCTACGACGGTCTTACCCGCGTATGCCGACTGGAAAATGATCTGTGACCCGAGCACTCCGGTGCCGAGGACGGTGAGATTCTGCATACTTCCTCCAAGATGTTGTCGCATCTCGGTGGGTGCGCCGAGACGCTACGCCGGCGTTGGATGGCAACGACCTTGGCGATACATAGATTCTCGCAGAATTACCTGATCAAACTGTGTAAAACAGTGAAATTGTGACGAGTTTAAACATCCTTGTGCGCCCCTCACAAAAGAGGGTCGTTTTCGCGCGATGCAAGCCCTGGATTTGTGTAGGTTTCGCGACCTATTGGTGCGCCCATCGGCCCGAATTAACAGCGTCTTTTAAGCGTCTATGTGGCCGTAAATCGGTAATGTGAGGCTACTGCAACTTGACCCACGTGAAGGAACACTGTGAGCCATCGAAGTTCATCCTCTGACCAGGAGGGTCGATCTCCCGACCCCCTCGTTGTTCGAGGGGGTGAGATCAAATGATTGTTGCGGCACTGACGCTCCTGCTCGGGGTGCTTCTCACACTGGCCATCATCGTGGCCTGCGGCTTCTTCGTTGCCCAAGAATTCGCCTACATGTCGGTAGACCGGTCACGCATGACCGCGCTTGCTGAAAAGGGCGACGCCCAAGCGCAACGGGTACTCGCCATTACGAAGCGCACCTCATTCATGCTGTCCGGTGCTCAGCTCGGAATCACGGTGACCGGTCTGATGATCGGCTACGTCGCCGAGCCGTTGATTGGTGAATCACTCAGCACGCTACTCGGCGGCGTTGGCATCGACCCTGTCGTGTCTGTGCTCATTGGCACGGCAGCTGCGCTCGTGCTTGCCACGGTCGTCACCATGATTTTTGGTGAGCTGTACCCGAAGAATCTTGCGATTGCGAGCCCAGAGAAGCTGGCGCGGATGCTCGCAGTACCGACGCGCATCTATCTGTTGCTCTTTGGCTGGCTGATTACGATCTTCGACAAGGCCGCAAACGTGCTGTTGCGACTCTTGCGCATCGAACCGCTCGAAGACGTTGACGAGAGCGCGAACTCGCGTGATCTCGAAGCGATCATTGAGGAATCCCGTCGTAGCGGTCACCTTTCGGACGATCTATCGAACGTCTTTGACCGCATTCTTGACTTTCCGCAGCGCGACGTTGGGCACGCGATGGTTCCGCGTTCTCGGGTCGACGCGGTGGCAGCGGCCACCACAGTGGGGGAGATCCGCTCATTGATGGCGGCAGGACACACTCGTTATCCGGTCGTCGGGGCAAAGGACGAACCGGTTGGTCTCGTTGAACTCATCGACGTGTTGCGCGGTGAGTATGCAGATGATGCGCCGGTCACCGAGATGATGCGGCCTGTCGTTGTTGTACCGAACGCCATGCGACTCCCGTTGGCACTGCAGCGCATGCGTGAGACTGGCAACGAGCTGGTCTGCGTGATCGACGAGCACGGCAACTTCGATGGCATTCTGACGGTTGAAGACCTCACCGAAGAAGTCATTGGCGAGCTCGCTGACGAACATGACACCGACGCTGAGCCGTCTCGCGCTGTTGGTGCGAATGCATGGGAGCTCGCTGGCGATGTCCACCTTGATGAGGTCGAACGACTCATCGGCCACGACCTCGACGCTGACAGAGACGAGACCGTCGCAGGCCTGCTCATCCGTACACACGGTGACTTGGTGCCTGTGGGCACGCGGGTGCGGATCACGCTGCCCGCAAAACCCGGCGAGGTCGCGCAGGGCGTTCTTGTCGAACGCTGGCTCGAAATACAAGTGACCGAGGTGGAGCGCCACGTACCGGCGCTCGTCAATGTGGAGCTCCTTGAGCGCACGGATGTAGCGGACGCGGGCGCAGCGGACGCGGGCGCAGCACCGTTGAATGTCGCGAGTTCGGATGAGGAGGTGTCCCGATGAGTTGGTGGCTTGTCACACTGATTACCGTCGCGCTGATCATCGCGAGCGCATTCTTCGTGATTGTCGAGTTCGCGCTTCTTGCTGCACGCCGCCATCGACTGGAGGCTGAGGCCGACCAGAGCCGATCCGCGCGGGCCGCACTTCGCAGCATGAACGAACTCACCGTGCTCCTCGCGTTCGCGCAGTTGGGCATTACGATCTGTACGTTCTTGCTTGGTGCAATCACCAAGCCAGCGATCGACTATGCGCTGTCACCGGTGTTCCTTGCGTGGGGCATTCCCGCCGTGGCCGCTGACATCACCGCGTTCATGCTCGCACTGATTTTTGTCACCTTCTTGCACCTGGTGATTGGTGAGATGGCGCCGAAGTCCTGGGCTATCGCGCATCCGGAGACCGCTGCAAAAGCAACAGCGATTACCGCTCGCGCCATGACGTGGCCGCTGCGACCGTTCCTGCTGTGGATCAACCGGATCGCGAACCGTCTCGTGCTCGCCTCTGGCGTTGAGCCAGTGGAGAAGGCCGCGGCCGGCGGCCAAGATGCTGACACAATCAGGCAGCTCGTTGCGAACTCGCGTGCGGCTGGCGCGCTCGAAGAACAGCTCGCAGAGCCGATCGCGCACACGATCTCGTTGTCGACACTCACGGTGCGTGACGTGATCGGTGACGGTCAGCGCCCGACTGCAGTGCCGCTCACCGCCACTGTGCGTGATGTGCAATCCGCAGCTGCAGCGTCCGGGCATCTGCGCATTCTGCTGGGAACCGACGCTGACTGCCAAGTTGCACACGTGCGCGATTCACTCACGGCGGCACCTGAGGCCCCGGCAGCGAGCATCGCACGTCAGCCGGTTGTGCTCGCTGCTGATGCCACTGCATATGACGCGCTCGTGCAGATGCGTCAGGCACGGCAGCAGCTTGCGGTGGTGACCGACGCGGATCGACTCGTCGGCGTGGTCACCCTTGACGATCTGTTGCGCGAGATCCTGCCTGGAACAGGTGAAGCGCAAGCTGAGGCACCGCAGGTCACTGCATAGACCAAGCTCGTGCAGAGACCAGAGCCCGTTCACCGACAATATGTTGATGAACGGGCTCTGTTCACGCATCAGTGCGCCTGATAGCCTCGCCTCATGCGGAACGGCAATGATGCAACACGTATTCCTGGTGCTTTGACGAGCACGAAACTCGCGAAGTGGGACGCGGCGTTTGCCGCTGACCCAACAGCGAAACTTGCGATGAACGCGGTCACGCGCACCTCAATTGAGGAGGTTGCACTCGACCGTGATCGTTTGCTTGGTGTGCAACTCAGCATGTCGAACCGGCTTGATGACTGGAAAGCAGCAGACCAGAAGAAATCTGGTCGTTGCTGGTTGTTTGCCGCGTTGAACCTGCTGCGAACAGATGCGCGCAAAAAGCTCAAGCTCAAAGACTTTGAGTTCAGTCAGAACCACGCGATGTACTGGGACAAGATTGAGCGCGCAAACTACTTCCTCGAAGACATGATCGGCCTCGCTGATCGCGAGCCGAACGACCGTACGGTCTCGTTCTTGTTGGCGAGCGTCGCCGATGACGGCGGTCAGTGGGACATGGAGGTCTCGATCTTCCAGAAGCACGGCGTCGTTCCCAAAGAGCTCATGCCAGAGACTGAGTCATCGTCGTGCACAGCGGCGATGAACACCTCGCTGCGCACGCTGTTGCGCAAGGGGGCCAGGTTGCTGCGCGAGGCGGTCGATGACGGCGCGAGCGACGCTGAGATCTCTGCGCTCAAAGACTCGATTCTGCAGGATACCCATCGGGTGCTCACGATCCACCTCGGGGTCCCGCCACGCAGCTTCGAATGGCAGTGGAATGATGACGACCGCGAGTTCCACTCAGGCGGAACCTTCACACCGCAGTCCTTCCTCGCATCCTTCACCGACATCAATCTGGGGGACTACGTGTGCCTCGTTGACGACCCACGGGTCGAGCATCCGAAGGGTCGCACACTCACGGTCGCTCACCTCGGCAATGTCGTTGGCGGTCAACCCGTGCGCTACCTGAATACCGACACCGGCACGATGAAACGCCTCGCCGCAGCGAGCATCGTCGCGGGGGAGCCGGTGTGGTTCGGTTGTGACGTCGACCCGCAGATGGAAGCCAAGCAAGGCATCTGGTCGGCCGACCTCATCAACTATTCTGCGACCTACGGTGTCGACCTCGCCACGACGAAAGAAGATCGCGTGCGCTACGGTGACTCGGCGATGACGCACGCAATGCTGTTCACCGGTGTCGATTTGGTGGGCGGATCGGCCCGCAGGTGGCGCGTGGAAAACAGTTGGGGTTCTGAAAAGTTCGACAAAGGCTTCTGCACCATGGACGATTCGTGGTTCGACGAGTATGTCTTTGAGGTCGTCGTCCACAAGGACTCGTTGCCCGCAGACCTAGCGGCTGCGTTGCATGAAGATCCGATCGTGCTCGATCCGTGGGATCCGATGGGCGCTTTGGCCTGATCCGCGCCCCACGAGGAAAATACCTCGCGCAGAGCGTGCGTCCGCAAGGCCTGCGGCCGTAAGAAATACGATGGCGGCCCCTCAGGAACTGAATCCTGAGGGGCCGCCATCGTGTGCTGTCAGCTGCTACTTCGCGGTCGCGAACTCGAAGCTGTTATCGGCGTTCGATACGAAGCTCGTGATCGAGTTGTCGACGACAACCGTCTGCACGGGCTGTACGAGCGGAATGAACGGACCAACCTGAGCTGCCTTCTCGAAGAGCGCCTCGTATGCGGGTCCACGATCGTCGCCCGAAGCTTTCGCTGCGGCTTCCTTCAGCGCCATAACCTCGGGAGCGGTCGATGCTTCCCAGCCTGCACGAAGTGAGACCGAGTCACCAGGGGTGAACGTGAGGTAGTTGGTGGGGTCAGGGAAGTCTGCACCCCAGTTACCGATGCCCATGGGCTGCTTGCCTGAGCGGTAGCCATCGAGCTGGGTTGCTGCAGGTGCTGGCTTGAGGTCGATATTGATGCCGGCTTCCTTCAGGTGTGCCTGGAGCGACTCTGCGAGGAGCGCGATGTTCACACCGAGCACGGTTGAGTCGCTGTTGTAGTGGAACGGAATCGCTTCGCCGTTGTAGCCAGCCTTCTCGAGGGAAGCTTTGACCTTCTCGAGGTCGCGCTGTGGTGCTTTATCGACGGGGACTGCGCCGAGGAACTCGTTGGGCACGACACTTGCCATGCGCGATGCGCCCTTGCCCGCGAGCTCGAGTACCTTGTCGTAATCGACCGCGTAGCGGAGTGCTTCACGGAAGTCCTCGTTCGAGGTGATGTCGCTGACCTCAGGATTGTCATTCGAGAAGATGTAGATGGTCTTGGTCGAGGGAACCGACGAAACCTGCACCGAGCCTTCTGGCAGGCTTGCGACCTGGTCAGGGCTGAGGTCGAGCACGACGTTTGCCTGGCCCGACTGGATATCGGTGAGCTGTGTTTCTGCCGAAACATTGTTCATGACCACGCGCTTGAACTTCGGCTCGGGGCCGTTGTAGTGCTCGTTGTAGGTGAGTACAACGCGGCTGTCTGGTTCGTAGGTTTCGATGACGTACGGGCCTGAGCCCTGCGAATTGGTGTTGAGGAACTGCTCAGCACCGTCCGACTCATCGGTGGTGCCACCGTTCTCCTTCACCACCTTTGAATTCAGGATGCCGAGGTTCGAGTTCGGAAGGATGTAGGGAATCGCTGGGTTGGCAGTCTCGCTGGTGAGCGTGACAGTCTTCTCATCTACCTTCGCGACGGTCACGCCGTCGAGGTAGAACGAGGGGTTGCCCTTCACACCCTGCAGGCGCTGGAACGACCAGACGATGTCATCGACGGTGACGGGGTCACCATTCGAGAACTTGGCGCCAGAGTCTTCACAGGTGAGGGTGGTCACGAGGCTGTCATCGGTGATGTCATATGAGCACAGGCCGTCGATCGGCTTGGTGAAGTCACCGTTGTCGAAGTTCAATACGGTCTGGTAGATCGCGTCATCGACGGTCGAGCCGGTGAACTCGAACTGGCGAGCCGGGTCAATCGTCATGAGGTCGAAGCTGGTCTGCACGACGAGGGTGTCGCCACCCTTCTTCTCACCGGCGTCGCCGCCCTTGTCGCCGCTACTGCACGCCGTCATGGAGGCTGCGAGGCAAGTAATTGCTGCAGCCGAGATCATTACTTTTGGATACCGCTTCATTGCGTACTCTCTTCTTCATTGAATCAAGCAGGGTGATCTCATCAGAGGAATCTGATGAGGGTATATAGATTTTTCCGAACTGAAACATCGCGTGGGGCCGAGTGGCTCGGCACCCATCACTGTGCGGGCGTCATACCCCGGGAATGACCCCCTTCCCATCGACGATCGGAATCGCCCCGAGCAGACGCTTCGTATACGGGTGAGCTGGAGTGTTCCAGATGGTTTCGGTGGGGCCGGACTCGACAATCTTGCCGGCCTCCATCACCGCCACACGGTCGGCGATTTCACGCACAACTGAGAGATCGTGGCTGATGAAAATCATTGATGCTCCCGACTCAATCGCGAGGTCGCGCATGAGTTTTGCGATCCGCGACTGCAAAAATGCGTCGAGTGACGCGATCGGCTCATCACCGATGAGCACCTTGGGCCCCGCAGCAAGTGCCCGTGCGATCGCGACGCGCTGTCGCTGACCGCCAGAAAAGGCGTGCGGGTACCGGTCGGCAGCGTTTGCTGGGAGGTCTACGGCATCGAGCAAGGCCTCGACGTTCCAGCGTCCTGATGGGTCGAGCGCAAGCGCATCTTCGATCTGGGCGCGGATCTTTCGTCGCGGGTTCAGCGAGGCGTACGGGTTCTGGAACACCATCTGAATGCCCATCATCGCTGCACTTCGTTTCTTGAAGCCGAGTGGCTTGACCTGATTGCCTTGGTACTCAATCGAGCCTTCAGAAGTCTTTTCGAGACCACAAATGAGCTTTGCGAGCGTGGATTTGCCGCAGCCGGACTCACCGACGAGACCGAGCACCTCGGATTCACCGAGCTCGAGTGAGACGCCGTTCACCGCGCGGAATCGGCCGCCACCGTTGAGTTTGTACTCGCATTCCACGTCTGTGAGCGTGAGGAGGGGTTCACCAGTGTTCATCGTGCGAGCTCCGTTCCTGGCAGCGATTCAATGAGCGAGCGCGTGTATGCGTGCTGCGGGGTGACGATGACCGACTCACGGTCGCCGATCTCGACGACGCGGCCGTGCTGCATGACGACGATCTTGTCTGCGACCGATGACAGCACGCCGAAGTCGTGTGTCACGAGGAGGACCGCGAGGTTGAACTCGTCGCAGAGATCGCGCAACAGCTTGAGCACGCCAGCTTGAACGGTCACGTCAAGTGCGGTTGTCGGCTCATCAGCGATGAGCACGCGGGGCGAGGCGATGATCGCGGTCGCGAAGGCGATGCGCTGCAGCTGGCCACCAGAGAACTGATGCGGATACTTTTTCAGCGCCTCTTCTGGGTTCGGCACTCGCGTTTTCGCGAGCATCTCGGCAGCTCGCTTGAGCGCATCTTTTTTACTGATCTTTTCGTGGTGTCGAATGTGGTCAGTCACCTGCTGGCCGATCGACAGCATCGGATGGAAGGCCGACGCCGGGTCCTGGAAGACCATCGCGAGCTGGTTTCCACGCAGATCGTTGTGCTGCTTTGGCGGGAGGCCGACGAGCTCCTGGCCATCAAAGTCGATGCTGCCGGAGAGCTTCGCCCCATCAGGGGAGAGCCCCATAATCGCCATGCCGGTTTGTGTCTTGCCTGAACCTGATGCGCCAGCAACTCCGGTGATGGTGCCTGCCTCAAGCGTGAAGGAGACATCGTGCAAGATGTGATTCGCACTCGGTCCTTCACCAACAACGAGGTTGAGGTCTGTGAGCTTGATGACGCTCATGCGTTCGCCCCCTGTACTTGCTTTGCAGTGCGCGGGTCAAGGGCATCGCGCAGGCTGTCACCGATGAAGTTGAAGCCCATGACCACCGTCAAAATACAGATGCCGGGGAAGAGTGCGATCCACCATGCATTGAACTGTGAGACGCCTTCGCTGATCATTGCACCCCAGTCGGGTGTTGGTGGTACCACGCCGAGGCCGAGGAATGACAATCCCGCCATGGTGAGGATGGCTTCGCCGACGCCGAGCGTTGCGAGCACAACCACCGGTGACACCACGTTGGGCGAGATATCACGGAAGAGCGAACGCCACGGACTAAATCCGAGGAGCCTGCCTGCCACGACGTACTCACTGTTGCGGGCTGACATGACGAGTGCGCGGGTGGTTCGCGCATACCCCGGCCATGACACGATGAGGATCGCAATGATCGCGTTCTTCAAGCCTGGGCCGAGGGACGCGGCGATGACCATCGCGAGAATGATGGTGGGGAAGGCGAAGACGAGATCCGCCAAACGCATGATTGTCTCATCGACCCACTTGCCGAAGTAGCCCGCGATCGCACCGAGAATCGAGCCGATAAGGGCCGAACAGAACACCACGAGCAGTGCAGCAGGAAGGCTGGTCTGCGCCGACATGATGACGCGCGAGAGCATATCGCGGCCGAGGCTGTCGGTACCGAGTGCGGTGACTTCACCTGGTGCGGTGAGGCGTGGGAAGACCTGGGCGAGCGGATCATGCGGTGCAAGGAGCGGCGCAAAGATCGAGACGAGGATCCAGAACACGAGAATGATCGTCCCTGCGATGCCAAGGGGAGTGCGGAGGGACTTCGGAAAGCGCCAACGCCAGCGACGGATGCCGAGGTTGATTGCCTCGGTAATGCTTGTAGTGGTCACTTGACCCTCACTCTCGGATCGACGAGACCGTAAATGACATCGACGAGGAAGTTCACGGAGATGTAAATGATGCCGATGATGAGGCCGACACCCATGATGACGGGGAGATCGAGGGCTGTTGCGCCTCTGAACGCGAATTGTCCGAGGCCGCCCCATGCGAACACCGTCTCGGTGAGCACGGCGCCAGAGAGCAATGATCCAAACGCGAGACCAACGACCGTGATGATCGGGACAAGGGCGCCGCGGAAGATGTACTTAAAGGTGACGGTGCTGCCCGGGAGGCCCTTTGCCCGGGCCGCGGTGACGTAGTCGAGGTTCATAACATCGAGCACGCTCGAGCGGCTGAAGCGGGCGAGCAAACCGACGGTGAAGAGGGCGAGTACGCACGACGGCAGAATGAGGTGCTGCAGCGCGTTGGTGAAGACTTCCATGTCTCCCGCGAGCAACGAGTCAATCGTGTACATGCCGGTCACGTGCGGTGGGGGAGTGACCCACGGGTCGAGACGGCCAGCACCACTGATGATTCCGAGCTTGAACGACAGCACGTAGTAGCTCACGGTTGCGACCCAGAACGTCGGTGCTGAGATGCCGATGAGGCTGATCGCGCGAACGATGTAGTCGGTCGGCTTGTTGTGACGCAGCGCGGCGAGAAGCCCGAGCAGCAGGCCGAAGAAGATCGCGATGAGGATCGCACCGAGGCCGAGTTCAGCCGAGGCCGGGAAGACTTTGCCGATCGATTCGGTCACTGGGATGCGGGTCTGGTTCGAAATCCCGAGGTCGCCGTGGAGCAGGTTCGTGAGATAGGTCCAGTACTGCACGATGAGTGGCTGATCGAGCCCAAGATCGATGCGAGCCTGGGCCACCTTTGCTGGGTCTGCCGATGCGCGGTCGCCCAGGATTGCCTGGACGGGGTCGGCGGGGACGAGGTTGGTCAGCAAGAAGGTGACGACGGTGACGCCCCAGATGAGGAGCAAGCTGATTCCTAAGCGAATCAGGACGTAGCGCAACAGGGGGTGCAGTTTCGGCGGGCGGATCCGTGGCTGCGAGCCTGTATCGGTGATGGTCGTTGTTGCCATGGTGCGGCCTACATCACGTATGAGCTGGTCGGGGCTGCGGAGCTGGGTCTTGCGGTGGAACGTTTGTGGGGGAGCGAATGGGTGATGTAAAGATCGCGTCGTTGCGTCATAGTCACTTTCGTTTCTGGAGCTGGCGTGCTGGTGCACGCGCTGGTTCCGGAAGGATTCAATTGTTGAGGGCAACCCCTGCTCGACTTTGAGAGGGCTGAGTGTTGACCATGCAACATCATTTATGCGACTTGGTCAAGAGATTTGTGACGTATGATCCCAAGCTTGATTGAAACTGGCGTGTTTCAGCGCGTAAATTGCATTGCCTTGGCGTGTAGGTCAGGGGGATACGAATCGTAAAACTTGTCGCTGGGGACCTCTGCGATCGGCGCGGAATCGGACGATGGAAGTCTTTCTCGCAGCCGCAGCCGCAGCCGCAGCCGCAGCCGCGGCTGCAGCCGCAGCCGCCGCAGCCGCAGCCGCAGCCGCAGCCGCCGCAGCAGTAGCGAGACACATGGTGCTGTGACTTTGCGCGGGAGGCTGTTGCTCACACCCAAAACGCAAACCCTGTATTCCGGTTTACTCACCGTCGTTGTGGAGAACGAATTCAAGCGGTGCTGCAGCGCTGCATCATTGCAAGACCAACTTCGGTCACACGCGATCCTGCAGGAGGAAAACTACATGAACACAACTACGCGCAACCGCCATACGCCGTTCGCAACACACGTACGCCAACTGCGAAGACACCTCGAACGTATACGCCTTCGCATGTTCTACAAGATCCGCAGACTGCGGCGAGAAGAACGCGGGGCGGTCACCGCAGAATACGCACTGATCATCATGGCAGCGGTTGCATTCGCCGGGCTACTCATCGTCATTATGCAATCTGGCGAAGTGAAATCGATGCTCATGGACATTGTTCAGAAAGCCTTGGGCGGCGGGTAGGTGCTTGCAAAGTTCCTACGCGAAGAACGGGGCAGCGTGACTGCTGAGTTCGCACTGACCTTGCCCATGGTGCTGCTGGTGTTTGGCATCGTCGTTGGCGGTGTCTCCATGGTCGCCTATCGAACCGGGCTCACAGGTCTTGCCGGGGCTGTGGCTCGCCTTGAAGCGCGTGGGGATGCAGAACTCGCGGCTCAACTCATCGCGCAGTTCCCTGCAAGGCCAGATATCTCACGTGAACGGCGGGGCGAACTACTTTGTATCTCCGCAGCAGCGAGCCCAGGCACCGGGCTACTCAGCATGCTGCGGCTCAGCGCTCGGGGCTGTGCGGCAGTCAGCGAGGGAAGACCATGAGCGTGCCGGTCGCGGTCGGGTGTATCGCTGCAACCGTGGTGTGTGGGGGCGTCGTGCTTGGCGCAGCGCAGTATTCGGTTGCAGTTGCCGAGGCGAGCGCAGCATCAGATGCTGCTGCGCTCGCCGCAGCTGACGCGTTGCTAGGTCTGTTTGAGCGGGAACCATGCGACCTCGCTGGAGAAGTCGCTGTGGCTGGAGCAGCTGAGCTGGTGTCTTGTGAGGTGGACGCCAGCACCCTGTCTGTTCGCATCACCGTGCATGCGACAGGCGTAGGGCTCGTTGCCACCGCATCGGCACGCGCCGGGCCACCTGACATGCAGAAAGCACCCTCGTAAGAAACCCACTGGGTCAACAGCTCGACACCCGTGAGAAACCTGACGTACGTGAGCGAACCACGCTGTTTACCTCGCCGCCGATTCGTGGTTAGCGACCGTTAAATTCACGCTGGTCAAATAGTTCACGACCGGCCGATCTGTCGGTCTTTTTTTACGAAATTTTGACCTTGAAGGGCTTACGGAATGAAGCTGCTCCCCCTTTCCGCCACCGCGCTTGTTGTTGCGGCGCTCACACTGACCGGATGCTCAAGCTCATCTGATCAGTCGGCGGAGTCACCCTGGGCAACTGCCACCACCGCTGAAGCGGGCGGTGGCATGGAAGCCCTCATCAGTGCAGCGCAAGAAGAGGGCACCCTGAACACCATGGGGCTCTTCGACGATTGGGCCAACTACGGTGCGCTGAAGTCGGCGTTCACCGAGAAGTACGGCATCGAAATCAACAACGATGTCTCGATGAGTTCAAGCCAAGAACAAATCAACGTGATTCAGCAACGTGTCGGCCAAGACCGTTCAATTGATTATCTCGATACTGGTGTGTCTTTCGCTGAAGACGGCGCGGCTCAGAATCTGCTCGCTGAATATCGTCCTGCCGGCGCAGAAAACCTTGATGGCGCGTTGCGTAGCAAGACTGACCAGTGGACGAGCCAGTATGGCGGCTACATGAGCATCGGCTGCGACACCACGCGTATCGACAACTGCCCGACTGCCATTGCAGATCTTGCAAAGCCTGAATACAAGGGCAAGATTGGCGCATTTGAGGATCCAACCTCCGGTGAACTCGAGTTCAACATCGTCTGGGCGATGTCTCTCGCAAACGGTGGTTCGCTCGAAGACATCCAGCCGGGCGTTGACTTCTTCCAGAAGCTTTCTGACTCAGGCAACATGACGAAAGTCGTGGCAAACGACGGCACCATCGAGCGCGGCGAGACGCCCATCGTATTGAGCTGGGACTACCTGAACGTTGCCTCAGCGGCAAAGCTTGCTGACGCAGGCATTGACTTTGCAGTGAACGTCCCCACCGATGTTCTCTGGTCGTCCTACTACGCGGCATCGATTAACGCCGATGCCCCACACCCCGCGGCAGCGCGTCTGTGGCTGGAGTTCATCTTCAGCGAAGAAGGTCAAAACATTTTCCTGCAAGGGCAGACCCGTCCGGTTCGCCTCGCAGAAATGACGGAGGCAGGCACCGCAGACGCAACCGCGCTCGCCGAGCTTCCTGCCGCAACCGGTGAAGCTCTCATCCCGTCCGGTGAACAGCGCGAGGCTGCCAAGCAGCAGCTGACTTCGGCATGGCTGGCGGTCACTACAGCATGACCTCTCAGGTCACGAGCGCGGGGCCTCAGGCGAATCGCCTGCGGGTCCCGCGCGGCACCCTCGGGCTGCTGCCGTTCTTCGGGTTCACGTTTGTGTTCCTCGGGATACCCCTGATCGGCATTCTGGTCTCGTCGTTCAGAGTTCCCGTTGTAGGTGCCCCTGGCGAAACTGCGTTTGGACTCGACAACTTTGTGTTGAGCGTGACGGGTGGCCAAGGTGAAGCGATTCTCAACAGCATCCAAATCAGTCTCATTGCCGCCGTCATCGGCACCGTGTGCGGGGCGCTTCTTGCTCAAGCCATCGTCACACTCAACTCTGAACGGCTTGATGGCGTGACGAAAGTGCTTGCGACCGTGCTCGCAAACTCCGGCGGAATCAGCTTGGCGTTCTCGTTCATAGTGGTGCTTGGCACCGTCGGCATTCTGACTCAGGCGCTCCCACTCGAAGACTGGGGATTCTCGCTCTACAGCGCGCAAGGCCTGGTGTTGATGTATCAGTACTTCCTCATTCCGACGATGATCATGCTGTTCCTCCCCACCCTCCAGGGCGTCAAACGCGAATGGAAGGAAGCCGCGGCATCTCTCGGGGCGCCATCTCATCAGTTTTGGCTACGCGTTGGCCTTCCCGTTGTGACACCTGCGCTACTCAGCGGCTTCGTGTTGCTCTTCGGCGCCTCGTTCGCCACACACGTCTCTGCTGCGGCATTGATCGGTGGCGCAAACTTCCCACTCGTCACGCTCAAGATTGCTGGTCTGCTCACTGGCGGCAACTCTTCCGGTCAAGAAAACGTCGCCATGGCGCTCAGCGTGAACATGATTCTTGTCGCAGCGGTCACGCTCGCGATTTCGCTCCCACTACAGAAACGGAGTCGCCGGTGGCTCTCCTCGAAGTAGATCCCGCTGCTCAGCAGCAGCTTCATGGCAATGCCTCACGAGAAGCGGTGGCCCCAGAAGCTCGTCCGTACCGTGCGCCGCGCTGGCCACGCGTCGTTGCGGCTGCCGCGCTCATCGCAATGGCAGCATTCATCGCCATTCCTATGCTTGCGGGTCTGTGGTTTAGCTTCTGGATCCCGTCAGAAGGCCTCACCCTTACCGCGCTCACCGATGCGATCTCCTCGCCAGCGGTTATGGGGAGCCTGGGTCTCTCCCTGGGTCTCTCGCTCGTCTCAGTCGCGCTCCTGCTGGTGATCTTGGTGCCAACGGTGGTGTTGTTGCACGTGTCGGCACAGCGGTATCGTCCGCTTGTTGAAGCAATCTGCATGGTTCCGCTCGTCGTCCCAGCTATCGCCCTTGTCGCCGGTGTGCTTGCGGTGCTCCGCGCCGGTGTGAACGCGGGTGAAGTTGGGCGTGCGGTGAGCCAGTTCCTGCAGGACCCTTCGTTCCCACTCGTGTTGCTCGGCTGCTACGTCATTGTGTTGCTGCCGTTCACTTTCCGCATCATCGATAATGCCCTTGCCGCAATCCCCGTTGCGCAGTTGCTCGATAGCGCGCGTGGACTCGGCGCTCCATTCCCGGTCGCGGTATTTCGCGTGATTGCGCCGAACATTGGTGCGGCGCTCTGGTACTGCGCATTCTTCGGGCTCTCGGCAGGACTCGCTGAATACACCTTCTCCATTTCTCTCGGCTTCCACACGCTCTCCGTTGAGCTCATGACGCTGTCCGGAAGTAACTTCCGCACCTCAATTGCAGTGTCACTGCTCGTCACGTTGCTCTCGTGGATGCTGATGATTCTCGTTCTCCAAGCTCCCCGCCGGGTAGCACGTCGAAAGGTCCGTTCATGACTTCACCACTCTCCGTAGCTCCCACGGTCCAGCAAACTGCGCCGGTCGGCGCGGCCATCGAATACCGCAATGTACAGAAGTCGTACGGCTCCACGAGCGTTCTCAAGGATCTCTCACTCGACATCAAAGCCGGTGAGTTTATTGCACTCCTTGGCCCTTCGGGTTGCGGCAAGACCACCGCGCTCCGCATTCTCGGTGGGTTTGAAACTCCCAGCAGCGGCGATGTCCTCGTCAATGGAAAATCTGTGCTCCCGTTGCCGCCGCATCGTCGTGAGATCGGGATGGTCTTCCAGTCGTACAGCCTCTTTCCCAATCTCACCGTTCGCAAGAACGTAGAGTTCGGGCTCGCCCTGCGCAAGGTGTCGCGCGCCGAACGTGCACGCATCGCACGCGAGATGCTTGCACTCGTCCGCCTCGATGGCTTTGAAGACCGCTACCCAAACCAACTCTCTGGCGGTCAGCAGCAGCGCGTTGCACTCGCGCGCGCACTCGCGATCAGCCCAGGAATTCTGTTGCTTGACGAGCCGCTCTCGGCCCTCGACGCACAGGTGCGCTCGGAACTCCGTGAAGAGATCCGCGAGCTCCAGTTGCGTACCGGCATCACCGTTGTGTTTGTGACACACGACCAGGAGGAAGCCCTCGCAATGGCCGATCGCGTTGCGGTCATGCGTGACGGCCAGATTCAACAAATCGCGGCCCCTGACGAGCTGTTCTTCCGGCCAGAGGACTCGTTCGTTGCTGGATTTGTTGGCGTCACCAACGAGCTTCCTGTCACACCACGTGCCCCGCAGCCAGATGTTTGGCGTGCACCTGAGTCTGGCAAGGCGAGCGACCGGATCTTCGTCCGGCCTGATGCGCTCATTTGTGAACCATCGATGGACCCGGTCGGTACCGTGACGTCCCATCTGTTCTTGGGTGCGACCACACGCGTGACGGTTGAGACATTCGACCAGGCACATCGCATCAAGATCGACTTGCCGACGCACCAGATCGTGCAGGTCCCGGTTGGCGAGCGCGTCTCGATCCGCCTCACACAGCCCGCGATTTACCGGGTTGCTTCCGACGCCACGATCCCAGAGTGGTTGCATGCGCCGGTACCGCTTGCGGTGCCCGAACCCGCAGCATTCGAGCGGGAGCAGTCAACGCTGTAGCAGGCTCGCCGCAGGGGTTCACACGCGAGGGAGGCTCCCACGGTGACCTCATCGCAGCACGAAGCGGGGCGGATCAAGGCAATGCCTGATCCGCCCCGCTTCGTGCTGTCTTGAGCCTGCCCGGTTTGCCCGAACGAGCTACGATGCTGAGGCGCTGCGAGTGGTCGCGTCTGCTGTGTCTCCTGCGGCTGCAACACCATGAGCACCCTGAGCGCCCTGAGCGCCCTGAGTACCGGATCCATCCGACGCATCTCCGGCATCCGAGACACCGCTGTTGAGGAAGTCGAGGAGTCGCGGCGTCACCTCGGTCGGCGCAATCTCGGCCGGCCAGTCAAGGGCACCGGCCCCTGGGCGGTGCAGAATGACAAAAGACTCGCGTTCGATGGCGCTGTCGCCGCCGTGGCCGCCAGCATCCAGGTGCCCGTGATCACTGGTCACCGCAAGTACCCACTCATCTCCGGTTTCAGCCGCGAGCCGAGCGACCTCAGCGGAAAGTCGCCTGAGGTGCGCGTCGATACCTGTGAGCGCGGCAGCGTACTCAGGGAGTGCGGTCCGTGCAGGTGCCCGGCCTCGTCTGCCGCGCAGAGATGCAGGAAGCACACGTCAGGGGTGTCGAACCGGAGCGACCACATCACATGGTCGACCATTTCTGCGTCGAGCGGGACGTATCCTCGTGTCTCACCGTCACGGACGACGACCCTGTGAAGCCCAGCCCTGTGCTGCTCAGCACGCTCGTGAATGATCGGGCCAAATCCACGTGGATCCACGAGTGGCGGCCAACTGGCTGCCGCGAACGTGACGCGCCGCTGATCCGCATAGAACGCTCGACTGAGCAGATCGGGGTAGCGAGGCAGCGACGATGTGAGGAACTGGTTATCGACCACACCATGTTCAGCGATGGTCGCGCCAGTGAGGATCGTTGCCCAGCTCGGCCCTGAGAGCGTCGGTGGCGCGACGACCATACGGTGACGGCTTCCACGTATCGCAAGGTCGACAAGGGTGGGCATGAGCCCGGCGTCGACTGCGAGGTCGATGCGCAGGCCGTCGATGCCGACCAGAAGGATGCGGCGGCGTCGCGCGGGAAGCGGTGCGAGATGAAATGAAGCGGGGGAGTAGCTCATACGTGGCTCCAGAAAGTAATGAGAAAAGCGTGGAGTGGGTGCGTGAACACACGAAACGGTGCGGTTGATCAGAGATTCTGTTGATCAACCGCACCGTTGTGGCGCCTCTGGGCGAGCCAGAAGCAGACGTTAGAACCGGTTCAACACCGACTCAGCAAAGCCCATGCCCGTGCTCATGCCGGTGCCGTTTGTGACGCAGGCAATGAAGACACCCGGGTGAGGTTCGCGCACGTAGAAATCATCAGCAGCGGCGGTCGCGTATTCGCCGTGCCACCTGCGTCGTACCGTGAGCGGTGCGCCGAGGAGCTGTTCGAATTCGCGAAGCAGCAGCAGATCGAGTGCCTCGTCCTTAAACGGCTCATGCGTCTGCGCGTAGGCGTGTGTGTCCCCAATCACCAGACGGCCATTCGGGCGCTGTGACATCTTGATATTCACGTGCGCTTCGATGAGTTCAGGAGCGTCATTCGCCATGCGCTCCCGAATGCTCTGCGCCTCAGGGAGTTGCGAGAGCCCGTCATAGCGGGTGACCGCGGTCCCGGTGAGGATGACCGGATCAAAGTGGCTGCCCTCGGGCGCATCCGTTTCCAGCATGTGCAGGAGGCACCGAGTGAAGCCATCCTGCTCTGCCAGCTCAGGGAAGAGCACGTCGAGGTCGTGCCCGGTCGCAACGACGATCCGATCCGCGTGAACGTCGCCACGGCTGGTCTGTACGATGCCTGTTGCAACCCCGGTGACGTTCGTCTGGAACCGGAATTCAACCCCGGTTGCGGCGAGATGAGCAACGAGCGCCGGAATCGCCTCAGGCGAGTTGATTCGCAGATCGTTGCCGCAGAATGCTGCGCCGACGAGGCGCGGATCCGCAATCGTGGCATGCCCCTGCACCCGCGCGGGTGAGAGCAGTTCAACGGCGTCGCCGCGCATGTCTGCAAACCGCTCAAGCAGCGACCATTCATCGTCAGCGCGAGCGACGATCATGGTGCCTGCTGGGCGGATCCAGAACCCAGCACGCTCAGCGAAGCGGAGCCAGTGGGCGCGGCCTGCGAGCGCATACTCCAGACCTTCACCGTCCTGGGTGGTGATGCCGACGTGCCCGAAGTTGCGGATCGAAGCGCCAACCGGTCGATCAGTTCGCTCGAGCACGACGACCCGCAGGCCTCGCTCAGCTGCAAGCGCAGCGTGAGCGAGGCCAATAACGCCGGACCCAACGACCGCGAGGTCGAATGTGTGGTCGGTCATTACTCAGCTGCGACTGCTGCGGGGACGCCGAGCAGTTCGGGCAGATCGCGAACGTCGCACACGTGGGTGTGCGGGAACTTCGCGAGGTGATCCGCCGCCTGTGCACCGGTCGTCACTGCGACGACGTACTTCGCACCGGCGTTCATGCCTGCCGCGAGGTCAAGCTCGGTGTCGCCAGCCGCGACAACCTGCTCGGGGTCGGTGACGCCAGCACGCTGCATTGCAACCTGAATGAGCTCGGGAGCGGGGCGGCCGGTCGAGACGTCATCAGAGGTGATGGCGAAGTCAACGGTGTCAGTTGCCTCTGGGCCAACGGTCCAGCCGAGCGCGTCGAGGATCATCTGGGTGACTCCGCGATCAAATCCGGTGGTGAGCGAGACCTGCATGCCTGCGGCACGCATACGGCGGATCGCATCAACCACGCCAGGCAGCTCTACTGGCGGCTGCTCGCGGTAGGTCTGCTCAAGCAAGCCACGGAACTTTAGGAAGAGCTCATTGACGAGTTCGGGGTCAGCCTCGCCGCGGAACTTGGTGAGGAACCCAGCGATTGCCTCAGCCTTGTTCGCGCCGAGTGCGGGGCGAAGATCGTCGTCAGAGAGTGTCACAGACAGCGCCTCTTCAACGACAGCCTTCAGCGTGTCGTATACCGCACCGCGCTCGTTGACAGTGGTGCCGGCGACGTCAAGAGTGACGAGTGAAACCATTACAGAAAACCTCTTTCGTTGTGCAGCCATGCACCCTGTGGTGCTGGCCCTGGCCAACGGTATTGACGCAACATCAACGGAGGTAAAGCGGGCGGGGAACACCGGGTAAATGGCTGGAGAACACTGTGCGCAGACCCCAAACGACAACGAAAGAATGTCAGCTGACTGTGGTGAGGCCTGTCTGTACAACCTTTGTGACGGGGTGCAGAGCCGGGCAGATTGCGCGCCGTCCCGCACCGGGTTATCGCTCTTGCTGCACACGGCGGTACGATGCAATGACGTGCAATTGCGCCTGAACTTGGGTGAAAGCGCACAGCATGTAAGTGGCATCTCGCAACGAACTGCAGGTCAGGCTGTGTATCGTAGCCTTGCAGGTACTGCCTACCGCCGTCGTCAGGAGGGTTCCCGTGGGGGAGACAAAGAAACTCGTCATTGTCGAGTCACCGACCAAAGCAAAAACCATTGGTGGGTATCTTGGTGACGACTACGAGGTGATTGCGTCTGTCGGTCACGTGCGTGACCTCGCAGAGCCCTCGGCGCTTCCGGCGGATCTCAAGAAGGGCCCCTTCGGTAAATTCGCTGTCGACGTCGACAACGGTTTTGCGCCCTATTACGTTGTCAACGACAACAAGAAGAAGACCGTCTCAGAACTCAAGCGTGCTCTGAAGGAGGCGGACGAGCTCTGGCTCGCAACAGATGAGGACCGCGAGGGTGAAGCCATCGCGTGGCATCTGCTTGAGGTTTTGAAGCCCAAGGTTCCTGTCCGCCGAATGGTGTTCCACGAGATCACCAAGGACGCGATCGAACAGGCAAAGGCGAACACCCGTGACCTCGATCACGCGCTGGTCGACGCACAGGAAACGCGTCGAATTCTCGATCGTCTCTACGGTTATGACATTTCGCCTGTGCTGTGGCGAAAGGTTGCACCGAAGCTTTCTGCTGGCCGTGTGCAGTCGGCTGCAACGCGTCTGGTTGTTGATCGTGAGCGTGAGCGTCTTGCGTTCGTGACCTCTGAGTACTGGAGCCTCACGGCTCGCTTTATGCCTGGCGATGATGCGGCGGATCGCGTTCCTTTCGACGCGAAGCTTGCCCGCCTCGACGGCCGCCGTGTTGCCACCGGTGGCGACTTCACTGACGACGGTGAACTCTCGGAGAAGGCGCAGCGTGCAAACGTCGTGCGTCTCGACTCTGCGCGCGCGAACGCGCTGCAGGGTGCGATGGAGAACGCTGCGGCAACGGTCGCATCGATCGAGACGAAGCCGCACACGCGTCGCCCGGCAGCTCCGTTCACTACCTCGACCCTGCAGCAGGAGGCGTCGCGTAAGCTCCGCTTCAGCTCGCGTCAGACGATGTCGTTCGCGCAGTCGCTGTACGAAAACGGTTACATCACCTATATGCGTACTGATTCGCCGACGCTCTCGCAGCAGGCGATTGCGGCGGCTCGTTCGCAGGCCGCCGAGCTCTACGGCGCAGAGACCCTGCCAGAGAAGCCACGTGTGTACACCGGCAAGGCGAAGGGCGCTCAGGAGGCGCACGAAGCAATTCGTCCCGCCGGTGACAAGTTCGCCCGCCCGAGCTCACTCAAGGGCAAGCTCACCCAGGGTGAGTTCGCGCTCTATGACCTCATCTGGAAGCGCACCGTCGCAAGCCAGATGGCCGACGCAAAGGGTTCGACCGATACCGTCACGCTGAACGTCCCGCTCGCTGAGAACGGCGCGCAGACCCGTGCAGAGTTCACCGCAAGTGGCACGGTCATCACCTTCCCCGGCTTCATGCTTGCGTATGAAGAAGGTAAAGACGAGAAGCGCGGGGATGCAGAAGCAAACATCTCGCTTCCGCAGCTTCATGACGGTCAGCCCCTTGGCATCGCCCACCCCGAGGCGAAGGGCCACCAGACGAGCCCGCCGCCCCGCTACACCGAGGCGAGCCTCACGAAGCGTCTTGAAGAGCTTGGTGTCGGCCGACCTTCAACCTACGCGGCAATTATCTCGACGATCATGGATCGCGGATACGCGACCAAGCAGGGCCAGGCACTCGTTCCAAGTTGGATCGCGTTCTCGGTCGTGCGCTTGCTCGAAGACCACTTCTCGGAGCTCGTGAACTACGACTTCACCGCTGAGATGGAAAGCGATCTCGATGAGATTGCAGCTGGTAAGACGGACCGTGAGCAGTGGCTCAAGGAGTTCTACTTCGGCAGTGACAATCATCCTGGCCTGCGCGGCGTCGTCGATAACCTCGGCGAGATCGATGCGCGAGCAATCAACACGATCCGCATCGATGATCAGATCTCGCTCCGCAACGGCAAGTACGGCCCCTACCTCGAGGTCTTCGACGAGAAGAGCGAGGTCGACGAGAACGGTGAGCTGAAGCCTCGCAGTGTGAACATTCCAGACGGAATGGCACCTGATGAACTGACGCCAGCAAAGGCACACGAACTCGCAGATGCTGAACCTGCTGAGGATCGCGTTGTCGGTCTCCACCCCGAGACCGGAAAGCGCATCATCGCGAAGAATGGCCGCTTCGGCCCGTACGTACAGGAGATTCCTGACGAGGGCGAAGAGCTGCCGAAGGGTGAGAAGCCACGCACGGCATCGCTCTTCAAGAGCATGGATCCAGCGACGGTTGATCTCGACACTGCGGTAGCGCTGCTTGAACTGCCACGTGTCGTCGGCACTGACGCAGAATCGGGCGCTGAGATCACCGCTCAGAATGGTCGCTATGGCCCGTACCTGAAGAAGGGCGTTGATACTCGCTCGCTCACGAGCGAAGACGCGATCTTCTCGATCGATCTCGCAGGTGCACAGGAGCTGTTCGCGCAGCCCAAGTACGGCGCTCGCAAGGCGTCTGCTGCGCTGAAGGAGTTCGAGGCGGATCCCGTCAGCGGTAAGCCCATCAAGGTGAAGGACGGCCGTTTCGGTCCGTACGTGACCGATGGTGAGACGAACGCGACGATTCCTCGTGGCGACAGCGTCGAAGACATCACGTTCGAGCGTGCCACTGAGCTGCTCGCAATCAAGCGTGCCAAGGGCCCGGCGAAGAAGAAGGCGCCTGCGAAGAAGGCAACTGCCAAGAAGCCTGCAGCGAAGAAGACCGCTGCAAAGGCAGGCGCTGCCAAGAAGGCTGTCGACCCTGCGCGCTCTGCTGCCGCAAAGAAGGCAGCTGAGACCCGCAAGGCCAACGCTGCCAAGAAGGCTGCTGAAGCAGCTGCCGCGGCAGGCGAATAATCTGCGTCAGCAGAATTAGCGAGTAGGCACACAGTGCGCGGAGTATTCATCACCTTCGAGGGCGGCGACGGCGCGGGGAAAACCACGCAAGTCCGCCTCCTCGAAGAGTGGCTCACTGAGCGTGGCCAGGAGGTCGTGCGCACGTTTGAACCGGGCGCGACTCCGCTCGGCGCAGAGGTGCGTAAGCTCCTCTTGCACGGTGGCGACGAGATCGGTGCAATTGATCCGCGAGCCGAGGCGCTCCTCTATGCGGCTGATCGCGCGCAGCATGTCGCCCAGGTCGTCAAGCCCGCGCTCGCGCGCGGAGCTGCTGTCGTGCAGGATCGCTACATCGACTCATCGCTCGCGTACCAAGGGGCGGGGAGGGTGCTTCAGGTCGATGACGTGCGTCGCATCAGCGACTGGGCTGCTGTCGGCCTCTGGCCTGAACTCACTGTTCTGCTCGATATCGATGCCGAGACTGCGGCTGAGCGGCGTCGTCAGCGCGGGGGAGCCGACGACCGCCTCGAAGCTGAAGCTGTTGAGTTCCACGAGGCAGTGCGTGAGGCGTTCCGTGGATTCGCAGACGCGGATCCCCGCCGCTTCCTCAAGCTCGACGCGTCGCGTTCGATTGAAGAGTTGCAGCAGGCGATCCGCGCCCGTGTCGCGAGCTTGCTCGACGACTGAATCAGTGGCCGTGAGGCTAACTGACTCTGGGTGAGCCGATTTGGGCTCGTGGTGTTAGGCCATCGGCAGTGCTGCGGCGCTCTCGTGGTCGCTGACGAGCTTGAGACCGATCACGCATGCAACGATGCCAAGCAGCAGCAGAATCTTCAGCAGGCTGGCCTGCTCTGCTCCGGTAATCATGGCGTAGATGACGGTGAGTGATGCGCCAACGGCAACCCACACCGCATAGCCGGTACCTGTCGGGATCTCACGCAAAGCAAAAGCGAGTCCGCCCATGCTGATGACCACAGCGACACCGAATACGACCGATGGCCAGAGCTTGGTGAACCCCTCGGACTTGCCGAGTGCAGTAGCCCAGACGGCCTCGAAGGCACCAGAAATAATGAGAATGATCCAAGCGAGCACGCTTACCTCCTGTGGCAAGTCTTGTCGCTGTCGGGGTACTTGACCGTCGTCCCGTGGTTCGGATCAGAACCTATTTCCACTGTACCTGATTTCGGAGTATTTGGCAGGGGTGGGTGTTTGCGCTCCGTGATTTGGAAGCCCCTCACGGCCTCGCCACAACCCGGTGAAACGGGCGCTTTCTCTCGAAAAGTGGGGTTTCTGCGCGTAGAAACCCCACTTTTCGAGAGAAGCGTCCCTTCTCGCGGGGTCAGAGTGCTGCCTGCTGCGCGTCAGCCACGATCCCTGGCTCCACGTACTCCAAACCTCAACGGTCCACCAAACATGCGAGGCCCCCACTCACCAAAGTGAGCAGGGGCCTCGCATGAATGTAGAACTGTGATGCCAGCGGATCGACTCCGCAGGCAGTCCGCGATTAGCCTACGGTTGCACCGAAACGCTCGGGAAGCGTCGCACGAACCGCGCCGCCGAGCTCAGCGAGCGGCAACGTGAAGCGGTCCTGAACCTCGAGGGCAGCATCTGCGCCAGCGAGATCGGTAACACCGATGCGGAGAACGGGGAAGTCGCGGCCTGCGCAGAGGCCACGGAACTTCACATCTTCCTCATGCGGGACAGCAACGAGCACACGGCCCTGCGACTCTGAGAAGAGTGCTGCGGTAGCGTCAACGCCGTCACGCTCGATGATCTCTTCGATCCAGACGCGTGCGCCAACACCGAAGCGGAGCGCACCGTCGGTGAGTGCCTGCGCGAGGCCACCCTCCGAAAGGTCGATTGCTGCCGAGAGGATACCGCCCTGCGAAGCTGCGTGCAGCAGTTCAGCGAGACGACGCTCTACGCCGAGGTCAACAACGGGGGGCTTGCCACCGAGGTGATCGTGAATGGTGCCAGCCCATGCCGAGCCATCAAGCTCGGTGCGGGTCGTACCAAGGAGGTAGAGGTGCTCGCCCTGATCCTGCCAGCCCGACGGTACGCGGCGTGCCACGTCGTCGATGATGCCCATAACGCCAACAACAGGAGTCGGGTGGATCGGGCTGCCAGCGGTCTGGTTGTACATTGAGACGTTGCCGCCGGTGACGGGCACCTCGAGCTCGAGGCACGCGTCTGACAGGCCTTCGACGACCTGTGAGAACTGCCACATAACCTCGGGGTCTTCTGGGCTGCCCATGTTCAGGCAGTCGGTGACTGCAGCCGGAACTGCGCCAGAGGTTGCGACGTTACGGTAAGCCTCTGCGAGTGCGAGCTGTGCACCAGCGAAGGGATCAAGCTGGCAGTAGCGGCCGTTTGCGTCGGTCGAGAACGCAACGCCAAGGCCCGACTCCTCGTCAACGCGGATCATGCCTGCGCCATCGGGGAATGCGAGCGCGGTGTTGCCGCCGACGTAGTAGTCGTACTGGTTCGTGATCCACGAGACATCAGCCTGGTTGGGTGATGCAGCCACAGCGACAAGCTGCTCGCGCAGTTCGTCGTTGCCTGCAGCGCGGGGAAGCTTCGCCGCGGTATCAGCCTGGAGTGCGTCGATCCACGTCGGGTATGCGACGGGGCGATCGTAGACGGGGCCGTCAACAGCAACGGTCGAAGGATCAACGTTGACGATCTCTTCGCCGCGCCAGTTGATGATGAGGCGGTTGGTGTCGGTGACTTCACCGAGCACACTGGTCTCAACGTCCCACTTCTGTGCGACTGCGAGGAACGCATCGAGCTTCTCGGGAGCGACGATCGCCATCATGCGTTCCTGGCTCTCTGACATGAGAATCTCTTCTGCAGTCAGTGAGGGATCGCGGAGGAGCACGCTGTCGAGCTCGATGAACATGCCACCGTCGCCGTTTGCTGCGAGCTCGGAGGTTGCGCATGAGATGCCTGCAGCGCCGAGGTCCTGGATGCCCTCAACGAGCTCACCCTGGAACATCTCGAGGCAGCACTCAATGAGGACCTTCTCAGCGAAGGGATCGCCAACCTGAACTGCGGGACGCTTGGTGGGGCCGCCCTCTTCGAAGCTGTCCGAAGCGAGGATCGATGCGCCACCGATACCGTCGCCACCGGTACGTGCGCCGAAGAGTACGACCTTGTTGCCGAGACCCGAAGCGTTTGCGGTGTGGAGATCTTCGTGACGAAGAACACCAACACCCATTGCGTTCACGAGAGGGTTCTGCTGGTAGACCTTGTCGAAGACGGTCTCGCCACCGATGTTGGGCAGGCCAAGGCAGTTCGCGTATGACGAGATGCCCGAGACGACGCCGTGCACAACGCGCGCGGTGTCGGGGTCATCGATATCGCCAAAGCGAAGCTGATCCATGACAGCAACGGGGCGTGCGCCCATCGAGATGATGTCGCGGATGATGCCGCCAACGCCAGTCGCTGCACCCTGGAAAGGCTCGATGTATGAGGGGTGGTTGTGGCTCTCCACCTTGAAGGTGACAGCCCAGCCTTCGCCGATGTTCACAACGCCGGCGTTCTCGCCCATGCCGACGAGCAGGTTTTCCTTCATCTTGTCGTTGACCTTCTGGCCAAACTGACGAAGGTACTTCTTCGAGGACTTGTACGAGCAGTGCTCGGACCACATAACGGAGTACATAGCGAGCTCGCCCGAGGTTGGGCGGCGGCCGAGGATCTCACGGATCATCTCGTACTCGTCCGGCTTGAGGCCAAGCGCCGCGTAAGGCTGCTCTTTCTCAGGGGTGGCAATCGCATCTGCGACGGTGTCAGGATGATGGCCGGGAACGGCAGAAAGGTCAGTCACGCTCGAATTGCTCCGTTTGTCGAATGTGGATCGGGCGGCTCAAAAAGAGCTCCGTTGACCAGTCTACCTGGCTTCTGAGGTTCCCGGGACGCCCTGTGAAAACCAGGTGAAGACGCGCCTGGGACGGCGAAACATTTAGCTATATGTAGCTTTTTGCATGAGGGCACGGAAGACTTAGGAGTATGACCGATACGAACACTCCGCAGCCGTCTGAGACGGTGAGCGCCAAGCGCCGCAAGCGAGTCACAGCAGATGCGAATCCTCGCAAACTGTCTGGCTTCCTGAAGGTGAGCATTGCGATGCTCATCGTCATCACGTTGCTCGCTATCGTGATGCTCTTCGTTGACCAGATTGATGCGAAGTTTGCTCGTGTCTTCGCGACCTTCTTGCTGTTTGTCGTGTTCTCGGTATTCACCGCGGTTGATACCTCGCGCCATCGAGTCTCTGACTGGTATGCGCCGGTCGCACTCATCGCAAACTCGTACATTCTTGCGATTTTGCTCGCCGTCATTTGGGTGACTCCAAACCACAGTCTCCTGTTTATGGAGATCTTCTGGAAGTCGCTATTCGTCATCGTCGTGGTGCGTATCGTGCTGATCTTCAGCGAACTGTTGATGACTGTCTCCGCACGTGCTGGGGAAACGGTGCTTCGTTTTGCGTTCATCTCGAGCGCGCTTGCAGTGCTTTCAGGCATCCTGTTCACTGCACCCGCAGGCGTCGACGCGTTCGGCCTCGTCATCCCTGACCTGTACTGGCGGATCTCCGTCGCAATCCTTATCCTCACTGCACTCGGCCTGTCGGTGACGCTGCTGCTCCGCTGGGCGTACGGTTCGGACGAACGTGCAGCACGCCGACAGCAGGCGTTTGAAGCGCAGCAGTACGCGACTCAGCAGGCAACTGCGTATCGGGCGGCTCATCCCGGTGGCGTGGCACATGTTGCAGCGGTCAGTGTTGCTATCGACTCGCAGGTTCCTTCGGCTCAGGCTGCTACTCCAGCCCCTGCAGCCACCCCCGCGATTGTGCCTGTTGCGCATGAAATCCCCGTGGATCCCGCAACACAGCAGGCAGCAGCGCCAGTTGAGTCCGTGCCTGCTGCGCCTGCCGCTGCACCCGCAGGACTGCTTCCGTGGCCACGCTACGCCGATGGCAGCCCGCTGCCAATCGGTCCAGATGGCCAGCCTGACTTCACCGCACCGCAGCGTAAGCACTAGGTCAGAACGACCAGGCTTCATTCAGGACGCCCCGCGAAACTTCTTCGAAAAGTATCGCGGGGCGTCCTGTTTCCGTCGCGTAGACTTCTCGCGTGAATGAAGCTCCACTGATCCGCCGTATTGCTCCTGAAGAATATGAGACTGTTGGGCGCCTGCTTCGTGACGCGAATGAGCAGGACTACGATCTGCCAGATGGCTACCTCGCTCAGATGCAGCGCACTGAGGAGCGCGACACCACCTCCGCAGTGATGGTCGCAATCGATCAAGAGTCCGGGGCTCTGCTCGGAACTATCACGTTGCCGTTCGTCGGTGAACGTTTGCAAAGTGACACCGCTGACGATGAACTCGACATCCGCTTGCTTGGAGTTGCACACGCTGCACGCGGCAAGGGTGTGGCTAGGCATATCTTGAACTACTGCGCCGACATCGCTCGTGAACGTGGACTTCGACGTGTCGTCCTCCACACTGGCTCACACATGCCTGGCGCGCAGCGCCTGTATGAGCGTCTCGGGTACCACCGCATTCCTGAGCGGGACTTCGAGATTTTTGAGCAGGAAGAGCAGCGCTTCGTCATCTCGTACGGGTTAACGGTGTAGCTAGGCGCTGGCTTCCAGCTACACGACCTAGCAACGACTTCGGCCCGCCACCCCTGAAGAGGAGTGGCGGGCCGAAGTCGTGAACCTCAGAGTTTAGATCTGAGCGAGCGAGCGCAGAACGCTCGTGAAGAAGCGGATGCCGTCTTCGCCCGAGCGCATTGCGTCGGGCATGTCAGGGCCGAAACCAGCTTCAATAGCGTGCTCGGGGTGCGGCATGAGACCGACCACGTTGCCGCGAGCGTTCGTGATGCCCGCAATGTCATCAATCGAACCGTTGGGGTTGATCTCTGCGTAGCGGAAAGCGATGAGGCCATCGCCCTCAAGCTGCTTGCGAGTCTCTTCGTTGGCGATGTAGCCACCGTCAGCGTTCTTCAGCGGGATCGTGATGGTCTCGCCCTTGGTGTACTCGTTTGTCCAGGCAGTCGAAGCGTTCTCAACGACGATGCGCTGGTCACGACGAATGAACTGCTGGTGAGCGTTACGAATCAGACCGCCAGGCAGCAGGTGCGACTCAACGAGCACCTGGAAGCCGTTGCAGATACCGAGAACAGGCATACCCTTGTTCGCAGCATCGATAACGTCGGTCATGATCGGCGAAACTGCAGCAATAGCGCCTGCACGCAGGTAGTCACCGTAGCTGAAACCACCGGGAAGAACGATGGCATCAACGTTCTTCAGATCGTGGTCAGCGTGCCACAGGGGCACAACCTCTGCACCGGCTACGCGAACCGCGCGCTGTGCGTCACGGTCATCAAGCGAGCCAGGGAAGGTAACGACGCCAATACGAGCGGTCATTATTAACGTGCCTCGCCGTCAACGGTGATCGCGATGACATCTTCGATAACCGAGTTCGAAAGGATCTCGTCAGCTACCTGGCGAACCTCAGCCAGAACCTCGTCGGTAACGGGGCCGTCAACGGTGAATTCAAAACGCTTGCCAATGCGAACGTTCTGGAACTTGCCGTGGCCGAGGCGGTTCAACGCACCGGTGGTTGCCTTGCCCTGGGGGTCGAGCAGTTCGGCCTTAGGCATGACATCAACAACAATCGTGGGCAAGGAGAGCCTCCAACTCGCAAGCGAAACAGTCTATGAGTAGTTTAGCCGGATATTTTCGGGAGCAATTCCCACGCCTCGGCCAGAGCGCAAACCTATGCGTTGTGCGGATCGTTTTCTGTGACGCGCACGTAGAGCTCGCGGTAGCGATCATGCGTCTGCGAAACGATTTCTGTGGGGAGCTCGGGTGGTGTGCCCTGCTTGTCCCAGTTGGCGGCTAGCCAGTTGCGAACGATCTGCTTGTCAAATGAAGACAGACGATCCGCGCCGGTCAATGAAGCATCAGCATAAACTGCGGCATCCCAATAACGCGAGGAATCACTTGTCAACACTTCATCTGCAAGCACCAATTCGCCGGTGCGCGGATCGCGTCCAAACTCGAACTTGGTGTCTGCCAGTACGACGCCGCGTGCCGCTGCCAGTTCGCGTGCCGACGTGAAGATGTCTAGTGACGCCTCGCGCAGAGCTGAAGCAACATCTTCACCGACGATTTCTACTGAGCGCTCGTAGGTGATGTTTTCGTCGTGCTCACCGAAGGGAGCCTTGTACGCGGGCGTGTAGATGGGCTCGTCAAGGAGATCACCATCGGTGAGACCAGCGGGCAACTCGATACCGCAGACGGCACCCGTCTCGAGGTACTCCTTGTAGCCAGAACCGGTGAGCGCTCCGCGAACCACGCACTCGATTGGATACATCTCGAGACGACGGCTGACAACCGCACGATCCGCGACCTCGGCGGGGATCTCGGGCACGTCTTCGCCCGAGGCGAGGTGATTCGGCATATCGATTTCGGAGAACCACCAGTTTGAGAGCGCTGTGAGCAAAGCTCCCTTGCCCGGAATCGGGGGCTCAAGAACGAAATCAAACGCGCTGACGCGGTTCGATGCCACGACGAGCAAGTATGGCGAAGCTTCTGCCGTCTCGCCGACGGGCACGTACAGGTCACGGACCTTGCCCGAATAGATGTGGGTCCAGCCCTCTAGGGGAAGCGGTGCGGGGAGCGTCTGCGTAGTCACCGGTCTATTGTCCCATTAGCCCGAGGTGGTTGCGACCAGAGATCCGCTCGCTGTGGAAAACGGTCTTCGAACAGTGCGCGGATCGGCTCCGCCCAACGCGACACGGCAGGGCAGAACTGCGTTGTCAGTGGCCCCGGCTACCATCAAAGCATCACGTTTTCACCACGTGGTGGGCGCCGCTCAGGCGCACCGAAAGCTGAGATCGTATGGAGTGTGCAGCATGATTCCGTTGGGCCCAGTCGTAGCTCGAACTCGCACTTCTGTATCTCGCGATGTGGTCTGGTCATTCATCGCCGACGCCGACAAGCGGGCGGGGTGGTGGCCTGACCTTGTGCTGCGGGCTGAACTCGGTGCAGATGTCACCGAATGCTGGAGCGAAGGCGAAGGCGACGAAAAGGTCGGCCGTGATGCCTTTGGCGAGGTTGACGTGTGCTCAGCTGGTCATGCAATCGGCTTTCGTTGGCGTGAGCGAGGCGACGAGACTGAAACGGCTGTGCTCATTACATTGCGTGCGTATGAAGACGTGACCAGCGTGACGGTGACCGAGACCGGCTTTGACAAGCTGCCCGAAGGTGCATCGCGAGCAGCGGCCTCGCTCGACGGCTGGAACACACTGCTGCAGTACCTCATTGAAGCATTGCCGGGGGCGGCAGAGGCGCCAGCGTAGTCAATCGCGCTCGTAAAACTGAAAATCGGCCGTAGTCAGCACGAAATAATCAAAATTTGTGCTGACGACGGCCGATTTCAAGACGAGGGCAAATTTAGCTTCGCAGCCGGAAGCCAAGACCCACTCGAGCACTCCATGCTGCCGCCCCGACTTTGAGTGACGGCAACTGCCCTACGCGACGCGGGCAGCGATGTCAGTGCGGTGCTGCGAACCTTCAAGTGAAAGCTTGCCAACAGCGTCGTATGCGCGGTCGCGCGCAGCAGCGAACGATTCACCGCGCGCAACAACGCCGAGCACTCGACCGCCGGTAGCAATCCAGCCACCGTCTTCGGTGCGTGCGGTCGCAGCGTGTACGAGGTGTACGCCCTCGCTCGCGCCCTCAACCTGACCGGCCTCGGTGATACCAGCGATGGGGCGACCTGAGACGACGGTGCCGGGGTAGCCTTCGCTCGCGACAACAACGATTACGGCGGGCTCATCGGAGAACTCGGGAGCCGGAACCTCAGCAAGCGTGCCCTGAGCCGAAGCGAGCAGGTAGCGGCTGAGTGGCGAAGTCAGGCGTGCGAGTACGACCTGCGTCTCGGGATCGCCGAAACGCGCGTTGAACTCAATGACGCGAATGCCCTTCGCCGTGACGATCAGGCCGCAGTAAAGCAGGCCCTTGAATGGAGTTCCTTCTGCAGCAAGCTGACGCACAGTAGGAAGTGCAACGGTCTCAGTGATCTCCTGGATAAAGGCGGCGTCGCCACCTGGCAGCCAGGGGAGAGGGGAGTACGCGCCCATGCCACCAGTGTTCGGGCCTTCGTCACCGTCGAAGATGCGCTTGTAGTCCTGTGCAGGGGTGAGAGGGACGACGTTTTCGCCGTCAGCGAAGAAGAAGAGGGAAACTTCCTGGCCGTCAAGGAACTCCTCGACCAGCACCTCACCGTGGGGTGCCCAGGTCGCAACGTGCTCGATGGCCGCGTCACGATCTTCAGTGACGAGTACGCCCTTGCCCGCTGCAAGCCCGTCTGCCTTGACGACGTACGGGGCGCCAAACTCGTCGAGCACTGCGCCCGCTTCTTCGGCTGATGCGACGCGTGCAGCGCGGCCGGTTGGCACGTTTGCCTCGTCCATGATGCGCTTCGCGAATGCCTTTGAACCCTCAAGTTGCGCGGCCGCAGCGTCGGGGCCGAAGACGGGGATGCCGGCAGCACGCAGCGGATCCGCCACACCGGCAACAAGCGGCGCCTCAGGGCCGACAACAACAAGGTCGAAACCGCGGTCAGCTACGAATGCTGAGACGGCAGCGGGATCGGTGTAAGCGAGGTCAGCAACCTCTACACCGCTGGCTGCGATACCCGCGTTGCCGGGCGCGCAAACGATCTCGTGCTCGGCCTGTTCAGCGAGCAGAGCAAGGACGATGGCGTGTTCACGGGCACCCGGGCCCAGTACGAGAATCTTCACCTCAACAGGATACCCGGGCTGGCACCCATTTTCGGCAGCCTGTGAGTTTGTAGGGTGGAGGTATGGCAAAACGGCGAATCCCAGTGGCTGATGGACTTTCTGCATGCCGCGAGGTGCGAGCAGGAGAGTCCGCGCGGAGCGTGCGCGCGACCGCCGTGCGTTTTCTACTCGAGGAGCTTGGTGAGCTCGCACCAGGCCACACGGTCGAGGTGCGCGTGCCGCCGTTTGGTGCGGTGCAGTGCGTTGAGGGCCCGCAGCACACTCGCGGCACACCCCCGAATGTCATCGAGATGGACGTTGACACATGGCTTGGACTCGCGCTCGGCCAGCTCTCCTGGGAACGGGCGGTCGAAGACGGCAGCCTGCGTGCCTCCGGCTCACGAGCAGACATTCAAGGACTTCTTCCAATATTGCGGTTGTGAGCAACGCTTCCGCGGTGTTAATAGCGTTGCTCACAACCCGTGAGGGCGCGGATCGCTTCGCGCACAATCCACACCTCGGCAGGCCTGAGCTACATGCACAGCCGAACCTGAGAGAATAGAAGACATGACGACGTCAAGTACTGAACCGACTGCCTCTGAGCAGGCGACAGACCCGGTCCTGGTGAGCCCTGTGACGCCCGAAACGAACGCAACAAACGAAGCGACTGCAGCGACAACAGAAGCACCTGAAGCGCCTGAAGCGCCTGAAGCATCTGAAACACCTGACGCTGAGCAGACGGTCACTGAGACGAAGCAGCAGGTTGAGCTCGTTCGTTCCGTGCGCTTCGGCCGCATCTTGGTTGTGTTCTCAGTGCTTGGCGGCGTGCTCGCAGCGCTCGCGTGCGTATTCTTCCCGGTGAACCCTGAGCAGCATTACACGCTCGGGCAGATCATGGGCTTCTCGGCAATCATCGGTGCGGCCATCGGTCTGTGCATTGGTGCGCTCGTGAGTCTGGTGCTCGGCGCCGCAGCAAAGCGACGCCGCGGCACTGCGGTTGCCATCCAGTCTGACGTGCAATAATCGCGCACAGAGGCATCGGCCGCACGGCCTGATCCGCGCTCGTGCGTGCCATAATGAACTCACTCGTAATGATCGGAGATCACCGCAATGATCGGTAACCTGTCTGGCCCTACGCTGGTCGTCATTCTCTTTATTGTCCTGCTGTTGTTTGGTGCACCGAAGCTCCCCGGTCTCGCGAAGAGCCTGGGTCAGTCGATGCGCATTCTGAAGAAGGAAGTATCGAACAACACTGACGAGACAGCAAAGGGCGACGCTGCGAAGAACGAGTCAGACGAAGGCGAGAAGAAGGACGACACGAAGTAGCTTCTTCGCGCCGCAGGGGGCGCTCAGGCACCTCCCAAGTGACGCACCCACGTACTCAACGGCGAGACACGAGGGATACCAGAAAGGCCCGGTCAGGAACTCCTGACTGGGCCTTTCTGTGTTGAGATTAGCTCTCCTGCGTTGCCTCAACCCACGCGAGGTAGGCCTCGTCAATGTTGCCTGCGATGTACTCGCCAGTGAAGCAGCTCTCCTCGAGGCGCTTCACTTCAGTCTGCCCATCGAGGATCGCACGGTTCATGCCTTCAACGGTCTGGAAGACGAGGTGATCCGCGCCGATCTCAGCCGCTACCTCAGCGGTTGTGCGACCGTGCGCGATGAGCTCCTTGCGAGACGGCATGTTGATGCCGTACACGTGCGGGAACAGCACAGGGGGAGCTGCCGAAGCGAACGTCACCGACTTGGCGCCAGCTGAGCGTGCCATCTCGACGATCTCGCGCGAGGTGGTGCCACGCACGATCGAGTCATCGACGAGCAGGACGTTCTTGCCCTTGAACTCAATGCCCATGGCGTTGAGCTTCTGGCGCACGCTGCGCTTGCGCACTGCTTGGCCGGGCATGATGAAGGTGCGTCCGACGTAACGGTTCTTGAAGAAGCCCTCGCGGTACTCGATGCCGAGCTTCTGGGCGACCTGCATCGCGCTCGGACGAGCCGAATCAGGGATCGGCATGACGACATCGATATCGAGGTCAGGAAGCTCTGCGCGAATCTGCTCTGCGAGCACGTTGCCGAGGCGAAGACGTGCGTCGTAGACCGAGATGCCGCTGAGCACGGAGTCGGGGCGAGCCAGGTAGATGTACTCGAAGGCGCAAGGCACGAGTTCGGCGTTATCGACGCACTGACGCGAGAAGATCTTGCCCTCGGGGGTAATCATGATCGCCTCGCCCGGAGCGACATCACGCACGATTTCAAATCCGCCAGATTCAAGCACGAGCGACTCAGAAGCGACGACCCAGTCATCGTTGCCGTTCTCGTCGGTGCGACGACCAAGCACGAGCGGGCGGATGCCCTTCGGATCGCGGAACGCGACGAGGCCGTAGCCAGCAATGAGCGCGATGGTTGCGTATGAACCTTCAACGCGCTTGTACACGTTCGTGACAGCTTCGAAGAGCTGGTCCGCGTCAAGCTGTGGGCCGCGAATGCTGGTCTGCAGCTCGTTCGCAAGCACGTTGAGCAGCAGCTCGGTGTCGGAGTGCGTGTTGAGGTGACGACGGTCAACGTTGTACAGCTCTTCGGTGAGCTCACGGGTGTTCGTGAGGTTACCGTTGTGCACAAGTGTGATGCCGTAGGGAGCGTTCACGTAGAAGGGCTGTGCCTCTTCTTCGCGGTTTGCGTCGCCCTTGGTTGCGTAGCGAACATGGCCAATGCCCATGTTGCCAATGAGGTGGCGCATGTCGCGGGTGCGGAAGCCCTCGCGAACCTGCCCCTTGGCCTTAACCGAGTGGAAGAACGAATCTTCAAGCGTCGTGATGCCAGTCGAGTCCTGCCCGCGATGCTGCAGAAGCAGGAGCGCGTCATAGATCTGCTGGTTGGCTGGCTCCGAAGAGACGATTCCGACAATGCCGCACATAGTGGTGTGTTGCTCCCTGTGATTTCAATTGTGGTGAGCGCCGATGCTCCACGCGTGCGGCGGGAGCGCGGCCTAACTTGTCTAGTTTCTCACACCACCAGCTGAGCAGGGTACGCTTGTGGTGTGAGCGAACAGTCATCGATCTATGCGCAGTCCGGAGTAGATACCGCGGCAGGCGATCTTGCCGTCGAACTTATGAAGTCGGCGGTCTCTAAGACCCACGGCCCCGAGGTAGTCGGCGGTGTTGGCGGTTTCGCCGGCATGTTCGATGCCTCGGCACTCTTGGGCTACAAGAAGCCCCTGCTTGCCTCGTCTACAGACGGCGTTGGCACCAAGGTAGCGATCGCACAGGCGATCGACAAGCACGACACCATCGGCCAAGATCTGGTCGCAATGGTCGTCGATGACATCGTTGTGGTGGGCGCAAAGCCCCTCTTCATGACTGACTACATTGCCTGCGGCAAGGTCGTCCCCGAGCGCATCGCTGACATCGTGCGCGGTATTGCTGAGGCATGTGCCGCAACGGGAACCGCGCTCGTTGGCGGCGAGACCGCAGAGCACCCTGGTCTTCTCGGCCCAGACGACTACGACGTTGCGGGCGCTGCGACCGGTGTGGTTGAGGCGGATCGCATGCTGCATGCTGGCCTCGTTCGCGACGGTGACGTCGTACTCGCTATGGGCGCCTCGGGTATCCATTCGAACGGTTACTCGCTCGTCCGTCACATTCTTTCTGAGAAGGGCATCGGCTACGGTGACCACTCGAACGAGCTTGGTGCGACCTACGGTGAGGCACTCCTCACCCCGACCGCGCTGTACACTGGCCCGCTGCTGAAGGTGCTTGAAGATCCTTCGCTTGATGGCGCGATCCACTCGCTCAGCCATGTCACTGGCGGCGGCATCGCCGCGAACCTCGCACGCGTGCTTCCTGTCGGCTCGTGGGTAGAGCTTGAGCGTTCGACCTGGTCGCCGCTTCCAGTGTTCCGCCACCTCGCTGACCTGGGCGGCCACACACTCGAGTCGCTTGAGGGCGCATGGAACCTCGGCGTCGGCATGTTTGCCGTCGTTGAAGAGGCACGCGCGACTCAGGTTGCTGCAGCTCTCACCGCTCAGGGACTCGACACCTGGGTCGCTGGCAAGATCTCGACCGCAGCGCGTGATTTCACCGGCTTCGAGCAGGGTGCAAAGGGCGTCAACGGCGGCGCTGTGCGCCTCGTCGGCAACTTCGCAAACTAACTTCTGATACGAAAGCGGCTCCCGGGAAATCCTGGGAGCCGCTTTCGTATGTACACACGGTGGGGCGCGGATCGCCTCAGCGCATAATGAGTGCAGTTGCAATGGCTGCGAGGCCTTCGCCGCGACCGGTGAACCCGAGGCGGTCTGTTGTGGTCGCCGAGAGGCTCACTGGAGCGCCGACGAGCTCCGTCATGACTCGCTGAGCTTCTTCGCGGCGCGGCGAGAATTTTGGTCTGTTGCCCACGACTTGCACGGTCACATTGACCGGTCGCCAGCCTGCTGCTGCGAGCTTGGCGAGCGCCAGCTGCACGAAACCAGTGCTTGCCGCATCAGCCGTGTCTGGAAGGTCGACGCCGACGAGCCCACCGATGTCTCCGAGGCCAGCAGCCGACAGCAAGGCGTCGACAATTGCGTGACAGACAGCATCGCCATCGCTGTGGCCGGAAAGCCCAGGCTCGCCTGGCCAGTCAATCCCGGCAAGGCGCAGGGGCGAATCTGCATCGTAGGCGTGCACGTCGAAGCCGTTGCCGACGCGAATCTCTGGAAACACGGGTTCGCTCATGCCGCATCACCAGCGTCGATTGCCGTATTGGCATGTTCGTCAGCCGTGCCGACGATTGTGGTGTGCACATTTTCAGCGAGGAAATGCTCGAGCACCGCAAGATCTGCCTGGGTCGTGAGTTTGTGGGCCCGCTGTTCACCGGGCACCGTGCGCACGGTGCCGCCGTTGCGCTGTACGACCTCTGCATCATCGGTAGGGAGCGTTGCGTGGCGCGGATCCGCCGCCTGCAACTGCGCAGTCTCATGCGCCGCCGAAAGCGTCTCGAACGGGAAGCCCTGCGGAGTCTGCACAGCAACGAGCGTGCTGCGATCAACGGTCTCATGCACGACGCCATCTGAGTCAACCCGTTTGAGAGTGTCAACGACTGGAAGTGCGGGGACGACCGAGACTCCGGTGCGCTGGACCTCAGCGATCACACGATCACAGAGCTCGACACTCGCGAATGGTCGAGCTGCGTCATGCACAATAACGGTTTCAATGCCCTCTGGGAGTGCAGCGAGACCGAATCGTACCGACTCGTGACGCTCGCGGCCGCCTGGCTGCACTGAGATCTGCCAGTTCGAATGCTCGGGGAGCACACGCTTGGCCATCTCCAGAGTCTGCGCGGCGTATGCCTCTGGCACGACAACCACAAGATGACCAGCGTGGGGGAGAGATGTGATGACACTCATCCCAAACTCGATCAGTGGCCTGCCGTGGAGCTCGACGAACGCCTTTGGGACGTCCATGCCGAGTCGCTCGCCACGGCCGGCGCCGACGAGAATAGCGCCAAGGGTTGGCAACTCGTGCGGCGTAGCGCCGCTCGCCGCCTGTTCGTTGTTGAGTACGCTCATGGCCCCCAGGCTACCGGTGTCGGCGGCCTGGAGGCCATGAAATGTATGCGTGTTAGGCGTGAACGCCAAAACCTCTGGTTAGGAAGCGAGAACCTCGTCGAGAAGCTCCGAAGCCTTGTCCTCATCAGTCTTCTCAGCGAGCGCGAGCTCCGACACGAGAATCTGACGAGCCTTCGCAAGCATGCGCTTCTCGCCAGCTGAAAGCGACTTCACTTCCTGATCACGGCGCCACAGGTCGCGAACAACCTCGGACACCTTGATGACGTCACCCGAAGCAAGCTTCTCGGTGTTCGCCTTGAAACGGCGTGACCAGTTGGTGGGCTCTTCGGTGAACGGGGTGCGAAGCACCTCGAAGACCTGCTCGAGGCCGTCCTTGTCGATAACGTCACGAACGCCAACAAGGTCACAGTTCTCTGCGGGCACCTCGATCGTCAGATCGCCCTGGTCGACCTGCAGCTTCAGGAAGAGTTTCTCTTCGCCGCCGATCTTGCGCGTCCTCGCCTCAATGATCTTGGCTGCGCCGTGGTGGGGGTAGACAACTGTCTCACCGACCTCAAATTGCATTGAGTCACTCCTTCTTCAGTCCAACGACTAGAATACCACAGCTATGGCTATAGACTTAGGGTGACCTAAGCTGCGCCTGCTATGCGCATGTCGGTAAGATAAAACCAAACTGTCGCCCCGGAACCACAGTGGGCGTGGAACCTACGGCTCGGAGGAACCCCTTGAAGATTCGGATTGCCGCATCGATCGCACTCGCAGCTGGCCTTGCTTTTGGCGCAACTGGCTGCAGCCTCATTGCACCGGTGGCTACCGTCGATCCCTACGCACCGAGCGACGGCATTACGGTGTCGACTGACGGTGTTGACGTTCGCAACATGATGCTCGTTGCAGATGAGACTGGCGAGAACCAGAACGTTGTGTTCGGCTCGGTAAACAACAGCGGTGCTCCCGCAACGCTCAGCGTGAAGTTCGTCGTTGACGGCTCGGCAGCAGCAACTGCTGAGTTCAAGCTCGACGAGGGCGCACAGCTCTTCGGCAACCCTGAGGACGAAGCAAGCATTCAGCTCGTTTCTGTTGACGCAATCGCTGGCTCGACCGTAAAGGCATACTTCTCGGTGAACGGCGGCGCTGAGGTTGAGCACAACGTGCCCATCCTTGATGGCACCCTCAAGGAGTATCAGGCATACGTCCTCTCGGCTCCTGTCGAGGAGGCTGCTGACGATGCAGTTGCAACCGACAAGGCTGCAACCGATAAGGCTGATACCAAGACAGAAGCTCCTGCAGCGCAGTAACTCTGTCGGGCCTCGGCCCACCGCAGACTGGCTCTGCAACATACGAAGGCGCCCCGTCACGTTCGACGGGGCGCCTTCGTATGTTTTGCGGCGGAATATGCGAGGGGCGCCGAGTGGGGCGCGCGAGAAGGGGCCTTCCCGCCCAAAACGGTCGTTATTTGCGCCAGAAGCGGGCGCTTTCGGCAGAAAGTGCCCTTCTCGAAGTGGTGGGGTGGTTTCCGCAGCGGTGATCCGCACCCAACGCGCCGCGGACTCACTCCAAGCTCACCGTGAGCTACCCGAAGCTACCCAAAGCGGTAGCCGACGCCGCGCACGGTTGAGATGAGCTTCGGAGTTCCCGGCTCTTCCTCGATCTTCGCGCGAACGCGCTTAATGTGTACGTCGAGCGTCTTGGTGTCACCGAAGTAGTTGCTGCCCCAAACGCGGTCGATCAGCTGACCGCGAGTGAGCACGCGGCCGGCGTGACGCATGAGCATCTCAAGGAGTTCAAACTCGCGCAATGGCATCGTCACCTCGTCACCTCGCACGAACACGGTGTGCCGGTCGACGTCGAGCCTGATGCCCTGTTCCTCAATGATCGCGTCACCCGCGGGTTCTGGCTCGGCTGCTGCCGTGGGGGCGGATCCGCGCCTCACTGCAGCACGCACGCGCGCAAGCAGCTCGCGGCTTGAGTACGGCTTGGTGACGTAATCATCTGCACCAAGTTCGAGGCCTACGACAATGTCGATCTCACTGTCTTTTGCAGTGAGCATGATGATCGGTACCTGCGAGGTGAGGCGGATCTCCCGACAGACCTCGGTGCCTGGAAGTGAGGGCAGCATGAGGTCCAGCAAGACGAGGTCTGCTGGCTCGGCTGCAAACGATCGCACCGCTTCGGCGCCGTCGTCGACAACGGTGACGCGGTATCCTTCGCGCTCGAGCAAGAACGCGAGCGGGGTGGAGATGGATGGTTCATCTTCGACCAAAAGAATGTGGGCGCTCATGCGGATTCCCCCTTCACGATACGTTTGGCTAGTTTGAGGCGTTTTGCCTGTTTCGGTTTCGCGCGGCCCTTATGGACCGGGAAGGTCAAAGTGAACGTCGAGCCAACGCCTGGCTGTGACCAGACCGACACATCGCCGCCGTGCGCCCGCATGCTGTGACGCGCGATGCTCAGGCCAAGCCCGGTACCGCCGTCCTCGCCCTTGCGGGTGCGTGAGTCATCGACCCTGTAGAAACGCTCGAAGATACGTGGCTGATGTTCGAGTGAGATGCCCTTGCCCTGATCCGTCACCGACACCTCGAAGTTGTCGCGTTCAAGGTGCATGCCGACCCCGACGTGGCCACCCTCAGGTGAGTAGCGCACAGCGTTTGTGAGCAGGTTGGAAATCGCGGAGGCAAGCGCGGTTGGGCGGCCATAGATCACCGGGTCGTTTGCTGCCTTGGCGGATCCGCGCGTGACGTCGGTCATCGTGATTTCAACGTTGTTCTGTACCGCGTACTCCCGAATCGCATCCACCTGCTGTTCGACGAGAGACAGGAGGTGCACCTCTTCGCGGTCTTCTGGGCGCAAGGTTGATTGCGCCTCTGAGAGCTGAATAATGTCGCGAGAGAGCTCGCCGAGTCGACGGGACTCCTTGATCAAGCTCTGCGAGAAGTTCTTCACGATCTCGGGCTCATCAGCGGCCTCATGCACGGCTTCAGACAGCAGACTGATTGCAGCGATTGGGGTCTTCAGCTCGTGGGAGACGTTCGCGATGAAGTCGCGGCGCATCGCGTTGACGCGCTGCTGCTCGCCGAGGTCCTCAGCGAGAACGACGAGGAACCTTGACTCCACTCGAACAACCGAAATTCGCACGGTGTCGTGAGGATCATTTGGGTCCGGCTCTTTGGTGTAGGGAACGCCTGTTGTGAGCACGCTTCGTGCCTGCTTCAGGAAGTATTGGCCCTGCAGTTGGCTCGCGTTCACGTATCGTTCAACCCGCGCAATTGAATTCGCATAGACCGGGGTGAGCGACGCATCAAGGATGACGGCGAAGGTGTCAATCGCGTCGAGAATTGAGGTCGCAATGACCGGTAGCTCAGGTCGCATGGCCTCAGCACGTCGGCGACCAGAGGCACGTGCGATAGTGATTGCAGCGACGAGAGCGGCGCCGGCAACAACGCCAAGTGCGACCGAGAGAAGTACGAGCGCGGTCGGTGTCATGTTTCTTATCGTAGAGCGAGCGTCGCATGATCACTGGAAGAAATCTTTGCTGTTCAGGCATTGTTCACTTTGCGTATGGTTCGGGTTAACCCGCAGCATTCACAGTAGATTGAAGAAACGGGCGTACAAGGTCCGCAAGAATTTGCGTGCGCGCAAGCGCTAGCACCAGCAGAAGGGGTACCGATGCGCGAGGTATTTCAGCAGTCGCTTCAGGAAGTTCAGGAGCGCCTCGTCGGCATCGCCGAACTCGTAGAAGAATCCATCACGCAGGCGACGGCCGCATTCGGAAATTCCGATGTCGCACTCGCCGAGAACGTGCTCGATGACGCAGAGCAGATCGGCGAGCTGACGCTTGCCCTCGACGAACTCGCCATCGACATTCTTGCCCGCCAGCAGCCGGTCGCATCCGATCTGCGCCTGGTGGTTGGCGCATTGCGTATGGGAGCATCGCTGCAGCGCATGGGCGATCTCGCTGAGCACATCGCGCAGCTCTCGCGTTACCGCTACCCAGAGAGCGCGATTCCGAAGGGCCTGAGCAAGACGTTCGCACGCATGGGTGAGCTCGATGTGCAGATGGCAAAGCTCGTCGTGCAGCTCCTCTCGACGCAGGATCCTGCGGTGATCGATGCGATCCGCGACCTCGACGATGATCTCGATGAGTTGCACGCGAAGGTCTTCGAAAAGGTCCTGAGCGACAAGCTCGCAAACAACCCGATGGGCGTCGTTGATGCGACCCTCGCAAGCCGCTACCACGAGCGTTTCGGCGACTACGCGGTCAGCGTTGCGAAGCAGATGCGCTATTTCCTCGTGGGTGAACTGGCCTGAGCCAGACCGTAACTGAACGACGGCGCTTGCGTCGTGCGGGTAAGCTAGTGGCGTGAAACAACGCATCTACGACTCGCGCGCGCAAGACGTCGTCGACTTTATTCCCCTCGAAGCGGGCAAAGTTGGCATGTATGTCTGTGGTCCGACCGTGCAGTCGGCGCCGCATATCGGGCACCTCCGCAGTGCCTTGGTGTACGACCAGATCCGCCGTTGGTTTGCTGCCACTGGTCACGATGTTCGGTTGATTCGTAATGTCACCGACATTGACGACAAGATTCTCGACAATGCGCGGATCGCGCAGGCAGACGGGTCTACCGAAACTTGGTGGGCGCTTGCCTACCGTGTCGAGCGAGACTTCACCGCTGCATACGATGCGCTGGGTGTGCTTGCGCCGACCTACGAGCCTCGAGCAACCGCAAACATTCGCGAGATGATCGACCTCATTTCGTTGCTGATCGAACGTGGCCACGCATATCAGGCCAACGACGGCACGGCGAACGTGTACTTCGATACCGCGAGCTGGCCAGAATATGGTGCTCTGACGCGTCAGAAGCGCGACCAGATGGAAGACGCTGCAGACTCTGAGACAATGGGCAAGCGAGCGCCGCAGGACTTCGCGCTCTGGAAGGCTTACAAGCCAGCTGAACCCGAGAGCGCTTCTTGGGATTCACCGTGGGGCAAGGGCCGTCCGGGCTGGCACATCGAGTGCTCGGCAATGGCAACGCGTTATCTTGGCGAATCGTTCGATATTCACGGCGGCGGCCTCGACTTGCGGTTCCCGCATCACGAGAACGAACTTGCGCAGTCGTCAGCTGCTGGTCAAGCGTTTGCGAATCACTGGATTCACAATGGGCTCGTCAACACAGGTGGCCAGAAGATGTCGAAGTCGCTCGGCAATTCTTTGTTTGCCGCCGATTTGTTGGGCAGCGCTCGTCCGATTGTGGTGCGCTACTTCCTCGGATCCGCGCATTATCGTTCAGTGCTCGAGTACTCTGCAGATTCGCTCACCGAGGCTGCTGCGGCGTATGGCCGCATCGAGTCATTTGTCGGTCGTGCCAGCGAGAAACTTGCGAGTATCGGCGCCGAGGTGCCCGTATTTGCCGGTGGCGCGACGACTACCGAATTGCCTACTGCATTCACCACAGCGATGTTCGATGACTTCGCACTGCCGCAGGCGCTTGCTGCAATCCATGACGCCGTTCGCGCAGGCAATTCTGCGATCGATGCGAATGACATGGAATCTGTGCAGGCACGCGCCACCGAGGTCGCAGCAATGCTCGATGTGCTCGGACTTGATCCGCGCGCCGCAGAATGGGGTGACACAGCGGCAGGCGAATCTAGCGATGCGGCGACGTCTGCTCTTGAAGAACTTGTCTCAGCGCTCATTGAGGAGCGCCGTGATGCCCGATCCAACAAGGACTTCGCCACAAGCGATGCGATCCGCGACCGACTCGCGTCTGCCGGAATCGCCCTTGAAGACAGCCCGACCGGAACCCGCTGGAGCCTGACATGAGTAATAAAAGTAGCCGTACTGGAGCAGTCCGTAAGAAGGGACTCGGTAAGGGCGTAGGTTCTGGTGGCCAGGGTCGCCAGGCGCTTGAGGGCCGCGGCCCCACGCCGAAGGCAGTGGATCGTGAGTACCACCCTGCCCACAAGCAGAAGATGGCGCGGGAGCGTTACGAAGCAGCCAAGGCGCGTCGTGCCGGTGGCCGCAACACCGCTCCCATTAAGCGTAAGGCTGGTGACGAGAGTGAACTCGTAACGGGCCGCAATGCGGTGCTCGAGGCGCTGCGTACGAAGATTCCCGCAACGACGCTCTACGTTGCTGCGCGTATCGAGATGGATGATCGCACCCGTGAGATCCTCCGCCTTGCGACGAACCGCAACGTTCCAGTGCTTGAGATCATGCGTCCTGAGATGGACCGTATGGTTGAGCGTGACACCGTGCACCAGGGCATCATCCTCAAGGTGCCGCCGATGGAGTACGAGCACCCGCTTGATGTCCTCCAGGACGTTATTGCCAAGAACGAGACTCCACTGCTGGTTGCGCTCGACGGTGTGACCGACCCGCGCAACCTCGGTGCGATCATTCGTTCGGTTGCTGCGTTTGGCGGTCAGGGCGTTATCGTTCCTTCACGTCGTTCGGCAAGCCTGAACTCTGCAGCGTGGAAGACCTCCGCTGGTGCTGCCGCTCGTATTCCTGTTGCGCGAGCTGCGAACCTCACCCAGACCATCAAGGAATTCAAGAAGCAGGGCGTCTTCGTGATCGGCCTTGACGGTGGCGGCGACGTAATGATCCCGAACCTTGAGCTTGCTGATCGTCCGCTGCTCGTTGTTGTTGGTAGCGAGGGCAAGGGCCTGTCACGTCTCGTCACCGAGACGTGTGACGCAGTGGTGTCGATTCCGATTTCGTCGGCGACCGAGTCGCTCAACGCAGGTATTGCTGCCAGCGTGGCACTGTACGAGATATCGAAGCTGCGTGCGGAGCGCTCAGCAGAGTAATTACAAAACAGTGACTGCGGTCACGCGCCACCGGCCACGGTCGTGTTCGGCGCGGAGCGCAACAGCAAGTGCGGAGGCCGCGGTGTTGAGAATCACCGCGGCCTCTAGCGTTCCTGGGGTAGGGGACGAACGGTGTACGCCTTGCACCGTCGGCACGACGCGCTTTGCTGATGCCGTTTGCATCGCATGCTCGCAGCGGAGCGCACGTAACTGCGCGAGGTTCTGCGCGACCTCAAATGTGACAAGTTTTCCGAGTTGAGCGACCACACGCACGCCAGTGATGACCTCAAACACCATGATCGCGATCCGCCCCAGCAACGCTGAATCGGGGAGTTCGGGCGCGCTCCCAACTGTCGCAGTGGGAGCGGACGGAACAACGGAACTGCGTCTACGCCACGCGCGGGTGGGTGCGGGCTTTGCTGCCCGCGGAACGCTGTGAGCAAGACCTACTTCATCGGATGCGAGAACGGCGGCGGAATGTGTGGCTGACATCGGGACTCCTGTGATTGTCGGCGCTGAGACGGCCAGTTCCCCTGAAAATCTGGGTCGCACGCGCGCTGTGTGAATGGGAAACCCACGATATGTGTAGGCGATTGAGGCTCGTCAAGAGAGTCTGCGCCCTGCGAAAAATCTCATCGCCAGTGTCTTCTTTCGTGATCTCGACGCGATGCCATGCACACTTGGTTAGGCTTATGACATGCCAACGTTGCGCTCACTCACCACGAAGTACTCGACTCTTTCACCAGAAGAGATCGATTGGCTCGAGCGCCTCGGGCTCGACCTCCCGCTGCTTGCTGATCTCTCGCTCAGCGACGTAGTGCTGTGGGTACCAACCGAAGAGAACAGCTATCTCGCGATTGCGCACAGTCGCCCAGCTGGCTCGATCACGCTTTTCTACCGCGACATCATCGGTGAGTTCTTGCGCCATGACTGGCGCGAGGTCGTCGATAAGACGATGGAGACCCAGAAACCTGCTGCGTCGACATCGCCTGCTTGGTACGAGGAGCATCCGATGCGCCTGACCGCCTACTCGGTGAGTCGTCGTGACGAGCAGGGTGGCGTGCACGGTCCATTCGCAGTGCTCACCGTGCACACGAGCGCTGAAGATACGCAGGTCGCATCGCGCATCGCAGCCGCTTCGAAGGAGATCGCTGAGGATCTCTTCGGCATGGCGCAGACCGGTCTCTTCCCCTCGATGAACTCAGAGTGGGGAAGTGCTCAGGGAGCGCCGCGCGCCGCTGACGGGCTCGTGCGCATCAACCTCGAGGGAACGGCAACGTTCGTAAGCCCAAACACCCAAACCACCTTCTCGATGCTCGGCTACCGCGACGAGATCGAGGGCGAAAATTTTGCTGAGGTGATTGCTGAGATCGTCAAGGGGCAGTTCGATACGAACGAGTCGCTGCCGTTGATTGCGCAGGGCAAGGTTGCCCGTCGTCACGAGATCCACGCTCGCGGCAGGTCAGTGACCCTGCGTTCGATTCCGATCTATCACGGCAACACCCGCGTTGGCGGTGTGGTGCTGTCACGCGACGTGACCGAGGTGCGCCAGCAGGCGCAGGAACTCATTACGAAGGACGCAACGATTCGTGAGATTCACCACCGCGTGAAGAACAACCTGCAGACTGTGGCTTCACTACTGCGCGTGCAGGCTCGCCGTGCGCGCAGCGAAGAAGCGAAGCAGGTGCTGGGCCAGGCCATGCGCCGCGTTGCAGCTATTGCGGTTGTGCATGACACCCTGTCGACAGGACTCTCACAGATCGTTGACTTCGATGTGGTCTTCGACCGTGTGCTCGGGCTCGCAGCTGAGGTCGCCTCGCTGCACAATACGACCGTGCAGCTCAAGCGCATGGGCAAATTTGGTGAGCTCCCCTCTGAGTATGCGACGCCGCTCGCCCTGGCGCTCACTGAGATTGTGACCAACGCGGTCGAGCACGGCCTCGCTGGCCGTGAAGGTGAAGTGTTCATCAAGGCGGATCGCACCGAGGAACGACTCGCAGTTGAGGTCATCGATTCCGGTACCGGCCTGCCAGGCGGCACGGTCGGCGACGGCCTGGGCACGCAGATCGTTCGCACCCTGATCGAGGGTGAACTGGGCGGTTCGATTGTCTGGGGAGCTGACGTTGCAGGCGGCACCCGTGTCGCCATTGAGGTGCCGCTGCACTGGCTCGCGGCAGAAACGCGTCCGATTCCCACACTGTAGCTTGGTGCGGGGGTCGTTCCGAGAGGTACGATAGACGGGTGATTACCCGGCTCAGCTCATTCTTTCTGAAGACCCTCCGCGAGGACCCTGCAGACGCAGAGGTCGCCAGCCACAAGCTCATGGTCCGTGCAGGATACATTCGTCGCCAGTCGCCGGGTGTATTCGGTTGGATGCCTCTGGGCTTGCGTGTTCGTCGCAAGCTCGAGAACATCATCCGTGAGGAGATGAACGCAGCGGGTGCGCACGAAGTGCACTTCCCTGCGCTGCTGCCGCGTGAGCCGTACGAGGCAACCGGTCGTTGGGAAGAGTACGGTGACGCGCTCTTCCGCCTCCAGGATCGCCACGGTGCGGACCACCTGCTTGCTCCCACGCACGAGGAAGCCTTCACCACGATGGTGAAGGACATCGTCTCGTCGTACAAGGAGCTGCCGGTCACCCTGTACCAGATTCAGGATAAGTACCGCGATGAGGCTCGTCCCCGCGCAGGCCTGCTGCGCGGTCGCGAGTTCACCATGAAGGACGCATACTCGTTCGACGTCTCGGACGAGGGCCTTGCTGCGAGCTACGACAAGATGCGCGACGCGTACGAGCGCATCTTCAGCCGCCTCAACCTGAACTACGCAATCGTTGCGGCTGATGCCGGTGCGATGGGCGGATCACGAAGCGAAGAGTTCCTGCTCCCGATCGAAATCGGTGAGGACACCTTCGTGCGCTCGGCTGGCGGCTACGCGGCAAACGTTGAGGCCTACCAGACTCCGGTTCCCGCAGAAATTCCCTTCGACGGTCAGCCTGCTCCGATCGTCTACGATTCGCCGAATACCCCGACGATCGACACCCTCGTCGCGCACACCAACGCTGTGCTCGCTCGTGAGGACGGCCGTGAGTGGACCGCTGCCGACACGCTCAAGAACGTTGTGCTCGCTGTGACGGATCTCGAGGGCAATCGTGAGGTCGTTGTTATCGGCCTGCCCGGTGACCGCGATGTCGACATGAAGCGCGTTGAGGTCGCCTTCCCCAACTGCGAGGTTGAACCCGCAACGGCCGACGATCTCAAGAAGCATCCTGGCCTCGTCCCTGGCTACATCGGCCCGTCACTCGACGGCGCTGCTGTGCTCGGTGAAGAGGGTTCGACTGGTGTTCGTTACCTGCTTGATCCCCGTGTAGTTTCGGGCACCTCTTGGGTGACCGGTGCAAACATCGCTGAGAAGCACGTTGCGTACCTCGTTGCAGGCCGCGACTTCACCGCTGACGGTGTTACAGACGTTGCAACGGTTCGCAACGGCGATCCCGCACCTGACGGCTCAGGCCCCATCGAGACTGCACGCGGTATGGAGATCGGCCACATCTTCCAGCTCGGTCGTAAGTACGCAGAAGCGCTCGGCGCCAAGGTGCTCGACGAGAATGGCAAGCTTGTCACGGTCACCATGGGTTCGTACGGCATCGGCGTCACCCGCATCATGGCGATCCTCGCTGAGCTCAACCACGACGACCGCGGCCTCATTTGGCCTCGCGAGATCGCTCCGTTTGACGTGCACGTTGTCGCAACGGGCAAGGATCCCGCGATCCAGGAGATCGCGACCGAGCTCGCAGAAAAGCTCGACGCAGCTCGCATCGAGGTCATCTTCGATGACCGCCCCAAGGTCTCGCCAGGCGTAAAGTTCGGCGATGCCGAGCTGATCGGTGTGCCTCGCGTTGTCGTGATCGGACGAGATGCAGCTGAGGGTTTCGCAGAGGTCTGGGATCGTGCCGCTGGCACCAAGGAAAAGGTTGCTATCGCTGACGTGCCCGCACTGTTTGGTGCGTAATACGTCATTCACGTTGTAGTTTCAGCCAGGTCTCTGGCTTGGGAGCGCGCTTGCCCTTCGGGGTGAGCGCGCTTTTGCGTTTCTGCGTGTGTTTGCTTGGTTGGCGTGCGTTGATTTGTGCCCTGCCTGAGTGAGATTGGCGGATCATTGTGGCCAGGCCCTTGAAATGAAGGGTTTCTCCCGAGAAGGCAAGTTTCATGCGCCAAGAATTGGGATTTTGAAGAGAAAGTGTCGTTTTCGGTGCCTTTGGCCCCCGCTACGCGCAGGAATGGTGCTGCTCTGAGCTGTTCTGCGCTGCGCACAAAGCTGAGCGTGCACGAGATAAGGCCAGTTATCCACAGATTTGAGTTCGCCGCTTCAGACAGCACTGGTTTCTACTAACGTCATGGATATCAGCACTACTCCCTGGCGGGGATGGCACGAGAGAGCTGCTGAAGCACCACCCTGGTGCGACACCATTTTGGCTGACGGGGGCGTTGCCAAACCATTTGAAAGGAACGCCCCATGGCAAACGTCACAATCTCCTACGATGAGCTCAACGCTGCGGCTGGTCGGCTCGATGCAGGTAAGACCGAAATCATCGGCAAGCTGAGGGAAATGCAACAGCAGATCCAGTCACTCGTGTCCTCGGGGTTCGTTACGGACAGCGCGTCTCAGCGCTTTGAGTCCTCCTATGCCGAGTACACCGCATCGACGAACACCGTCGTTGAGAAGCTCACCGAAATCCGTCAGTTTGTTCTGAGCGTTGCGCAGGCGCATCAGGAGATGGACGCGCAGATCGCATCTCGCATTCAGTAGTCCCAACTTTGTGGGGTCGCTGACGCTGCAAGCCGTTGAACTGTGGGCGGCGGTGTCGGCGACCCCAATCGTGATTGTGAATGACAATTTCTTCCACCTGGAGGTACTGAATTGGTGCTACTCAACATCGGGCTGAACGACCTAACAGAAGCAGCAAACAAGCTGGTCTACGGCGGTAATCTCATGGTGCAAAACAACGTTGCCCGGCCCCAAGACCTGGCGGCCGGCGTAACCGGAATTGGCCATGAAATTACAAGATTCCTTCTTGGCTTGCAGGTCGCTCGTGCTGCACTTGCTGACGCCGCGAAGACAACTCACAGCGATATTCGCGGGCTGTGCGGGGAGCTGACCTCGCTAGACAAGGAATTTGCGGGTGTGCTTGCGACGGGATTTGCTTTGCGGGGTGACGGGAAGTGAGCATCGTGCTTCCAAACATCCGTCAGCATCTCGGTGCGTCACCCATCAGCGGCGGTACGGCAGAGCTAGAGGCGGTACGGAAGTTTATTGCCGATGTTGAACGCGACACATCAGGGTATGACTCCGCCGTGCGCTCCGCAGCAGAATGGCTTTCACACCAAACATCGGAGGCCGTTGATCGACTTCGAGTCCGGCTGCAGGAAACACTTTCAGCCGGTGCACAACGTGTAGTCGCTACTGCGAATGATGCGAAGACCGGATTAGCCTCCTACGCTGACGAGATCTCAGTCATCCACCGTGAGGCACGTGCTGTCATGATCGACACCGAAATGGCATTCTCCTCGATCCGCACCGCTGAGGCGAAGCTCTCAGAGATTGCTGACGAAATTGGCAGAGTTGGTGCTGTGCCGCGGTATTGGAACGAGGTTCCCACACCATTTCCACCTCCTTTGCTCGATTCTCGCGGTGATGCAATGGACACGGCGGCCAGAGAAGCCATGATCTCCCACATACGCAACATGTACGAGTACTCCTGGACGGCTGCCACCAACGAATGGAAGCAAGCCATCGAAGTTGCGCTCAATGCACCACAAAAGTGGGGTGCGCTGTGGGAACGAAGGCGAAGCTCAGAAGACAAGTTGCGGAGTTCGCTGCGAGATACGCCGGTCGGGCATCTGTCAGTGCTTAGCGGGAACTCGTCGAGTGTAGGCGCGAAGAGAACAATCGCACTTGGGCTCACGGGAGAGATCAGGGGTGTGAAAAGTGAGGGCGCAAACTTTGAGATTCAACACCATTTGTTTGAGAATCTGTTCGGCACTCGTGTCCCTGATGACTGGTGGGAATCACCACCGGCGCCAGATCAGGTAGCTGGATGGTGGTCTGCGCTCGAGCCAGCACAAAGGGACCTGCTGATTACCGAGAGATCCCTGCTCATCGGCAACCTTCCGGGGCTGCCGTTTGAGGTCCGGGACCAAGCAAACAGAGAAACACTTCGAAGAATTGCGGCAAACCCTGCCGGTATCTCGAGTGATGTTGCAAGGCTGCTTTCAGGCATTCAACTGGCAGTGGACAGAGAAAACAATGTTGAGATCGGTGATGTTGATCGTCAAGTTGTCTCGTTAAATATTTATGCAGACACGGTATGCGCCTCTCTCAGCTACGGTGACCTGGATCAGGTCGAACGCATTACCTGGCTGGCTGCTGGAATGGAAAGTGATGCAGCCGCCGCAATTCGTACTTGGGATGATGCCAGTCAGAATGTGCATACGGTCCAGAGTCGAATTTTGGGTGCAGCAGGGAAGCATGCGGTGGTGCTTTGGCTGGGGTATGACACTCCCAAACTTGCTGATGTTGCGACTTCCAAAGGAGTCTTGAGTTCCTCGAAGGCGGAGCGGGGCTCTGTACGTTTTGCAGCGGAACTCGATGGGGCTTTCGAATCGAGGAAGGCATTTACGGCAGGCTTACCTGTCATGAACGTAGGCGCGCACTCATACGGCGTGAACACCGCTGCGATTGCACTGACTCGCACGAAGTATCCAGTGGATTCGTTTACTTCGTTTGGAAGTGCGGGGGTCGACACATCGTTTGTCCCGGAAATTCGTGCGCTCAACGTTAAGGATCGAGCACCTGGCCAACCCGCTGTGTTCGCGGTGCACGCAAATGACGATCTGCTGGCTTCTACAGGAGCAATGCTATCGGGCCGAAAGACATTTGACGATCATGCGCAAAGGGTTATTGGATCCGCAGGTCCGCGGAGCATGCCTGGAGTTTTGATCTTCTCTGCTGAAGGCGATAACAAGCAAGGTTTTACAGAGACGGATGGTCACTCTGTCATTGGTGAGGCCGGTGCAACCAGAATCGCAGGCAGTTCGGCCACCGTCGGGCATGGGTATTTGGATCTTGGAACTCAATCGCTCGAGTCATTCGCGCTCATCACTTCACGTCCAATTGGCACAGACACGTTCGATGGATTTAGCGAATCTATCGGCAAAAGATGAACGAAGGGAATGCAATTTGAAACTCAAGCAATACAGAGGCATCTCGATCTTCAGCATTCTTGCTCTGCTCCTCACGGGGTGCACGTACTCGGAGGACATTTCGATTTGGCGGAGTGGAGCGACCACGGTCGAATCGCGACGGTGGATCGGGGCGCAACTCGATGCTGTGATCAACGCAAGTGGAACCTCAGCCTCGTGGAAGAACTATGAAGGTTCCTCCGTCATGGAGTGGTCCGACGAACGTGAGGCACGCGCTCGGCTACTCAACGGCTTAGGGGTCGGATATTGCCGTAATGAAACCCCGGATGACATTGATGGGAACCAATCACGTGTGGTCCTAAAAAACAGCGATAGCGGAAACGGGGCACCTGTTGTGGCATTGCGGGTTGCAGCGCTGTTATCGAGTGACGGCTGGGACGTGCACCTTTCACCGGAAACTGAGGCTGATGACTGGAGCGTGCGTGCATCTAGAACTGACCGGGCACGAGTGATTCTGAGCGCCTTCCCCTATGGCCTCTCGCTGATTATTGACGCCCCCTGTTCGTCCAGGCCAGTGCACTACGGCGGCATCGACCGGGATACTGTGCCGAGTGTCTTGGAGCCAGTCTTGGAGGAATTTCGAAGACTCCCCGCTACCAAGGAAGAACGTGCTGTTTGGAGCCCGATGCAGAGGGATCCAGCTGAACCACAAGAAGAACTCGATCTCGACGAAGAAACGAAGCGATGACGAATCGATCTAAAGCTTGGAGATCCGCGCTGACCGTCCTCATGTGCGCGAGCGCGCTGATGATCACCGGCTGTAGCGTCAGCACAGAAGCCAAAGACTCTCGTTGGCCTACCGACTCCGAACTCGTGGATCTCAGACGCTGGATGGGCCTCACCTATGATCAATTGGTTTCGGCCACCGGCGTTGGTACTGGGTGGACCGTGACTTCCCCAAACGGTGATGTTGCTTGGGACGGAGAGCCCGAGAACAGACTGCTTGCGCTTGATGCGCTTCGCCCAGTTGCGTGTGAAGTGCGTGATAACGAGCGTGAGAGCAGAAACCGTCTCCACGAGAAACTCACATTGACTGGGACTGACGTTGACTACGTAGAATCCGCGGAACGCATGTTCGCGTACCTTGATGCAGATAGCTGGCTCGTCGTGTTCTATGACGAGCCAACGCCAGGTGAGTGGGAGTACGAAGCCACAGTAAACGGAGAGGCAACCATCACCATTCACGTTAGCGAAGAGTCACTTTTTGCGACGGTGGAATCACCTTGTTCCTCAGCCCATTCGATGCTGAATCTCAAGGGCCTCGACAGACAGCCAAGCGTGATGGATGCCGAGTGGTGGCAAGGCATGCGGACATGAGCACCGTCGCCGCGAGCTGGAGTACGAACCAGTGAAACTCCACGTGACCACGGTGATGCCTGACGGCTCACCACGCGACGTCAGCATTGAATGTGTGGCGACAAGTACGGTCTCGGATGTCGCTTCTGCACTGGTGCGAGCCGGCGTGACCGGGAATCCTGAGCTGGAAAAGATCGCACTTTACGGAGCTGCTCCGTTGACCCTGAGTGTGCGTGTGGCTGGGCAAGCACGGGAGTGGATCTGTGATCCACACTCCCTCATAGGCCGTGCAAGCAACGTAATGGGGGCGACGATACGACCGGTCCTGGAACAAGCTGTCCAGCCGGACGCAGTGAGAGAGATTCAGCCTGTCGGGGAAATTGAGGTGCTCTGCGGTGAGCAACACGGTGCGAAGTTCAGTCTTGTACCAGGGACGAACACGATTGGGCGTGATTCAGGAAACCGGATCCGTCTGCTCGACCACAGCGTCTCGCGAAGGCACGCCCTACTGGAAGTGCGCGACACAGGGCATATTGAGCTTCGCGACCTCGGCTCTGCCAATGGCCTTTTCATCTCAAACAGGCAGGTCGACGTCTTCCCCGTGGACGCTGCTGTCACGGTTGATGTCGGTGTGGTCAAGCTACAAATAACACCTTGGGGAGCGCACTCAGAGGGGCAACGAAGAGTTGAGCCGGGTGCACATGTGTGTTGCCCCAGAGTCGAGCCGCGGTTCCCCTCTTCAGAGCGTGAACTACCTCCCGCACCGAAGCCACCTGAGCCTGTTCGAATTCCAACAATTGCGTTGATTGCTCCCGTCCTGTTCGGAGGGGCGATGTTCGCATTCACAAAGTCACCTCTCAGCCTCGTCATGATGGCTCTCTCTCCGCTCATGATGTTGGGAACCTGGCTCGACAATAAGTCGACGAGCAATCGCAAATTTCTCCGGCAGACCAAGCAGTTCGTTGATGAGCTTGCAATCGAGAAGCGGGAACTACAAGCTCTCTCAGCCGACGAAGTGGAAACCAGAAATGAGGAACATCCGGGGAATAAGGCGACCGAACATGCCGTTGCCGTTCGAAACCAACTCCTGTGGTGCCGACGATCTGAGCATGAGGCGTTTCTGACCGTCAGACTCGGAGAAGCAACACTGCCGAGTCGAACACAAGTGAGATTGCCGACGAGAAACGAGGCGACCTCAGAATCGTGGGGTCAGCTCAAGACTGTAGCCGCTGCGTACGGCACAGTTGGACCAGTTCCCGTCGTAGAAAAGCTCACCAGATGTGGAGCTTTAGGCATTGCAGGCGAGTTATCGACTGCGAGCCGAATGACACAGTCCTTAGTGACCCAGCTCGTCACGCTGCATTCTCCGCTTGAAGTTGGAGTGGTGAGCTTTGTCGATGCACAGATCGCAGAGGATTGGTCTTGGTTGAAGTGGATTCCGCACACTCGATCAGCTGAATCTATGCTCGGGCACTGGCCCCTAGCTGAACTCGGGGACGGTACGACGGAGCAGGCAACACAAGTTCTCATTGCCGCAGTAGAAGAGTTGATTGAGTACCGGGCCGGTTCGAACACATTTGGCGCCAAATCCAGCCAATTTCAGCCACTAATCGTGTTGGTGCTTGGTGAACCGAGATACGCCCGAGCGAGGCTTATCGGGATCGCAGAGCGCGGACCCAGCGTCGGCGTTCATGCAGTCTGGATGGCTGACAGTCCCGCCAAACTGCCAGGCGTATGTCGAACTTTTGTGACGGCAGACGAACAGGGAACCCGCGTCCACTTTGTGCATGAACACCAGGTGGTCGTGCTCACCGGCATAGAACGCACGGAACCCCAGAAGGCGCACACTATTGCGCGGATGCTTGCGCCCGTTGTGGACGCTTCTGAGATCGACCGGGTCAGCGCTGAATTGCCAGCCAGGGTGAACCTCAGTGCTGTCATTCCGCAAGATATCTTGAGCGGGCCTTCGCCGATACAGGTCGCATGGCAGCTCTCGGGGAGCTTGCGAAGATGCAGAGACAACCAGGGATTCGGGCAGACCGTTACGCTCGCCGCAACGGTAGGGCAAGGTTCCGCGGGGCCGGTCAGCATCGATCTAAAAGCGGACGGCCCCCATGCCCTCGTCGGCGGGACCACTGGCGCAGGGAAGTCGGAGTTCCTACAGACCTGGATCATGAGCTTGGCCGCCACGGTGAGTCCCGAGCGGTTGAACCTCCTGCTTGTTGACTACAAAGGTGGGGCAGCATTTGCTGAGTGCGTGGAACTCCCGCACACAGTGGGGCTTGTGACCGACCTCAGCCCGCACCTGGTGCGGAGAGCCCTCACTTCCCTCAGAGCTGAGCTGAGGAAACGGGAAGAACTCCTCGCCGAATATGGCGCAAAAGATCTCGCCGTGTTGGAACGCGAGGGGAACTCAGCTGCACCGCCGGCGCTGGTCATAGTGATAGATGAGTTTGCTGCGTTAGCAGCAGAAATCCCAGAGTTCGTTGATGGGGTGATCGATATTGCCCAACGTGGAAGATCACTGGGACTGCACCTCATCATGGCGACGCAGCGACCGGCAGGTGTCATCAACGACAATCTCCGCGCGAATACCAATCTACGAATTGCGCTCCGAATGGCTGACGAATCAGATAGCAGAGACGTGATCGGAACAACAGAGGCCGCCTGCTTTCCGCCAGAAAATCCCGGCCGGGCGATGGTCAAGACTGGACCAGGTCGAGTGACCCACTTCCAGAGCGGGTATCTTGGCGGGGTCGCAACCGATGATGACAAACCAGAGATCATCATTCGCTCCTTTGGAGTGAGTGAAGGAGCGCCATGGCCGATACGTCCTGAGGAACGGCAGTCACGGAAAAGTCGGCAGCAGACACGAGATATCGAACGACTTCGGGATGCCATCATCGATGCGGCCAGGGCAGAGGCGATGCCAGCACCAAGACGTCCGTGGCTTGACGAACTTCCCACCCGGTTGACGCTTCAACAGCTTCACCAGTTGAGAGAAGCTGAATCGGGGCTGCAGCAATACCTACCTGGTGATGAGCCAGTCATTGGTCTGTGCGATGACCCAGCACAGCAGGCGCAGTATCCGATCGCTGCGCACTTTGAATCTGACGGGAACATCGTTATTTATGGGGCGAGCGGCACGGGAAAAACTACAACGTTGATCGCGCTCGCCGCAGAGCTGAGCGAGGCAGACAGCGGAACACCAGTTGAAATCTACGGGATCGATGCGAACAACGGTGGGCTAGCAGCAATCGCAGTATTACCAACGGTCGGGGCAGTGGTGCCACTACACGATGAGGAACTGGTGGAGCGGACATTGCGTCGTCTCACAGAGTACGTTGCCAAGCGGGGGAGTCAGTTCGCCGCTGCGCGAGCGGCATCACTCACTGCCTATCGAGCTGTAAATCCTGCGGATCCAGTGTCCCGGGTGTTCCTATTCGTGGATGGGATTGCGGCGTTCCGGCAAGCTGCCGAGCGTGAGAGTGAAACCGCCAAGCTGATGGATGCGCTTGGCGAAATCATGATGCATGGACGTGCGGTGGGGGTTCACGTGGTGTTGACCGCGGATCGGCCAGCAAGCATGCCGCACCGGCTTGCTGCACACGTGCAGCAACAGTTCACCCTTCGTCTCGCACATGCGATCGATTACGCGGCCGTCGATGTGAAGGGTGATGTATTTGAAGACGCCGGACCTGGGCGTGCGTTGGCAGCGGGGGACACCCGGCTGATCCAGTTCGCCCTGCCTGCAGCGGCATCCGACCTCCGGGAGCTTGACGACGAATTGCAAGGGCGAGCTGCGCAATTGCTGGCCAATGGTGTCAAGCCCGTAGCCACGGTGCAAAAGGCTCCGGTGCATCTCATGCTTGATGCCCTGCATAAGTGGGCAGCGCGCGCCTCGAGCTTGACGGAGCGGTTAGGAGTCGGATTGCGAGTGCGTGACCTATCCCTCGCGAGGATCCCGGCGCGGGGGCTGGTGGTTGTAGCCGGTGGAAGCGGGCACGGAGCCACAGAAGCGGCGCTCACATGCACTGCTGTTGCCTCGGCAGCGCATGTGAGCGAACCACAAGAAAACGTGCTGCTTACATTTGCACAGCCCGGGTTAGCAAGTCGGTTCCTATGGGACCGAGTCATTACGGGTGCCGACGAGATCGCAACTGCCGCGCGAAGCCTCGCAGATTGGTGCGCAGCTGACCAAGCCGGTGTGAGGCGAATCATCGTGGTTGAACGATCCGCGCTTGCAGAAGGAACCGCCGCGCTGGCTCCGCTCGCGGCACTCTGCCAGGCAGCCAAACGAGCTCAGCACGCCAATATATTGGTGATTTGTGAGTTTGAATGCGGATCCGCGGGCGGAATCTGGGAGCTCGCGCAAGCGGTGAAGCATCCGACCTGGGGTGTGCTGCTGCGACCGGACGAGAACGAGATGCAACAGCCCTTCGCTGGACTGGGCCGCGTGCCGAAGGAGGAGTATCCACCTGGACGGGGAATTGTGATTGAAGATGGCAAGTCCTATGCGGTGCAACTCGCCCGTACGGGCGAAAAAGATGAGTGATCAGGCCAATAGCAGCCTGGTGCGGTAGACTGAACGATCTGCTCTGATGCTGTGATGCATCCGAGCAACATCTGAATAGACATTTGAATATTTCATAGGAGGCCACGGTGAAGATCGAACTCGTCACTCTGCGACAGATCGAGCGCGAGAAGGAAATTCCCTTCGACGAGCTGGTCGAGATCATCGAACAGGCAATCCAGCAGGCTTACCTGCGTCACGCAGAAAACCAGAAGCTCTCCGTCCCCGACGAGCGCGACGTACGCGTGATCCTGGACCGCAAGAGCGGCGAAATCTCGGTGAAGGTTCCCGAGGTTGACGCAGACGGTAACGTCATCGGTGAAGCGTTCGTGACCGCAGATGAGTTTGGCCGAGTGGCGTCAAGCGCGGCAAAGCAGGTTATCAATCAGCGTCTCCGCGACCTCTCTGACGACGCGGTGCTTGGCCAGTTCAAAGACAAAGAAGGCCAGATCCTTTCTGGTGTGATTCAGCAGGGCCCGAACCCTCGCATGATCCACGTTGACCTTGGCGAGGTTGAAGCAATCATCCCTCCTGAGGAGCAGATTGCAGGCGAAGAATACGCACATGGCTCACGCATTCGCGTGTATGTCACGAGCGTTTCAAAGGGTCTTAAGGGCCCCCAGGTCACTGTCTCGCGCACCCACCCGGGTCTTGTACGTCGTCTCTTCGAGCGCGAAGTTCCTGAGATTGGCGAGGGCCTCGTTGAGATCGTTTCACTCGCCCGTGAAGCAGGTCACCGTTCGAAGGTTGCTGTCCGCGCGAAGCAGGCGGGCATCAACGCAAAGGGCACCTGCATCGGTGAAATGGGCAGCCGCGTGCGCGCTGTCATGAGCGAGCTCGGCGAAGAGAAGATCGACATTGTTGACTACTCGCCCGAGCTTCCCCGCTTCGTGGCAAACGCGCTCTCGCCTGCAAAGGTGACCGACGTGTTCATGCTCAACGAATCGCTCAAGCAGGTTCGTGCACTTGTTCCCGATTTCCAGCTCTCGCTGGCAATCGGCAAGGAAGGCCAGAACGCCCGACTCGCAGCAAAGCTCACGGGCGCGAAGATCGACATCCAGCCAGATTCGATCATGAACGACTAACAAAACGCATTTTCCTGAGGCCGCCACGCGTAGGCGCGCGGTCTCAGGAAAGTCAGGGTTCTCGGGCTGGTCTGGGCATTCATCGTCCCAGACCAGCCCCAGTTCCCGAGCCTGAATGCATGCACTACGGAAGCTGGTAAGATGGACGCGGTTCGAACATGCGTCGGATGTCGCGCTCGTGCGGAGCGCGATGTACTTCTGCGGGTTGTAGTAGACGGGGGTCAGCTCATAGCTGATGACCGCGCAGTACTTCCCGGCCGCGGAGCATGGGTACATCCCACCGCGAAGTGCTTGAGCCAGGCAGTGCAACGTCGTGCTTTTGTGCGTGCGTTGAAAGTGTCCGGGCAACTAGACACAACACCCCTAGAGAACAGGCTGAAAACGCTGATGGATAAGTAATGAACGGCTCACGATGAAGCCCGTCCGTTAATAATGGTTCTCGCCTGTCTGGGCGTGAACCCAGACAGGAGAAAAGTGGCAAACCCACGCGTAAGCGAGATCGCCAAGAAGCTCGGCATCGAAAGCAAGACTGCTGTTGATGTTCTGAACAACGTACTGAACGAATACGTAAAGAGCCCGTCTTCAACGATCATGCCCCCCACCGCTCGTAAGCTCACGGCTTACGTCGGCGAGCATCCAGAGCTCGTAAAGGCACCGGCAGCAGATGCTGCTGACGAGAAGCCTGCTGCGCCCAAGGGTGCAGCAAAGCCCGGCGCTCCCAAGCCCGGACCCAAGCCTGCAGCGAAGCCCGCTGCAGAAAAGGCTGAGAAGCCTGCTGCGCCCAAGGCGGCACCGAAGGCAGCGGCTGCAAAGCCCGCAGCTGAGAAGCCTGCCGCTCCCAAGGCAGCAGCTCCCAAGGCTTCTTCGCCAAAGCCCGGCGCACCCGCGCCGAAGGCTCCCGAAGCAAAGCCTGCTGCTGGTAAGCTAGCAGCAGCAAAGGGTGGTGCTCCGAAGCCCGGTGCTCCGAAGCCCGCAGGCCCGAAGCCCGCTGGACCCCGTCCGGGTAATAACCCGTTCGCGTCGAGCCAGGGTATGGGCATCCCCCGTCCTCCCCGCCCCGGTAACAATGCCTTCTCGGGCAACCAGGGTGGCGGCGAGCGTGGTGGCAACCGTCCGAACCCGGGCAACATCCCACGTCCCGCACAGCGTCCCCAGGGTGGCGGCCAGGGTCGTCCCGGTCGTCCCGGTGGCGCAGCTCGTCCCGGTGGCGCAGGTCGTCCCGGTGGCGGCGGCGGATTCAACCGTCCCGGTGGTGGCACCGGCGGTGCACCAGGTGCAGGTGGCGGCTTTGCTGGCCCCCGTCCCGGTGGTGGATTCGCAGGTCGCGGCCGTGGCGGTCGTGGTGCTGGCACCGCAGGTGCATTCGGCCGTGGCGGCTCTAAGAGCAAAGCACGTAAGTCGAAGCGGGCAAAGCGCGCAGAATTCGAGATGCGTCAGGCGCCGTCGATTGGTGGCGTCCAGGTACCTCGTGGCGACGGAACCACTCCGATTCGCCTGCGTCGTGGCGCTTCGCTCTCGGACTTCGCAGACAAGATCAACACCAGTGCTTCAAACCTGGTGACGATTCTCTTCCACCTTGGCGAGATGGCTACGGCAACGGAGTCGCTTGACGAGGCAACGTTCGAGATCCTTGGCGACGAGCTGGGCTACAAGATCCAGGTTGTTTCGCCCGAGGACGAGGATCGCGAGATCCTCGAAGGCTTCGATATCGATATCGATGCTGAGCTCGAAGAAGAGGGCGATGACGTCCTTGAGAAGCGTCCCCCGGTTATCACCGTCATGGGCCACGTTGACCACGGTAAGACGCGTCTGCTTGACGCGATCCGCCGTGCAGACGTCGGCGGCGGCGAGGCTGGTGGCATCACCCAGCACATTGGTGCTTACCAGGTGCACACCACTCACGACGGCAACGATCGTGCACTCACCTTCATCGATACCCCGGGTCACGAGGCGTTTACCGCTATGCGTGCCCGTGGTGCTCAGGTCACCGACGTTGCAATCCTCGTGGTTGCAGCAGATGACGGCATCATGCCGCAGACCATTGAGGCGCTCAACCACGCGCAGTCGGCAGGCGTTCCCATTGTGGTCGCTGTAAACAAGATCGATAAGGAAAGCGCGAAGCCTGACCAGGTTCGCCAGCAGCTCACCGAGTTCGGTCTCGTTCCTGAGGAATGGGGCGGCAACGCAATGTTCGTTGACGTTTCGGCGCGCAACAACATTGGCATCAACGAACTTCTCGACGCTGTTCTGCTCACCGCAGACGCAGGTCTTGACCTCCGTGCGAACCCGAACAAGGCAGCACGTGGCGTCGCGATTGAGGCGAAGCTGGATAAGGGTCGCGGTGCGGTTGCTACCGTCCTGATCCAGTCGGGTACTCTCCGTGTTGGCGATGCAATCGTTGCGGGTACCGCATACGGTCGCGTTCGTGCCATGGCAGATGAGAACGGCGATGCTGTTCTCGAAGCGACTCCGTCACGTCCGGTCCAGGTTCAGGGCCTTTCGAGCGTTCCCCGTGCAGGCGATAACTTCATCGTTACCGCTGAAGACCGCACCGCACGCCAGATCGCTGAGAAGCGTGAAGCTGCAGAGCGCAACGCAATGCTCGCTAAGGCACGCAAGCGCCTCAGCCTCGAGGACTTCACCAAGGCACTCGAGGACGGCAAGGTTGATTCGCTCAACCTCATCATCAAGGGTGACGTTTCGGGTGCTGTTGAGGCACTTGAAGAGTCGCTCATGAAGATCGAGGTCGACGAGTCGGTTCAGCTCCGTATCCTCCACCGCGGTGTTGGTGCGATCACCGAGTCCGACATCGACCTTGCAACGATCGACAACGCAATCGTCATCGGCTTCAACGTGCGCCCAGACGTCAAGGCACGCGAGCGTGCACAGCGCGAGGGTATCGACGTTCGCTTCTACAACGTCATCTACAACGCGCTTGATGATATTGAGGCGTCGCTCACTGGCATGCTCAAGCCTGAGTACGAAGAGGTCCAGTCGGGTGTTGCAGAGATCCGCGAGGTATTCCGTTCCTCGAAGTACGGCAACATCGCAGGTGTTATCGTTCGCAGCGGTGTCATCACTCGTAACGCGAAGGCACGTGTCATCCGCGAGGGTGTCGTGGTCGCAGACGGACTCGCTATCGAGTCGCTGCGTCGCTTCAAGGACGACGTCACCGAGGTGAAGGTTGACTTCGAGTGCGGTATCGGACTCGGCAAGTTCAACGACATCCAGGAAGGCGATGAAATCGAGACCACTGAGATGGTTGAGAAGCCACGCGGCTAATACCCGCGAGCTCCCGATACGGGGCGCGGATCGACACAGACCCGCATCCCTGAATCGGCTCGATTGAAACAGCAGAGGGCTTGGCCCGGCACTACGCCGGACCAAGCCCTCTGCTGTTGTTTCTGATGGTGATCTTGAGCGCGTGGATGGGGTGGGCTTCTGGGGCGTTGCTTCTGCGCATGCCAATTTCGCGACCCTGGTCTGTGTCATCACGCAGTCGAACGATCCACGTGGACAAGCCTGCGTATCGGCACGGGCGGCTGGGTGCTGCCAGCGTCACGTCAGTGTCAGCCCGACGACTTCGAATATGGCCTCACTAGTGGAAGTCCGGCGAAGCCTTCGAGATCCGCGCCCATACATACACAAAAAGGGGCTGCCCGCCGAACTGGTGAGTTCGACGGGCAGCCCCTTGAAGCGCGTGTGTGAGCTACTTCGTTGATACGAAGCGGCGACCCTCAGGCTTCGACGGGAAGATCGTCAGCACGAGGTAGGCGATGCTTGCGAGCCAGCCAACGTAGTTGACGACCGGAATCATCGATGCCAAGTTCAGGAGCCAGAGCGTACCAGGCAGGTTCGCGTCGTGCAGACGGCGCCACCCAATCGCGATGCTCGGGATGATCGTTGCGAGCGTGAACAGACCAACGAGAATGCCACCGATAACGGCGAGCACGACAGTGCCACCGCCAGCGACGACAGCAGCGTTGTTTCCGTACTCCGAGCCGAACGCTGCTGCGGCAATTCCTGCGAAGCCAATGAACATCAGAATCGCGGGGATGAGGCCCACAAGGAAGAGGAAGAGTTGCGCGTACCAGTACTCGCTGCGTGAGGCACGTCCGCTGAAGTTCACGTAGTTCTTGAAGAAACGACGAACTGCATCACCGAATGAAGCGCCGTACAGCGGGCGGGTGAGATCGTCAGCGTTGACTGCGCCGTCGAAAGGCTCGCCCGGTCCGGGGAGCGGAAGCTGCTGAGGCGCCGCGTACTGCGGAGCTGCAGGCTGCTGTGGTGCCGCGTACTGAGGCGCCGCGGGCTGCTGCGGTGCAGCAGGCGGGACGGGCGGAGTCGACGGCTGCGCAGCGTTGTTTGCTGCCTGCTCGTTCGGGTCAACCGGGGGTTCGGGGAAACTCATGATCCTGTCGCTTTCGGTAATCTTGGGCCTTCTGTGGACTGCCCATGTACTTTCAGGGTATGACATCACAGCCAAGTGCGCGAGGGATGTGACACATTGACGCCATTTTGTGAACTTTCTTGGTCAGGAACAGGGCAGCGCCAGACCCCAAGAATCGCAAGATCCTCTAAAGTGGAGGTATGAGTAATCCACGTGCCGGAAAAGTTGCCGAGCGCATTCACCAGATCATCGCGCGTCGGCTGGAGAAGGGGCTGCGGGATCCGCGCCTTGGTTTCGTGACGATCACCGATGTGCGAGTGACCGGAGATCTGCAGCACGCGAGCATCTTCTACACCGTCTTCGGTGATGATTCGTCACAGGCTGACACAGCTGCTGCGCTGAAAGCCGCAACTGGCATGCTTCGCAGCGAAGTTGGCAAGCAGCTTGGCACTCGCCTGACCCCGTCGCTTGAGTTCATTCACGACGAGCTTCCTGACACTGCGCAGCACATGAACGAGCTGCTCGCTGAGGCGAAGCGCCGTGACGAAGAGGCCGCTGCGCTCGCGCAGGGCGCTTCGTATGCGGGAGAGGCTGATCCATACGAGAAGCCACGCGATGCCGATGAAGGTGAATCTGCTGGCTTCGACGAGGATGCGTTCTTTGCAGCGGCAGACGACGATGACGAGGACGACGAGCGCTAGAAGATAGCGTCTCAAGCGCGAGCCTGGTGCTGCGTCACTGGGTGCACGCGAGCTTGGCTCTCATGTCGCGCTCCCGTGCGTGAGCGTCGTGCTCCCATGCGTGAAACGGCCCCTTTCTAACAAAACTAGGTGTTTCTGACGGCAGAAACGTACCTTTTTGTCAGAAAGGGGCCTTTTCACGTGGTTGACACTCAACTTGGGCGCGAGACGGACCCGAAACCGGCGCGACATCGACCTGGCCCAACCTGACCCAACGCAACCCGATCTCGCCTTCTACGGCAGCCGTACCTTCCCGTCATATTCAACAATCAGTCCGTCTGCAATGAGTGAATCGTAAGCCCGCTGGGCCTGATCGGAACGAGCGCCAGAATCGACACCGCCAGAACCAACACCGCCACGACCAGCACCGCTTTCGACCCCAGCCACAATCGCTGCTTCTCGCGTGAGCGGGCCTGCGGCAGCGCGCATAGCCGCCATGATGAGTCCTCGCACTTGGCGATCGCTGCCCTCGAACTTGGCTTGCTTCGGACGTTTGACGGGAGCATTGTCGGGGAATCCGGATCCGCGCCATTCACACAGCTCTGCGATCGGGCATGCTGAGCACGCTGGCTTGCGCGCGGTGCAGACGATAGCCCCGAGTTCCATGGCTGCAGCGTTGAAGACTGCCGCTTCGCGATGATCTGAGGGAAGCAACGCAGACATGTCCTCAAGGTCACGCGCCGCAGGCATGCCCGCGGCAGCAATTCCGTGTACCGCGCGCGCGATCACCCGTCGCGTATTGGTATCGACAACAGGTTCGGGGGCGCCAAATGCAAAAGCAGCAACCGCGCGGGCTGTGTATGGTCCGATACCAGTGAGGGACAACAACACATCGACGTCGTGCGGCACTACGTCATTGTGCTCGGTCGCGATCTGGGTCGCAGCCTTGTGGAGCCAGAGCGCGCGGCGGGGGTAACCGAGTCGTTTCCATGCGCGCACCGCTTCGCCAGGAGCATCGGCCGCAAGGTCTGATGGCTTCGGCCAGCGGCTCATCCATTCTTCCCAGTGTGGTATCACGCGCTCGACCTGGGTCTGCTGCGACATAAACTCCGACACAAGAATGCCCCAGGCAGAGGTCGATGGGTCACGCCACGGCAGATCGCGAGCATTCTGCCGGAACCACTCGTTCAACACCTGAGTCATCTCTTGCGCAGCCATCCCTCCAAGTGTAATCAAGGTGCCGTGCAGGGCCGCAGCTGACGCTCACAGCGGGGTAGGCTGTTCGGGTGAGTATTGCAGCGGAATATCCCCAGGGCGGCATCCTGTTGGTTGACAAAGCAGGGGAATGGACAAGTCACGACGTTGTTGCCAAGTCGCGACGGGCACTCGGTACTCGCAAGGTTGGCCACGCTGGCACGCTCGATCCGATGGCAACTGGTCTCCTTGTGCTGGGGTTTGGCCCAGCCACCCGCCTCCTTACGCATCTCGTAGGCCTTGACAAGACGTACGAGACGACGATTCGCCTCGGGATCACGACCGTGACCGATGACCGTGAGGGCGAGATACTTGCGACCGCAGAGTCTGACGCTGTGCGAGCAGTCGCCGCAGACGGTGCGCGGATCGAGGCCGGCATCGAGGCTCTGACTGGCGCAATTGAGCAGGCTCCGAGCGCAGTGAGCGCAATCAAGGTCGATGGCGTGCGCGCATACGACCGTGTGCGCGCTGGTGAACAGGTCGAGCTCAAGAAGCGTCCGGTGACAATCCACCGATTTTCGGCGGGTGAGCCGAAGCTCACAAACACCGATGATTTCTCCGTCGTTGACATCGAAGCGGTCATTGACTGCTCATCTGGCACGTACATTCGCGCCCTCGCACGCGACCTCGGCGCTGACCTTGGCATCGGCGGTCACCTCACCGCACTGCGTCGAACCGCAGTTGGTCCGTTTAGCGTTGCCGACGCGAACTCGCTCGCTGAGTTGGCAGAGGGGCGGATCGCTCAGATCCTGACCCCGGCTAAGGTCGCGGCGACGCTCTTCCCAACCATTGAGCTGGACGCCAAGCAAACGCTCGATCTTGGCAATGGAAAGCGCGTGGAGTTCGGGACGACCGAACACGACGCACCGCTGGTGGCAGCGCTCGGCCCTGCGATCAATCCTGATGCCGACACGAACGACCCGGCTGCGGCTCCTCGTCTCGTCGGACTCATTGAAATCAAACGCGGTCGCGCCCGCGTGATTACGAACTTCCCTGTTCCCGAAGGAAACGCAGCATGATTCTCTGGTTCACAGTTGTCACGATTGCAGTGTCACTGATCGCTGCAGTGGTGTGTGCGCTCTACGCCGCGAAGAAATCTGGACCGAACGACTACACCCTCGGTGCGATGCTGCTCGTCGCTGTGCTCTTGCTCGTGCAGATCGTCATCTCGATTGTTGCCCCGATGACCGGCAATCATGCGCTTGGCGATCCACTCGAATTCTGGATGTACCTGATCGTCGCGTTCATCATGCCCATTGGCGCAGGGTTCTGGGCGCTGATCGACCGTACACGTTGGGCAAATCTGGTGCTTGCGGTGATTGGGCTCGCGGTGGCGGTCATGACCTATCGCATGTGGGTGATTTGGGCGATCGGCGCCTAACGTACTCAGCTTCACTGTCGTACCTCGGTTAGACTGCTGGGGTGTCAAACGTCGATCAGGTAACCACCGGCACCGGTGAAGTAACAGCAAGTACAGAGCGCCTTGGTGGGTTGGGCAAGGTCCTCATCTCGGCATACATTGTGCTTGCGCTTGCAGCAACGTTCCGTTCGGTCTACCAGATCATTTCGAAGTTCGACGAAGCGCCCGTCGCGTACTCGCTTTCGGCGCTTGCTGGCGTCGTCTATATCGTCGCTTCAATCGCGCTGATCAAGCGTCACGGAGTCTGGCGCAAGATCGCCTGGATCGCACTGTCGTTTGAGCTCGTCGGCGTGCTGGTCGTTGGGACGCTCAGCTTCACGGTGCCACAGTACTTTGCGCACGCTTCCGTCTGGTCGCAATTTGGCTCTGGCTATGTGTGGATCCCGCTCGTTCTTCCCGTTCTCGGCCTCATCTGGCTGTGGCGCACGCGTCCAGTAGCGAAGGCGTAATTCATGCTTACGGTTTCATCGGCAGATCAGGTCACGCCCGATCTGGTGAGTGGCGGATCGGTCGTAGCCGTCGGCAAGTTTGACGGCATTCACCTCGGCCATCGCAGCATTCTCGCGCGCATGCAGGAGGTCGCTGAGGCGGAGAACCTCACATCGACGGTCCTCACCTTCACCGATCATCCGATGCGGTTCTTGCGACCTGAAGCCTGTCCGGTCGCGCTCACGAGCCCTGAACAGCGGCTCGAACTTCTCGCGGATATCGGCGTAGATATCTGTGTCATGGTGGACTTTACTGCAGAGTTTGCGGCCATCCCCGCTGACGAGTTCATCTCCAATGTTTTGGTGCAGCAGCTCAATGCAAAGCACATCATTCTCGGCGCAGACTTCCGCTTCGGACACCGTGGGCAAGGTGACTCCGCGATGCTTATTGCGGCCGGGAAAGAGTTTGGCTTCACTGTCGAGGTCGTTGACGGCGTGACCTGTCCTGGCGTCGGGAACGTGTCTTCGTCGATGATTCGTGAGGCGTTGCGAGATGGCGACATGGAGGCCGCTGCACGAATGCTCGGTCGAACCTATGCGATCCGCGCCACCGTCGTGCACGGGGACGCGCGTGGCCGCGACCTCGGGTTCCCCACGGCGAACCTTGGTGGAGTCGTCGAAGGCAAGGTGCCGGCAGACGGCGTCTATGCGGGTTGGACCGTCATCGACGGTGAACGCAGGCAGGCCGCGATCTCGGTCGGGAACAACCCGACGTTCACGCCCGATGCTGAATCCCGAGTAGAAGCCTTCATTCTCGACTTCTCTGGTGACCTGTACGGAAAGTCGATTGAAGTGCAGTTCCTGCAACGTTTGCGAGGCATGGAGAAGTACGACTCGCTCGACGCGCTGCTCGAACAGATGCATGATGATGTGGTGCAGACCCGCAGGGTGCTAGAATCTGCGTAGACCGAGGTTTCGGTCGATAAGGTGTTGCGCCTCCGTGTTATTCACGTTGCTAGGCGCGCAACAGCACACCCCGCCGATCAGGAGATCCATTGGCAAGCAACGCTGGTACGCGCAAGTCTGCTTCGAAGAGTTCGTCGCGCTCGAATGGCCGTCGCAAGCACACACATAACGAGGGCATTATTCCGCTTCTCGCACGTGCAGTGCGCGAAGTTGAGGCTTCCGCTCAGCGGGGTAAAGCGACGCCGCAGAACCGCGCAAAGTTCCAGGCAATCGCGCTGCTCATGCGCGAAGAGCGTGCACGCGTGAAGACCGATGAAGAAGTCAGCGCGGCCGAGCGTGCTGAGACGCTCAAGCGCCTTGACGGTGTCGCTTCGATTCTCGCGAAGACCGCGGCTCGTGACACCAGCCTGATCACGCTGCTCGAACCGGCGGCAAACGTGCCAGAGGCAACGCGCGTGCTCAAGCGCAAGATGCTCGTTCAGGCAGGCATTGATGTTCCAGAAGAGGCGCCAGCTCCCGTTGAGACTGTCGTCGCGAAGGCTGTCCCTGCCGAACTTGCTGAACGCCAGGTCGAGCCTGCAGGCATTGAAGCCCGCATGCTCTCGAACCCCTTCCTCGCACCTGGTTTGGACGCACAGCGCGGCCCGACACCAGTTGTCCGGCTTGCGAACTGGGAGTTGTTGAGCCCACTACTGAAGTCATTCGAGCAGGGTGGCCAGGGGGCTGCGTGCATGGCGTTGCCTGATCCGCCAACCCCTGATCGACTCGCGCCACAGGGTCGCGAACTCATGCAGCATCAGGCGAAGTTCCTCGCGAGCGTGCGTGACGGCCACCGGAGCTTCTTGCTCGCTGATGAGCCTGGTCTGGGTAAGACGGCGCAGTCAGTGCTTGCTGCCTCCGTTGCGGACGCGTACCCGCTTCTTGTTGTCGTTCCGAACGTTGTGAAGATGAACTGGGCGCGCGAGGTTGAGCGCTGGACCCCGCAGCGTCGGGTCACGGTCATCCATGGTGATGGTCGCGACATGGACGCGTTTGCAGACGTGTTTGTCGTGAACTACGACATCTTGGACCGCCACCTCAGCTGGATCTCACGCTTCGGCTTCAAGGGCATGGTCGTTGATGAAGCGCACATGATCAAGAACGTGCAGTCGCAGCGCTCGAAGGCGGTGCTGTCGATTGCGGAAAGCATTCGTGAACGCACCCCAGGCATTCAGCCGTTGACGATTGCGCTGAGTGGTACCCCGCTCATCAATGAGGTCGATGACTTCCGTGCAATCTGGCGCTTCCTCGGTTGGACCGACGCTGAAAAGCCCGGCCCAGAACTGATGGCCAAGCTGGAGAATAACGGCTGGACTCCCGCCGATCCGGCGTTCTACCCTGCGGCGCGCGAAAGCGTCGTTTCGATGGGCATCGTACGTCGCCGCAAGATTGATGTTGCAGCGGATCTTCCCGCGAAGCGCGTCGTTGATCTTCCTGTCGAACTTGATGACGAGGTCGGCCGCGGTATTCGGGACGCTGAGACAAAGCTTGCTCGTAAGCTGCTTGATCGCTTCACTGTGGTGAAGAACGGCAAGCTGGGGGAGAAGCTCTCTGACGAAGCGATCATCCGCATGGTCTGCCTCCAGGAACTCGAAGAGGCGAACGCTTCAGCCGAGGGCCTCAACGTCTTCTCGATGGTTCGAACCATTGGTGAGGCCAAGGCCTCGCTTGCCGCCGACTACACGGCACAGCTTGCTCGCTCGGTCGGCAAGGTCGTATTCTTCGCGAAGCATATTCACGTGATGGATCGCGTCGAGGCGCAGCTCGCAGAGATGGGTCTGAAGACCGTGTCGATTCGCGGCGATCAGACGGCGACGTTCCGTCAGGAACAGATCGATGCGTTCAACAAGGATCCAGAGGTTGCAGTCGCGGTTTGCTCGCTCACGGCGGCTGGCGTTGGTGTCAACCTGCAGGCTTCCTCAAACGTCGTCCTTGCTGAACTCAGCTGGACTGATGCCGAGCAGACTCAGGCAATCGACCGCGTGCACCGTATCGGCCAGGTCGAGCCTGTCACCGCATGGCGAATCATCGCGGCGCAGACCATTGATGCGCGGATCGCTGAACTCATCGATGGCAAAGCCGGTCTTGCGGCGCGTGCACTCGATGGGGCTCCAGCGCAAGAAGAGAACGCCGATCCGGTCCAGCTGCTCGCGCTCATGAGCGTGCTCGAGCGAGCAACCGCAGCGAACTAGTCCCTGCGGGCTGTCACGGCACGGCTCACCGCGCACGACTGACAACACACGACACACGGTAGCCAGACTGTTGGTTGGCTAGGCTGACGCTATGAAGATTGGTGTCTTGTGCTCTGGTGGCGACAGTCCGGGAATGAACGCGGCAATTCGTGGAGCGGTGCTTCGCGGTACTGAGGTACACGGCTTTGAGATGGTCGGCTTCATTGACGGCTGGCGCGGCTTTCACGAACACGAGTGTGTTGAGCTGAATCGTCAGGCCGTTCGTGGGCTCTCCCCACGCGGCGGTGTGTTTATTGGCACGAGCCGGTGGTCTCCATTCCCTACGAAAAATGGGACGGAAGAAGAATTCGCAGGCTTGCGAAGCAAGATGGCCGATTACGGCCTTGATGGCATGATTCTCATTGGTGGTGACGGGACTCAACGGGTGGCAGGACTGCTCGCCGGGGCAGGCTTCAACGTGCTCGGACTGCCAAAGACCATCGACAATGACCTTGCTGGCACGGATTACACCTTTGGTTTCGACACCGCGGTAGGCATCGCGACCGAGGCTATCGATCGACTTCGCACGACTGGAGAGTCGCACAACCGGTGCATGGTGCTCGAAGTGATGGGCCGAGACGCGGGGTGGATCGCGCTGCACGCTGGTATCGCAGGTGGTGCTCACGTCATGCTCATTCCAGAACAACCTGAATCACTTGACCAGGTATGTGAGTGGGTGACCCACGTTGCTGATCGTGACCGATCAGCGCTTGTTGTCGTCGCAGAGGGGTTCGACTTCGCAGGTGAGGAGCCAGCGGAACTGCGTGGCGGCGCGCACGGCATCGGCGACCAGCTTGCCCAGCGCATCGAAGCATGCACGGGTATTGAGACGCGCGCAACAGTTTTGGGCCACCTGCAACGGGGTGGCTCGCCTTCTGCATTCGACCGGGTGCTTGCAACTCGGACTGGTATCGCCGGGGCTGATGCAATTGCTCGGGGCGAATGGGGCAACCTCATGGCATTGCGTGGCGACGAGATCGTGGCAGTCCCCATTATGGAGATTGCGGGAAAGCTCAAGCGCGTACCTGAAGAGCGTTACGCTGCGGTGCGGACGAACTTCGGATAGCGCAGAAAATGAGTGGGGGCGGATCCGCGCAAGCAGATCCGCCCTCTTGACCTTGTGGCGCTACGCAGCACCACAGTATGGAGCGTCTAGGCGCCCAGGCGTGCCTGGACGTCCTGGAGCGACGGGTTCGTCGCGGTAGTTCCGTCAGGGAACACCACGGTCGGAACGACTGCGTTGCCACCGTTGACTGACTTCACGAGTTCTTCAGTACCTGGAGTGTTCTCAATGTCAACGATCTCGTAGGCGATGCCAGTTTTGTCAAGCATGGTCTTCAGACGCTTGCAATAGCTGCACCAGCTGGTCGAGAACATAGTGATTGCGCCGCTTTCTGGGGTGAAATCGGCAATTTCAGCTGCACTCATGAGGTGCTCCTTTCAGGGCGTTTCAAGCCAATTCCCAGTTTATGATTTTCTGGCTGAGAACGCCTGGAAAATCCATATCTCTTGACGTGCGCGCTCAGCTTGACCTCTGGTTACTGAGGTGGAAACATTAAGTGACGAGCGTATGACTGGACGGCCACTCGCGGTTGGTTTCTCGCGCGTCGACATTCGCATTACATGCAAACGAAAAGAGACCGGTGGAACTCACGATCGTCGTCTTGCTAGTCATCGTGCTAGCGCTTTTCTTCGACTTCACGAACGGCTTCCATGACACCGCGAACGCGATGGCGACGCCCATCGCAACCGGTGCACTGAAGCCAAAGACCGCAGTCGCTTTGGCGGCCATTCTGAATCTTGTCGGCGCATTCCTCTCAACGGAGGTGGCGAAGACGATTTCAAACGGTCTCATCAATGAAGGCGAAGGTGGCGTGCTCATCACGCCAGAAATGATCTTCGCGGGCCTCATTGGTGCCGTTGTTTGGAACCTGGTGACGTGGCTCTACGGCTTGCCTTCGAGCTCATCGCACGCGCTCTTCGGCGGACTGATCGGCGCAGCGGTTGTCGGTGCCGGTTTTGGTGCTATCAACGGCGGCGGATTGGTCTCGAAGATCCTCCTCCCCGCTCTCATCGCACCGCTCACTGCGGGCATCGTGGCGTTCACGGCAACGAAGGTTGCGTATGCGATCACGCGTCGACACGACGGCAAGAAAGATGGCCGTGGTCGATTCCGTTACGCACAGATCGTTTCTTCGTCGCTGATCGCACTTGCCCACGGTACGAACGATGCGCAGAAGACCATGGGCGTGATTACCCTGACCTTGGTCGCCGCCAAGATGCAGGCCCCTGATACCGGGCCGCACCTGTGGGTCGTTATTACCTGTGCTCTTGCAATTGCAATTGGCACCTACTCAGGTGGCTGGCGAATCATCCGCACGATGGGTTCAGGCCTGACCGACGTCAAGCCGGCACAGGGCTTCGCAGCTGAGGTCAGCACCGCAGCGACCATTCTTGCGTCAAGCCATCTTGGTTTTGCGCTTTCGACGACGCAGGTCGCTTCGGGATCGGTCATTGGCTCCGGTCTCGGCCGACGTGGATCGACCGTTCGTTGGCGCACCGTTGGCCGTATCGCCTCGGGTTGGCTCTTTACCCTTCCGGCGGCCGGTATTGTCGGTGCGATTGCAGCATTTATCGCGCACCTTGGCATGGTCGGCATCATCATTGATGCGGTCGGTGGTGCGTTCGTTATTGGTTTCATCTTCTTCCGCTCACGTCGTAACGCCGTCACGGCATCGAACGCAATTGCCGATGTTGCTGAGGCAGGACACGCGGTTCGTATTCGTAAGAGCAAGGTCAAGCGTGTTCGCACGAAGACCGGCACTATTCCTCCACTCACTCCTGTGGCGCAGAGCGCAGTGCGTTCTGACAAGGCCGTCCGCGAAGCTGAGAAGGCCGCACGTGAGGCCGAGAAGGCAGCCGCTGCAGCAGAGAAGACGCAGAAGAAGGATGGCGACAAATGATCATTGACTGGATCGCATTCGTTCAGGTCTTCGGCGCAGCGCTCTTCGCGTCGGTCTTCGTCGTTGCCCTGTACTCGCTCGGTATTCGGTTCCTTGCGACACCGAAGCCGGCCCCGCGTCTTGCTGACGGCTCGACAGCACCCAACGGCCCCTCACGTGATGCTGAGGACGACGACCTCGAAGAGGACGGGCGCCCTGCATGGGCAACCGCAGGAGCATACGTTTGCTTCGGCCTCTCTGGCGTTGCCGTGCTTATTGGCATCTACTTGATCGTCCCTGCACTGCACGGTTAATCGCACTGTTTTACGGGCGGATCGGCGAAAGCTGATCCGCCCTTTTGCATTGTGTTGCCTCGTATCCATACTGTGAATTACATGCACCAGTAGGAAGCGCACCTCACTAGACTGATTCCTGTGGAAGAACAACGTGGTGAATCCCCGGTAGAACCGGTGGACCAGCGAAACGCGGCATATGAATTACCGCTCGGTATTCGTGTTGCCGCGGCCTGGTCGTGGCGACTGATCATTATTGTCATTGCCTCAGCAGCGCTGCTCTGGGGCATTGTGCAGGTGCGCATTATTGTCGTGCCTGTGCTGATTGCGATTTTGCTCACTGCACTGCTGATGCCTATTGTCAGCTGGTTCGAGCGACGTGGTTTGCCACGCTGGTCAGGCGTGATTTCTTCACTCGTGCTGCTGTTTGCGACGCTCTGGGTGCTCGTGACGCTCATCGTGTCGCAGCTCCGAAACGGTCTTGACGATCTCGTCACTCGCTCTGAGCAGGTGTGGCTGGAGTCTCTGCACTGGGTTGAACAGAACAGCTGGGGCCTTCCCGTCGATCAGATGAAGGGCTGGCTGCAAGAGTTCGTTTCGAGTCTCGGCAAATACCAGGGTGAAATCTGGAGCGGTGCCATGGGTGTTGCCGTCTCTGCTGGTCAGCTCATCACGGGTGCGTTGCTCACGTTCTTCACGCTGATCTTCTTGCTCATTGATGGTCGCCGAATCTGGATCTGGGTTGTCGGCTTCCTGCCAGCGAAGGCGCATTCGCCTGTCGACGCTGCGGGCCGCGCTGGTTGGCTGTCGGTTGGCCAGTACGTTCGCGTTCAGATCTTCGTCGCCTTCGTCGATGCGTTCGGCATTGGCATTGGTGCTGCAATTCTTGGGGTTCCGCTGCCGATTCCTATTGCCATCTTGGTGTTCCTGGGCTCGTTCATTCCGTTCCTTGGCGCAATCACCACTGGCATGCTTGCTGCGTTCATCGCGCTCGTCTACAACGGGCCAGTCAACGCCCTGCTGATGCTCGGTGTGGTCATTCTCGTGAACCAGATCGAGGGGCACGTTTTGCAGCCGCTCGTCATGGGTAGCGCCGTGCGCGTTCACCCGCTCGGGGTCGTGCTTGCGGTCTCGGCTGGTGCATTGCTCGCTGGCATTCCTGGCGCCTTGTTTGCTGTACCGCTCGCCGCATCAGCGAACGCAATCGTGAACACGCTCGTGCAGAAGAAATGGGACCCAAATATAGACCCGGCGGCTGAGTTTCATCGAAGAGACCACGTCAAACACGAAGCAAAATCTCGAGCGAAATACATTGCGCGGATCACGCGCAGAGGAGGAAACGCATGACCTGGCAGAACGGCTCACCCGAACTCGCTGACTTTGAGCGGACGCTCGGTGTTGTGCACCAGGTGACCCGCAAGACCCCGCTTGAGTCTTCGCGGTATCTCGCTGAGCTGCTCGATGTACCCAACGTGTTCTTGAAGTGTGAGAATCTTCAGCGCACTGGTGCATACAAGCTTCGCGGTGCATACAACCGACTCTCGCAGCTCACCGCTGAGGAGCGGGCACGTGGCGTCGTTGCAGCATCTGCGGGCAATCATGCACAGGGCGTCGCTTACGCCGCGCGTGAACTCGGTATCACCGCAACGATCTTCATGCCACTTGGCGTTGCACTGCCCAAACTTCAGGCGACCCGTGGGTACGGCGCAAATGTCGAACTCGTCGGTCAAACCTTTGACGCGACGAATGCCGCGGCGCAGGCCTTCGTCAAGAAGCAGGGCGCAATCTTCATTCCACCGTTCGATGACCCCGCGGTTGTCGAGGGGCAGGGGACCGTTGCGCTCGAGATGCTTGAGCTTGAGCCTGAGATCGAAAACATCGTCGTGCCGATTGGTGGTGGCGGTCTAATCGCTGGCATCGCTGTTGCTGCGAAGAAGTGGGCTGCTGAACATGGTCGTCAGATGCGCGTCATTGGCGTACAAGCTGAGAACGCCGCACCCTACCCGGTGTCGCTTAAAGCTGGTGAGCCTGTCACAATCGAAACTCGTCCGACAATCGCCGATGGCATTGCCGTCGCGCGTCCCGGCTCGTTGAACTTCGGACTGATCCGCGACTACGTTGATGAAGTGGTCACAGTGAGCGACGATGATATTGCTCGGGCGATCGTCATGCTCATCGAGCGCACAAAGCTCGTTGTTGAGCCTGCGGGTGCAGCGGGTGTGGCTGCGATGCTCGCTGGAAAGATCAAGGTCACGGGTAAGACCGCGACGATCCTCTCCGGTGGCAACATTGACCCGCTGCTGCTGCAGCGCGTGATCGGTCATGGTCTTGCTGCGTCGAAACGCTACCTGAAGCTGCGCATCCTGCTTCCTGATGTTCCTGGCCAGTTGGTGCGCACAGCGACGATCGTTGCAGAGCACAATGCGAATGTCGTTGAGGTCTTGCACACCCGACATGCGACTGAACTTCCTATCAGTGAAGTCGAGCTTGAACTTCATATTGAGACGCGGGGTTCTGATCACGGTGCCGAGGTGGTCGAGGCACTTCGTGCAGAGGGCTACTCAGTTAGAGTCGGTGAACGCTACTGACGTTCGCAGGTATTTGCACACCTGAAGGCGCCCTTCCAACAGTCTTGTTGGGAGGGCGCCTTCAACTCTGTGTCGTGCGTGTCGCTATGTGTGGAAGAACCACAAGTTGCACACCACATCTTTTGATGCGTCCGATTTCACCCCCTAAGGTGGTGGGTTAAGGGGGCACAACAGAGAGGTGTACTTCCGGTGGAGATTCTGGTTGTCGAAGATGACGAACGGGTTTCAGATGCGTTGAGCGCGTTTCTGGCGAGGTCTGGGTATAGCGTGCACCGAGCAACAGACGGCGCAGCTGCGATTGACGCTGTCGTTCCTGAGACCGAAGCGGTGATTCTGGATCTTGGTCTGCCAGATATTGATGGAATTGATGTGTGTCGGCGGATCCGCGCCTTTTCTGGCGTGCCGATTATTATCGCAACTGCCCGAAGCCAAGTGGAAGAACGCATTCGAGGTTTGCACGCTGGGGCAGATGACTTCGTGGTGAAGCCATACGACGTGCGTGAACTCGTCGCTCGAATTGAGGCGGTGACCCGACGCTCTCGTACGGTGCCTGGCCTCGGCGAACCTCGCCTCGTGATTGACGCGCAGGACGTCTACATTGACATCACGAATCGCTATGCAACGGTGGCCTCAACCGCGATTGAACTCACGCCAAAGGAGTTTGAGATTCTTGAGGTGCTCGCACGATACCCGGGAGTCCCGGTACCACGGGACCGCATCATTCGAGAGGTGTGGGGCACAGACTGGTCAGGCTTCAACCGGTCGCTCGAGGTGCACGTTGGGTCGATCCGCCGCAAACTCGATCCCAATTCGCTCATTGAAACCGTGCGCGGGCTCGGGTATCGACTCGCAGTGAGCTGAGAGATGCGAAAGCGGTTTGTCATCGCGTTCCTCACGCCCTTCATCGTGGTGATCATGGTGCTCGGCGGGGCGTACGCCTGGAGCCTCGCACGTACTGCGGAACAACGGCTTTCGAACCAGCAACTCGGCGATGCGCACTATTTCTTGTCGGTTGCACGGCAGGCACTCACCGACAACAATCCAACCGGTATTGCGTCTGACATGGAACGATACGGAGAACTGTACGGCGCAGAGATTGCGGTGTTTGACCGTGCCGGTGAGGTCTGGGCAGCTACGGACTCCTGGGACGTTGCAACGACTGAGGCCATTCGGCCTGCCGTGACGCTTGCGCTCTCGGGAAGGCGTGGGGAAGTGGCGACAGGTGTGTTGCCCTGGTCCCAGCAGCCAGCGACGATCGTCGAACCGATTGTGAAAGACGGGTTCGTCACCGGCGCCGTGTACATCGGCGTGAGCGTCGAACAGACGAGTCGTAATATTTGGGGTCAGTGGTTGCTGCTCGGTGGGGTCTCAGTTCTCATCGTTGGGCTTGCGACCCTGGTGATTCTCAGGCTCTCGACGTGGGTGTTGGCTCCGCTGCGGAGAGTCGATGATGCCATGCAAGCCTTCGCCCGAGGAGAGATGGAGGCACGCATCGTCGACACAACGGGACCGCCGGAATTACAATCTCAGATTCGACTTTTCAATACGATGGCGGCCGAGATTGACCAGGTTGTGACCCGGCAGCAGGAGTTCGTGCTCAACGCATCGCACGAACTACGGAATCCGCTTGGCGCACTGCTCATGCGCGTCGAAGTACTGGCAACTGGGCTTGGCGAGGAGTGGGCAGACGACATCGAAAAGACAAGAGATGATGGCAAGCGGATGACGCAGATCCTCGACACTCTCCTGCGTCTTGCCAGGTCGAACCAAAAAGAAGTTGCTTGTCTCACCGTGGATCTTGGTGAAATTGCCCGCGGTCGCGCGCTGGCGTGGCGGGAAGTCGCGCGCCAAAAATACATTCGAGTGATGGTGCAGTCTGAACCGGGACTCATGCTCGTTGGTGATCGCACTGCGATTGAAAGCGCGCTTGACGCTGTACTCGATAACGCAGTGAAGTTTTCACCAAGGGGCGGTCGAATCGAGGTGAGCGCTGAAAAGACTGTTGACGGGGCGCGGATCATCGTTTGCGATAGCGGACCAGGTCTCGCAACGTCAGACCTTGAGCGAGCAAAGGGGAGATTCTGGCGTAACACCCGAGACCAGAACGTTGCGGGATCTGGTCTCGGGCTGTCGATTGCGACCCAACTCCTTGAAAGCACCAATGGGCAACTGCTCTTGGAATCACCAGAGGGTGGTGGGTTGCACGTGGAACTTCGATTCACTGCAGTGGGTGATTTGGTATGAACACCGGGCGTTCGCGCAGAATCCTATCGACCGTCCTCGCGCTCATCGGGATGTTCATGCTGACTTCCTGTAATCAGCAACACGACCCTGTGGTGATCGCTGGTGGTAACCCTGGCGGGGTGTATCACGCCTACGGCAGCATGCTGGCAACCGAGCTTTCGGCGAACACTGGCCGTGAGGCAACGGTTGTCCAGACAGACGGGTCGGTAGAGAATCTGCAGCGTATCGGGAGTGGAGAGGCGCTGCTTGGCTTCGCACAAGGTGACACCGTCGCAGATGCGCTGACGGGAGCGGGCGACTTTTCTGAGCAGCTTGAGCTCGCAGCGGTGTCCCGACTGTATGACGAGTACGTCCACATCGTGGTTGCGAGGGACTCGGAGTTTGTGTCAATTTCTGACCTTGCAGATGCCAGAATTTCGCTTGGCTCGCCCGGATCTGGCGTGCAGGTCATTGCACACCGAATTCTCGAAGCCGCTGGTATTCGAGCGGGAGATGGCCTGAGTAGCGATGATGTCAGCGATTGGGTGACCCTTGGCACACAACAAGCTGCGAAGGCGTTGCAAAGCGAAGAGATCGATGCGTTTTTCTGGGTTGGTGCGATTCCTACGCCCGGCGTATCTGAACTGGCGGAGGCATTTCCGATCCGCATCCTTCCTGTGACACCTGACATCCTTGATCAGCTCAATGCGGATCATGCTGACGTCTATGGCCTATCCGAACTGCCACGTGGCACGTACGGCATCGACGACGGGACTCGAACCATGACAATCCCGAACTACCTGGTCACGGCGGCCGATGCTGACCGAGGTGAGATCCGCGAGGTCGCGAACAGCCTGTTTGCTGGGCGTGCTGCGATTGCTCGGCAGGTGCCTGCCGCAGCGCTGCTCGACATACGCGAAGCAATCTTTACTGGCCAGCTGCCGTTGCATCCTGGTGCAGCGGAGTACTACAGATCTCAGCGTCACTAGCAAGCCACGCAAGCGGCAAACTGGCTGCCAACTTCACCCAAATGAGCACAAACCTCAAGTAATGCTCAAGCGCTTCCTCAAGATCAGCTCAAGTGGCTGAACCCGAGCAACATCCACCTCTAACGTGATGATCTGACCGGTTCAACGATGAAGCGATCGACCCCCTGATACCGCGAGATCGATACATGTCTCGCGATGCCTCTGCGTTGAACCGTCGAATGACCAACGTCCCAGCGCACTCGCTTCGGACGAACGAATCCAACGGTGGAGGCAAGATGAGCGCGAACGAACCGCTTGTCGTCGTAGAGAACGTGCAAAAGCACTATGGCGAGTTTCAAGCATTGACTGATGTCAATCTGTCGGTGAATGCTGGCGAAGTCGTGGTGATCGTTGGGCCATCCGGCTCTGGCAAGTCAACGCTGTGCCGCACGATTAACCGGCTTGAAACGATTACGAGCGGTGCGATCCGCATCGACGGTACGGAGCTCCCCGCGGAGGGGCGCGGACTTGCACAGTTGCGTGCAGATGTTGGCATGGTGTTCCAATCCTTCAATCTGTTCGCGCACCTCACGATTCTCGAAAATGTGACGCTCGGTCCGATCCGCGTCCGAGGAATGAAACCGGCAGATGCTGAGCGCGAGGCGATGGAACTGCTCGCCCGTGTTGGCGTCGACAAGCAGTCAGCGAAACTGCCAGCACAGCTGTCTGGTGGTCAGCAGCAGCGCGTGGCCATCGCTCGGGCGCTCGCGATGCAACCGAAGGTCATGCTTTTTGACGAGCCAACGTCTGCCCTTGATCCAGAGATGATCACTGAGGTGCTCGACGTCATGGTGCAGCTCGCGCAGCAAGGAATGACGATGATCGTCGTCACCCATGAGATGGGGTTCGCGCGCAAAGCGGCGGATCGCGTGGTGTTCATGGCTGACGGCCGCATTATCGAGCAGGCGACTCCTGACGAGTTCTTCCTGCACCCGCAGAGCGAGCGCGCAAAAGACTTCTTGTCCAAACTCATCACCCACTAAGTCACGTGCGTGGCCGTCTCTCGGCGCGCACACAATGAAAGGAAGACACCATGCGACGTACACGTCTCATTGCGGGGCTCGGCATTGTGGCCGCTCTCGCACTCACCGGCTGCGCGAGCGGCTCTCCAGGTGACTCGTCGACGGATTCAGCAACAGATGGCGCAGGCGCCACCAGCACTCCATGGGAGGTGGCAACTGACGTATCACTCGAAGGCAGCCCAACGTATGACGCGATGGTGGAACGTGGTGGCGTCATCGTCGGTGTGAAGGAAGATCAGCCTGGCCTCGGGTACCTCGATGTCACCACGCAAGCACGCACGGGCTTCGACGTTGATACCGCGCGTTGGATCGCAGCTTCGCTCGGCTTCGACGAAGAACAGATCACTTTCAAAGCGATCGCTTCGGTGAACCGTGAACAGGCAATTAAAAACGGTGACATCGATTACTACGTCGGCACGTACTCGATAAATGACAAGCGCAAGCAAGACATCGACTTTGCTGGGCCGTACTTTGAGACCGGCCAGGGCCTGCTCGTTGCACAGGATGCGCCAGAGGTCACCACGATCGAAGAGCTTGACGGCAAGACTGTCTGTTCTGCAACTGGTTCGACCCCGATTCAGAACATCAAGGCAAACTTCCCCGGAATCAAGACGCAGGAATATGACCTGTACTCAGCGTGTGTCGAGGACCTCATCAACGGGCAGGTAGACGCTGTCACAACTGACCAGGCGATCCTCATCGGCTATGCAGCGCAGTACCCAGAAGACATCAAAGTCACGGGAGGCCTCTTCACACAAGAGCTGTATGGCGTCGGCCTTCCGAAGGGTGACGATGCATTGCGTACTTGGATCAATACGGTGCTGACTGATGGTGGCGACATCTGGAAAGCAATCTTCAAGAACAATCTTGGCTCCTCAGGAATCGTTGTAGATCAGCCCAAGGTCGACGCCTACTAGGCGACGTCGAATTCCTATCGTTCCTGAGTGTGGGGCGGGCTCGCCCCACACTCAGCCTGTTTGAGAGAGGAAGACGCATGGACGTCATCTTCGGAAACCTCGACCTTTGGGGTACCGCCACGAAGAACACCCTGATTGTGTTCTTCGGCGGTGGCATCATCGCGCTCATTCTTGGCAGCCTCATCGGAGCAATGCGTGTTTCGCCGGTTCCTATCGCTCGTGGCGTCGGGGCCGCGTATGTGAATCTCATTCGAAATACGCCGTTGACGCTGGTCTTTTTCTTCTTTGTGCTCGGTTACCCCGCACTTGGTCTCCCAAAGCTCAGCACGATTGTGCTGTGTGTTCTCGCGATCGGCATTTACACGGCGACCTATGTCGCTGAGGTGCTGCGCGCGGGGATCTCAACCGTGCCGGTGGGGCAGGCAGAGGCTGCGCGGGCGATTGGCCTGCCATTCGGCCAGGTGATGACGCTTGTCGTACTGCCGCAGGCTTTCCGATCGGTCGTTCCGCCAATGATGAGTGTGTTCATCGCGCTGCTGAAGAACACGACGATCGCTGCAGGGTTTTCTGTCGCGGAACTCGCCGCGTTGCGTGCAACGATCAACGATGCTGCCGACCGTCCTGGCAGCCCAATGGAAGTGCTGCTTTGGGTAGCAGCGGTGTTTGTGGTGCTGGTGTTCATCTTGAGTGTGATGCAGAACCGGCTTGAAAGGAAGTGGAGGATCGTGCGATGACCGCAATGCTGTACGACGTTCCTGGCCCAAAGGCCGAGCGACGCCATCGGGTACTTGCGGTGGTGACGGTCGTGGTGGTCGCCGCAATCGTTGCGGCCATCGTGTATCGCTTTGCGCTGTCGGGCCAATTTTCAGCGGCAAAGTGGCAAGTGTTCACCTACACAACGGTGTGGGTCCAGATTGCCCAGGCACTTGGCAAAACACTTGCGGCGTTCGCCGCAGCAGCCGTGCTCAGTATGGTCTTTGGATTTGTGCTCGCGATCGGTCGGCTGTCGGACCACGCATGGGTTCGGCGTCCAACACTGGTGATTACCGAAATCTGCCGTGCGGTCCCAGTTCTCGTCATGATGATGCTGTTGTACTACGGACTACCGAGTGTTGGTATTCGAATGGAGCCGTACTGGGCAGTTGTGCTTGCGCTGATGGTCTACAACGGCTCAGTCATTGCAGAGACCATTCGCGCCGGGGTCGAAGCCCTTCCACAGGGACAAGCTGAGGCGGGCTATTCGATTGGCTTGCGAAAGAGTGGCGTGATGCGACTGATTCTCCTGCCGCAGGCGATCCGCGCAATGCTGCCAGTGCTTGTGGCTCAGCTCGTTGTCACGATGAAAGACACTGCGCTTGGCTTCATCATTACCTACCCAGAGCTGTTGTATCTCGCGAAGCTGATGAGTAGTTCGCCTGGGCGACCGCTGTTGCAGTCGGCGTTTGTGATCGGCGGTATCTACATCGTGCTCTGCGTCATTCTGTCGGCGTGTGCGCGTCTCGTTGAACGTCGCATGCGCCAGTCTCACGCGCGAGTGAGCGCTGGCGGCAGTGAAGCACCTGATCCGCGTCAGCATGATCGTCCCGTGACCGAGGTGCTTGCAGTGCAGTATCTCGAGGACGAACGCGACCGCTCGTAGAGGCAGCTCTCTTCGCCCGAAACAGTGGTGCCCCGGTGCTTGCCAAGCTGGCAAGCACCGGGGCACCACTGCGTGAGGAGTTAGCCCTGGTAGGTCTCAACCTCGAGTACCTGAACTGGAATCTGGTTGCCGTTGGGTGCGGCGTAGCTGACCTTGTCGCCAACCTTCAGGCCGAGGATTGCCTTCCCGAGAGGGCTCTCAGCGCTGAATACGTCGAGGTCGGATCCGTCAGCAAGCTCACGGCTGCCAAGGAGGAAGCGGGTCTTGTCGCCGAAGATTTCAGCGGTAATGATGGTGCCGATCTCGACAATTCCCTGCGCCTCCGGCGCCTCGCCGACGACGACGGTCTTGAGGAGCGCCTCGATGTCGCGAATACGAGCTTCCATCTTGCCCTGCTCATCTTTTGCGGCGTGGTAGCCGCCATTCTCCTTAAGATCGCCTTCTTCGCGCGCAGCTTCGATGCGTGCCGCGATGTCCTTGCGACCGGGGCCCGACAGTTCGTCGAGCTCTGCCTGCAGTCGGTCAAATGCCTCCTGGGTCAGCCAGGTCTGCGTGGTGTCTGCCATGTGATGGGCTCCATTTTCGTGGGGAGTGGTGCCCGCTAAATGCGGGAGCGCGCCCGGTCTGCGAATATCGCAGTGGACGCGCGGCAAGCTCGGGGATGGATGCCCGGGCTCCAACCAGGGTATCAGCGAGCGCCGATAAGGTGGGGAGTAATGTCCATGAAGCTTGCGATTGCCGATCACGCCACACGTGATGATCTTCGAATTTTCCTCGAACGTCTCCAAAAAGCCGGAGAAAGCGAGGTGCGGATCGTCACACGCGATGCCGTGCTCGCTGTGTACGGGTGCACCCAAGCCCCGACGACACTGCTTGACTCTTCACCGGTGGTGCTGGTCATGCGCGCCTTCGCGCTGAAGGAAGCGCCGGAATCCGTCGTCGATGTTGTTGTGCAGGGACGTGCCCTGCTCGACAGAATTGCTCACATGGGCATGCTCGGTTTGAGCCTCGACGTTCCTGACGTGACCGCGATGGCCGCATGGACCGGAGTATTGCCGCCAACCGCTGGTTGGGATCCGATGTGCGTCGTCGATGCACAGTCGCTTGCGACCGTTGCGGAACAGGGGATTGAACGCGTCAATACCGCGTTGCCAGAATCACCCGGCGAAGCCGTGGTGCAGCAGGTGCGTCGCTCGGTGTGGGGCGCTGAAATTGCGCCTGGTCTGCCGGCGGCAGCAGCATTTGCTGCGGAGACCATGGGATTCCTGCGTGATGAAACGACATTGCGCGTCGTCAAATCGCGAACATGGACACGCATGTCTGGTTCGCGCGGGCACGTACTGATCCGTACGTCAGGGCTGTAAGGTCACCCGCCGCTTTAGGGGAGTAGCCATGCGGCTGCAATGCGCGGTGTTTAGCTGAGCCGTATCGACAAGCCCATTGGGGCGTGCAACGGGGCGTCTACTGAGTGTCGACAGCCCAGCATTCGTGCGCAGCGGCAGATACTGCGGGGCCAGTCGTCTTCAGCTCGGTCGACACCTTGTGGTTCGTGGCCTGATCGGTGGGGATCTCAACGACCTTCCACCCAACAGTTGCCTTCGCGCGGTTCAGCGCTTCGACGGAACATGCCACTTTCACGTCGGCAGGCGCAGTCACCGAAAAACGTGCAGAAACGGTCTGCTCATCGATGATGTCCATGCCGATGTTTTGCATGTTGATCTGGTTGTTTTTCTCCCAGCCGCCAAAAAAGACGACCGCGAGACCCGCGAGAATTGCGATGGCTGCAATGCTCCAGCCGACACGGCGATCGATCCGCTTATTGCGGCCAGCGCCATACCGATCAGCGAGGGCGTCATGCGACGTCACGGGAACCTCCAGCTTGATAATTTTTGGCCTACTAGAATTGAGTCCAAATGCCAGCGTAGCGGTCTCTCCCGGGAGAGACATGGAAGGGATGCGGATGACGCTCAGGCTTATCGCGGTGCATGCGCACCCTGACGACGAGTCCAGCAAGGGTGCAGCAACGTACGCGCACTACCTCGAACAAGGGGTAGAAGTGCTGATCGTGAGTTGCACCGGTGGGGAACGCGGGGATGTGCTCAACGAGCTCGTCGCGCGCGATCCACGCAGCCGTCGTGACCTCGCGGGAGTGCGACGCGCAGAAATGGAGCGTGCGCAAGAGATCATCGGGTTTGAGCACACGTGGCTCGGCTACGAGGATTCTGGGTTGCCAGAGGCTGGCGATCCGCTGCCTGAAAACTGCTTCGCAAAGGTGCCGACCGAGATCTCTGCAGAGGTGCTTGTCGGCATCGTGCGTGACTTTCAGCCGCACGTCATGATTACGTACAACGAGCAGGGCGGCTACCCGCACCCTGATCACATTCGTTGCCACGAAATCAGCAAGATCGCTTGGGACCTTTCGGGCGACGCAGAGTCATTCCCAGAGGCCGGCGAGCCGTGGACGATCAAGAAGATGTACTACGAAGAGATCTTCAACTCTGAGCGTGTGAACGCCGTGTACAACTGGCTTGAAGCGAATGATCCTGAGTCAGAGCTGCTGCCACAGTTCACTGAGCTGCGTGACTGGATGAGTAAGCGCGGCTATTCCGGTACAGCAAAGGTCGACGTGAGTCGCTTCTTTGAGAAGCGAGATGAGGCGCTTCGCGCACACGCGAGCCAAGTTGCACCTGACAGCAATTTCTTCTTCTGGCCAAACGACCTGCAACGCCAGGCCTGGCCGTTCGAGGATTACCGCCTTGCCGCATCACGAGTGATGACGAGCGAGTTTGAGACTGATTTGTTCCAAGGAATTGAGGAGAACGCGTGAGTATCACCGCACTGACCACCTGGGCGCTTGAGACCGAGACTGAGTTCGACGCGAACGCCGTCTCACCGGGTGTAGAGGGCTTCCTGTTTACGGCGCTGTTCGCTGCAGCGGTGATCGTCCTCGGCTTCCTGCTCGTGCGTCGCATTCGCCGCAGCCAGTACCGCGCAGAGGTTCGGGAAGACATCGCCAACGAGCTCGCAGGTGGCGAAGCTTCGGCAACGCCAGACGCGAACCCGACCGCCTAATCCGGCGCGCTTCCTGTGGTGACACCGGAGTCGGTGCTGCGGGACGTCTTCGGCTATGAAGCGTTCCGCGGCGAGCAGGCCGCGATCATTGACCACGTTGTTGGTGGTGGTGACGCGGTCGTGCTCATGCCGACTGGCGGCGGTAAATCGCTGTGTTACCAGATCCCCGCGCTTGTACGTGAGGGAACCGGCGTCGTTTTGTCGCCCCTGGTCGCGCTCATGCACGACCAGGTTATGGCGCTCCGGCTAGCGGGGGTAAACGCAGGCGCACTGAATTCGGCGATGTCTCCAGAAGAGCGGGCCGACGTTGAACGACAGTTTCTCGCGGGGACGCTTGAGGTCCTCTATCTGGCGCCTGAGCGGCTTGCTGTTCCAGCGACCGTCGAGTTCTTGCAGCGCGGCAACATCTCGCTCTTCGCGATTGATGAGGCACACTGTGTGTCACAGTGGGGCCACGACTTCCGCCCTGACTATCTTCGGCTCGGCATGCTCGCTGAGGTGTGGCCCGAAGTGCCTCGGATCGCGCTGACAGCGACCGCAACTCCGGCGACGCACCAAGAACTGACCGAGCGCCTCCATCTTGGCAACGCCAGACACTTCGTCTCGAGCTTTGACCGTCCGAATATCAAATATCAGATCGCCTCGAAGCAGAACGCACGTGCGCAGCTCATTTCGTTCGTGCGTGATAACCATGCAGGAGACGCAGGTATCGTCTACGCGCTGAGCCGGAAGAAGGTCGAACAGACTGCGACGGCTCTTCGCCAAGCAGGCATCGATGCGATGCCGTACCACGCGGGTCTGCCTGCAGAGCAGCGATTGAATACGCAGCGTCGATTCCTCGGTGAAGACGGCGTCGTCGTGGTGGCCACAATTGCATTTGGCATGGGCATCGACAAGCCAGACGTGCGCTTTGTTGCACACATTGACCTGCCAAAATCGATCGAGGGCTACTACCAAGAGACCGGTCGCGCAGGTCGCGATGGCGCCCCCTCTGAAGCCTGGATGGCATACGGCCTGCAGGACGTCGTGCAGCAGCGCCAGATGATCGAGAACAATGACGGCGATGTTGCCACCAAACTGAATCAAACCCAGCACCTCGGGCATATGCTCGCGCTGTGTGAGACCGTGACGTGTCGACGTGGTTTCCTGTTGAACTATTTCGGCGAGAGCAACCGGGCGGCAGATGAAAACTGCGGCAACTGTGATGTCTGCCTCGATCCACCAAAGCTCTGGGACGCGACGATTCCTGCCCAGAAGCTGCTCTCCACCATCATTCGTATTCACCGGGAACGCGGCCGGACATTCGCCGCAGGTCAGCACATTGATGTGTTGCGCGGTACCGCCTCAGAACGAACGAGTTTGCTCAAGCTAGATGAGATTTCTACGTGGGGGATCGGTAAAGATCTCTCCGTTGCACAGTGGCGCGGAGTAGTTCGCCACCTCATCGCAGTTGGCATTGTCGAGTCACGCGGCGAGTGGGGCGTCTTGCAGCCCACTGAGGAAGCCGTCGCCGTGCAGCGCGGAGAACGCCAGGTCATGATGCGCGAGGAAGTGGTGGCACGCGCAGCGGCAAGCGGTTCTGCACGTGGTGGATCCGGCGGCAGCGGGAAAAGATCCGCGGCAGCAGCCGAACTCACCCCGGAACAGACTGAGGTCTTCGAACGGTTGCGTGTGTGGCGAGCTGGCGAAGCGCAGGAACAGGGCGTGCCAGGGTATGTCGTGTTCGGAGATGCGACACTCGCAGCGCTTGCGAAGCATCAGCCACAGGACGACGTCGGGCTGCTCGCCATCTCAGGCATTGGCGAAGTGAAACTCGAGCGCTACGGTGCCGCTGTGCTCCAGGTGATGGGCGGCCGGTAGTCACTTCATCATTGAACGTGTGGTCGCTGCTGCGATCCGCGCCCACAACTACCGCAGGTAGAAAGGATCGAGCGCAAGCAGCAGGGCTGATGTCCAATGGCAGAGGAACGCGAGCACGGTCAGCGTGTGGAAGATCTCATGGAAGCCGAAGACGCCGGGCACGGGGTTTGGGCGCTTGAGGGCATACACCACCGACCCGACTGAATAGAGCAAGCCGCCGACCACAACGAGAATCATCGCGGCTGGGCTCGCTCGGTAGATATCGCCGAGGTACATCACTGCGACCCAACCGAGCGCGAGATACAGCGGGACGTAGAGCCAACGCGGGGCGTTAATCCAGAAGACGCGGAATCCGATGCCAAGAAGCGCGCCCGCCCATATGACGCACAGCAGAATAATGCCGGTCTTGAGTGGTAGCGCAAGGAGCGCGATCGGGGTGTAGGTGCCTGCGATGAGCAAGAAGATGTTCGCGTGATCGAGGCGGCGGAACAGCTGCTTCGTCGAATCTTCCCAATTAATGCGGTGGTAGAGCGCCGAAATTCCGAAGAGCAGAGAGCTCGAAAGGAGATACACGACCGCTGCCCACTTGGCAACTGGTCCGTGCGCGAGCGCGATGAGGACGATACCTGCTGCGACGGCTATCGGGAATGTTCCTGCGTGGATCCAACCGCGCCATGCTGGCTTGGGTTGGCCATGCACGTCCAGAGCGGCAGAGGCGTGCGCTGTGTGTTCGAGTTCCTCAGCGAGGAGCGGGATCGACAGCTTGTCTGGCTCGGGGAAACGACGGCCCGCACTGTCAGGCGCACCAGGGGCATCGTCATCTGACTGGAGTGGGGCGCCTGAAGTGGTCATAGGTCGAGTGTATGTTCCCAACAGTTTTGCATGGGTATATGTGTTGAGGATCGCCAGCTAAATTTCAGCTCAACAGAGTTTGCTAAGGCCGCAGACAGATAGACTTTGTCAGTGACGAAAACTCCATCACAGCCTCGTACCGGGCTGCTCTACCGCCTCTATCAGCGGCGGCTTCGGCGCGAGATCGACGTTGCGCGTGTGCCTCGGCACATCGCGGTGATCGTTGACGGTAATCGTCGCTGGGCAAAGCTGCGCTTGCAAGAGCGTGCGGCCTTTGGGCACCGTGCTGGAGCACGTAAGATCCCCGAGTTTCTTGGCTGGTGTGAAGAGTCTGGCATTGAGGTGGTCACCCTCTACTTGCTCTCTGCGGATAACTTGAAGGGGCGCGGGAGCGTCGAGCTTGAAGATCTGTTTGGCATTATCGGGGAGCTTGCGACGCTGCTGTCTGAGCATCCTGGCTGGAAGGTGAAGCACGTCGGTGCAAGTGAGGGACTTGAGTCCGGCCTCGCTGCTGCCCTCTCTGCCGCAGAAGAGCGCACAAAAGATCGCACGGGTCTGCACATCAACCTCGCCGTCGGATATGGCGGGCGCAGTGAGATCGCGGCAGCCATGCGCAGCGTGATTGCTGAGCACGAGGCTGCTGGCGGTTCGATCGATACGCTCGGCGAGCGACTAACCCCTGAACTCATCGGTGAACACCTGTGGACGAGCGGTCAGCCTGACCCTGACCTTGTGATCCGTACCTCCGGTGAGCAGCGTCTCTCAGACTTTATGATTTGGCAGGCGGCACACTCAGAGTTCTATTTCGTTGACGCGCTCTACCCTGACCTGCGTGAGGTTGACTTCTTGCGCGCCCTCCGTGATTACTCGACGCGGCAGCGTCGGCTGGGTGCGTAGTTCGTCTGACCCGGCTAGCCTGGCGGTATGACTGAGCACACGGTGATTCGCGCGGCCGCAATGTTGACACCAGCGGGGATTATTGCTGACGCAGAAATTGAGTGGGACGAGCACGGACGCATCACTTTTGCAGGCCCTTCCCGCCCAGATTCCAAACCGGACCGTGTGCTGCACGAGCAGCTCCTGATGCCCGGTCTCACGAACGGGCACACGCACTCGGCGATGACGCTCATGCGCGGAATCTCGGATGACGATGGATTCATGCCGTGGCTTGCAGCAGTACAGGCTGCAGAGCAGCAGCTGACACCTGACGACATCGCGACCGGGCTCGATCTTGCCATGCTTGAAATGATTGAGACGGGCACGACCGCATTCGCTGACCTGTATGCGTGGGACGCCGCACTCATCGACCGCGTGCGCACGGCAGGCATGCGCGTTTTTGCCTCGCTGGCCGTGACAGCGTTTGACCATGCACCATTCCCTGCGGTGACACCGGCGACGGGCCGTGAATTGCTTGCAGCGACGGTCGACCTTGCTGCACAGTATGCGGCGGATCCGCAGGTCCGTGTCGGCTTTGGCCCGCACGCGCCCTACTCATGCACCCCAGAGTTTCTTCGAGAAGTGCGTGACCTTGCGCTCCGCCACGGCATTCCCGTGCACACGCACATCGCTGAGTCGGCTGCCGAAGTCGAGACGATTCGCGCGAAATATGATGCGACGCCAGTTGGCTTCCTTGCTGACCTCGGCTTTTTCGACGCTGAGGTGCACGCCGCGCACTGCGTACAGCTCGCGGCTGATGAACCGACGGTGCTCGCGGAGGCCGGGGTGTCTGTGAGTCATAACCCGGTCTCGAACCTCAAACTCGGCTGCGGAATTGCGCCCTTTGCTGGAATGCTCTCTGCTGGCGTTGAAGTCGCTCTCGGGACCGATTCGGTGGCGAGTAATAACTCACTCGACCTGTTCGAAGAGATCAAACTTGCTGCGTTGCTCCCTCGTCGGGAACCCGGTGTCACGGTGACTGCCTCACAGGTCTTGCACGCGGCAACAGCTGGGGGATCCGCCGCCATTGGATTCCCAGAGGCTGGAGTACTCGAGGCAGGCAAGCTCGCGGATGTCATTGCGGTCGATTTTGGTGGCACCGCAGCCGCGCCGATTCGGGCAGCGGAGGCGCTCGCATTTCTTGGCTACGGAGCAACGGGAGCGGACGTACGTGAAGTCTGGGTGGGCGGTCGGCACCTCTATGAAAATGGAAAGCACCTCACACTGGATAAGCATGAGGTGCTTGAGCGCGCCAGATCGGCGCGTGAACGTCTGATCGGTTAGGCAGCGATCGCGAGGTCGCGTCGAGTCAGCGAGATGCGTGCGCCCTCGCCAAGGGGCTCAACGTCAACGTCCCAGCCAGCGCGAGAAATCGTCGCAAGGTCTGAGCGTGCCTCATCGAGGTCAGCAGTTTCTACAATGTAGAGGGTGCGTCCCTCGCTGCGATATACCGATCGCTTTTCAGCCCACGCGGGAATCTGGACGACTCCTGCCTTGGTGTCCTGATCAAGCGCATGGTACGGAGTACGAGCGATTCGCTGCTGAGCAGAAATGTTCTTGAAGGTGTGCATGAGAAGTCCTTTCTTCTTGTGCATTTGGGTTGGTGTGATTACGACGAAGCACAGGTGGGTACACCACGGGTTGGTTCGCCGAAACCGAGCCGGATGCTCGGTGGAGTCGAAAGTCTGGAGTGAAGAACGAGAGCGCGTGGGCCCGGGAGGCGGACCAATCTCAGTTCAAGATGAGGCGCGTGCGCAACGATTTCGAGTTGTTGTCGACTTCTGTAAGAGAAGAAGTCTGTGGAAGAATTCGAGCTGCGAAACGCAAACTCCGACTTAGCCTGTAAGAATAGAACAGGTATTCGATGCATGTCAAGCATTTACTTTTCGCATCGCGCATTTCGAAGGTCAACATCAACTTAGAGGAGTCCCTCATGGCAGCACACAACACCCTGCTCGTCTTCGCACACAGCGACGAAGCAGCTGCGTTCTCTGATGTGCCGCACCTGGTTACGGGTGTGGGCAAGATCAACGCGGCAGTCGGGCTCGCAGACGTGCTTGCTGAGGGCAATATTGATCGCGTTGTCGTGCTCGGCACCGCAGGTGTGGTTGGTGACGGGGACGATCGTCTCGACCTCAACACGATCTACCAGGTGACCGGACTCGTGCAGCACGACTTCGAGCTTGACTCACCGACGATTGAGCCTGACGGCGATGTGATTCTTGCAGCTGAACACACGACGACGATGGCAACCGGCGATCAGTTCGTCAGTGATGATGTGCAGCGCGCGACGATCTCAGGTCTCGGTGCGCAGCTCTGCGACATGGAGGGCTATGCCTACGGCGCGATGTGCGAGCGATTCAACGTGCCGCTTCAGGTCTTCAAGGTGCCTTCAGACTTTGCAGATAGCTCGACCACGCAGGAGGAATGGGACCAGATCGTCGCTCACAAGAGCGAGCAGCTGCGTGCGTTCTGGAACGAGCGCTTTGCGGCGTAACTGCGGTTGCAGCTCCGTAGCTAGTCCGCAGTGACGTATGGCGGCGTGAGCCCGAGTTCGGCGATGCGACGCTCGACGAACTCGGGTATGCCAGCCTTCACCGTCTCAACGTCCTCAATGGTGCCGAAGATCTCAAATCGATAGAGCAACGGAATCTGGAGCTTGTTCGAGATGATGTCTCCTGCAATGCCAAATGCCTCGCCAAAGTTGGTGTTTCCAGCCCCGATGACCCCAATGACGAGATCACGATTCTCTTTAATGTTGAGAAACTCGATGACCTGCTTGGGTACGGCCTTGGTCGCAGGACCAGCGCCATACGTTGGGACGATCAGCACTGACGGCTCAGTGAGGCGGATCATGCCGTCGACGCGAGGTCGGATCGGGATACGTCGCGCAGGAATTCCAAGCTTTTCAACGAACCGGTGGGTGTAGCCACTCACTGAAGAAAAGTAGACAATCATGCTGCTCCTGACCTCGTGCGTCTCTTCAGCCTAGCCCCGAAAAGTGCACGCGCCGGGTGAGTTATCGGCCAGCCGCACTATCTTCATCATGGACCTTGATCTGGCGTTGGAGCTCGTCAACCAGGGCGGCAAATCGGCCGTTGCTTTCGGCAATAGCGGCCTCGAGCTGCGCCGTGTTTACTGCGGTCGGCGAGGTCTCGAGTGCGATCGCGCAATCACGCACAAGGTCGAGCTGAATGGCGATCTGCGCGACGTGGAGCAACACTGGATCATCATCGCTGTTGGTCGCAAGAAACTCTGCCCACGAGCTCAGCGCACGTGAGAGATCCTGCCTGTCACGCAACGCTTGGTCGCGCAACGCCTCAAGCTCAGCATGGCTTGCGTGATCCGCGCCCCCATTGGTGGGGAGCTCGAGCGAACGAGCGACGACGATGCCGCGTGAGAGTTCACTGCGTTGCTCGTCCGCGATTGCGTGCAGGAACTCCGTCAGCGCGAGCCGATTGACTGGCGCCCACCGGCGGGCGTTTGCGCGCGCGAGCGTACTGCGAAGCACGAAGGCGGTGAGTAGGAACGTGATGAGACCACCGACGATGCCTGAGAGAACGACGACCTCGCTCCAGAGCCCGGTACGAAGATCGATCCACAGCACAACGAGGCACGCAATCACGGCGAGTGCCGAGAGAAATCCCTGGCGGATCAACTGACGTCGTGAAGACTGGCGCGTCATGTATTCACTCCCTTGAAAAACGAACCCCTCGCAGGCCACCATATATGGGCGGGCGAGGGGGACGCGGGAGGTCGAGCTTTGGCGTGCTACGCCCCGATGAGCTCGGCAGGCAACTGCGAGGCAGCCGCGGTGTCGAGGCACCAAATCACGTGCGGGTGGCGCTGAAGAATGCTTGCGGGCATGTCTTCTGTCACGTCGCCGGTAATCGCTGCAGCAACGGCAGCAGCCTTCGCTTCGCCGATCGCAATGACGAGCGCGATGCGTGCGTCGAGGATTGTGCCCAGTCCCTGCGTAATCGCCTCAGTGGGTACCTCTTCGACGGAATCGAAGAAGCGCGCGTTGTCTGCAATAGTTTCGTCGGTGAGACTGATGCGGTGCGTGCGCGAGTCGAAGGTTGTTCCTGGCTCGTTGAAGCCGAGGTGGCCGTTGCGGCCGATGCCGAGGATTTGCAGGTCGATGCCGCCCGCCGCCTTGATCGCAGCGTCGTACTCAGCCGCATCCGCGTCGGTTGCCGTCGACGGCGGTACCCGCACAAACTCGGGAGTGAGTCCAATGGGAACCACTGCTTCGTTGGTGATCACCGAGCGGTAGCTTTCGGGATGCTCTGGTGAGATGCCCGCGTACTCATCGAGCGCGAAACCCCGAACCTGTGAAACGTCGAGGCCACGTTCAGCGACGGAGGCTGCCCACGCGCGATACAGCGGGAGTGGGGTCGAACCTGTAGCGAGGCCAATGACCGCCTGCGGGTTACGTTCGATCGCCGCGACGACGTGTGACGCTGCAAGTGCGCCCAACGCTTGCGGGTCTTCGATGACGTGAATCTCCATTTAGAAGCGAGGTCCTCTCTCGTGTGAACTTCACACGAATTTACTGCGTAAATCCTACGGGCTAGCTCGACTGATGAGCCGAGTGCGCGCTGAAAACGCCAAACAAAAAGCCGAGAACCCGGAGGAACAGATGCCTCCGGGTTCTCGGCTGGCGGAGGCTTAGTGGCCTTCTGCCTGCAGGCGCTCCTGCGCCTCTACGATGAGCTTCTCAGCGTCTGCTGCCGAGCCCCACGCGTCAACCTTGACCCACTTGTTGGGCTCAAGATCCTTGTAGTGCTCGAAGAAGTGCTCGATCTCCTTGCGGGTGTACTCAGGGATGTCAGCGACGTCCTGAATGTGTGCCCAGCGGGGATCCTTCACCTGAACTGCGATGACCTTGTCGTCGCCGCCAGCTTCGTCGCTCATCTTGAGGACGCCAACGGGGCGAACCTTGATGCCAACACCGGGGAATACCGGGTAGTCAAGCAGTACGAGAACGTCGAGCGGATCGCCGTCTTCGCCAAGGGTTTCCTCAAAGAAACCGTAGTCGGTGGGGTACACGAAACCGGTGTAAAGCACGCGGTCGAGGTATACCCGGCCAGTCTCGTGATCTACCTCGTACTTGTTACGGCTTCCCTTGGGAATCTCGATGACTGCGTCGAATCCGGCGGCCATGGGCGCTCCTTCAGACTGGTCTGGGCGGTGATCCGCCGTGATGTGCAAATGTGCAAAAGCGTTCCAATCGTACCCGACGTCTCGTGCGAGTACCTTAGGAACCATGCCCCAACTCGTGCATTCACCCGCTGGCATGCGGATCCGTGCCGCGATCCGCCCTGCACTCCAGGCACGGACGGGCGAAACGATCCTTGTCGGACTGTCTGGCGGGGCAGACTCACTCGCACTTCTCGTCGCCTGCGCAGAGGAAGCGTCCTCGGCAGCATTCCGGGGGAGTGGGGTGCGGATCCGCGCCGCCGTCATTGACCACGGGCTTCAGCCAGGTTCTGCCGCGATTGCCGAGCATGCTGCCGCTCAGGCACGTGAATACGGTGTTGAAGTTGATGTCCGTGCGGTTGAAGTGCCCGGCGGCACAGGAGTGGGCGGGATGGAAGCGGCCGCGCGATCCGCCCGCTATGCCGCGCTTGCCAAGATCGCGGACGAGCACGGCGCAGGAACCGTGCTGACTGCGCACACTCGAGACGACCAGGCCGAGCAGGTGCTCTTAGCGCTCGCCCGCGGATCAGGCACACGCGCAATCGCGGGGATTCCCCTCGAGCGAGAACTTGCGCCCGGGGTGCGGATCGTTCGACCGCTACTCGCTGAAAGTGCCGAGATCACTCGGGCAGACACCATTGCCTCTTGCGTGGATCACGGACTCACGCCGTGGCACGACCCCCACAACGTTGACACGGCGTTTGCGCGGGTTCGCGCTCGGAGAGTGGTGTTGCCGGTGTGTGAGACGGAACTTGGCCCCGGCGTATCCGCAGCGCTTGCCCGTACTGCTGATATTGCACGCGAAGACGCGGACACGCTCGACGCACTCGCCGCCGAAGCAATGGAAAGCGTGCTCCAAGTAGCAGGCTCCGCAACCCACTCGAACGCCGACCCACGGGCGCTTTCGGTCGCTGCTCTGGCGGATCTCCTCCCCGCAGTACGACACCGCGTCATCCGCAGATTCGCAACAACGCAGTGTGCTGCGAGCATGACGCGTGAACAAACCTTGCAGGTTGCTGCGCTGGTGACGGACTGGCGTGGTCAGGGTGCAGTAAACGCATCGGGCGTCACCGTACGGCGGGTGCGGGGCGACCTGCTGTTCGAGGCGCATGCGTGACCGTGCAAATGTCCAGCTCGGACGAGTAATATATCCGCATGGATTCAAAGCAACTGGGTGACGATCTCACAACCGTTCTCCATACGGAAGCGGAGCTCCACCAGCGCCTCGCTGAAATGGCGCGCGAAATTGAAGCAGATTACGGTGATGAGCCGCCGTTGCTCGTAGGCGTACTCAAGGGTGCGGTCATGGTGATGGCCGACCTTGCACGTGAACTGCGGTTCCACGCGCAGATGGACTGGATGGCAGTTTCGTCGTACGGCAAGAGCACCAAGTCGAGTGGTGTCGTCAAGATCCTGAAGGACCTTGACGCAGACATCACCGGTCGCGACGTGCTGATTGTCGAAGACATCATCGACTCTGGTCTCACCCTCGCCTGGCTCAAGGAGAACCTTGAGAGCCGCGGCGCGAAGTCGGTGCGGATCTGCACCATGCTGCGCAAGCCGGAAGCGCTCAAGGTAGACGTCGACGTTGCATACGTCGGCTTCGACATCCCCGTCGAGTTTGTCGTTGGCTACGGTCTCGACTACGCGGAGGACTACCGCAACCTGCGTGACGTCGCGATTCTCGCGCCGCACGTATACACCTCGGAAGATTAATCGAGGCAGCGTGTGTGGCGGCTCCTGGTTGTCACACACGCGCTCATACTCACATGTCGCACTCAGGCATGATCCGCCCTGAGCGGAACCCGCGACGAGATGAAGACTGCTGTCAGTGGTTCGGGATACGCTAAACGTCGTGTCGAGACCCGCCGGCACAACGATCCCGGAAAGGCCCGGACTTGGCTGACAACGCAAACCAGGCACCCGCAAAGCGGAAGAGCATCTTCCGCGGCCCCCTCGTCTACTTGATCCTTGCACCGCTTATCGTGCTCTTGGGTTGGTCGCTGCTGTCTGGCAGTGACACCCGTGAGATCTCGACTGATCGCGGCTTGGAGCTCATCGCCGATGGCGCTGTCAAGAAAGCCGAGATCGTTGATGGCGATCAGCGCGTCAACCTCGAGCTTGCGAAGGCAGACAAGAAGACCGGCACCGAAAAGGTGTTCTTCTACTACGTCGAGCCGCGCGGCGACGCGATCGTGAGTGCAATCGACGATGCGGCACCGAAGGACGGCTTCACCGATAAGGTGCCGAAGCCGAACCCGCTGTGGTCGCTGCTCGGATTCTTGCTGCCAATGCTGCTGATTGGTCTGCTGCTGTGGTGGATGCTGTCGTCCATGCAGGGCGGTGGCCGCGGGGTCATGCAGTTCGGTAAGAACAAGGCGAAGCTCGTTTCGAAGGACACCCCGAAGGTCACCTTCGCTGATGTCGCTGGCGCAGACGAAGCCGTTGAAGAGCTTCACGAAATCAAGGACTTCCTGCAGGACGCGACCCGTTTCCAGGCGGTTGGCGCGAAGATTCCGAAGGGCGTACTGCTGTACGGCCCTCCCGGTACAGGTAAGACCCTGCTTGCTCGCGCAGTCGCTGGCGAAGCAGGCGTCCCGTTCTACTCAATCTCAGGCTCAGACTTTGTCGAGATGTTCGTCGGTGTCGGTGCAAGCCGAGTTCGCGACCTCTTCAAAGAAGCGAAAGCAAATGCTCCTGCCATCATCTTCATTGATGAGATCGACGCCGTTGGACAGCGTCGTGGTCAGGGCATGGGCGGCGGTCATGACGAGCGTGAGCAGACCCTGAACCAGTTGCTCGTCGAGATGGACGGCTTTGATCCCAAGGCAAACGTCATCATGATCGCGGCAACCAACCGTCCAGACATGCTTGACCCTGCACTGCTGCGACCCGGTCGTTTTGACCGCCAGGTCGGCGTAGATGCGCCTGACATGAAGGGCCGTCTGCAGATCCTCCAGGTGCACGCCAAGGGTAAGCCGCTCTCGAAGAATGTGGACCTTGACGTTGTTGCACGTAAAACACCTGGCTTCTCGGGTGCAGATCTTGCAAACGTTCTCAACGAGGCAGCACTCCTGACCGCGCGCTCGAACGCGCAGCTGATTGATGACCGCGCGCTCGATGAGGCTATTGACCGTGTCATCGCTGGACCGCAGCGACGTACCCGCGTCATGAAGGATCAAGAAAAGCTCGTCACGGCGTATCACGAGGGCGGACACGCGCTCGTCGCGGCTGCGATGAACCACACTGACCCCGTGACAAAGATCACCATCCTGCCGCGAGGTCGTGCACTCGGCTACACCATGGTGATTCCGCTTGAAGACAAGTACTCGGTTTCGCGCAATGAACTGCAAGACCAGATTGCATATGCACTCGGTGGCCGCGTAGCGGAGGAGATCGTGTTCCACGACCCCACTACGGGCGCTGGCAACGACATTGAGAAGGCGACCTCGACCGCCCGCAAGATGGTGACCGACTACGGCATGTCTGCCACCCTCGGCCCGATCAAGCTTGGTCAGGCGCAGCAGGGTGCGTTCCTCGGTGACTTCGGTCAGAGTCGAGACTACTCAGAGGGAATCGCTGTCAAGATCGACAACGAGGTGCGCGACATCCTCGAGCAGGCACACAACGAGGCGTACGAGGTGCTCAACCTCAACCGCGATATTCTCGATGATCTCGCTCGTGAGCTTCTCGAAAAGGAAACTCTCGATCACAACCAGATCGCAGAGATCTTCAAGAACGTGCAGAAGCTCCCTGAGCGTCCGGTTTGGCTGTCTCACCAGGATCGCCCAGTGTCTGATCGGCCGCCGATTGAGGTCCCCGCTGCGCTCCGCACTGATGGCCCACTCGCTTCGATCGAGGCACCGGCAAGCACTGACTCTGATGCAGAAGCGTCCGCAACCGACGGTACTGTCGTAGGCGATACTTCAGCTGAGGTCAACGACAAGGACTAACACCGGTGACTGCACCAATCGACAGAGCACGGATCGCGGCAGCAGTTCGAGAGCTGCTCGCCGCGATCGGTGCTGACCCCGAAAGCCAAGAACTTGAAGCGACGCCCAGCAGGGTGGCCGAGTCATACGCGGAGTTCTTTTCGGGTGTTGGCGAAGACCCTGAACTGTTTCTGACGGACGCGATCCCCGTTGAAGGTGGTATCGGAGAGATCGTCATCATGCGTGACATTGAGCTGCGTTCGATGTGTGAGCATCATCTGCTGCCGTTCCGCGGCAAGGCGCATGTCGCATATCGACCGGGTGCCAAGATCGTGGGGTTGAGCGCGCTCCCGAAGGTTGTCGGATCACTTGCCTCCCGACCGCAGGTACAAGAACGTCTGGGCGAGCAGATTGCGCAGACGTTGGAAAACGGGCTCGACCCTGAGGGCGTACTCGTGGTGCTTGAAGCTCATCACGGGTGTGTAGCTGATCGTGGTGTACGCGAGTCAAACGCAGTCGCGATCACCGTTGCCGCCCGTGGCAGCTTGGCTGAGCCTGCCGCTCGAGCAGAAGCAATCGCGCTCATCGCGCCCGGACGTAAGGACTCGTAACATGACTGAAGCGCTCATTATGGGGGTGCTGAACGTCACGCCCGATTCCTTTAGCGATGGCGGCGCATACGTTGATCTCGAGGTTGCAGTTGCGCAGGCTGAAACCCTCGTTGCACAGGGTGCCGACATCATTGATGTTGGCGGTGAATCAACTCGTCCGGGATCGACCAGGGTCGATCCCGCAGTCGAGCGCGCTCGTGTGATGCCCGTCATTCAAGCGTTGACCGCGCGCGGGATCGTTGTCTCGATTGATACGCTCAACGCTTCGACCGCCGCTGCTGCGGTGTCGGTTGGCGTTGACTACATCAATGACGTTTCCGGTGGCCTGCACGATCCTGAGATGCTCACAGTAGCTGCACGTGCAAGCCAGCAGCTGGACGTCACGTTTATCGCTGGTCATTGGCGCGGAATCCCCGATCCCGAGCACACCCGCTCCGCATATACCGACGTCGTTGTCGAGGTACGTGATGCCCTCGGCATGTGCGCACACAACGCCATCAACGCTGGCGTCGCTCCCGACAACATCGTGCTCGACCCAGGCTTCGGCTTTGACAAGACCGGCGCACAGGCGTGGGAGCTGCTGACCAATCTCGAAGCACTGACCGACCTTGGCTTCCCGGTGCTCATCGGCACCTCACGCAAGCGCATGCTTGGCGAAGTGCTTGCTGATGTCCCTGAAGCGGCTCGCAACCTTGGACTCGTGCACGAGCGTGACCTGACAACCGCGGTCTCATCGGTACTTGCGGCACAGAAGGGCGCCTGGGGAGTGCGCGTCCATGACGCCGCGGGTACCGCTCAAGCCATGGCAGTGTTGCGCGCGTTTGAAAGTGCGCCAGTTCATGTGTCTGAGGCTGAGACGGCACCAGTCGGTGCTGATGCGCAGGCGATGACAGCAAAACCACTTGACCGTGTCACACTCACCGGCCTTGAGGTGTTCGCGCACCACGGTGTGTTCGATTTCGAACGTGAGCAGGGGCAACGCTTCCTCATCGATGTGGACGCCGCTGTTGACCTCAAAGCTGCGGCATCTGGAGACGACCTTGCAGCAACGGTCCACTACGGTGAGCTTGCCGAAGCGATTGTTGCCGCTGTCGCACAGGATCCAGTGGATCTCATCGAGACAGTTGCAGAGCGCGTAGCCCACGTGACGCTCGGTTTCGCGGGAGTGCACAGTGCCCGCATTACGGTGCACAAACCCCAAGCTCCCATTGACGCGGTGTTCGCCGACGTTTCTGTGAGCGTCGAACGCTTCGCGGGAGGTCAGACACGATGACCGTCGAAGTCGTCCTTGCGTTCGGAGCCAACCTTGGCGACCGAGGCGCAACGATCCGCGCCGCTCAGGCTGAGCTTGCCACTCACGAAGCAATTCTGTCATTCGAGCCCTCGCCACTGCGCGAGACGATCGCGATGACGCTTGCTGGCCCAGACCCCGACGCGCCACGGTACATCAATGGTGTCGCTCGACTCACCACAACGCTCACGCCTCACGCCTTGCTTGATCTCGCCCAAAGCGTTGAAGCCTCGCATGGCAGAGTGCGAGACGTGCGGTGGGGCGATCGAACGCTTGACATTGATGTCATCACATTTGGTGACCAGTTCATCACTGATGACCGACTTGAGGTGCCGCATCCGCGTGCGCATGAACGTGACTTCGTGCTTTCTCCATGGGTAGCGCTGGATGATTCAGCCGTGATTCCTGGGCGCGGATCAGTGGCCGCCTTGCTTCTGGGCCTTGGCGATACGACGATGCCGCTTGAGCCAGAGGAGGAATAGGGTGCGTCCAATGCAACGAATGAGTCAGCTCGCGCTTTGGGCTGCCCTCAGCATCGGCATGGCCATTGGACTCTTTGTCCAGTTCTTCCTTGCTTCGCGAGGGAAAGCGCCGTTGTCACCACCGCTTTCGATGCCGCTGATGCTCGTATTGCTTGTTGCTCTGATGCTTATTTTTGGTCTGCGACTTCGGCAACAGATTCGTCGCGGTACCGGTGCAGTCAACCCGTTCCAAGCGGTGCGGGTGCTTGCGCTTGCGCGCGCCGGTCAAATCGTTGGCGCCGTGTTTGGCGGCTTTGGGATTGGCTTGCTACTTTCCCTACTTGGGCGAACCGTTCCAGCCGCGCTTGAGGTCTGGCTCCCCATGCTGCTTACCGTGCTGAGTGGGTTCACGCTTGCGGTGTGCGGCATCATTATCGAACGAATCTGCCAGATCCCGCCTGGTGATGATGGAAACGCGGACGGCGCGGATGAACGTGGATCAGAGCCGGGCGGCGCTGGAAACGATCAGCCAGCGTTCCGTGATGGTGGCGCCGACTAAAGCGTGACGGTGGTGCTGACTAAAGTAGGAAGTATGACGCATCACGCCATGCCCCCAGAAATACAGCACGCTGCCACACAAGATATGTGGCATCGAGTGTCGCCACGCTACGTGTGGTCAGACCTGATCTTCAATCTCCTGTGGGGTCTCATTGTTGCTGCTGTAGTGACCGCTATCGTGATTCTTTCTGACGATGATGATGCAGTACTTGGCGCCCTCATCATCGGTGGCGCCCTCTTGGTGATCTGTGTGTTGAGCGCCTTCTTCTCCTTCCGGCGCGTACGCACCATTGGCTACCAACTGCGTGAAGATGACTTCTTGTTCCGTCGCGGGTTCATGTTCGAACGTATTGTCGCGGTGCCCTACGGACGTCTGCAGCTCGTCGATATGAACCGTGGCCCAATCGCGCGCATGCTTGGTCTCGCAACGCTGAAGTTTGTGACGGCTTCTGCTGCAACCGGTGTGAATCTGCCAGGCTTGGCTGTCGCTGACGCAGAAGAACTGCGCGACCAGCTCGTGAAGCTTGCTGAGACCCGTAGGTCGGGCCTGTGAACGAGAACATTCCTGGACAGCCAGCTGCCCCCGCATCCGTCGCGTTGCCTGGCAAAGCAGACGCTGAGGGCTGGCGGCATTTGCACCCGCTTTCGCCGCTGCTGCGAGGCGGTCTCGCGCTCCTCGTCATCATTGGCATTGTGGTCGCAAACATGCGCGACCGTGTCATTCAGTTCTTCATGAGCGATGCCTTTTCAAATGGTGGTGACGGGCTACCGCCCGAGGTCAACGAATATTCTGGCGATCCCATTGATTTCATCGTGGCGCGCAGCCTCGTTCCGATCGCTCTTGGTGGAGTGCTCGTCGTTGTGCTGCTGATCGTGTTGTTCTCGTGGGTGGTCTGGAAGTTCCAGACCTATCGCATCACGGCAGACACCGTTGAAGAGCGGAGCGGCGTGCTCTCGAAAAAGCATCGCCGAGCGCCCCTAGAACGCGTCCAAAGTGTCAACCTGCAGCGCAGCCTGTTTGCACGAATTCTCGGCCTGGCGAAGGTCGAAGTCGTGACGGCTGGCCAGGGCGGCAAGGTCGAACTTGCATACCTCTCGTTTGCAGATTCGAAGCTCGTACGCGGTGAGATTCTGCGACGTGCTGCTGCCGCCCGTGGAGGAAGCGGAGCCCAGGTTGCTGGAGGAACCCAGGCAGCCGGTGGGGCAACTGCTCATGGAGTAGTTGCTGCCGGTGGAGCCGGTGTTGGACCGGTGGCACAGCAGGCGCCCATGGGAATGCCTGTTGCCGGTGTGCCCCTTGCCGGCGACCTTCACGCCGGGTCTGGCGAAGCCGCAACTCACGCATCAACGACTGACCCAAAGCTGCTGAGCGCTGCTGGCCTTTCAGATCGCGTCGACCAGATTCTGGATGCAGATATTGCGCCCGAGGCGATCGCTGAGCAGACCCTGGTCAAGGTTCCTGTTGGCCGTCTGATCGCGTCCATCTTGCTGGGCTGGGAGAGCATCATGCTTATCCTCTTCGTGCTGCTCGCGGTTGGCGGGTTCGTCTTTGGTGCCTTTAAGTTCTTGTTCAGTGACGACACTGGGGTTGCGGGTATCGCTGCGGGCCTAGCATTCGCTGCTGGTCCTCTGGTTATCGTCTTCGCGACAATTCTCATCTCGCAATTCAATAAGGGCTACGGCTTTACGCTTTCACGTGGCGCTGATTCCGTGCGCATTGGAGCCGGTCTGACGTCGACGGTCACTGAGTCGATTCCATTCGGCAAAGTGCACGCCGTTGAGGCACGGCAGCCACTGTTCTGGCGCCCGATCGGCTGGTGGAAGGTACGTATCACGCTCGCTGGTCAGTCTGTTGCCCAAGGTGGCCAGAATGCGACCACGCAGAACCTTGTGCTCCCGGTTGGCAAGCTTGAAGATGTCATTCGCGTCATTGAAACGATCATGCCTGGCCTTGGCGGTGAGCAAGCCGCGGCTGGCATCATTGATGGACTTGTCGGACGCGGGGAGGGATACCTGGGGGCGGGGCCGCGATCCGCACCCGTTCTGTGGTTCGGGAAGCGACGTGCTGGCGTGCGTATCGAGACCGCTGGCGCACGTACAGAGGTATCCACCACTGCAAGCGAAGGAGAAGAAGCAACGCTTCGAATTCGTCGTGGGGCGCTCAACCGTGTGCTCGTGATTATGCCGCTCGTGCGCGCACAGTCGGTTCAGTTCAGACAGCCCGTCGTGCACCGTTTCCTCGGGCTCGCGTCGGTGCAAGCGCATACCGTTCTCGGGCCAGTGCGGGTGGAAATGCGTGGCCTTGCCGAAGCAGACGCGCGAGTGCTGTTTGCCGACCTTGAACACGCCGTGCTCGCCGCTCAACTTCAGGACTCGCGTCAACGCGATGCACTCCGTGGGAGTCACGCATGAGCTTTGGCGCAAGTCGACTTGGAGTCGGCATCATTGGTGCAGGGAACGTCGGGCCCGTGCTTGGACGTGCGCTTGCCGGAGCTGGCCACGCCATCACAGGCGTAAACGCGATTGGCGATGAAGCGCGAGAACGCGTGGAAGCGATGTTGCCCGGGGTACCGATTCTTGAGGTGCCTGAGATCGTGCGTCGATCTGAACTCGTGCTCTTCGCTGTTCCGGGAAGCGAACTTCCTGCGATTGTCGAAGGACTGACCAAGCTGGGTGCATGGCAGCCAGGTCAATTGGCGATCCACACCGCACCTGAGTTTGGTGCGGGAGTATTTGCCGACGCACCGGGTGTGATTCCCATTGCGCTCACGCCTGCGATTGTATTTACAGGCACGAGTCTTGACCTCACCCGACTGTCTGGTGCGGCGGTAGCTGTCACCGCGCCAGCGCCGGTATTGCCGATCGGGCAAGCCCTCGCTGTTGAGATGGGGGCAGAGCCGGTGGTCGTTGCAGAAGCAGACCGGCCGACATATGCCCGGGCGCTCGACGCTGCGCTCAGCTCTGCGCGGGCCGCCGTCGCAACTCCAGCCGCGATCTTGGCAAGTATCGGAATCTCGCGTCCCGACCTCCTCCTTAGTGGGGTCGTGGGAGCAGCCATCGATGAAGAACTACGAAATGTCGCTGGACTTGAGGCTGATCCTCGCGATGCCGAAGAAACCTGGGACGAGCGCGGCTAAGATGGTGTGGTGCGTCACTCACGTTCGTGTTTGGCGCGCTTCAAAAACGATCTGACGGAGGAACCCGCCCATGAGCGAGCAGACCGCGCCCACCACCCCGGCCGAGACCGAGGAAGATGTCTTCGAACAGAAGCGGGTGCGACTGGAGAAGCGTGACAAGCTCAACGCCTCCGGTGATCTCGCTGGCGGCGCATACCCCGTAGCTGTTCCTGTGACCACTTCGATTCCTGCCGTGCGCGCACAGTGGGGTCACCTCGAGGAGACTCCCGACACCGCCTCGGGCGACATCGTTGGTCTCGCAGGCCGCGTGGTCTTCCAGCGCAACACGGGCAAGCTGTGCTTCGTGTCGCTGCAGGCAGGAGATGGCAGCCGCATTCAGGGAATGGTGAGCTTCGCCGAGGTTGGCGAAGAGTCACTCGCTGCGTACAAGGAACTCGTCGATCTTGGCGACCACCTGTTCATCAAGGGTGAGGTTATTTCCAGCCGCCGCGGCGAACTCTCGATCATGGCAACCGAGTGGCAGATTGCGTCGAAGGCACTTGCGCCTCTTCCGAACATGTACAGCGAGCTGAATGAGGAGACCCGCGTGCGTGCGCGCTACCTCGATCTCATCCAGCGTGAGCAGGCACGAATCAACGTTGTGACCCGCGCTCGCACCATGGCCAGCCTGCGTAAGACCTTCGCCTCGCACGACTTCCTCGAGGTCGAGACCCCGATGCTGCAGACGATGCACGGTGGCGCATCGGCTCGTCCGTTCATCACGCATTCGAACGCGTTCGACATGGAGCTCTACCTGCGTATCGCACCCGAGCTCTTCCTGAAGCGCGCGGTCGTTGGCGGCCTTGAGCGTGTCTTCGAGATCAACCGTAACTTCCGCAACGAGGGCGCTGACTCGACGCACAGCCCCGAGTTTGCAATGCTCGAGTCGTACCAGGCGTACACCGACTACAACGGTATCGCCGACCTGACGCAGGAGCTCATTCAGAACGCGGCGCTCGCGGCAAACGCTGGCACCGAGCGCGAAGGCAGCCACGTCGTGAAGTGGGCAGACGGTACCCTCTTCGACCTTGGCGGCAACTGGGACCGCATCTCGATGTACGGCACCCTCTCTGAGGCATGCGGCAAGGAGATCACCCCGAAGACTTCGGTTGAAGAACTGCAGGCAATTGCAGACGCCGAGGGCGTTGAAGTGAAGCTTCCCAACCACGGCAAGCTCGTTGAAGAACTCTGGGAGCACTTCGTGAAGGACGGCCTCACTGCGCCGACCTTCGTCATGGACTTCCCAGTTGAGACCAGCCCGCTGACGCGTCATCACCGCTCGATCGAGGGCGTCGTTGAGAAGTGGGACCTTTACGTCCGTGGCTTCGAGCTTGCAACCGGTTACTCGGAGCTCGTTGACCCCGTGGTGCAGCGCGATCGCTTCGTGCAGCAGGCTGCTGAAGCGGCTCGCGGCGATGATGAGGCAATGGGCGTTGACGAGGAGTTCTTGCGCGCACTCGAGCACGCAATGCCACCTTCGGGAGGCATGGGAATGGGCATGGACCGTCTGCTGATGGCTCTGACCGGCCTTGGCATTCGCGAGACGATCCTCTTCCCGCTCGTGAAGTAGTTCTTGAGTTCTTGAGTTCTTGAGTTCTTGCTTGAACTCGGCGCCGTCGATTCCTTGAATGGAGTCGGCGGCGCCTTTCTCTTTGCCCTGTGTTTTGTGCTCGGGGCGCTCAATCGAGTGAGTATGCCGCGCAATCGGGTGAGTGTGTCGTGTTGCCAAGTGAGTATGTACCGCAAAGTGGCGCGAAGGCTGCAAGGCTTGGCACGAAAGGTGCACAGCTTGGCGTGAAGGTTGCACGGCTCGGTGCAAACTTCAGTGACCTCGACGAAAATGCCCCTTTCTGACACTGAGGTTGGTTATTTGCGTGAATAACGGGTGTTTTCGGCGGTAACGGGTCATTTCGGTGGAGTTGAGGTGCGGCGGATGGTTCGCAGCACCTGCAGAACCCGGCGCACCCGCAGCACCCGGCGCACCCGCAGAAAAGCCCAAAGCTGCGGAACACGCAAGACACGCGGAACCGTGAGTTCACAGGAAGCGCCCGGGCCAGAAAGCTAGGCTTACTCATTATGGATAACTGGTGGGTGAACGCGGTCTGGTCGCTAATTCCGACTGTCGTGATCGGCATCTTCTTCTGGCTCGTCATTCGACTCATCCTTCGGGCTGATCGCACCGAACGACGCATCTACCGCGAGATTGAGGCTGAAGAGCGCGCGAAGGCTGGCCTACCCGCCCGCGAGGAATAGCCGAAAACAGTCCTCCACCGCTACAGTTGAACGAAACTGTACCGGCGAGAGGGCATTCTAGTGGCGGCTATTAACTGGGCGTACCTCGGGGCGGTCTCGCTTCTGACGATCGAGATCATCATTCGAATCGTTGCCTTGTTTGTGGTGCCACGTAATCGCCGCCCAACGTCAGGAATGGCGTGGCTCCTCGCGATCTTCCTGCTCCCAATCCCGGGACTCATCCTTTTCCTCATTATCGGGAGTAAGCGTCTCCCAAAGCATCGTGAGCTCAAGCAAGAGGCAATCAACCAGTTTGTCTCAGGCATTTCTGAGGTCGACGGTGGCCGGCTCACTACAGATCCAGAGGATCTGCAGATCGGCGTACTCAACGCCGTAGAGCTTGGCAAGTCGCTTGGCGCGCAGCCCATGCTGCGTGGCAACCGCGCAAGCATGTGCATCGATTACGAACGTTCGTTCGCTTGGATGGCTGATGCGATCCGCAGCGCGAAGAAGTACGTGCACGTCGAGTTTTACATCTTGGTGCATGACGCGACGACCGATGTGATCTTTGAAGCTATGCGAGAGGCTCGCGAACGAGGCGTTCAGGTACGTGTCCTCCTCGATCACATCTCGGCTGTGCGTAACCCTGGTGCCAAGCGGACCAGAGAAACACTTGACGAGATTGGTGTCGAGTGGGCGTACCTGTTGCCGGTGCGCCCGTGGCGCGGTGAATATCAGCGCCCTGATCTCCGCAACCACCGCAAGTTGTTGGTCGTCGACGGTCGAGTCGGATTCATGGGTTCGCAGAACATCGTGGACTCGAGCTACAACAAACGCTCGAACATTCGTCGCGGCCTGCATTGGCGCGACATCATGGTGCGCGTTGAAGGTCCGATCGTGCTCGGATTGGAAGCCGTGTTCCAGGGCGACTGGTACCTCGAGACGGGCGAGTACCTCGAACACCTGAACCTGCCAGAATTGACGCCGTCGTTCCCTGGCACGCTCGACTGCCAGATCGTTCCGAGCGGACCGGGATACGCCGCTGAAAACAACCTCCAGGTGTTTGTTTCGCTGCTGTACACCGCGCAGGATCGCATTAGCATCACGAGTCCCTACTTCGTTCCAGAGGGATCGATCATGAACGCGCTGCGCGCGGCGACTGCCCGTGGGGTCGAGGTCGAACTTTTCGTGTCAGAAACTGGCGACCAAGCGATGGTGTACCACGCACAGCGTTCGTACTACGAAGAATTGCTGCAGGCCGGTGTGCGGATCTGGATGTTCCGTCCGCCATACATCCTGCATTCAAAGCACTTCACTGTGGACCGCTCGGTCGCCGTGATTGGCTCATCAAACATGGATCAGCGTTCGTTCGGACTGAACATGGAAATCTCCATGGTCGTCTACGGCGAGAGCTTCATCAGCGATCTTGACCAGGTCACCGAGTACTACCGAGACAACTCACGTGAACTCACCATCGAGGAATGGTCAAAGCAGCCTTTGCGCTCTCAGCTGCTCGACGGACTCGCGCGACTGACCAGCGCTCTCCAGTAGCAAGCTGTCCCCTGCTAGCTGATGTAAGAGCCAACCTTCGGGATCCGCTGTAGCAGCCACGCCACGACACCGCTCGGGATCAGGATCATGAGCGTCAACAACGGTACCGAGACGATCGTTGGGGCAAACGACGCAGAAATATCAAACTGCTGGTACAGCCACTGGAAGAACGGGTGTACCAGATAGATTCCGAATGACAGCGTGCCAATGAGCGCGAGCACGGGATGTGGTTTAGCGTCGCTCGGAGCTCGTCGTGTGCTTATTGCACGCACCAGGGTAAATACGGCAACTGCGGCGACGACCACGTTCGGCGTAAGGAAGTCGTAGAAGAAGGCGGTTGGTTCTCCAGCTCGAAGCGAGAACAGTGAGGTCAGAGCCGCAGTGGCGATGACCCCGACCACGCCAAAGACGCTAATGAGTGTTACGCGCTTTCGAGTGAGTCTCATGGTGCTGAGGAGATACCCGAGGACGAAGAACAGCGTGTACCCCAGGACAAGATGCATTCGAGTGGTCTCAAGGACACTGGAGATAAGGTAGCCGACCTGCGGCAGGTGCGTGAGCACTGGCAAGACCGAGGCGAAGATGAACGCGAGTATGACGAAGTACCACGCGTTTGTCCGGTCTTTGGTGATGGCCCGAAGCAAGGGGGTGACGAGGTACAGCCCACCGAGCACAAAGAGGAACCAGAGGTGATAATGCCCGAGCACAAACTGCGCAATGAGTGAACGAATTGACCCGTTCCCACCAGGGCCATACGTGCCGAGCACCGCGTAGAACGCTGACCACACCACATAGGCGACAAGAATTCGAGGGATGTACTTACGCAGGATCGATGTCAGCGTGATGTTTCGTTCAGGCTGCAGGAACAGTGCACCGCTCACCATGAAAAAGACCGGGACACAGAACCGGACGATGCTGTCGTAGATGTTGAGTACCTGCCATCCCACAGTGTCGACCGGGGTGTGGTACCAGTTCCATGCTGCTGAATGCAGGAGGACTACGGCGACAATTGCGAGGGAACGCAACGTGTCGAGGTAGAGAATACGTTGGGGTCGAGCCACGGCCGGCTGTTGACCAATCGATGAAGAAACAGTCATGATGCGGCGACTTTCGGCTCAGAAACTTGGGTACGCAGACAGCTCACACAAACGGAGCAGTGTGTCCGTCCTCTAGCGTACTGAGTGAACGGCGACTTCTCAGGCTGGAGAGAACTCTTCCGACACAGACGCGCGCTCAACTGAGTAACGGACCTCGACGGCGCCACCGCTGTGCTCACGTCGCAACAGCCAGATTTCACCGTTCAAGATTCTGGGGATCTCGGAGTTGGTGATCCGCGCCAGGCCCGCTCGCAGCATCGCACCGTGAGCGACGACAATCGAACCTGGCGCGGTCGTGAGCACTCGGTCGAACTCGCGAGCGGTGCGTTCGGCAAGTACGTCGAGTGACTCCGCGCCAGGAATGACGAGGCCTGGCCAGCGTTCCATAGCTTCGGCGACGTCCATGCCTTCTGCCGGGCCAAAGTCGCGTTCGATGAAGGCCTGGTCAACCTGCGGGGGAGTGAGGCGGAGAGACGCTGCAATAATCGCCGCGGTCTCGTGTGCGCGGCTGAGAGGGGAAGACGTTACCGAGTGCCACATGTGGCCGGTGTCTGTGCGCGGGGTGACGTCAGCCCCAGCACCCAAAGCGAGTGAGACGAGGAGCTCACCTGTTGCTCGTGCTTGTTCCCGACCTGTGTCGTTCAGCGGTACCTCAGTGCGCCCTTGGATGCGGCGTGCATTGTTCCAATCAGTTTCCCCGTGACGAACGAGTGCAATTACCGCGGGCGTGAACTCAGTCATGCCGCAAGGCTAGCTGGTTCACGCTGCTGCGTCGAAAGCAGCGGCGTCGAAGTCTGCTGTGAATCCGAAGGATAGACGGTGCCGCCAGTGATTTCGACGCGCACCCGATCACCGACTGCGGCGCGAGTACCGCTCACCCGACTGCGCAATGTGAGGGTGCCCCACTCGATGATGAGATCGTCGCATTCGCGGCCAAAGAGAGAAGAACGCACGGTTGCGGGGCCGTGCGGATCAGCAACGACTCGCACCGATTCAGGACTCACCGCAAGCTCAACATGACCCTGGTGCGCGGTGAATTGGTCACGCGTGAGCAGACTTGCCTGGACACGCAGCGGGTGCGAGTCCGCGAAGAACTCGACGTCATGGCAGTTCGCAGGTGTACTTGTGCTTGTCCCAGAGGCAGGAACGGACGCAGGGGCAGGACCAGACGCAGAGGCTGCGGCTGAAGCTGCTATAGCGGTAGCGGTGCTCGCTGTCTGTACAAGGCGCCCGGGCAAGACTGTCGCGTCAGCAATGAACCTGGCAACGAACGGTGTCGCTGGATTTGCGAGAAGGTGAGCTGGGGTGGCCTGCTGCTGAATACGTCCTGCGTCGAGCACGACGACCCTGTCTGCGATGGCCAGCGCCTCGCCACGGTCATGGGTGACAAATATGACTGTCAGGCCGAGCTCTCGAGTGAGCGCGCGCAACTCGAGTCGAAGGCGATCGCGTAGCGGTTCATCGAGCGCTGAGAGCGCCTCATCAAGGAGGAGGACCCTGGGCTTTGCGATGATGGCGCGTGCAATTGCGACGCGCTGTCGCTGTCCACCTGAGAGTGTCGCCGGGTTTCGCTTCTCTGTGCCTGCGAGACCGACGAGATCGAGTACCTCGGCTACACGCCGGTCGCGTTCTGCACGACTCACGCCTGCACGCTTGAGCGGGTAGGCCACGTTTCGAGCAACATTCCAATGCGGCCAGATTGCATGCTGCTGAAAAACCATTCCGAGTCCGCGATGCTCTGGCTCGATAGCACGATCCGCGCTCGCGACGATCTCTTCACCGACGCGGATCGTGCCAGCTGTCGGCCGCGCGAATCCAGCCACGGCGCGTAGCAGTGTCGTCTTGCCTGACCCAGAAGGGCCTACCAGCGCGATGAACTCACCATCACCGATTGAAAGGTCGATATCGGCGAGGCCAAGATGGCCATCTGGAAATGCGAGGCTGACAGATTCGAGAGTGACAGAAGACATGCAAATACCTAACGAGGGGAGCGCGCGGTGAGACCGAGTCCGGCCAGACCGACAAACGCAACGATGAGCGACAGTGCCGACGATGCGTTGTACGCACCGGCCTGTTGCAGGTTGAAGATGACGACGCCAAGGGTCTGCGACCCCGGCGAGAGGAGGAGCACGGAGAGCGTCAATTCACGCACGGCGGTCAGACCAACGAGTACTGCGCCTGAGATCGCAGCGGGAACGGCCATGCGGCAGGAGATATCCCAGAGCGCTCGGAGCCTTGATGCACCAGAGACCCGAGCAGCCTCTTCGGCAGTTGTGGGTGTGGCCGACAGGGGCGCACTTACTGACTGCACGACAAGCGCAAGGAACGACGTGAGGTACGCGCAGAGAATGATCCACGGAGTATCGCGGAGCCCGATGAAGGGCGCGATGACGAGCCATGCAACTGCGATGACCAGACCCGGGATCGCCTGCGGGAGCAGCGCGAGCCCGAGCATCGCAGGGTTTGCGCGAGACCGTGTGCGCGTGACGAGCGTGCCGATTGCGAGTCCAAGGACGCCACAGATGACTGCTGCTGTCACCGCGAGAAACAGCGAGTTCGAGACTCCGGTGAGCGTGCCAGAAGCGCTGAGCGCACGGGCGAAGCTGTCGAGCGTGATGTTCTCAACAGTGAAGGGGACTCCGGGAGCAGGGAGAAGCGCCTGCATCGCGAGCGTGACGAGCGGCAAGACGGTGAGCGCCGCGATCGCAAGCGCCGCAATCACTCCGATAGTTTGGCGCGCGCGACCAAGCGGGAGCAGCGCGGGGGCGGCAGCTTGCACGTCGAGTTCTACCCTCGTCTGCGCGCGCAAAAGATCAACAACCACGCCTAGCAACGCGATAACGAGCAAGACAAACCCGATTGCTGCGACCACAGCGAGCGGGTCTTCGACCGTTCCCGACTGTAGATAGCGGTATACAAGCGTCGAAAGCGTCGTGTACTTGCCAGGCGAGCCAACAAGCGACGGAATACCAAAGTCTGCGAGGTTCGCGACAGCGACGAGTGTGAAAGCTGACAGCATTGCGGGACGCAAGAGCGGCACGGTGACCTCCCACAAGGATCGCATTGCAGATGAGCCCGCGATGCGTGCCGCTTGTTCAAGGTCGGCTGGCACCCGCTTCAATGCTGCAGTCACGATCATCATGGCAATTGGAAAGCTGTGGAGCGTCAGCAGGAAGATCACGCCGTCGCCACCGTAGAGGTTCCAGAGCGGGTGCCCGAAGTGGGCCTCCCACCACCGGTTGAGGCTTGAGCTCGGGCCGAGCAAACTCAACCACGCAATTGCTCCGACGAAGGGTGGTATGAGCATAGGGCTGAGGGCCAACACCCGTAGCGCGCGGCGCCAAGGGAGATCGGTGCGTTCGAGCAGGATTGCGAGGAATGTTCCCACTACAACTGCAAGCGCACCAGACAGGGTGGCTGAGACGAGCGAATTGACCGCAGCCTCAAACACCTTGGATGAGAGCAGCTCGCTCCACCCACCGCCGGTCGCTGCAAGCACAATAATTGCGCAAATCGGCACGATGACGAGCGCCGAGAGCACCAGCCAGAGTGCACCTCGGGTAAACGTGAGTCCGTCTATGCGGCGCACCCCGGCGCGGGGGCGACCCAGGTGGGCCGCCCCCGCTACTCGGAATGTATTACTGGAAGAGGCCATTGAACGTCTGTACGGCGTCAGCCTGGGTAGCGCGGATCATCTCAAGATCGGGCGAAAGGAACGTGATGTCTGCCACCTTCGGTGCACCAGCTGGGCCGGAGACGTCCTCACGGATTGGCAGGTACGACTGCTTGGCAGCAATCTCCTGGCCTTCCTTGCTGATGAGGAAGTCGACGAAGAGCTTCGCAGCCTCAGGCGAGTCAGTGTTTTCAAAGATGCCGACAGGCTGAGTGACGTAGGGAACACCCTCGCTCGGGTAGACAGCCTCGATGGGTGAGCCAGCAGCAGCAAGATCGCGGACGAGCGAGTCAACCACGATACCCACGGGGTTACTTCCGTCAGCGACAGCCTGGGAGACAGGACCGTTGCTGTCAGCAATCAGCGGCTCGTTCTTTGCAAGCGCCTCGAGCCAGGTCTTGCCCAGCTTCTCATTGTCGAGCCACACAGCTGCGTTGTATGCTGCAGCGCCCGAGACATCAGGGTTTGGCATTGCAATCTTGCCTGCGTACTGCGCGTCAGTGAGATCCTGCCACGACGTTGGGGCGTCAGTAATGACATTCGTGTTCACCGCAATGACGGTTGGCAGCATGCGGGTGCCAACGTAGAAGCCTTCGGGATCCAGCATCTCCGGCAAGATGTTTTCGGCCTCGGCCGATTCGTACTGCAGCAACAGATCGCGTGCTGCGTAGTCCTCAAAGGTTGCTGCGTCTGCTGCGAGCAACAGATCCGCACCGATATCGCCTGACTTCTCTTCTGCCGCGATACGTGCCGTGAGGTCGCCAGTGCCTGCGCGGAAGACCTCAACCTCGATCTCCGGGTGCGCGGTGCCGAACGCCGAGACGATCTCATCGATCTTCTCCTGCGGCTCAGAGGTGTACAGCGTGAGGGACGAAGGCTCTGCGTCCTGCTCTGGCTTGGCGTCAGCAGCCGGTGACGAGCAACCCGTCAACGCGATCGTGCCGAGGGTGAGCGCGGCAATCGCGCCAAGTGCATGCTTACGAATCATTTGGTTCTCCTGGATAACAAGAAATGAGAGATATGGGAAAGACAAAAAGACAAGGGTCAGCCTTGAGCAGACGCTCGCGCAGCTGGCGCGCTCGCCGCGGGCGTGAGTGGCTTTCGGAAGAGTGGCTGTGGTTCACACAGGCTGACGGTGGCGACGCTCACATCGTGAGCGGTAAGCCTGACGAGCGAAAACATGGGGGAGTCGTGACCCGCAACGGAATCCGGATCCGCGTCCATGACCTGGTGATACGCAAGGGACGGCCCGACAAACACCGGGATACCGTCGGCCGTGGCACTCAACGGGTGATGAAAATGGCCAGCGAGCACGGCGCGCACGTCACTCCCACGCAGCACGCGAAGCAAGTCATCAGCGTCGCGTAGCCCCTGCTTGCGGAGCGCTGGCAGTGGGGAATCGAGCGGCGCGTGATGGATCGCGACGATCGTGCCACGGCCATGTGGTGTGCGGATCGTCTCTGCAAGCCAGGCAAGCTGCTGCTGCCCGAGACTGCCCGTGTGGGAATCGAGCCGGATGATGCGGAAGTCCTCGATGTATGACACGTCGAAGTGACGGTGTTCGTGCCCCGAGAGTGTGCGGGCGGCAACTGGATCGTCGTGATTCCCCAGCACAGTGAGAACAGGGGCGCCAAGCTGGAGTTCGAGTCGCCGACGTGCAGCCTCAAAGGCGATGTAGGCGCGGGGATTATCGCGTTGCACGAGATCCCCGGTAATAATCACGACCTCGGGAGTGATTCCGGCTTCAACTGCGTACTCACCAACGCTGCACAGGCGTGCGAGGCCATCGACGGCACCGTATAATTCCCCAGACTCAGTCGCATGGACATCACTCAGGTGCAGCACCGTGAAGCGCCCAGTCTCGCGACTCATCGCACTGCACCAATACGAGCGCGAGACCGTAGTTCGTTGAGCGCCTCCTCAGGCGCGCCGTGTGCCAGAAGGTACTCGGTGGCGCCACCGAGCGCATCAAGTTCTGAGAGTGCGATGCTGATTGCCGCCGCAGGGCTGTCGAGATGGAGCCGTTCTGCGGCAGCGCGGTCTTCGCCAGCGATTCCGAGACCGTTGAGTTGGCGAGCGACCAAGTCACTGCGCTGCGGGCGCACGCGATCGCCAGAAAGCTCGTAGTCCGCGATCACTGTCGCGCGGTTTTCACCAGCTGCCAGCCTGGCGAGGGCGACGACCAGACCTGTGCGATCCTTGCCGGCCGCGCAGTGCACCAGACTTGCTCCGGTGGTTGCTGCGAGCTGCGTCACAGCGAGTGCAAGCGCCCGTCCGTTGTCGCGGAGGAGACCGAGGTAGACCGACTCGAGCGTGCCGTCTGACGGTGGTGTCGAGCCATACAGCGGTACCGAGACCACGGGGAACGAATGCCGTCGCTGTGCGTGTTCAGAGGGCTCACGCAGGTCGATGATCTGGGTCACACCAAGTTCACGCAGATGTTGTTCGTCGGCGGCAGTCATGGCGTCGACTGCCGCAGTGCGCACGAGCCAGGGAGCATTCGGATCACCAATGCTGCGTGCGTTGTAGGTTCCCTGCAAGGCGAGCTCGTTCACCAAGTGTGTCTCCTGATCGTCGTGTAATTCGTGTTGCACCGCCGTTTCACATTGGATGAAATGCGTTACAGGAATCACTCTCACTGGTGCATGTGACTGCTGAGTGAATGACGAGGGAACCGGAAATGAAGAGTCGGGGCGAGCTTCGTTTTAGGACTCTGCTGAGTCAGAGAGTGCCGTTGCGACAACGTCAAACATGCCAGTTGCGTTGCCGCCACCTGCGAGATCTGTGTACGCAGTGAGGAGCGCGTGGAGGGCGACGGAATGGTTGACACGCGAAAAGAACGGGTCAACTGCCTGCTGCGCACTGCGCGAACCTGTCGCGATGACGGTATCGGCGAGTTCGGGAATCGGAGCATGCGAATAGCTGCACACCACGATGACGGTTGCGCCTGCCTGCTGTGCAGCGCGCACCGTTGCCAAGGTGTGAGCGTTCGCACCTGAATGCGTCAGTGCAAGACACACATCTTCAGGACCGAGTGTGTGCGCAGTGAACTGTTGCGCGAGGATATCGAGTGGCGACTCAACAGGCCGCCCCACGGTCGCGAAACGCATCGCTGCGTCCTGCAGCGGTGGTGCGGAAAACCCATTCGCCGTAAACATGATTCGTCGAGCACTGAGCAGAGTTTGCGCTGCCCGCAGCACCGTCGAGCGGTCAATCGCTGCGGCGCTCAGGCGCAGGGCTTCTTGCGCTCCAGAGAATGACTGAGTGACAGCATCGAGGTGTGTGCCAGATTCAGATGTCTGTAGGGGAGCGCCTTCGCGTGCGAGTTCAAGGCGCAGATGCTGATAGCCCCGGAACCCCAACCGTTGGCACGCGCGCACTACCGTTGCGGCCGAGGTGCCTGCCGCTGCAGCGAGCTCCTGCGTTGACCAGTCAGGGATATCGGAGCACCGTTCCAGAATGACTCCCGCTACTGCCCCCTCGCTTGGGCCAAGGCTGGGTCTCAGGGCGCGGATCAGCGCAAGCGTCGGCGGAACGATATCGGTGTGCGCGGGAACTCCAGAAGATTGCTGCATGGCAGCAAGGTAAGGAGCAGGCAGGATCCGCGCATCCTCGCGCGCCGTGCGTTGCCTGCTGTTCATGAGCTGGACGCTCATAACGGGAATCGGGGGAACCTTGCACGCCTCTGGCGAACAAATCCCCACACTCCAATATCAGCGCGTAGCCTGGATTTATCGACCGGGAGGCTGCCGCCATGTGTCCCCGGAAACAGGAGGTATTCGATGTTTGAGAGATTCACCGACCGCGCTCGGCGCGTGATCGTCCTCGCCCAAGAAGAGGCGAAGATGCTGAATCACAACTACATCGGCACTGAGCACATTCTGCTCGGCCTCATCCACGAGGGTGAAGGTGTAGCCGCGAAGGCGCTTGAGCAGCTCGACATCTCACTTGATGCCGTGCGTGAGCAGGTGACCGAAATTATCGGCACTGGCCAGCAGCCACCCGCCGGCCACATTCCCTTCACGCCGCGTGCGAAGAAGATGCTTGAGCTGAGCCTCCGTGAGTCGCTCCAGCTCGGTCACAACTACATCGGCACTGAGCACATCCTGCTCGGCCTCATTCGTGAGGGCGAGGGCGTTGCCGCTCAGGTGCTCGTCAAGCTCGGCGCTGATCTGAACCGCGTACGTCAGGCTGTCATTCAGCTGCTTTCTGGCTACCAGGCTGGCAAGGAGAACGCGACCGTTGGCGCGCCTGAACAGCAGGGTGAGACCAAGGGTTCGCAGGTGCTTGACCAGTTCGGTCGCAACCTCACCCAGGCAGCTCGTGACGGCAAGCTTGATCCGGTTATCGGCCGTGAGAAGGAAGTCGAGCGGGTCATGCAGATCCTCTCGCGCCGTTCGAAGAACAACCCTGTCTTGATCGGTGAGCCTGGCGTGGGCAAGACCGCAGTCGTCGAGGGCCTTGCACAGGCAATCGTCAAGGGTGAAGTTCCCGAAACGCTGAAGGACAAGCAGCTCTACGTGCTTGATCTTTCGTCGATGATCGCTGGTAGCCGTTACCGCGGTGACTTCGAGGAACGCTTGAAGAAGGTCACCAAGGAAATCCGCAACCGCGGCGACATCATCATCTTCATCGATGAGATTCACACCCTCGTCGGTGCGGGTGCAGCTGAGGGCGCGATTGACGCTGCGAACATTCTGAAGCCGCTGCTCGCACGTGGTGAGCTCCAGACCATCGGCGCGACCACGCTCGATGAGTACCGCAAGCACTTCGAGAAGGACGCAGCGCTCGAGCGCCGCTTCCAGCCGATTATCGTGAACGAGCCTTCGCTGCCGCACACGATTAACATTCTCAAGGGTCTCCGTGACCGCTACGAGGCGCACCACAAGGTGTCAATCACCGACGGCGCAATCGTTGCAGCGGCAAACCTTGCTGACCGCTACGTGCAGGACCGTTTCCTGCCGGACAAGGCGATCGACCTCATCGATGAGGCAGGCGCGCGCCTGCGTCTCTCGATCCTGTCGAGCCCACCCGAGCTTGTCGAGTTTGACGAGAAGATTGCTGTCGTCCGTGCCGATAAAGAAAAGGCGATCGAGGATCAGGACTTCGAGAAGGCCGCTGGCAAGCGTGACGAAGAGAAGAAGCTGATCGCAGAGCGTCTCCGCATGGAGAAGCAGTGGCGTTCGGGTGACGTTGAGTCTGCTGCTGAGGTCGATGAGGGACTCATCGCCGAGGTGCTCGCACAGGCGACCGGTATTCCCGTCTTCAAGCTCACCGAAGAAGAGACCTCGCGCCTGCGTTTCATGGAAGAGGCACTGCACCAGCGTGTCATCGGCCAGAACGAGGCAATTTCGGCGCTCGCGAAGACGATCCGCCGTCAGCGTGCTGGCCTCAAGGATCCGAAGCGTCCGTCGGGCTCATTCATCTTCGCCGGCCCCACTGGTGTCGGTAAGACTGAGCTTGCGAAGGCACTCGCTGAGTTCCTGTTTGACGATGAAGATGCGCTCATCTCGCTCGACATGTCTGAGTACGGTGAGAAGCACACTGTTTCACGCCTGTTCGGTGCCCCTCCAGGGTTCGTCGGCTTCGAAGAAGGCGGTCAGCTGACCGAAAAGGTACGCCGCAAGCCGTTCTCTGTCGTGCTGTTCGACGAGATCGAGAAGGCACACCCTGACATCTTCAACTCGCTCCTGCAGATCCTTGAAGAGGGTCGCCTGACCGATGGTCAGGGCCGGATCGTCGACTTCAAGAACACCGTCATCATCATGACGACCAACCTCGGCTCGACCGCGATCGCGGGCGGCCCCGTTGGCTTCCAGATCGAGGGTGATGTTCGCCACGGCTACGAGAAGATGAAGGGCAAGGTCAACGAGGAGCTCAAGAAGCACTTCAAGCCCGAGTTCCTTAACCGTGTCGATGACACGATTGTCTTCCCGCAGCTCACGAAGCCAGAGATACTCAAGATTGTCGACCTCTTCGTCAAGCAGCTCAAGGATCGTCTGCTCGATCGCGACATGTACATCGAGATCTCGCAGGCTGCCCGCGAGCGCCTCGCAGACCTTGGGTACGACCCCGCGCTCGGTGCACGTCCGCTGCGCCGCGCAATTCAGCGCGAGATCGAGGATCAGCTCTCCGAGCGCATTCTCGGTTCGGAGCTCGTCGCAGGCGACACCGTTGTGGTTGACATCGAGGAGGAGAGCGGCAAGTTCACCTTCGAGACCAAGAGCCAGAACCCGAAGTCACACGGTGAGTCCTCAGCGTCGGCAGCTGCCGCCGCAGCCTCAACCGCACCCACCCCGGGTGCGACCGACTAAGCAGTCGTAACCGCTCACGGCTAGCTCGCTAGTCGCATGCGAGAGACCGGCATCCATTGGGTGCCGGTCTTTCGCGTTTCTGTGACGAGTTGGGTCGGGAAGCTGCCGACCCGAGCGCGGATCGAAGCAGGTACAGAGACGAGTAGACTCGGGGCATGGAAATTCAGGCATCGGCAGTGACCATTCGCCAGGCGCGCACCCAGGACGTGCGCGCAATGGTGGCACTCATGGAACCGCTGATTGCCCGACGAATCTTGCTCGGCAAGGACCTCGTTGACCTATATGCGGCCGTCCCTGAATTTCTCGTCGCGGTAGATGCAGAAGATCGCGTGATTGGCTACGGCGCAGTACACGTCATGTGGGAACAGCTTGGCGAGGTACGCACGCTTGGTGTCTCTGACGAATGGCTCGGCAAGGGTGTTGGCCACTTGCTGCTCTCTGCCCTGCAAGAGCGTGCACGTGAGCTTGGACTCGAACAGCTGTTCTGTCTCACCTTCGAGACGCGATTCTTTGAGCGTCACGGCTTCTCACCCGTGGAAGAGAACGAGTCGCTCGTCGCAGTAGAGGTGTACGCAGAGCTGTTGCGCTCAACTGACGAAGGTATTGCAGAGTTCTTGGATCTCGCCCGAGTGAAGCCAAACACGCTCGGCAACACGCGAATGATCAAGCGTCTGCTCGAGTAATGGCGGTAGCCTGAGACTATGTCAGGCAACGGAAATCAGACACCACAACAGGCCCCCGGCGAGGGCGGTCTGGGGTCTGCGATCCGCAACCCCGTTGGCAGCCAAGCAAAGAGCGTCTACGTGCGGCGCCGACTTGCGGTGCTCGGAATTCTGGTTGCGATCATCATTGCGATCGTGCTGATTATCGTGCTGCCTGGACGGTCAGCAAAGCCGGATGCTGATGCTTCGGGCGCGCAAAAGGTTGATGTGCCATCAGACATCACCGCACAGGAGCAGGCGAAGCAAGAGTCAGCGAAGAAAGAGGGTGAGCCACGGGAGTGCGCTCAGGCCCGTGTCATGGTGACCTCGCTGGTGAACCATGATTCGTACGATCCAGGCGAACTTCCCGAGCTCTCCCTCTCGGTGGAGAACACCAGCGAGGCCGAGTGCGTGATTGATCTTGGCACAGCTGCGATGTCATTTGAGATATCCAGCGGTGACGACATTGTCTGGCGATCATCTGACTGCCAGACCGATCAGACCAAGCGCCCGATTATTCTTGAGCCTGGCAAGCCACTCGAAACTGAACCTATTGTGTGGGATCGCACCCGCTCAGACCCTGAGACGTGTGACATCACGCGCGACGACGCGTTTGGCGAAGGCTCGACGTATCACCTGCGCACCGCCGTGGTCGGAACGACGAGTAAGGCTTCCGCGCAGTTCTTGCTGTACTAGACACGGCGTGCTCCCCAGGCCGGGCGCAGCCTGGGTCGGCAGGTGCCTGGGTCGGCAGGTGCCCGGGTCGGCAGGTGCCCGGGTCGGCAGGTGCCCGAAAATAGGCCTTGTTTGCGAAGAGGGGCTCTATTTGCGCATGAAAGGTCCCTCTGTGTCAGAAAGGGGCCATTTCGCGGGGGTGCCCGCGTGGTGGCCCAGGAGATTTGCCCGCGATGCGCCCGCGATGCGCCCGCGAGCGGTGGCACCGCACTCACTGCGCGAACGTTTGCTCCTCAAGACGTAGCGCGATCCAGATCTCGGCCCGATCATCTGGGTCGCTGAAGGATCGACCAATGAGCCGCTCGATGCGCTGCATACGGTCACGCAGCGTGTTGCGGTGGATACCGAGGGCGGTCGCCGCCGGGCCACGTTGGCCGTCAGCCTCGAACACTGCACGAAGGGTAACTCTGAGCGTCTCGCGATCCGCATCTGCAAGCACCGTTGCTTCACGAGCGAGCGGGCCGAGCACGCGCGCGGCAAGCTCAGCGCCGGGTGCTTCGTTGCCGCCGAGGGTGCGCATGCCACGCTCGCCGGTGAGCTCACCCGTAACGCGAAGCGTCATGAGGGTCTCAAGTACCGGGGAGGTGCGATCGGCCCAAATCGTCTCGGGCACACGAGGGGCAATGTAGAGCGGCGCCGTGGTCGACAGCGTCGGAAGTTTGGCGAGCGCGGATCGCCGACTGAGCGGTGCATCCGCCGCACCGACCGGCCGACCGAGTACGACGTCGAGCCCGTGCGCGTGGGCGGCAGCAATGGCTGCTTCGAGAGCAGCTGACGTATCAGGCACGAGCTGCCAGGCTTGCGCGATGCCGGGAGCCGAAATGTGAGGCAGTGCCGAAGTGACGAGTCGTTCGAATCCTGAGCGGGCGCGCGAACGCCACTCGACGAGGTCTTCCGCAGCACCCTGCACGGCTACAGCTCGCACTGTTGCTGGCAGCGGGTGCGAGGGGAACAACACCGACAACGCTGCTGGTGCTTGGGAGCCGGTGAGGAGCCCTTCAGTCAGCCTCGCCCACTGCTGGCGTTCGCGCGCTTCTGCCGCGCTACTCCCGCGAATGCCGAGGCCGAGCACGATTGCTCCTGCGGCAATGACTGAGCGGCCCTCGGGTGAGAGGGGTGTGCCACCAGAAATATGGAGCTGGAGTGAGCCTGCGGAGTTGAGTGGCACCTGCTCCATCGCTTGTGGCGATCCAGGCGCCGCGCCATGCGCCGATGCCTGCGCCGCAGCAAAGCCGCCCGTACCAGCGAGCACACTGCCGTCACTGCTCACCACGGCGAGCTGACGACCGGTTGCTTGGGCGATACTCGCGAGTACGGCCGCTGGCTCCTGCTCACTACGAGCGCTGTCAAGCAAGCGCTCCTGAATGCGAAGTGCATTGCGAGTCTCACGCAGCTCATCGGTGCGCAACAGTTCAGCGATTGCCTTGCTGATCGCGATGAAGGGCGTCGGGAGCGCGATCTCAAACAGCGCGACCTGATAGGTGCTTGCGGCTTGTACGAGCTGTGCCGGAACCTGGTCGTGGTTCACGCCGACGCCGAAGCCAATGGCTGCGACCTGCGCGCGACTCAAGCTCGCGACGAAATCACGCCAGCGCGGATCATCGCCGTCAAGTGCGAGGCCCGTCGTCATGATGATCTCACCGCCCTCAAGATACTCCGACAGTGTGAGAAGCTCGGTCACTGAACCCCAAGTGAGCTCGGGGTCGCGACGGCCAGCCTGGATGAGGCGAAGCCCCAGATCGGGAATTGCGAGGAGCTGCGACAGTGTAGCCATGGTGCCATCATTGCACAGTTGATACGGGACAAGATGTGCACTTTGTCGAACTGAGGTGTGCGGATCAAACATAGACTGAGAGCGTGACCGACGACGTACATGCACAGCAGGGGCCGCTCAGCGGCATTCGAGTAGCCGACTTTTCGCGAGTTCTCGCGGGACCGCACGCGACGATGATCCTCGCCGACTTCGGGGCGGATGTCATCAAGATCGAAAGTCCAGAAGGCGACGGTACCCGGCAGTGGAACCCGCCGACCAACGCGATCGGTCAGAGCACCTATTTCGCAGGTGTGAACCGTGGCAAGCGTTCGGTCGTTTGCGATCTGCGCTCGGAAGAAGGCAAAGCACGCGCTGCTGAGCTCGCGCGCACTGCAGACGTCGTTATCGAGAACTTCAAACCAGGCACCATGGCGAAGTTTGGTTTGAGCTACGACGAGGTCGCAGCTGAGAACCCAGGCGTGGTGTACTGCTCGATTTCAGGCTTTGGCGATGCGGAAGGAAAGAACCTTCCGGGTTATGACCTGCTCGTCCAAGCCGTCGGCGGCCTCATGAGCATCACCGGTCGAGCAGACGCCGACGGCGGCGAACCGACAAAGGTTGGCGTTGCGCTCGTCGACATTCTGACCGGCCTCAACTCGGTGATCGGCATTCAGGCGGCCCTTCGCGCTCGCGAGACCCCCGGCACTGAGATGACCGGCCGTGGTCAGCATGTCAAGGTGACCCTGCTCGGTTCATTGCTCTCGGCCCTTGCGAATCAGACGTCTTCAACGCTTGAAACCGGTGTTTCGCCAGGCCGGATGGGGAATGCCCATCCGTCGATCTCGCCCTACGAGACCTTCGCGGCAGCGGACCAGTCGATCGCCCTCGCAGTCGGCACTGACGGCCAGTTCGCCCGGCTGTGCGACGTGCTCGGTATTTCTGAGCTTGCGACCGATCCGCGCTATGCAACGAACGTGGATCGCGTTGCGAACCGTGTGAGCCTACGCGTGGCACTCGAAGAACGATTGCAGACGCGCCCCGCAGCCGAGTGGATCGAGGAGTTCACCGCTGCGGTTATCCCCGCAGGTCGTGTGAACACGATCGCACAGGCCCTGGAACTTGCAGACTCGCTCGGCCTCGAACCCGTCGCCGAGACGCACGCACTGGATGATGAGGGTGTTGAACGGACCCTGCGCTCAGTTGCCACCCCAATCTCGTTCTCTGCAACCCCACCGCGCTACGACACTCCGCCGCCGCGCGTGGGAGAACACCAGGATGCGGAGTGGCTGCCGCGCTAGGCGCCAATTCGCGTACATCTTTCACATCTCATTTGCATTCATTCGGAAGTGAGCCAAAGGAGCATCATGACCACCACGATCGACAAACTGTTTAACGTCTCTGACTTCGTCACCGAAGAAGAGCGCGAGTGGCAGATGAAGGCGCGCGAATTCGCGCAGACCAAGATCAAGCCGATCATCGACCAGGCGTTTGAGGACCGTCGACTTCCTGTCGAGCTCCTGCCAGAGGTTGGCGAGTTCGGCGCGTTCGGCATGTACATGGATGGGTACGGGCTGAAGGGCGCATCTTCGGTCGCGTACGGCCTGGTTGCTATGGAGTTTGAGGCTGTTGACTCAGGGTTCCGTACGGCGCTTTCGGTGCAGGGATCGCTCGCAATGGGCGCGATCTACAAGTTCGGCTCTGAGGAGCAGAAGCAGCGCTGGCTGCCCGCAATGGGCCGCGGCGAAGCAGTCGGCTTCTTCGGTCTCACCGAACCCCAGGGTGGTTCTGACCCCAACACCATGCTCACCACCGCACGCCGTGACGGCGACGAATGGGTACTCAACGGTAAGAAGCGCTGGATCGGCCTTGCAACCATCGCACAGGTCGGCGTCATCTGGGCGAAGGACGAGGAAGGCATCGTGCGCGGGTTCGTCGTGCCGACCGAGACTCCGGGCTTCAAGGCCACCGCGATCGAGAACAAGCTGTCGATGCGCGCCTCGCTGCAGACTGAGATTGAGCTCACCGATGTGCGTCTGCCGCTCGATGCAATTCTCCCCGGTTCGAAGGGGCTGTCGTCACCGTTCAAGTGCCTCAACGAAGCACGCTACGGTATCGCATGGGGCGTCATGGGCGCCGCACGCGCGTGCCTGGAGGTAGCGGTCGAGCGTTCGCAGACCCGACAGGTCTTCGGTGCGCCCATCGGCTCAAAGCAGATCATTCAGGCGCAGCTCGCCGACATGTTCGTGGAGTACGAGAAGGGCATGCTGCTCGCACTGCACCTCGGACGACTGAAGGACGCAGGCAACCTGTCCTACGGCCAGATCTCGGTTGGCAAGCTGAACAACGTGCGTGAGGCGATCAAGATCGCTGGCACCTGCCGCGGAATTCTCGGTGGTGACGGCATCACGAGTGATTTCCCGGTCATGCGCCACATGGCAAACCTTGAGTCGGTTCGCACCTACGAGGGTACTGACGAGGTGCACCAGCTCGTCATCGGTCGTGAACTGACGGGTATCGCCGCGTTCTAAGGTTGCGCTGGCTCGGGCCGGGTTGGCTCGGACTGGGCTGGCTGGAGCGGGACGGGTTGGGCTGGACTGGGTCGCGCTTATGACTGCGGTCGAGCCGGGACCCTGTAACCCGGTGCGACCACGAGACCCGGCAACTCGGCAACTCCGCGACCCCGCGCCCCGGCAACCCCGCGCCCCGGCAACCCCGCGAAACACGGCGTTTCTGACACTGAGGGCACTTTCATGCGCATGAAAGTGCCCTCAGTGCATGAAAAGGTCGTTTTCGCGGGGGCGGGGGCACTTTCGCGCGGTGCGTGAGGTGCGCGCGGTGATGCGGGGCTTAACTTACCGAACGAGGGGTGCCCGCAGCCGCCTCACCTACCGAAGTGTGGGGAACAGCGCGTCGCGCGGAATAACCTTGCCGTCTGGCTCAGTTCGCATCCACTCGGGGTACACCACACTGAAGTTTGCCCGGAGGTCATCACGTGTGAATGATGCGTCACCGAGCCAATAGCCGATCGCTGTTGCGAGCGCGCTAGAGAGTACCCACGCAACCATGTCAATGTCGATGTCAGCTGGAGTTGTTGGCCAGTTGCGTCGCATCTCAAGATGCCGCAGCAACGACTCGTACACGTGCTTGGTGAGCGCTTCTCGAACCGTGCCGTCAAGCGGGTCTTCAAAGCCGAGGCGATACAGCTCTTCGTTGTCTTCGACGTGGTCGACGAGGTGCGCGAAGCCCTCCCACATTTCGAGAATGCGGGGTGTTGACTCATCTGCGAAGGCGTTGCGGTCATCGCGGCCGCTATCGGTTTCTGCGAGCATGCCGCTGATGACATCGGCGAGCGTCTCTGACGGGGTCGCGTAGTGCTTGTAGAAGGTCACCCGGTTAATTCCGGCTTCAGATGCCAGTTCAGAAACGGTGACGGTACTGATTGGTTTTGCACTGGCGAGATTGATCACGGCCCGGTGAAGGGCAGCTCGAGTTCTCACCACGCGCGCATCAGTCATGGGTTTAAGGGTATCCCAGAACGAGACGAAAATTTTCTTGCTGAGCGGGGAAGAATCTGAATCGTGACAACTTTTTCAGGCGTTGAGTCGTGGATACACAACAAGGAGCTTGGTTGCGAGTTGGCAACCAAGCTCCTTGTGCGACGAATAACGCCACGTAAAGTAGTGAAACTACTTTGCGACACCCGGGTGGGTCATCGAGAGCAGATCAAGCGCCTTGTCGAGATCAGCCTCAGTGACCTCGCCACGCTCGACGTAGCCGAGATCGATCACTGCGTCGCGCACGGTGATGCCCTTGGCAACTGAGTGCTTCGCGATCTTCGCAGCTGCCTCGTAACCGATGAGGCGGTTCAGCGGGGTAACCGTCGAGGGGCTCATACCAGCGAGTGCTGCAGCGCGCTCGAGGTTTGCCTCAAGACCCTTGATGGTCTTGTCTGCGAGAACCACCGAAGCGTTCGAGAGCAGGCGGATCGACTCGAGAAGTGCGGTGCCCATAACGGGGATCTGAACGTTGAGCTCGAAGGTGCCTGATGCGCCAGCGAACGCAATTGCAGCGTCGTTGCCGATAACGCGCGAGCAGACCATGAGGACTGCCTCGGGGATAACGGGGTTGACCTTGCCTGGCATGATCGAGGAGCCGGGCTGGAGATCTGGGATGTGGATCTCGCCGAGGCCAGTGTTGGGGCCCGAGCTCATCCAGCGGAGATCGTTGTTGATCTTCACGAGCGAGACAGCGATCGTGCGGAGCGCGCCCGAAGCCTCGACGAGGCCATCGCGGTTTGCCTGTGCCTCAAAGTGGTTGCGTGCCTCGGTGATGGGCAGGCCGCTCGATGCAGCGATCTCAGCAATGACCTTCTCGGGGAAGCCGAGGGGAGTGTTGATGCCGGTGCCGACTGCGGTGCCGCCCTGGGGGACCTCAGCTACGCGGGGGAGTGCAGCCTCGACGCGCTCGATGCCGTAACGGATCTGAGCAGCGTAGCCGCCGAAGACCTGGCCGAAGGTGACAGGGGTCGCGTCCATGAGGTGGGTGCGGCCTGGCTTGACTGCGGTCTTCCACAGTTCTGCCTTCTCTTCGAGCGCCTCAGCGAGGTGCACGAGTGAGGGCTTGAGCTGCTCGATGAGCGCGCCAGTCACAGCAATGTGAACCGAGGTGGGGAAGACGTCGTTCGACGACTGCGAAGCATTGACGTGGTCGTTCGGGTGAACGGTATCGCCACGGTGCTTGGTTGCGAGGTTCGCGAGAACCTCGTTCATGTTCATGTTCGAGGAAGTGCCCGAACCCGTCTGGTAGGTGTCCACCGGGAACATATCGTGGTGTGCACCACCAATGATCTCGTCTGCCGCTGCGACGATCGCGTTTGCGATGTCAGCGGGGAGGATATCGAGCTCCTGGTTTGCGATCGCTGCGGCGCGCTTGATGCGTGCGAGGGCGACGATCTGTGCGGGCTCAAGACCCGAGCCAGAAATCGGGAAGTTCTCAACTGCGCGCTGGGTCTGCGCCGAGTAGAGCGCATTCTTCGGAACGCGCACTTCACCCATGGTGTCGTGCTCGATACGGTATTCGATCTGTTCGGTCACTGTCATCCTTTGTTTGACGAGATGAAAGAAGGGAATTACAAAGTTTCTGAAGTTGACTGGATCACTGGCGATGCTGCCGGTTAGCCAATCAGGTCGCTGGTCTCGATGCTGAGGCGGCCAACAGCAGTGTATGGCACCGCACGGCCTTCGAGAAGGCGGTACTGGCAGCCAACAACGGCGACCTCACCGCGGTCTACTGCCGCGCTGATGGTCGGCGAGTTACGGAGCAGCTCGTTCACGGTCGACTGCAGATGAAGGCGGCCAACAGTGTTCGCGTCGATTTCTTCGGTGACAACGTAAGGCGACTCGTGGTGATCACGGTGCCACAGCGCCTGCACGGCTGGCTGGATCGGTGCGAGCGTATTCCGCACGGCAGGAGTCACATCACCCGGGGTGCGTGTGGTCTGATCGATTGCCGCTGCCACTGCGCCACATGAGTCGTGAGCGAGGACCACGATGAGTGCAGCACCCAGGTGCTGAACCGCATATTCCATCGAAGCGGTGATCGACTCCGCCACCACGTGCCCCATATTGCGTGCGATGAACATGTCGCCGAGGCCGCAGTCGAAAATGATCTCTGCGGCGAGACGCGAGTCTGAGCAACCGAAGAGAGCGACGTCGGGTGACTGCTGATTCACCAGCTCAGAGCGGCGCTCAACGTTCTGGTTGGGATGGTTTGAAGTACCACCAACGAATCGTTCGTTGCCTGCGATGAAGGTGTCCCAGGCTTCTTGCGGGGTGACGCGAGGTGCGGTCATGCGGCTTCCTTTGCGGTTGTTTCGGCGGATCCGCCCGTCGCCTGGTCGCTAGATACCGCAAGGGAATCCATGACCTGGGTGGCGAGCACGCGAATGGTGCCAGCATTGTCGGTGCCGGAGACGATGACCGCGTCGTTGCCGACAGCGCCTGAGAGTGCAAAGCGAATGTTGCTCTTGTCTGTTGCCCGGTTGGGGTAGTCGTAGAGCGTCCAGTCGGTTCCCGCGAGGGATTCCTGACCGGTGGGTTCGAGCGCCTCAAGTACCTCAGCGTTCAGGTACGTTTCAACGCCGGGAACCTCAAGTACTGGTTCACCGTCTTCGGTGAACAGCTGGGTGACCGAGGCGTATGCCTGGTCTGCCGTGGTGAAGTGTATGCGCCACACGTAGAAGCCATCTTCGTGCTTGAGGGTCGCGGACTTTGCCATCCAACCCTCATCAACGGCAGGCACAGCAAGGTCGACATTGAGTCCAGCGCCTGACTGCTCAGCGATTTCGGCAACGTTGACCGAGCGCTGGTCGAAGTCGCCAGTGCTCTGCGGCATCATGAAATAGATGACGAGCATAAGGCCGAAGCTCACGAGCAACGAGAAGACCAGGTTGTTCACGGTCTTGCGGCTCTTGTAGAGCCTGCTGTTCTCTGCCTTGCGGGCTGCTGTTTCGGAAGCGGTCTCGGGCCTGCCGAGCTCTGCAACGATCGCAGGAGCCTTGGTCTTCTTCGCCATCGTTAGTTGCCGGCCTCCGTCGGTGCAGCTGAATTTCGTGCGGCCTCGAGGCGCTGGCGCGCGCCAAGGAGCCATTCCTCGCAGCGCTGCGCGAGCTGTTCGCCGCGTTCCCAGAGCTGGAGTGAGTCTTCGAGGGTAATGCCACCCTGCTCAAGCTTGCTGACTACCTGAATGAGTTCGTCACGAGCCTGCTCGTAGCTGAGCGTGCTCGTCTCGCTTGTGGCAGCGGGCCCCATGTCTGACATGCCTGCAAGCTTACTCGCATCCGCTGGGGATTCACATGCGAGCGCGGATCCCTGCAAGCAGGATCTCGATCCCCGCCTCGTATGCAGGCCATGCGCTCTCCGCGAGGTCCTCCGCAGGGTTGTTCGCGCGACGTGGGAGGCTCGGCTGTGCGCGCACAATGAGGAACCCCGTTGCGAATGCGTCTGCGGTGTCCAGGATGATCCGCGCCCGCTCTTCTGTGAACCCGAGGGTAGCGAGATGCGTGACGATGCTGTCGAGGTGTTCGGTGACGTGATCTGCGTCAGCTGGAGCGAGCGCAAGAAGCGCGAATGAGCGGGGGAATGTGAGCGCGAGGTTGAAGTATGCGCGCAGGACCGCGGTGGTGACTGTCTCCCAGTCGCCTCCGGCTGACTGAATGACAGCGGGGATGTTCAGCTCTGCGATCAGGCGTGCAACGACGCCAGCGATGAGATCGTCCCGGTTTTTGACGTGCGTGTAGAGCGACATGACGGCACAGTCAAGTTCGGCGGCGACGGCTCGCATGGTGAGTCGATCCGCGCCTTCTGCCTCAATGCGTGAAATCGCGGTGGTGACGATGACGTCGCGGGTGAGCGTGCCGCGCGCACTGGTGGGCCGCTGCGTTGGGGCTTGACTGTTTGCCATGCCTGTAGGTTAATAGACACACCACGTTCCGTACAATGTACGGATTGCAATGACGCATCACGAACGGAAGTCAACATGGAACTGCACCACATGTCAGCCTCTGAAGCGGTCAGCCGCTTTGCACGTCGCGAACTGTCGCCTGTCGAGCTGCTCGACGCGGTGGTCGCGCGCGGTGAGGTCACAGAGCCAGCGGTGAACGCGATCACGGAATCGTTCCTGGAGGAGGCATATACGGCCGCGCGAACATCCGAGGCTCGATATGCCGCGGGCACCGCCCGCCCACTTGAAGGTGTGCCGACGATCATTAAGGAGGAGCAGCCGATTGCTGGGCGCACGGCAGAGGAAGGTTCGCTCCTGGAAAAGGGGCAGATTTCTGACATCACTCACCCGATTGTCGAGCGCATCTTCGAAGCTGGCGCAGTCGTGCACGGGCGAGCGTCGACGCCAGAGTTCTGTTGTGCGCCGGTCACCCACACCAAGCTTTGGGGAGTCACGCGCAACCCGTTCAATCTCGAGATGAGCCCAGGTGGGTCCTCTGGCGGATCAGGCGCGGTGCTCGCCGCGGGCTCGACCACGCTTGCGACCGGTTCTGATATCGGTGGATCGATCCGCATCCCCTCCGCGTACTGTGGTGTCGTCGGATTCAAGCCGCCGTTCGCCAGGGTGCCAGGGCTCGCACCGTTTAACAGTGATACCTATTGCGCAGACGGGCCAATGGGACGGAGCGTCGCCGATGTCGCGATGCTGCAGAATGTCATCTCTGGCTCATGGCGTGGGGACGCTGCGTCGTTGCCAAAGATGACGGTCTCTGCTGAAGTGCAGTCACTCACCGGCATGCGAATCGCGTTGAGCTACACGCTTGGTGGCTACGAGGTGGAGGCTGACGTGATTGCGAACACGCAGCGTTTTGCTGAGGCGCTGCGTGCAGCTGGCGCAACTGTTGTCGAGGTTGACCTGCCGTGGGGGCCGAAGCGGGTGAAAGAAGTTGCGTGGGCGCACTTTGGCGCGATCATGGGTTCGTTCATCGATAGTGTGGGAAATGATTCCCCTGAGCGCGTTGAATTGCTGATGCCGTACACCCGTGCGTTCGCGGAGTCTGCAAAGACCGGCGGTGATTATGTTGAGGGGCTTATCGCCGAGTCGGCATTCTACGAGCCGTTCGGGGAGCTGCTTGAGGAATTTGATGCGCTTATCTGCCCGACAACTGCCAATACTGGCTTCGCGGCGGATGAACCTTGCACTGACTCAGAGCGTGTGTTTGGTCAGCTCATGACCTTGCCGTTCAATATCGTCGGTCGTGCTCCCGTGCTCGCGGTGCCGTCTGGCAAAGCAGCGAACGGTGTGCCGACGGGCGTGCAGATTGTTGGCCGCACGTTTGATGACCAGACGGTCTTCAAAATTGGTGCTGCAGCTGAATCGGAGCTCGCACTGTGGACCGCCGCTGATTGGTGGCCGTCAGTGAACGAGCGTCCGTAGCTTGTCGAGCGGGTCGGTGCGTTGTTGCGTGCCGGCCCGCTCGGTGTTTCGCTCGGCGACGTCCGTTTCGCGCAGGAGAAATGGCACAGGATATGCTTACCCCCGGCATAGCGTGCCGTTTGTTGCTGGTGAAAGCTTGCACAGTGGCCGCACACTGGGCTCATTCATCAGGAGGAATGCAGTTGGAACCCACGCTCAACCGGAGGCTCGGCGTCGCCGGAATCGTGTTTATGGTGATCGCCGCTGCGGCGCCCATCACGGTCGTCGCCGCGAACTTCCCGATCATCATTCTGAGCTCGAGTTCCATTGGCGTTCCGTCGATGGTGCTTGCGGCAACCATCATCCTGCTGCTCTTTGCTGTTGGATATACCTGGATGACGCCGCGAGTGCCTGACGCTGGCGCGTTTTACTCGTATGTTGACCGTGGTCTCGGGCGTCGCGCGGGCCTCGGCACCGCGGCAATTGCGCTGGTGTGCTACGTCCTGCTGACAGTGTCGATGACCTGTTACCTCGGGGTGCAGGCGGGCAACCTCATCAACCTCTGGCTTGGTGTGACGCCGCCGTGGTGGCTCATTTCAGGCATCATGATTGCCATCGTTGCGTTCCTGGGATACCGGGATATTGAGCTTTCGGCAAAGGTGCTCGGAGTTGTCCTTGTGCTCGAAGTCATTGCCGTCGTTGCAATTGATCTCGGCGTGCTGTTCTCAGGCGATGAGTTGTCGCTGAAGCCGCTCTTCCCGAGCGAGGCGCTTGTTGGTGCACCAGGCCTCGGCCTGCTCTTTGCGTTCCTCGGCTTCTTTGGCTTCGAGGCGACCGCAGTCTTCCGGAATGAGGCAAAGGATCCTGAGCGCACGGTTCCGCGAGCAACGTACATCGCGGTCATCACGATTGGCGTGCTCTACTTCATCTCTTCTTGGCTCGTTATCTCGGGTCTTGGCGTCGACACTGCGGTTGCTGATTCCAATGCCGCTCCTGACAGCATCGTGATCGCTCTCGCTGGCAACGTGGTTGCTCCCATTTTTGCTGACATTGTGCAGGTGCTCGTCGTGACGAGCATGTTTGCGTGCATGCTGTCGTTCCATAACATCGTCACGCGTTACCTCTTCACGCTTGGTCAGCGTGGGGTGCTGCCGAAACGTCTGTCAGACGTGCACCCGAAGCACCTTGCACCTTCGAGCGCGTCGCTGTGGGTGACCATTATCACCGCGGTTGTCGTGCTCGTGTCGGCGCTCGCCCAGCTCGACCCGGTGACTCAGATCTATACCTGGTACTCGGGTGCGGGTGCGGTCGGTGTGATCTTTATGATGGCACTCACCAGTATCGCCGTACTCGCCTTTGGTCGCTCGCGTTCGACTGGCTCAAGCGACGGACGCCCGCCTGCTGGTGTCGTTGTGGCGGCGGTATTGGGTGGTCTTGGCCTGCTCGGCGTGCTCGCCATTTCAGTCTCGAACTTCCCAGTGCTCGTTGGCGGCACCGTGGAGTCGTTCATTTGGGGCGGTGTGCTTGTCGCCGTGTTTATTGGTGGCATGTTCCTGCCTGGACGTACCTCGGTTGAGCAGGCGGCGCTGGTGGAAGCGCGTGCTGCGCACGCAGAGCCAAGCGACATCGAGGCCTAACCTGAGCGACCTGGAAGCGAGGAGCCCCAAGCTTGGGGTGATCCGCGTCCCGGTTGCTGTTGCCTGTCAGCGCGTGTAGCAGTTTGTCACACGACTTCGCCGAACGCTTGTGGTTCGTGATACTTGAGCTATGACACAGGCAAACGTTACCGGGGCACACCTCGTAGGCAGCATCAACTTCGACACCGCTGAAGAGACCATGCGCACTGCGGCGGCTCACCTTGGTGACCACCTGAAGCGCATCCCAGACGGTGAGGTTGGGGAGCGCTTCCACTGGATTGCCTTCCAGCCTGGGCGCCTCGCGCAGACGGAAGGCCTCGAGCAGATCGGTGATCAGCCGATTCTGCTGCGTACGCTCGACCTGCGCCCGATTCGTATTGCGGAGGGCGTCGAGGCGGCAGACCTGAAGATTGCAAACCTCGGTTATGCCGATGCGGCACTTGAGTCGTACGCGGTGTTTGCACGTCTCCAGGAGGAAGGCGTGATTCCAGCGGGCACCCGCTTCCAGGTGTCACTCCCGACTCCACTCGCAACGCTCGCGAGCTTTGTGCGGGAGGAGGACCGGGCGGATCTCGAGCCGGTGTACGAGGCAGCCCTTGCGGCCGAACTTGAACAGATCCTTGCTGAGATTCCCCATGGCAAGCTTGCGGTGCAGTGGGACGCGGCACTTGAATTCGCGATTCTCGAACAGACCGCATACGCGGAGCGCGGCGGAAAACGCTACGAGTGGTTCGATGATGTCTGGACCGGCACGAGCGAGCGACTCGCACGCCAGCTCGACCGCATTCCCGCAGACGTCGAAGCAGGCGTGCATCTTTGCTATGGCGACGTAGCTGAGAAGCACTTCGTTGAGCCCCGGGACGCTGCACATCTCACCAAGTTTGCGAACCTCGTTGCGGCAGCCACGAAGCGTGACATCAACTGGGTGCACTTACCCGTACCCATCGAGCGTGACGATGCAGAGTTCTTTGCCCCACTCGCAGGGCTCGACCTTGCGCCGTCGACTGAGCTCTACCTCGGTCTCGTGCACCGTGAGGACGGTGCAGCAGGTGCTGCGCGTCGGCTTGAGGCAGCACACCAGCACGTCACCCGCGACTTCGGCGTCGCGACCGAGTGCGGCTTCGGCCGTTCACCAGAAGGCACGACGGTTCCACTGTTCGAGGCACACCGCGCGGTCGCAGCGGCCTGGTAGCGCCGTCACAGTATCGAGACGTGGGCGTTCACGTCGGCGGTGGCTGACCTGCCGAGTGCTTTGTCGAGGAGTGCTATGCGTGAGTGGCGGTAAAGTCTGGTTCCGGTCTAGTGTGCTTGCCGCAGGCGTGCGATGAAATCAGCGACCTGGTCTTCGAGGATCTGAGCTCCGACTTGTTCGGGGCTGACGGCACGCACGACGGCAGCGCCGATGTTCAGCAAGATGACTTCGAGGACGATTTGCTCGTCAGGTTTCGCGGTAATGATGTCACCGTCGTCGCGCCCTTCGCGCAGGTACTCAAGGTAGCTTGTCTGCCACGCCCTGAGGTGCTGACCGTAACCCTGCTGAATCTCGGTGCTGAAGGCGCAACGTTCCCAGAACGAGAGCAGCACACGTGCGGTCGTCGACTCGTCGTCGTGGGTGAGGGTGTAACGCATTGCCGTTTCAAGCGCATCGATGCCGCGTTTGCCAAGCACCTGAGTGGCAAGACGCTTCTCCAAGCTACTGAGTGAACGCGCGTATGCGCCCTCGATGATTGCGTCTTTGCCCGAGAAATAGTGTTTGAGTGCGCCGTTGGCGAAGCCTGCCCTGGTGGCGATTTCGCGCATCGTTGCGGCTTCGATACCGCCCTCAACGATGAGCTGCGATGCTACCTCGATGATTTCTTCGCGGCGCTTATCGTGGTCGACGATCTTGGGCATTCGTCCTCGCAGTTTCAAAGGTCAAGTGTCGGGTCTCGTCTGCGGATAGAGGTGAGCAATTGATCCGCGAATCATGGCCGCTGATATTCAACGTTGTGGAAAATAATCTACAACTGGAGTTGGAAAATTGTCACTGAAACCCCGTCTCTCCGGTCATCCTGTTTCAGGGCTGTTCGAGGCTGTGAGCGGAACAAGTGTTGGGCCTTGATACACGTATGAAACGAGTACCAAGGCCCAACGGTGTGAGTGCAACTCCGGTGAGAGTGCGTCCTCTGAGCGAATGCTTAGAGGGTGTTGCCGAGCTTGAAGCCCTGCTCCTTGTCGCCGTCGCGGGTGTATGAGAACCCGTCGGCGCCGATCGTGACAGCCATCTCAGAGTTATCGGTGCGGCTGATGACGGGCTGGGGGTTGCCGTCGAGGTCGAGAACGAGCGACGCGTCGGTGTACCACGACGGGACAACCGGGTTGCCCCACCAGTCACGGCGCTGGTTGTCGTGTACGTCCCAGGTGATAACGGGGTTATCGGGGTCGCCGGTGTAGTAGTCCTGCGTGTAGATCTCGACGCGGTGTCCGTCGGGATCGCGCAGGTAGAGGTAGAACGCGTTCGATACACCGTGACGGCCGGGGCCGCGCTCGATGTGGTCGCTCAGGCGCAGCGAACCGAGCTTGTCGCAGATCGCGAGAATGTTGTGCTTCTCGTGAGTCGCGAACGCAACGTGGTGCATGCGGGGGCCGTCGCCACCGGTTGCAGCGGTGTCGTGCACGGTGGGCTTGCGGCGCAGCCACGCAGCGTAGACGGTGCCTTCTTCGTCCTGAATGTCCTCAGTCACGCGGAAGCCGAGATCCTGGTAGTGACGGACCGCGCGGGGAACATCTGGCGTGACCTGGTTGAAGTGGTCGAGGCGTACGAGCTCACCTGGAGTGTGCAGGTCGTAACGCCATGAGAGACGCTCGACGTGAGTGGTCTCGAAGAAGAACTCGTATGGGAAGCCGAGGGGATCAACGACGCGAACCGAGTCGCCGATGCCCATGACGAAGCCCTCTGGGTTGCGACGAACGTCGCAGCCGAGTTCGGTGTAGAACGCAACCGCGCGGTCGAGGTCTTCTGCTGAACGGACGCGGTACGAGAATGCGGCCACCGCAGCAATCGGGCCCTTACGGAGCACGAGGTTGTGGTGAATGAACTCTTCGGTTGAACGGAGGTAAACGACCTCGTCGTCCTCAGCGGTGACGTACAGACCGAGTACATCGACGTAGAACTGACGCGACTTCGCGAGGTCGGTCACGACGAGCTCCATGTACGCGCAACGCAGGATGTCGGGTGCCTGCGACTGTGGAGTCGAGACCGGGTTATCGGTCTTGATGGGGGCTTCTTCAGTGACCCAGAAACCGGACGAGGTCTTCTCACGACCCTTGAGATCTGACATTATGCTTCCTTGCGTAATTCGTAAATGTGGTGGGTGCGGATCGGCTACTTGCCGAGTCCAAACTTGGGCGAGTGTGCCTCGTTCAGCGTGATGTGGACAGCCTGCTGATCGGTGTAGAAATCGATCGAGCGGTAGCCGCCCTCGTGGCCGAGGCCAGAAGCCTTGACGCCGCCGAATGGCGTGCGCAGATCGCGGACGTTGTTCGAGTTCAGCCAGACCATGCCTGCCTCGACCGACTGCGCGAAGTTGTGTGCACGCTTGAGGTTCGACGTCCAGATGTATGCCGCGAGGCCGTACTTCGTGTTGTTTGCGAGCTCGAGCGCCTCTTCATCGGTATCAAACGGAGTGATGGCAACGACCGGGCCGAAGATCTCTTCCTGGAAGATACGAGCATCGGGGGCGACGTCTGCAAAGACGGTCGGCGATACAAAGTTTCCAGTGGGGAACTCTGCTGGGCGACCGCCGCCTGCAACGAGACGACCCTCGGTCTTGCCGAGTTCGACGTAGCTCATGACCTTTGCGTAGTGCTCGGGGTGCACGAGCGCGCCAACCTCGGTGGCTGGATCGCTGGGAAGCCCCACGACGACGTTCTTCGCGCGCTCTGCGTACCGCTCGACAAACTCATCGTAGATGTCGCGCTGCACGAGAATTCGGCTGCCAGCGGTGCACCGCTCACCGTTCAGGCTGAAGACGCCGAAGACGGTCGCATCGAGTGCGGCGTCGATGTCTGCATCAGCGAACACCACTGCGGGGCTCTTGCCACCAAGCTCCATTGAGAGGCCCTTGAGGAAAGGTGCCGCGTTACCGAAGATGAGCGAGCCAGTGCTGCTCTCACCGGTGAACGAAATGAGCGGAACATCAGGGTGCTTGACGAGCGCGTCGCCAGCCTCTTCACCGAAGCCGTTGACCAGGTTGAAGACACCGTCGGGAATGCCTGCCTCGCGGAAGATCTCGCCCCACAGCGAAGCCGAAAGGGGAGTGAACTCTGCGGGCTTGAGTACAACGGTGTTACCGGTTGCGAGTGCGGGACCGAGCTTCCATGACTCAAGCATGAAGGGGGTGTTCCACGGGGTGATGAGACCAGCAACACCGATGGGCTTACGGTTCACGTAGTTGATCTGGCGACCGGGAACCTTGAAGGTGTCGTCGTGCTGCGCAACGATCAGATCAGCAAAGAAGCGGAAGTTCTCAGCTGCACGACGTGCCTGGCCCTTTGCCTGCGTGATGGGCAGACCCGAGTCGTAGCTTTCGAGCTGTGCGAGCTGCTCGTCGCGTGACTCAACAATGTCAGCGACCTTGTGCAGAATGCGTGAACGCTCGCGGGGGAGCATCTTGGGCCAGGGGCCCTCGGTGAATGCACGGCGTGCAGCTGCAACAGCAAGGTCAACATCGGCCTTCTGTCCTGCAGCAGCCTGAATGTACGTCTCGTTCGAGACGGGATCGAGCACGTCGAATTCTTCGCCGCCAATCGAGTCAACGAACTTGCCGTCGATAAAGTGGCGGATCTTGTCGGGGAGGCCGGCAGGCTTTTCCTGAATCATGAGTCCTACTTTCTTGGAGGATGAAAATTGAAGTGAATGAAACTAAGCGACCGCTTCAGCGGTGTCGTGGCGCGACTCCTTGCGGTATGCGAGCACGGCGTTGAGCGTGTTCAATCGGTGCTCGCGAGCCGCGAGTTCGATGTCGAACGGGTCAGCATGCGATTCGAGGAGTCGGAGGAGTTCGTCGTGTTCTGCAACGGACTCCTGGGCGCGGCCGGGCACGAAGCTGAACGAAGAATCGCGCAGTACCTTCATGCGGTTCCAGCCGCGGTGAACAAGATCGAGAATGTGCGGGTTCGGGCAGCTCTCAAAGAACACCGAATGGAATTCCTTATTGAGCTCGGTGAACCGGCGTGGGTCAAAGCTTTCGAATGTCTCGCGCATGCTCTCATTGATTGCACGGGCACGAGCAATTTGCTCCGGGGTGACCGAGGGGGCCGCAAGCGCGGTGGCGGATCCTTCAACGAGCGCGAGCGTCTGCATGGTGTGCAGGTATTCGGTCTCTTTGAAAAGTGCGACCTGAGCGCCAACGTTTCGTTCAAAAGTCACTAGCTGCTCTGCCTCAAGGCGTCGGATCGCCTCGCGAACCGGTACCACGGACATGTCAAACTCGGAAGCCAAGCTTGCAAGCACGAGGCGGAAGCCTGGGCCGTACTCGCCGCTCTCGATCCGCGCCTTGATCTTGAGGTAGGCAACCTCAGACTTTGAACGTGTGGTCATGATTACGCGCCCTTGCCTGCAGCGAGCTCTGCCTCATAGCGCGCACGCCACTCAGCATTCATGGGGAACAGGCCGTCGACCTTGGCTCCCGCGGCAACCTGGTCAGCTACCCATGCGTCCTCTGCCTCCTGCTTTGCGGAGTCGCGGGCGACTTCTTCGAGCAGGAACGGCGGGATGACGATGACTCCGTCACGGTCGCCCATGATGACATCGCCCGGCTGAACTGCTGCGCCGCCGCATGCGATGGTGACGTCGGTCTCCCATGGCACATGGCGACGGCCAAGCACGCTGGGATGCGCGCCCTGCGAGAAGACTGGAATTGAGAACTCCTCAACTGCTGAGTAGTCGCGCACGCCTCCATCGGTGACGATGCCAGCCGCTCCCCGGAACTGTGCCCGGAGCGCGAGTACGTCGCCGACGGTGCCGGTCTCACGAACGCCACGAGCCTCAACGACGAGCACTTCACCCTCGTTGACGCTGTCGAATGCACGCTTCTGAGCGTTGTATCCGCCACCGTACTTCTTGAACAGATCGGGGCGGAACGGAATGAATCGAAGCGTCTTTGCGATACCGAGAATGCGATCGCCCTCGTGATTCGGGTGCACGCCATCGATGAAGATGTCGACATAGCCGCGCTTGCGCAGCGCAGCAGAAACGGTTGCAACCGCAACGCCGTCGAGCAGCTCGCGAAGTTCTGCGGTGAGCGGGTGTGTCTCGACCGGAGCGTCAAGCGGAGACGCCTTGCCAGCCGCAACCGCCGCAGCGTGCTCGTCTTCACTGCCCCAGGCCTCGATGCGCTGGAGATCGTTGATCGCAGGCTTCGAACCGAAATCGCCGAATGCCTTGGAGCCCTGCGTGACGGTCGTGACGAGACGACCGGTGGTCGGAGCTCCTGGCGCGTTTGGCGCATCGACCTCGACCTCGACGACGTCGCCTGGCACGACAACTGAAGAGCCAGCCGGAGTTCCGGTAAGAATCACGTCGCCGGTCTCGAGCGTCATGTGCTGAGAGAGGTCAGCGACGAGCTGACCAAAGGAAAACTTCAACGTATCGCTGGTGTCGTTCTGAACGAGCTCGCCGTTGACCCAGGTGCGAACGCGCCAGCTGTCTTGGTCAATACCATCGGTCGAGATCGCGACAGGACCAATGGGAGTGTAGCCGTCGCCGCCCTTGTTGCGAACGTTTGAGCCCTTGTCTGCTGCACGCAGATCGTACAGGCCGAAATCGTTTGCGGCGGTCACATGCGAGACGTGGCTCCAGCCGTCTTCGGGGGAGACCCAGTGTGCTGGCTTGCCAATGACAAGCGCCACCTCACCCTCGAAGCCGAGGAGTTCGGTGCCAGCCGGGCGTTCGATCGTTGCGCCGGTGGGGGCGAGTGATGACGCGGGCTTGAAGAAGTACGAGGGGAACTCAGGAGTGCGACCGCGCTGCGCAATGCGCGACGGGTAATTGAGATGCACAGCAATGATCTTGCCGGGGGTCTCAATTCCGAGTGAATCGATGCCGAACGTCATGACAACCTCTGCTTCTTTGCTTAATGATATTTCTTATCGTATACGATCTGGAGAGATTTGTGAACTTCCAGACCCTGGGAGCTTGTTAGTAGCTTGCGCGGGGCGCGGATCCGCCCGCATCGCCGCGGAAGCTGTCAACCAATGCCTCGGTCTGACGTGCAAGAATCGCGACATCCGCACCAACTGCCACGAAGGATGCACCGGCAGCGATGTACCGATCCGCATCCGCGCGGACAAACGCGTTCACGCCGACCGGCTTGCCAGCGGCTCGTGCAGCAGCGATCACTTCGAGAACGCGTGTGACAACATCAGGATGGTTCTGCTGGCCGAGCAGACCCATTGACGCAGCAAGGTCGGAGGGCCCGATGAAGATCGCATCGATGCCGTCGACCGCGAGGATTTCGGCCGCATTACGGACAGCTTCGGCTGACTCGATTTGCACGGTGAGGCTGATCGTCTCGGATGCGCGACCAAGGTAGCCCTCGACGCGATTCCAGCGTGCGGATCGGGCAAGCGCCGAGCCAACTCCGCGCACGCCGCCATTCGTGCTCCCGTCCGGGTATCGCACTGCGCGAACGAGTCGAGCAGCCTGCTCGGCGGAATCGACCATGGGGATGAGAAGGTTCTGTGCTCCGAGGTCGAGGTACTGCTTGATCGTTACCGTGTCGCCATGAGGTGGGCGCACGAGTGGTGCGACTGGATACGCGGACATTGCGTAGAGCTGAGCGAGCACAGACTCGAGTCCATTTGGTGAATGTTCTGCGTCGAGCAGCACCCAATCGCAGCCGCTGCCTGCCACGATCTCAGCAGTAATGGGACTTCCGGCACACGCCCACAGGCCAATCAGGGGACGGCTTGCCTCGGCTGTTGTCGACTCGGCGATCCGCTGAGTGAGCGTCGCGGGAAGGTTTAGACGAATCGGCATGTGACTGATCCAAGCTCTGCGTAGTCAGCGTGAACGGTGTCACCGCGTTCCACCCACATGGGCTTCGTGAACGAACCAGCGAGGATGATCTCACCAGCTTCAAGCGACTGCCCGTGCTGGGCAAGCTTGTTCGCAAGCCATGCCACGCCAAGTGCGGGGTGACCAAGAATTGCGCCTGCAACGCCCGAGTCCTCGATGGTTTCGTTGCGGTAGAGGAGTGCCTTGGCCCAGGTGAGGTCGATTTCGTCAACCTTGACCGGGCGTCCACCGATGACCATTGCGCCCATTGCGGCGTTGTCGCTGATGGTGTCGACAATCGTGCGACCCTCAAGCTCGAGATGCGAGTTGAGGATTTCGAGTGCGGGAACAACGTAGGCGGTGGCATCGAGAACGTCAAAGATTGTGACGTTTGGGCCCGAGAGTGGCTTCGCAAGCACGAATGCGAGCTCGACCTCAATGCGCACATTTGAGAAACGGTCAAACTCGATGACTGCGCCTGACTCGTGCACCATGTCGTCGTGAATGACGCCGTAGTCCGGCTCGGAAATGCCAGTCGCGACCTGCATCACCTTCGAAGTGAGGCCGATCTTGTGGCCGACGAGCTTTGCGCCGTTTGCGATGCGGCGGTCTGACCATTCCTTTTGGATGGCGTAGGAGTCTTCGATAACCATGCCCGGGTAGCGGCTGGTGAGCTTGGGGAGGATGGTGCGGTCGCGATCCGCCTGCACCAATTCCTCTGCAATTGCTGTGATCTGTGCCTGCTCGAGCATGTGCCCTCCCAATCTGCGACTGCGCTGCCGCGTAAGACTTGCTCAAATCGTATACGATCCACTGGCTTGTGTGCCAGCGTGATCCTGAGGGAAATGTGTTCGATAGTTAAACACTGCTCTGGTCAGGTATTTTCTCCGAACGGAGATGTCCGTTGGGTGAGTTGCGCGCGCGGGGTGATCCCCTTTACGATGTGGGGAATCGTATACGATCTCGTAATTTCGGTGATCGTCTACGCACAGGCGCTAAATAGGGTGGCGCCGCAATGTAGCGGCAATTCGGGCGCCGTTGCACTCAACACACATTCAGACAAGGAAGTCGGAACAACGATGTCTTCATCAACTGTCACGGCGGCGCAACAACGTGAGTTGCGCAAGGTGGCCGCGGCCACAGTTATCGGTACCACCATTGAGTGGTACGACTTTTTCCTCTACGCAAGCGCAGCGGGACTCGTCTTCAACAAGCTGTTCTTCGAGCCGGTGGGTTCGGAATACGGCACCATCATTTCCTTCTTCACCGTCGGTGTGAGCTTCCTCTTCCGTCCGCTTGGCGCATTCCTCGCAGGTCACTTTGGTGACCGTCTGGGACGCAAGAAGATGCTCGTCCTCACACTCGTCTTGATGGGTGCGGCGACAACCCTCATTGGTCTGCTCCCGACCTACGCGCAGATTGGTGTCGCGGCGCCGCTGCTGCTCGTACTGTTGCGCGTACTGCAGGGCCTTTCGACCGGCGGCGAGTGGGGCGCTGCCGTGCTCATGGCAGTCGAGCATGCGCCAGCTGGCAAGCGCGGCCGTATGGGTGCGTTCCCGCAGATCGGTGTGCCCATCGGACTGCTGCTCGCATCTGGCATGCTCGCCCTCATGACCGGCGTCATTTCGCCAGGTGAAGCCTTCCTCGAGTGGGGCTGGCGTATTCCGTTCCTGCTGAGCATCGTGCTGGTTATCGTGGGCTTCGCGGTTCGTCGCTCGGTCGAAGAGAGCCCCGTCTTTACCGAGATATCTGAGCGCAAGCAGCAGACCAAGGTACCCGCAGCACAGCTCTTCAAGAAGCACTGGCTGCTCGTGATCTTCGCCGCATTCACCTTCGCGGGCAACAATGCTGCGGGCTACATGACCACCGGTGGCTACATCCAGAACTACGCGACCACTCCGATCGCAGAAGGCGGCCTCGTCGGCATGGAGCGCACACCGGTGCTGCTCGCCGTCGCTGGCGCATCGGTTGTCTGGCTGATCGTCACGTACTTCGCGGCAGTGATCTCAGACCGCATCGGCCGAAAGAAGACCTACATCTTTGGCTGGATCGCATTCCTCGCGGTCATCTTCATTCTGTTCCCGCTCGTCAACACCGGAAACGTCTGGCTACTCTTCCTCGGCCTGTCGCTCTTCGCGATTGGTAACGGCTTCACCTACGGACCCCAGGCTGCGTACTTCGCTGAGCTGTTCCCTGCGTCGATCCGCTACTCGGGTGTCTCGATCACCTACGCGATTGGTGCAATTCTCGGTGGTGCGTTCGCTCCGATGATCGCGACCTGGCTCGTGAAGAGCACGGGCAGTGCGTCATCTGTCGCGTTCTACATTGCTGGCGTGCTCGTCGTCGCGTTCATTGCGACGCTGCTGCTGCGCGACCGCACGGATATTCCGCTTGATCCTGACAGTGAAGAGATCCAAGAAAAGGGGCACTTCATCTGGGAAAAGGCGCACAACGCCTAGTTCTCTGAACTGCGGAGCGGGGGCTCGGTGCATTGCGCGCCGGGCCCCCGCTTTGTGCGTTGTGCGTGGCCGCGGCTGGGGTGAAGTGAGCTGAGCTTCGTTGAGTCGCGCCGAGGTAAGTGCTCCCCAACTCTGGAGAACGGCCGTAGACCAGACGAATCTGGAGCTTTTCATGCTGATGAAGGCCGCTTTGCAGACGAGGGTGCGAAGGCTGCCGCGGTTGGCCGCGGGCCAACCTTGCCATTTGCTGGGTGCGGTGCGGTAGCAATGGTAGGCCTATGGGTGGCGGGGCTGTGTGCGGGTCGGGCAGAAGGGTCTCCGGAGATATGTAATCGGCCTCCAATATGTTGAATCTCCATGAAAACTACATATTGAAGGCCGATTCCAGTTTGGAGGCAAAAGTCTGGCTTTCAGTTGGACCAGAAAGCACCCGCAAGCGGCGTTTGGTTCTCCGCCGATGTTGCCCGCGGGTTCCGACCGAGGCTTTGCTGAGTGTCCGCCGCTCCGCTGAGTGTCCGCCGCTCCGCTTAGTGTCCGCCGCCCGTGTACGGGCCGGTCTTCGCGAGGCGCTCCATATGAGCTGCCAATGCAAAGCGCGGATCGATGGTGTGCTCCTCACCCGTGACGAGCTGCGCCGCCCACTCGCCAATCTTCGGAGCGAACTTGAACCCGTGACCCGACAGGCCTGTCAGCGTGACGACGCGGCCACTCTCGCTTCGGTCGACGACGGGGAGACGGTCTGGCGTGTACGCACAGTGGTGCACGCTTTCGCGGACGGGTTCGGGATTGATGCCATCAAAGAGTTCCGCGGCGCGCTGACCGATTTTGATGAGTTCCTCGCGCGTGTGGTGCTTCGGTACCTCGGATACATCACGGAAAACAGGCCACTCTGGGTTCGTGCACGCCTTGAATGCGTAGCCGTCGAAGCTTGGCGCACCGAAGAAGTGCACTGGACCCGAGTCGCGTAGAAACACGGGGAACTTGTCTGGCACAAACGCAGCAGGATCGCGGGGCATGAACCAGGTGAGGCCGAGCACCTGCAAGCGCAGGAGCTCATCAAGCTCGGGCGAGAGTCGCGTCGACCATGACCCCGACGCGACGACGACCGACTGCGTGAGCCACGACCCCTGTGTGGTGCGCACGACGACACCGTCCGCACGCTCTTCAATTCCGATGACTTCGGTATTGAAGAACAGACGGGCGCCATTGCGCTCGGCGACATCGAGCGCGCTCATGACGGCGACCTCTGGGCGCAGCCCACCACCCTGCTCATCGAAAAGCGCGATGTCATCGTCGCCGATGATGTGCTGCGGGTATTCCGCGCGCAGTTCCGCTGCTGAAAGGACTCGGTGCGGGAGGTCGAATTCCTTGACAGTTCCAAGCGCCACCTGCAGGTCTGGGAAGTCAGCAGGAGCAATACTCAGGCAACCGACCTCGGTGTAGATATCGCGCCCGGAGTCCGCCTCAAGTTCGCGCCACAGCGTACGCGAGCGCTGAATCATGCGAACGTACGTGCCACCCTCGTGCACCGCGGTGCGGAAGACGCGCGACTCACCAGCGTAGGAGCCGTGCGAGTGGACGCGGCCGTATTGCTCGATGCCGACAACGTCGAGTCCCTCTCGCTTACTCAGCTGCCAGAGCGCCATCGAGCCAACCGCGCCAGTGCCGATGACGAGAACGTCAGTTTTCTGGAGTTCCATTTCTCTTTCCTCCGTAATTCTGTGTGCGTTGTGCACAAGACATGCGTTGAGGGGCGCGGATCGTCTCCCACGTTCGCGATCCGCGATCCGCGCCCCGACAAGGCGTCTAGGCGAGTGCGGGCTTGTCCCACAGGTTCAGCTTGGTGCCGATACCCAGCTCGAGTGCGTTGCGGTAGAGCTTTGTGGCCCAGGCTACGTCTTCGGTTGGCATGCCACCGACCGAATAGATGAAGACCTCATCGTCATGTGCGCGACCTGGGGTGTGCCCCAGGAGAATTTCACCCATATCTTCGAACTGCTCGGGCTGCATGCGACCGTCGCGGATACGGTCGACAAGGTGCATTCCCCAGATGCCCACGGTTTCGTGTGCTGGGGCGGGAAGTTCCTCGGCCCACGCCTGGTAGATCTTGCGGGCGTCGGCGACGTGACGTGAACGAAGGGTGAGTTCCTCGTCGAGGGCAAGGTGCGCTGAGCAGCAGATGAATGCGCCCGGCTTCACCCATTCGCTCGCGATGAACGGATAGTGCTCTGATCCCATCGGGCTTGGCACCGCGATGCTTACGATGTCGGCGTCGCGCACCGCGTGTTCGATGTCAGCAACCTGCTCGACGACGAGGTGTGGGAAGGTCGTGTTTGTCCACTCAGTGAATGCATCAATGCTGGACTGGCTGCGCCCGGCCACCTTGACAGTGGTGATGCCTGGACGTGCGGCGATAAAGGCTTCGAGTGAGGTGCGATTCATCGGTCCCGGCCCGACGATACCGACGACCTTGGCATCTTCGCGCGCGAGTTCCTTGGCACCGACGCCAGGGATCGCTCCGGTCCGATACGCGCTCAGCAGGTTGGCGCTCATGATGGCGAGGGGAGCGCCCGTGTCCTTGTCGCTCAGGGTGAACATGAGGATGGAGCGTGGCAGCCCCTTCTTCTTGTTCTCCACGTTCGAGCCGTACCACTTGCAGCCAACGGTCTGGAACTCGCCTCCGAGATAAGCGGGCATCGCCATGAAGCGGCGATCGGGGCCATCGAGCGGCATGCCTGCGAAGGGCGATTCTGTCGGGAAATAGATCTGTGCACCGTGCGAATTATTCTCGCTGCCTGCCATGCGGTAGTCACCTGCCGCGAACAGCTTGAGGAGGTCACTCATGGTCTCGACGCATGCGGCCATGTCGGTCACGCCGGCAGAGATCATGTCCTTCTCATCGAGGTACAGGAAGTCGATCTGGGTGTCGGTCATGTGAATCTCCAATGATCTGTGAATGACGTGTGTGGGGCGCGGATCGCGAGGATGCTGATCCGCGAAAGCTGTGGGGCCTCAGGTGTCGAACTGGGCAGCAGACTTGATGATCTGGCGCAGGTAGTGGAGCGCTGAGTCGATTTCACCCGGTGCGACGAGCTGTTGAAACACCATGCCGTCGAGCGCGAACCAGATGGTTTCTGCGAGTCCGGCCTGGTGCAGACCGAGATGGGCGAGCTGAGTTGAGATTGCCGTGCGGTAGGTCTCGTAGTACCGATCAACGTGTGGCTGGAGCTCAGGTCGGCGGCGCGATTCGAGAAGCAGCTCATATTGGAACGCGTGGATGTCTTCTTGGCGGCGAGCGAGCGTTTCGAGCCCTGCAGCGAAGTCGCGGTAACTTGCAGCCGGCTGACGCATGCTTGATGCTTCAAGGCTTTGGTCGATCGAGTAGTCGAGCGCCTGCGCGATGAGTTGGTCGCGGCAACCGAAGTGGTACCTCACGAGGCTGTGTGAGACACCGGCCTCAGCAGCGATCGCGCGGTAGGTGAGGGCGCGCAGCCCACCCTGCGCGACGACGGTGACCGTCGCACGAAGGAGGGCCTCGCGGCCCGGTTGAGCAGGCGCATTCTGCTCAACCGGGAGAGTGGCTGTCGACATTACTCGCCTACGACCTCAATGAGTTCGGTGCCGTAAGCACCGGGCTCTGTGCCGTGACCGATCTGCTGGTACAGCTCAGGCTTACGCTTGCGCAGCACGTTCGCCCAGATGACGCCGATGACGAGCGCGAGCACGATGATGCCTGGGAGCAAGAATGTGGTGACATCGGCCTGTTCCTGATCGAGCATGAGCTGGAAGTTCATGAGGATCATGACGAACATTGCGACAAGCAGGATGCCTGAGAGTGCTGGGGCGATGATCCGCACCCATGCGCTCTTGCCGTGCGGCATGCGTCGGAAGTACCCAATCACCGCGAACGCAGCGAGGCCCATGAGGAGGACAAGACCGGCAGCGCCAGTATTCGTCAGCCAGGTAAACATGGTGAGCACGGGGAAGAGGAATGACATGTCACCGAGCATGGCCTCGGCACCGCCGAAGGCGTCTCCCGCGAGTGCGAAACCAGCGACGACGACTGCAGCGATGATGGTCTGTGTGACCGAGCCAGCCCAAGGGGCTCCCGACTGTGACGTGCGCGCGAAGCTCTGCGGAAGCACGCCCTCGCGGCCGAGTGAGTACAGGTAGCGTGCAACTGCATTGTGGAAGGCCTGCAAGGCAGCGAAGAGGCTCGTGATGAAGAGAATCGTCATGATGTCAGCAATGAGGACACCGACGTGGTCAGTCATAAACACGAACATGAGGTCGGGGCCGAATTCGCGTGAGGAATCGACGATGCTGCTCGGGCCAATACCAACCGAGAACGCCCACGCGCTGAACGCGTAGAAGAGGCCGATGATTGCGACTGCCGCATAGGTGGCGCGAGGGACGGTCCGCTTCGGATCCTTGGCCTCTTCGCCATAAATTGCGCCCGACTCGAAGCCCATGAATGCTGCGACGCCGAAGACGAGAATGAGACCGAGCTCAGGGCCGAAAAGTGCCGCCGGGTTCAGCGCGGCGGTTGTGACGCCTTCTGGGGCGACGGTGAATGACACGATATCGAAGACGATGACTGCGACAAACTCGAGCGCGACGAGTACGCCGAGCACCTTTGCGCTGAGGTCAACGCGATTCACGCCGAGGATCGCAACGACGACAATGCACAGGCCAACCCATACCCACCACGGCGATGCGAAGCCGAACTTGGCTTCGAGGAACACCGAGAGCTGGAATCCGAAAAGTCCGTAAATGCCGATCTGCATTGCGTTGTATGAGACGAGTGCGATGAACGCGCCGCCAACGCCGAGTGCGCGACTCAGGCCCTGTGAGACGTATGCGTAGAACGCACCCGCGTTGGTGACGAAGCGTCCCATTGCGGTGTATCCGACGGTGAACAGAGCGAGGATCGCAGCAATGAGCAGGAAGCCGAGCGGCACACCGAGGGAGCCAGTCACCGCGAACGAAGTGGTGACGCCGCCAGCGACCACGGTGAGTGGTGCCGAAGCGGCGATGATCATGAGCGTGATCGATGGCACGCCCAGTACGCGACGGCTGAGGCCCTCATCACTGGCCTCGGTTGGTTGCGAAAGTTTGTGGTCTTGCAGGGTCATCGTTGATCTCCTTCACGGGCTGGCAACGCTGCCGATTCGCTCCATGTAGCGCGAGAATCCCGTTCTTCTCAACGAGTGTAAATACGGGACTGTCCAACTGGAAAGTCGATCCGTGTGCTGGCAGTGCAAGGGGTATGACAATCCGTGCAGGGTTCGTGTGGGGTGATGATCCGCGCCCAAAAAACGCACAAAGGGCGTCGTAGGAATTCCCTACGACGCCCAATTGAGCGATCGGTGTGACCGGAGTGATCCGTGCTCGCGACTCGTTAGCCGCTGATGACGTGCGGCTCTGCGACAGCCTTCAGACCCTCAACACCGAACTCCCGACCGTAGCCCGACTGCTTTGCGCCGCCGAAGGGAATCATCGGGTGGAGTCCGCCATGCGAGTTGATCCAGGTGGTGCCTGCCTGCATGCGCGATGCAATCGCAAGGGCCTTCGCGCGATCGCTCGACCAGACCGATGAGCCAAGCCCGAATTCGAGCGCGTTTGCCTGCGCGACCACATCATCAAGATCGGAGTAGCGGATCACGGGAAGCGCGGGGCCGAACTGCTCCTCAAGTACGAGCTCGTGCTGCGGATCAATATCGGTAATGATCGTCGTGGGGTAGAAGTTGCCAGCTGCATCACGATCAGGGTTGCCGCCGAGCGCCACGGTTGCGCCGGATGCCTTCGCAGATTCGACCAGCCGGTCGACGACCTCAAACTGCTTGCGGTTCTGCAGCGGACCGAGCAGGTTCTGCTCATCAAGTCCAACGCCCATTGGCACAGCCGCGGCAAACTTCACGAGCTCCGCGACGACTGCATCGTAGACATCGTCATGCACATACAGACGCTTCAGCGCTGCACAGGTCTGGCCGGTGTTGATAAACGCGCCCCAGAAGAGATCTTCGGCAATTGCTGCCGGATCCACATCTGGAAGCACGATGCCAGCATCGTTACCGCCCAGCTCGAGCGTGAGGCGGGTGACGTTGGGAGCTGAAGCCTCAATGATGTTCTTGCCGACCGGGGTGGACCCGGTGAACATAATCTTGCCAATCTTCGGGCTGCGGGTCAGGGCGTCACCGACGGTGCGGCCAGGGCCAGCGACGATGTTCAGCACTCCCGCTGGCAGGACCTGATTCATGACCTTCACGAGTGCAAGCACCGAAAGCGCGGTCGTGTCGGCTGGCTTAATGACCACCGTATTACCCATGCGCAGCGAGGGAGCGATCTGCCAGATCGAGATCATGAGCGGCCAGTTCCAGGGCGAGATCGCGCCGACGACGCCGATCGGACGGTAGTGCATCTCTGCATAGCCTGACTCGTCATCGACGAGCACTTCAACGGGAAGGGGAGTGTCAGCTGGCGTGCGGGTCCAGGCAACGCATCCGCCAACCTCGAAGCGAGCGTTCGGGCCGTTGAGTGGCTTGCCCTGCTCGCGCGAAAGCAACTCGGCGAGCGCCTCAGCTGAAGCTTCGATCGCGTCGGCTGCCTGGTGCAGGTACGCCGAACGTTCCTCGTGGCTGAGCGCTGCCCACGCGGGCTGCGCGGCTTCGGCGGTGTCAATTGCGGCTTCGAGATCGGCGATGCCCTGCACTGGCGCATCACCAATCTTCGCGTCGGTCGCCGGGTCGAATACCTCGCGCGTCTCACCGCTGGTCGGGGTGATCGCTGCGAGCAACTTCTCGTAGGTTTCCATTGGAGCCTCCACTTTGAGTCCTGTAGTTCGTTCCAGGCTACGCTTGCCTGCGCAGCGGAGGCTTGTCGCCGCAGGAAGCGTCGTTGACTTTCCGTGCCGAGGTTGCCGGATTGGGTTCGTGCCGCGCGCTGGTCGCTAGCGCTTCGCTTGCCGCTTGCCCATCTTCTGCCCTTCTTCGCCCATCTTCTGCCCTCGTCTGCTTTTCTTCGCCCCTCGTCTGCAAAACGGCCGTAGTCATGATGCTTTTGGCCGGTTTCTATGAGGCGAAGGTCGAATCTACAGACGAGGGGAGATGGGTGGCTGCTTGTAGTCCGGGGCGACAGGACTCCGGGAGGCCAGCCTTCGGGAGACCAGCCCTCGGGAAGCGGGGCTCCGCACAGCAAGGTACCGGCGGGGCAGGGAAGCGGAGAGGCAGTGAGCCGCGGCGGCACTTGGCCTACATGTGGCGAAACTCGCTCGGTGCAACTCCATACGTTGACTTGAAAACACGGCTGAAGTGCGCCGCGTCGGGGAAGCCCCAACGGCTGGCAATTGCCGAGACCGTGCGATCCGCCAATACGGGGTCGAGCAGGTCGGTACGGCAGCGCTCGAGACGGCGCTCGCGGATCCACGTCGACACCGTCGAACCCGACTGCTTGAACAGAGCGTGCAGGTGGCGCGTGGAGATGAAGTGCGCACCAGCGATTGACCCGGGGGACAGTGTTGGGGAACCGAGATTGAGCTCGATGTAGCTCGTGATCTTCTGCAGCATGACTTGGTGCGGATCGCGCTGGGCAGGATCCGCGTCAAGAATGCTTGAGAAGAGGGTGCTCATGAGGTCGAGGCTCGTGTGCGCGAGCTTTGCGCGGAGCCGCTCATCAAGAGGTGCGAGCTGCGTTGGGAACTGAGACAGGAACGCGGTGATGACGGGCGCGAGTCCCTGGTGTTCTGCGTTGAGCGAGGTCGCAGTCAGCTGCTCGGTGAAGGGGATCGGGAGTTCGAGACTGTCCTTGGGGAACATCATGATGAGGTTGCGGAAGTCCTGATCGAACAGCAGCGAGTACGGGCGCGACGTGTCGTACACCGACAGATCGCCAGCGCGAAGGACGATTTCGCGGCCATCCTGCACAAGAATGCTTGAGCCTGAGAGCATGAGGCTGACTTTGTAGAATCCGCTCCCGCCGGCTGCGATGGTCTCAGGGGTGCGTTCGACAAGGTGTGGGCGTGCCACGACCTCGGTAAACATTACGTCATCGGCTGGCTCAGCAGAGGTGCGACCGACGAATGGTTCGTCCTGTTCGGTGCTGATCTTGAGCGGCACGAATGAGGAATTGATCAGACTGTTGAATTGCTCGACACCACTGGTGTTGCCTGCGATCTGCATCTGTACTCACCTCATTGTTGTGCAGTGCGGCGGGCGAACCCACCTTCTTGCCGAGAGACTACACCTTGATGCTCAGAAGTCCACTTCCGCTCGGGCGGTCGGCAGGGTGTGGGCCTCACGGTGACTGGGTCCAGTGAAAATGACGCCCGGCCACGGGCCGGCCCACTTCTTTTCTTGGCGGTAGTGGTTTTAGGTGAACCAATGAGGCCGCTTGTGCGCCAAAGTGCATCGAGGTCGTGCTGAGCGGGCGTCGCGCGGGTGTCACCCCGGCGAAAAGGGGCCTTTCTCGCAAAAACCAGGGTTTCATGCGCATGAAACGGGTGTTTTCGGGAGAAAGGCCCCTTTTCGCCGAGTTGGACCGGGCGGAAGTGGAGCAGGGCAGGACCGGGCAGAGGTGGAGCAAGGCAGGGCAGGTCGGGGCGAGAGAGAAGACGCAGCCAGCCGCGTGACCCCAACCCCGACGCAACCACCTACTCCACGTCGAGCCCATTCACGCGCTGAATCTCTCGCTGATATTCGGCAACCACCGACTGCGAGACGCGGCAGTCGAGCACGATGGTGCCACGCGCGCCAGCCTCGGTCCAGTCGCGCAGGGCATCGAGATCCGCCAACGAAGACACGACAACGCCGGTCGCACCAAGCGCGGCAGCCATGCCAGCGAAGTTCGCATCGGGAATCAGCATCGGGCCCTGGTCGAGTCCCATCACGCCGTACAGGTGCACCTCGGCTCCGTATGCTCCGTCATTCCACACGACGACAACCAGGCTCGCAGCAGTGCGAATCGCGGTCTCCAAATCAGCAAGCGCCATGAGACCGCCGCCATCGCCCGTCGTAAGCACGGTCGTGCTCCCAGGCGCAGCCGCCGCGACGCCAGCGACCGTCGAGAACCCAAGGCCGATAGTTTGATACGCGGTGCCCACCATGATCATGCGCTCAGGAGACGCGACCGGCCAATACATGTTCGCCCAGCCAAGGAAGTGCCCGCCGTCAGAGGTCACATGGCGATCCGCTGGAAGCAGCTCGCCGATGCGCGTTGCGACAGAGCGCGGATCAAGCCGGCCATCAGCGCACACCCCATCAGCGTGCTCTTCAAGGCCCGAGCTGCGGTGGCGGCGCTCGCCGCCGGGTTCGAGCCCTGACACTGTTTCGCGCCACGGTGCAGGGTTGCGTGGTGCAGCCGTGATCCGCGCACCCAGTTCGGCGATCACATCGCGGGCGTCACCCCACAGCAGGGTGTAGTCGATGGGAGCGTTCGTTTTGGGCGGGGCGACACCGTCGATATCGACGCGGATCACTCGTGTGCCCGCGCTGAATAGGTCGCCGAAGCGCATCGTGAACTGGTTGAGGCTTGCACCGACGACAAGTACGACGTCTGCCGCTTCGATGACTTCCATGGCCTGGATCTGGCCGAATCCGCCGGTGACACCGAGATCGGTGGCCTGGTTGGCGAAGAGGCCGCGAGCGAGTGCCGTGGTTGAGGTGATTGCGCCGAGATGCTCGGCGATGGTGTCGAGCTGAGGTGCCACTCCCGCAAGGTGCGCACCGCGGCCCGCGATGATGACCGGGCGGGCAGCTTGCGTGAGGGCGAGCGCCGCCTCGTCGAGCTGGGATGACGACACCGGGGCGGTGACGCCGAGCGGCTCGGGGGAGTCGGTTGCAGCGCTCCCGGTTCGCTCGCCTGCATGGGAAGCGCCGGCGCCTACTTCGACCGGTGCCGCCACCAGGTCGTACGGGATTGCGAGGATCGCTGGCCGACGAGTGCGCAGCGCATAGGACGCGGCTTCATCGACGGTGCCCTCGACATCGGCCAGGCTGAGTTTGAACGTGCGCACCCCGATTGCGGTCGCGTGCATGGTCTGGTCAACGTCCCAGGGGCGGGGGCCGCTGCTCGGCTCGTCGCCAACAACAACGAGCATGGGGGTGCGGGCTTGCTCGGCCTCCGCGAGTGCGGTGAGTGCGTTGGTGAATCCGGCACCGTAGGTTGTCGTCGCGATCGCGAGCTTGCCGCTCACGCGCGTGTATGCGTCAGCAGACGCAACCGTTGCTGCCTCGTGGCGCACTGCCGTGTACGGAACGCCGACCGAGCCGAGGTGGTCAATAAGGTGAGCGTTGCCGTTGCCCATGAGGCCGAAGCTGCGATCAGCGTGCTTTGCGAGTGCGGTAGCGAGCGAGCGCGTCAGGGTAGGGGTCAGCGTCTGAAGGGGTGAAGACATCACAGGTCCTTAGGGTCGAAAAAATCGAGCGAAGAGATTCCGTGTATGTCTCGTCTGCGGCGTCAGCGCCGTGACAGCAGTGCCCCTTTTTCGCGCACCTTCGCCGGCCGGGCCGGGATGAACCTGGCCGAGCTGGACGACCTTAGTGTAATGACTTGTCGGCGTTAGCGGTAGTTCTGTGTGATTCGTGTTGCGGCAGTCTGCAGCGTTGCAACGATCTCGTCGAGCGATTCTGGCAACGAGAAGTGCACGATCGCGAGGGCTGCTGGTGGTTCGCCGACGATCCGAAGTGGCACGGCGAGGCCCGAAACTCCGTTCACAACCTCGTTGCGGCTCACTGCGTATCCGGCCTTTCTCGCTTCGATTGCGGCGGTACTGAAATCGGCGGATCCGAGCAGCTCCAGCCGCTCTGGCGCCGACAGCGAGCTCTCGATTGCGTGGCCAGGGGCGCCGCGGTCAACCGAGTGCCTGACGCCTGGGTCGCGTGCAATTGACACTTCAACATTCGAAGGTTCGACGGTTGCGAGCGTGACGACTTCGTCAGCGTCAAGCACGGTCAGGAATGCGGTCATGCCGAGCGAGTAGGCGACATCGGTCACCACCGGGAGCGCGGCGGCGTGCAGTTCGGGTGCGACGCCGCGTGAGAGGGCGGTGAGTTTTGGGCCGAGGCGGATCCGCCCAGCATCATCTCGCACCACGAACCGGCGATGTTCGAGTGTGCGAAGGATGCGATACGCATTCGAGCGGTGAACGCCGAGGCCCTTCGAAAGCTCTGCAATTGTCAGCGGAACCTTTGCATCAGCGAGCAGTTCAAGCGCCTCAAGGCCGCGGAGCAGTGTGAGGGACATCGCAGCAGCCTCGGCCTGGGTTGGAGCTGGCGCTGTGCTGGGTGCGGGCGCTTTGCCGGTTGCGGGCGTCGTTGCCATGAATCCTCGATTCAAAGTTGTGTCATCTCAGGAAGCGATTTATGCTGAATGTGCAATTATCGGAATCACTGTTCGATAGTTGAACAATATCGCAAACGAAGGCTGTTCGCGATACGAAATGGAGAAACAATGCAGTTCCACCACCACGGGTATGTGTCGACCGATCCGCGCGTTCGCCCAGCAGCAGGCGTTGGCCTTGACCGCCCAGCAGACTTGCCCGATGAGATCGACGTGCTCATCGTCGGATCCGGCCCCGCAGGTATCGCCGCGGCAGCTCAGCTCGCTGAGTTTCCGAATGTGGTGACCCGCATTGTTGAGCGTCGCGATGGCCGACTCGTGCTTGGTCAGGCAGATGGCATTCAGGCGCGGAGCGTCGAGACTTTCCAGGCGTTTGGTTTCGCCGAAGAGATCATTCACGAGGCCTACCAGATCACTGAAACATCATTCTGGAACCCTGACCCCGCGCAGCCCGAGAACATCATCCGTACCGGCGTTACTCCTGACGACCCCGCTGGCATCAGCGAGTTCCCGCACCTCATCGTGAACCAGGCCCGCGTCATCGACTACTTCGCCCAGTTCGCGCGCCAGGCGCCGGCCCGCGGTGAAGTCGACTACGGCTGGGACTTCGTTGGCCTCGAAGTTGGCGAGGGGGAGTACCCGGTGTCGGTGACCCTCCGCAAGGTCTCGGGTCACACCGGCGCTGGTCTGAACGCTGAGCGCACCGACGACGCGAACGACGGCGAAACTCGCGTCGTGCGCGCGAAGTACGTTATCGGTGCCGACGGTGCGCGGTCAAGCGTTCGTCGTTCAATTGGCGGATCGCTGCAGGGATCAGCGTCCATGCATGCCTGGGGCGTCATGGACGTGCTCGCAGTGACCGACTTCCCTGACATCCGCAAGAAGTGCATCATTCACTCGGAATCCGGCAGCATTCTGCACATCCCGCGTGAGGGCAACCACCTCTGCCGCATCTACGTTGACCTCGGAGAGGTCGACGAGAACGATCATGGCAAGGTGCGTGAGACGAGCCTGGAGCAGATCATTGCGCAGGCGAACGCGATCATGCATCCCTACAGCCTCGACGTTCGTGACGTAGCCTGGCACAGCGTGTACGAGGTGGCGCATCGCCTCACCGACCGCTTCGACGACGAAACCACGTCGCCCGATGGCAAGTGCCGCGTGTTTTTGATGGGCGATGCCTGCCATACGCACAGCGCGAAGGCCGGTCAGGGTATGAACGTCTCGATGCAGGACGGGTGGAACCTCGCCTGGAAGCTCGGCTATGTGCTTTCGGGGTTGAGCCCTGAGTCGCTGCTCAAGACTTACTCCGAAGAGCGCCAGGTCGCGGCGAAGAACCTCATCGATTTTGATCATGAGTGGTCGACGCTTATGGCGAAGAAGCCAGAAGAATTCGGCTCCCCAAAGGAAGTCGAGGAGTTCTACGTCCGTACCGCGGAGTTCCCCGCTGGCTTCATGACGCAGTACGAGCATCCGATGACGACCGGGGGCGCGGATCACCAGCACCTCGCAGCTGGCTTCCCCCTCGGCAAGCGTTTCAAGTCGGTCATGACGACTCGTGTCGCCGATGCGGTTGACGTGCACCTCGGGCATCATCACCGCGCTGACGGGCGCTTCCGCGTCTACGCATTCGCGGATGCATCTGGCGAACAGCTCGAGAAGTGGGCATCTTGGATGCTCAGCGACGAAGCCTCGCCCGTGCGTCGGTTCACGCCTGCGGGTGCAGACATCGACTCTGTGCTCGACGTGAAGGCCGTGTTCCAGCAGGAGCATCATGGCGTAGATATTTCGAAGGTCTCGAAGCTGTTCTTGCCCGCGTCTGGCCCACTCGGTCTTACTGATTACGAGAAGATCTATGCTGCTCACCCTGGCGAGGAAACTGACATCTTTGACCTTCGCTCGGTGTCGCGCGATGGTGCGGTCGTGATTGTGCGCCCGGATCAGTACGTGTCTGCGGTGCTTCCGCTTGACGCGCCTGAGCTTGTCGCGGAGTTCTTCGCCGGGATCCTCACGCCGCAGGTGTAGCGCCTCGGTCGGGTGCGGGCGAAACCGTTCAGCCCAGCGACCAAGTACCGGTCAACCCAGCGAGATCGACCCTTTCTCTCGAGATCACTAGTTTCTGCGCGCAGAAACCCCGCTTCTCGGCAGAAAGGGTCGATCTCGCGGGGCTGACTGCGTTTGCGCCCCCTGCGAAGTGCGGGTTGGCTTCACCCCTGCCAACCTTGGGCTGCTTCGTCGCATGTACACAGCCAAAAGAAATCCACCAGGATAGGCAAAGGTGGCGCATCCTGCGCCGCCTTCCCATCAAGAGGGCGCGGCCTGCGGCCGCACGAGACTCCTACAGCCAGCGCATATTTGAGGTGGACTGGTGCCCAGCACGCCTCAACGGGTGCCGATTTGGGGCCTCATGGCCGAGTCAACCCCTCGAAAACCGCCGCTTCTCCCGAAACGGGCCCCTTCATGCGCATGAAACACCTTGTTTCGGCGGGAAGGCCCCTTCTCGTGGGGCTCGCGCGGGTGAGCTGGCGTTGGCGAGCGCCAGCCTACGCGACCCCGCCAGACGTCGCAGCGATCCGTCCACCGGCGACGGTCACCCGCAAGGCAGTACCAGCAGGGGCATCCTCAGGCGAAGCCACGACTGCACCGGGGACGCCAGAAGCATCAACCACCTGCGCGATCGCGTACCCGCGAGCCAAAGTCCCCTGCGGAGACAACGCCGCCAGCCGGGCCGCCAAATGCGAGCCCTCACGCGAGCGCTCGTCAATACCGCGCTCAACAAGTTCTTGGCCGCGAGCGATCCAACGCACAAGCTCTTCAGAGCGTTCGTCAACCAACCGCTCCGGAGTCGCCAGAACAGGGCGACCGCGTAGCTGAGCCAGCCGATCCGCTTCGTGCGTTAAATACTGCGTGATGCGTGAGGTCATGCGCGAACGCGCCTGGTCGATTCCCGCGAGCTCTTCGCCGACGTCGGGAACGACGCGTTTCGCGGCATCGGTCGGGGTGCTCGCGCGAAGATCGGCGACCTCGTCGAGGAGGGGGCGATCCGCCTCATGCCCGATCGCGCTCACAATCGGAGTCTGGGCGTTTGCGGCAGCCCGCACAACACTCTCGTCGCTGAAGGGGAGGAGGTTCTGGAAGTCTCCGCCGCCACGCGCGACGATGATGACATCGACCTCTGGATCCGCGTCCAGAGCAACAATGCCAGCCGTCACCTCGGCAGCAGCGCGATCGCCCTGCACCGCCGAGTAATGAATCTTGAACTGTACGCCTGGCCACCGCAGCGTTGCGTTCCGAATGACATCTTTCTCGGCGTCTGAGTCCCGACCGGTCACGAGGCCGATCTTGCCAGGCAAGAAGGGAAGCTGGCGCTTCCGTGACGCGTCAAACAAGCCCTCGCTCTGCAACTGGCGGCGCAGGCGTTCAAGACGCTCAAGCAGGTCGCCAATGCCGACGTGCGACAGGTCGAAGACCTGCATGCTGAGCGATCCGCCCTTCACCCAATAGCTTGCCTTGACGAGCGCGATGACGCGATCACCTGGCGCAAACTCGCCCGTGAGGCGCGACGACACCGAACGCCAAATGTTGAAGCTAATGGTGGCGTCTTGGGTGAGGTCTTTGAGCTTGCCGTAGACGTTTCCGCCACGCACGTTCCACTGTGTGATCTCGCCTTCGATCCACACCTGACCGAGTCGGTCGATCCACCCCGCGAGCTTTTCACTCATGAGCCCAACGGGCCACGGGGCATCACGGGTCGCTGGGGTGGTTCCTGCTTCGGCCATGACACCCAGAATACCCGCGTAGTATCTAAGGTTATGAGCGACGTTCTGACTTCTGCATCCGCCGACTCTCCTGCTGTCAATCAGCGCACCATCGGTGCCCCTGTTGTCAGCTTGGCAATGCCCCGTATGCGCCGCGTCGAAGGACGCCTGAAAGAGACCACCGTTGATGGTCCGAAGCAGCTCCTGCTGGCGGCTCCTCGCGGGTACTGCGCTGGCGTGGATCGCGCCGTTGTCGCAGTTGAGAAAGCACTCGAGCGCTTCGGCGCGCCGGTCTACGTGCGCAAGCAGATTGTGCACAACGTTCACGTGGTCGAAACCCTCGAAAAGATGGGTGCGATCTTCGTTGACGAGATTCACGAGGTCCCTGAGGGGGCAAACGTGGTCTTCTCGGCGCATGGTGTCTCACCGGCAGTGGTGCAGGCGGCCGACGATCGTGGCCTCCACGCAATCGATGCCACCTGCCCGCTCGTGACCAAGGTGCACCGCGAGGCGGTTCGTTTCGCAAAGCAGGATCTTGAGATTCTGCTCATCGGTCACACCGGACACGAAGAGGTCGAGGGCACCGCAGGTGAGGCCCCTGAGCACATCACCATCGTGAACTCGCCAGACGATGTCGACACCCTTGAGGTGAAAGATCCGGAGCGCCTCGTGTGGCTCTCGCAGACCACCCTCTCGGTTGACGAGACCATGGAGACGGTGAACCGCCTGCGAGCGAAGTTCCCGAAGCTGCAGGATCCGCCGAGTGACGACATTTGCTACGCAACGCAGAACCGTCAGGTCGCGATCAAGAAGATTGCCCCGCAGGCGGATCTCGTGCTCGTCGTCGGCTCGAAGAACTCATCGAACTCGGTTCGCCTCGTGGAGGTCGCGCTTGAGTATGGCGCAAAGGCCGCGTACCTCATCGATTACTCGCACGAGGTCAAGCAGGAGTGGCTCGAAGGTGTCCGTACGGTCGGTGTTTCGAGTGGCGCATCGGTTCCAGAGAGCCTCGTGCAGGATCTGCTCGATGACCTCGGTGACGCTGGTTACGACGATGTTCGTGCGGTTGTGACCGCAGAAGAGGACCTGGTCTTCTCGTTGCCGAAGGAACTCCGCCAGGATGCGTCCGGCAACAAGGACGCTCGCGCACTCGGTGGTCGCGTGCGCCGCTAATCGACATGGCGTGACAGGAAGGCCCGGGTGTTCAGAGCCCGGGCCTTCCTGCTTTTTGTACGCCGAGACAGCGTACAAAAGAGGGGCGGTGCAGGATCTCGAAAGAACCTGCACCGCCCCTCTTGCGTGGACGCCGACCTTACGGCTGCGTCGTCGACATGTAGTCCATCATCTTCTGCACTGCGTCAGGATCGCTGAGCGCGGTCATCAGTTCAGGCATGCTCGAAACAGCGATGGTGGTCGCGATGAAGAATCCGATCGTCACGACAACACCCGCAACGAGGGGCACCCAGAACGTCACCTTCTTCGCGCGCAGTCGGCGGATCGAGAAGATCAACGTGAGCGCATAGATCGCGAGCACAATAAGTGCGCTCACGGTGCCAAGGGTGCCGATCGACGCGGGAACCGCGCTGCTCGAAACCTCAAGCGCCTCTGCGATCATCGCGAACGATGAACGCAACACCAGCATGGTCTGCGCGGTGAAGAGTGCGCCCATCGCGCCAAGCACCAGCAGGATGATGGTGAACACCTTGTCAGCGCCACCCTTCTGCTTCGGTGACTGCGTCTGGTACACGGGCTGCGGTGCGCCTGCGGGCTGCTGGGGAGCAGCGCCGCGGTACGGAGCGCCTGGTGCCTGCGGAGCAGCTGGCTGCTGGGGAGCCTGGGCTGCGGGCTGCTGGGGAGCAGCTGCTGGGCGAGCGGCGCCAGCACCTGCGCTTCCGCCTGAGCCGAGGTTGTGCGGGATTCCGGGCAGTGGGCCTGCAGCAGACGTCGCCGTATCAACAGGCTCGGCTGCACCCGCTGCCGCGTTTGCTTCACCAGGAGGTGTCCACTCCCAGCCTTCAGGCGCGTACTCGCCGAACTCGGGCTTAGGGCGCGCAGCTGCAGGCTGTGCTGGTGCAGATGCTGGCGTTGGCTGATCCGCCCCCTGTTCGGGGGTTACTGGTGTCGTGGGTTCGTCGCTCATGCGCTGATCGACTTTCCTGCTGAACCAAGCTGTTCAGCCGCGAGTGCGATACGAGCGGCCATGCCGGTCTCGGCGGCGCGGCCGTATGCGCGCGGATCGTATGCCTTCTTGTTTCCGACCTCGCCGTCGATCTTCAGCACGCCGTCGTAGTTCTTCAGGATGAAGTCAGCTACTGGGCGGGTGAACGCGTACTGGGTGTCGGTGTCGATGTTCATCTTGATGACACCGTGCGAGACTGCCTCAGCAATTTCCTCTGCCGAAGAGCCCGAACCTCCGTGGAACACGAGATCGAGGGGCTTCTCGCCGGTACCGTACTTAGCCTGCAGGCCGTCCTGGATCTCCTTAAGGAGCGACGGGCGAAGCTTCACGCCACCGGGCTTGTACACGCCGTGCACGTTGCCGAAGGTGAGTGCGGTGAGGTAGCGGCCCTGCTCGCCAAGACCGAGTGCCTCGACAGTTGCTACTGCGTCTTCGAGGGTCGTGTATAGCTGGTCGTTGATCTCAGCAACGATGCCGTCCTCTTCGCCGCCCACGACACCGATCTCGACCTCGAGCACGATGTTTGCAGCAGCCATGCGGGGGAGCAGCTCCTTCGCGATGTCGAGGTTCTCAGCGAGGGGAACAGCCGAGCCGTCCCACATGTGCGACTGGAAGTAGGGGAGGCCGTCGCCGTTCTTGACGCGGTCTTCGCTCGCAGCAACGAGCGGAAGCACGAAGTTCTCAAGGTGCTGCTTGGGGCAGTGATCAGTGTGCAGTGCGACGGTGATGTCGTATGCCTTTGCGACCTCTTCTGCGTACTTCGCGAATGCGAGTGCGCCGCCGACACGGTTCTTCACAGTGTGGCCGGCGAAGTAATCAGCACCGCCGAAGCTCACCTGAATGATGCCGTCCGAGCCAGCCTCAGCAAAACCCTGCAGTGCTGCGTTGAGCGTCTGCGAGCTGGAAACGTTTACTGCGGGGAATGCGAAACCGCCGTCCTTAGCGGCGTCGAGCATGGCTGCGTACTGCTCCGGTGATGCGACGGGCATGTGTCTACTCCTTGACGTCGAGGGGTTCCGGCGCTTGGCCGGTGAAAGGTTCCGGCGCCTAGCCGGTATCTTTACCCAGTCTACGCGGTAGGATTAGAGACATGAATGAACCTGTATCGCTCGGCGATTGGCAGCCGGACCGCAATCTCGCTATGGAGCTCGTACGCGCAACGGAGGCCGCAGCGATGCGGGCTACCCCCTGGATTGGGCGCGGCGACAAGAATGCAGCCGATGGCGCTGCGGTTGACGCGATGCGTCGTTTCCTCGCAACCGTGAACATGAAGGGCACCGTTGTTATCGGTGAAGGCGAGAAGGATGACGCGCCCTGGCTCTACAACGGCGAGGTCGTTGGTAACGGCGACGGCGCAGAGTGCGACGTTGCAGTTGACCCGATCGACGGCACCCGTCTTACCGCTGAGGGTCGCCCCGGCGCACTCTCGGTGATTGCAGTTGCGGATCGTGGCAGCATGTACGACCCCTCGGCAGTCTTCTACATGGACAAGCTTGTGTGTGGCCCCGAGGGCGTTGGCGTTGTCGATATTCGCAAGCCCATCGGTGAGAACATTCGTGCACTTGCTGAGGTCAAGGGTGTTGACGTCTCAGACATCCGCGTTGCTGTGCTCGACCGCCCCCGTCACGAGCAGCTCATTGCTGACATTCGCGCAGCTGGTGCAGGCACCCGCCTCCTCATGGACGGCGACGTTGCAGGCGGCGTGAACGCAGCTCGCTGGGACTCCGACATCGACATGTGTGTCGGTATCGGTGGCACCCCCGAGGGCATCATCACCGCGTGTGCTGTCAAGGCACTCGGCGGCATGATCCAGGGTCGCCTCGCTCCGAAGGACGAGGAAGAGCGCCAGGCAGCTATTGCTGCAGGTCACGATCTCGATCGCGTGCTTGAGGCAAACGACCTCGTCGCAAGCGACAACTGCTACTTCGTCGCAACCGGCATCACCAACGCTGAGTTCATCGGTGGCGTAAAGCGTGTTGGCCCGTTCGTTCGTGCGGAGAGCATTGTGATGCGCGCGCACTCGGGCACCATCCGCCACATCACCAGCGACATGGATCCCACCCGCTGGGATTAATCACTCGCGGGCGCGTTAGCGTCCCCTTCCTTGGTTTTGCGGGCGCGTTAGCGTCCGTCGCCCTGGTGCTTGCGGGTTCATCCCCTTGAAAACTAGGGTTTGTGGGTTTGGCTTGGGCTTGGGCTAACCCCTCGAAAACCAGGGTTTCCGCCGAGAAGGCCCCTTTCATGCGCATGAAAGGGGCCTTCTCGCATGAAAGCACCAGTTTCGGCGGGGTTGCCCTGCGAGACACACGCAAGCTCGCTCCCGCGTACGACAGCTTGGCTCACGTGGTCGCCACATTCCCTCAAGTTGTGTGGCATTGGTGCGGCCGCTGGCCGCGCCCTCTTTACAAGAAAGCGGCGCAGTATGCGCCACATTTCTCTATCTCTTGAGTAGCCAGTGGGTCGTTGAGCCGCGCCCCAGCGTGCCCGAGCCAGGTGCGCGCTTGCGCTCTGGCTCGGGCATGAGCGCGCGTTGGGCCGAGGTTGGGAGCCTCAGTTTGAGGTGAGGTGAGGGTCGCAATCCCGCCAGCACTACGAGTCTGCGTTGACCTCAACGTCGAGGTCAACGCGCAGTTCGGGGGCGACGAGCGGGCGCACCGCGTCCTCGAGCTGGGCTGGCTCGGTGCCAATCTTGTCGCCATTGAGTGCACCGATCTTGCGTGCAGTGGGGAAGACCTGGCGTTCGAGTGAGCCAACGTAGGCGTTGTAGTCTTGCACCCCGCGTGAGAGCGTTCGGCCCAACTTGTCGAGATGGGTTGCAGTGCGGCCAAGGCGGGTGTGCAGTTCGCGGCTGAGGTCGAAGAGTGTGCGCGCCTCTGCGGTGAGTGACTCCTGACGCCAGCTGTGCGCGACCGACTTGAGAATCGCCCAGAGGCTGACAGGCGAGGCAAGCGCAACCCGTCGTTCGAAGGCGAACTCCAGCAACATGGGATCAGTGTCAAGTGCGCTTGAGAGCAGTGATTCGCTCGGGACAAACGCGATGACAAACTCAGGGGAGTCTGGCAACGCGGCTGCATAGTCACGCGCGCTCAGCGCGATGATGTGTTCACGGAGCGCCTTCGAATGCTTTGCGAGCAGCGCAGTGCGACGAGCCTCGGCAGCTGCGTCGTCTGTGATGCCAGACACCGAGATCTGCTGCGCTTCAAGGTACGCGTCGAATGGCACCTTCGAATCGATCGCGATCGCCTTGCCGCCAGGCAAGTGCACGACCATGTCTGGGCGAAGCTCACCGCGCTCGGTGGGAAGCCGGTGCTGCACATCAAAGTCAACGCGTTCAAGCATGCCAGCTGCTTCAATGATGCGGCGAAGCTGCGTCTCGCCCCACACGCCTCGGGTGTTGTTCGAACGAAGCGCTGCAGCAAGGGTCTCAGCCGTGCCGCGCAGTTTCTCTTCTGCCCGTGCGGCCTGACGCAGCTGCTCTGCGAGCTCACCGTGCTGTTCTGCACGTTGCTGCTCCATGGTTGTCACCGTCGACTCAAGTTTGCCGACGGATTCACGTAGGGGAGCGAGCTGCTGCAAGACACGCTGCTCCTCCTGATCGAGGATGGCGCGACGACGAGCGTCTTCTTGCATATCGCGCACTCGTTCTTCAAGGCTCACCACGCGCGTCTCTGCTGCGGCAAGTTCTTCGCGCAGTATGCGGGTGCCGGCTTCAGCCTCCAATCGTGCCTGCTGCACAGCAACCGCGGTGTCACGCTCGATGGAATCATGCTGCGCCGCAAGGGCCGCTGCAGCGGATCGCCCGCGCAGCACAGAACCCACGACGAACCCAGCGCCGCCGCCAATGGCAAGGGCGAGGAAGACGAGCAGCGTGATGGTGAGACCTGTCATGCAAGCATGTTCCCATGAGCCACCGACATTTCAAGATTGAGGCTCGCATGCAGAGGTGATCCGCGCCCAGAAAAGACGCCGACGACCGTGCAAACGGCGCGATGCCGAGCCAACTACAGCTTGAGCGGAATCGCCTTCAAAGGCGTCAGCCGGAGCCCGACCTTTTTTGCAAGCGCTGCAACATCGGTGACCTCGTGGCGCACCGCGGCATCGGAAATGATTGCGGCGCAGGCCTCCGCGTCAGCGAGCGCCTCGTGGTGGGCGAACTCTGCAAACCCAGCAGCCGCAGCAGCAAGCGGAAGGCGATGCGAGGGAATGTCGTAGGTGCGGCGCGAGACCTGCACGCTGCAGAGGTATTTCAAACGCGGAGTCGGAGTGACGGTCTCAGCACACGCACTCTTGATCACTCCCATGTCGAAGCTCGCATTGTGCGCGACGACGACGTCGTCCCCGATAAACTCACGCAACTCCTCGAGCTGTTCTGCCCAACCGCGTGCCTCGGCAACCATCGCCGGGGTGATGCCGTGAATCTTGATATTGAACGGCAAAAACTCCCCGTGCGCCGCAGGCGGAGCAATCAGCCAGCTCGCCCGATCAACGACCTTGCCGTCTCGAACACGCACCATTCCGACGGCACACGCCGACGAAGGGTGGCTATTTGCAGTCTCAAAATCGATCGCTGTGAAATCTACGGGCACGCGAAAAGTCTGGCACAGCCCCCTGACATTTGGAATCGTGCCCCCGCTAGGCTGGAGCCGTGACCACACTGCCGAAGCTCATTGCCACCGACCTCGATCACACGCTCCTCAACAGTGAGGGCCATGTCTCGCAACGCACGCGCGAGGCGCTTGATGCGGCCCGAGATGCGGGAATTACGGTTGTTCCGGTGACCGCACGGCAGCCGATCGGTCTTGTCGACATTGCACGCGAAGCAGGATTTGAAGAGTGGGCACTGTGCTCCAACGGCGCATTCGGCATTCACCTGCAGACTCGCGAGTTGCTCTTCGCGAATGAGATTCCCGCTGAGACCGTGGCTGAAATCGTGAAGGAGATCCGCGCCCGTGTGCCGTCGGTCGCACTCGCGGTCGTGCGCGATGCTGGCGAAGGATTCATCGCGCAGCCAGAGTATGCCGCGCTCGCTGACTTCAGCGACCACAAGCGAAAGCCGGCAGAGATGGAAACTGGCAGCATCGCGACCATCACGAGTGCGCCTGCGTTGAAGCTTGTGCTTCGGGACGCGCAACTTGCCGTCGATGAGATCTTCGATGAGATCGCGGATCTCGACCTGCCGAACTGCGAACTCACGCTCTCAGGCGCCCCGTTCGTTGATGTGATGGCCGCAGGAATTACCAAGGCAGCAGGCCTTGCTCAGCTGTGTGCGCACTTGGGAATCGGGCAGCACGAGGTGTACGCATTCGGTGACGAACTCAACGATGCCGAGATGATCGCCTGGGCTGGTCACGGCGTCGCGATGGGCAACGCGATCGATGCTGTGAAGGCTGTCGCAGACGAAATCACGCGCACGAACGACGAAGACGGACTCGCACAGGTCGTAGAACGGCTGCTCGCCAGGTAGAATCGTTTCTCGTGGCTCTTACAATCGGCATCGTGGGACTTCCCAATGTGGGCAAGTCGACCCTGTTCAACGCTCTTACGCACAACGACGCACTCGCTGCGAACTATCCGTTCGCGACGATCGAACCGAACGTAGGTGTTGTGAACCTGCCGGATCCGCGCCTCGACAAGCTCGCAGAGATCTTCGGCAGTGAGCGGATCCTCCCCGCTCCCGTCAGCTTCGTTGACATCGCAGGTATCGTCCGCGGTGCGAGTGAGGGCGAAGGCCTTGGCAACCAGTTCCTCGCGAACATTCGTGAGGCAGACGCCATTGCGCAGGTCGTACGCGGCTTCTCTGACCCCGACGTCGTGCACGTCGATGGCTCAGTCAACCCCGCAAGCGACATGGAGACGATCAACACTGAGCTGATCATCGCCGATATGCAGACCGTTGATAAGGCCCTCCTGCGTCTTGAGAAGGAACTCAAGAACAAGAAGGTCGAAGCTTCAGTCGTTGAGACCGCAAAGGCCGCGCAGGCTGCGCTGAACGACGGCAAGCTGCTGTCGCAGACCGATATTGATCTCGCTGAGATCCGCGAGCTTGGTCTGCTCACCGCAAAGCCCTTCCTCTACGTATTCAACGTTGATGAGGGCGTGCTGCAGGACCAGGCAAAGCTCGATGAGCTTGCTGCGCTGGTGGCTCCTGCGAAGGCAATCTTCCTCGACGCAAAGATCGAGAGCGAGCTCATGGAGCTCGACCCCGAGGACGCAGCCGAGCTGCTCGCCTCGACCGGCCAGACCGAGAGCGGCCTTGACCAGCTCGCACGCGTTGGCTTCGATACGCTCGGCCTCCAGACCTACCTCACCGCAGGTCCCAAGGAGGCACGCGCATGGACCGTCCCCAAGGGCGCAACCGCACCTCAGGCAGCTGGCGTGATCCACGGCGACTTCGAAAAGGGCTTCATTAAGGGCGAGATCATCTCGTTCGAAGACCTCGTTGAGACCGGCTCGATCGCCGAGGCGCGTGCCAAGGGCAAGGCTCGCATGGAGGGCAAGGACTACATCATGCAGGACGGCGATGTCTGCGAGTGGCGCTTTAATGTCTGACACTTTGCCTCCGTGCCCGGAATGCTCTGAGCCGTACGCGTACGAGCAGGGAGCGTTGCTTGTCTGCCCGATGTGCGGGCACGAATGGTCTGCTGCAGGCGGTGACGCTGACGAGTCTGACGCTGCAAATGGATCTGCAGGCGACGAGATTCGCGACGCTGTTGGCAATGTGCTCTCAGACGGCGACACCGTGACGCTCGTGAAGACCGTTAAGGTCTCAGGTGGCGGCGGTGGCACCATCAAGGTCGGCACCAAGGTGACGGGCATCCGCCTGAATCCAGGCGGTGCGGGCGGACACGACATCGACGCGCGCGTGCCAGGCTTCGGCAACATGCAGCTCAAGTCGAGCGTTGTGAAGCGCGCAAACTAGGTCGCCCCGCGGCGGTGCTGTTTTGGCCTCGGCCTGCACCCAGTACCGCGAAACAGACTGCTTCCTGCGAAAAGCCCGCTTTCATGCGCATGAAAGGGGGCTTTTCGCAGGTTTGGGCCCTTCTCGAGCGCCTGCACCCGCACTGGCGTCAACCCAAAGCAGATCACGCCCACAAGAACCGCCCACAAGAGCCACCCCGATATCCGCTCCACCCCGACACCCGCTCCAACACGCACAATCCGACCCTCGCCAACCACTTTCGCCAGAAATCATCGAATATGCAAAGAATTTGCTCAGATGAATGAAATTTTCTCGTTTCTCAGCTAGCGTGATTGGACTGCAGCGCGCGGGAAATACCGTGCGGTGCACCCGGAGTAGTGCTGAATGAAGTTTCTCTGGTGGCATTCCTGGTGACCGCAATCAACGAGTCCGGTCTGGCCAGCGATGTCCCGGTGAATCACGATGGAGTGCGGAACGAAATGACCAAGAGCGAAGGCGAAGGTTCGCGAGTGAATCGCAGTGAATTTCTGCGTGATGTTGCTCGTCGTGCCGACACGGACGTGCGTCTCACCACTGAAGTGGTGAACGCGGCACTTGCAGAAATTCTTGAGGTCGTCAGCCGTGGCGACCATCTCACCATCACCGGGTTTGGCAAGTTCTACCCGCAGCAACATAAGGGCCACCGTGTCCAGCAGGTGTCTGAAAGTGGCAAGCTCGCGAGTAATGGAGCAGTCGCTCACGTAGATGACTACACGGTGTTGAAATTCTCGGCTACGCGCACGGTGAACCGAAGCCTCGCCGCCGAGTCTCCCGCGTCACAGGGACGCGGATCAACCAACGACTCGCGCCACAAGCCGAGTTTCGCCGCACGCCGAAAGTGAAGACCTGAGAATCAGCGCACGTTGAAGGTTTGCCGTCCCACCTCGGTGAGCCCCGAGTCCGTGACGATGAGTTCAACGTCTGCTTCGGCATCTGCGAGCGTGTAGGCGACAGCGTTCGAAACTGTCTCACCGACAGGAATGGGGTCGGTCTGCCCACCCATGAGCGCTTCATCTGGCGATACTGCGAGCCCGAGCTCAGTCGGGTATTCAGCTCCCGTCTGCTGTACCGCACGGAAGTGCGTGAGCCACGCACCGAGCGGATCACTTGCCGTGCTGTCGATTCCGCCAGCCCCAGCCCCAGCCCCCGTGCCATCGCCAGACTCGGCCCCGGTCGCAACACCGATGTTGGTCGTCTCGTACCAGATCGCGAGAACTGGTCCGACGCCATGTTCGTTGCCCGTTTCGCCGAGGGGAATCACGCGGGATTCGGTAATAGCGATTCTGGTGGACCCAGAGATAAACGTGTTGTCGCCGAATGTTGCGGGCACTTTCTCGCGGGGCACTTCAGCCTCGGCGACAGTTGATTCGCCGTCTCGCGACGCGGCAGAAGAGTCAGCACAGCCAGTGAGCGCGAGGGATGTAGCGCTCAACCCAATGATGATCGCGGTCAAGAGACGTCGCTGAATTCGCACATGTACTCCGCTCGATTGGACACTCAGGCCACCCAAACGTTACCGGACTGAATGCATTTTCACTCATATACGAGAAAGTTTGCACCCAAACATTCGTTACGCTTGTTGTGTAACCAGAATGATGTGCGAGCCACCATGCTCGTGCACTGAAAGATGGGGTGTTTGGTGAAGCTGGGGCAGATCCTGACGGGTGTTCTCGCGAGCTTGTTGGTCGCATCGTTAGTGTTCACCGACGTCGCAACTTCGGCAAACGCGGCGGCGGCGCTCTCACCGCAGCAAGATCCAGCTACCCCCTCGATCACCCTCAACGGTACCGTGACCGAGGGCGACCCTGGTGCGCTCACGTCGAAATCGATCATTCTTGCCTCGGGTAACGAGGTGAAGGTGAATTACCGCCTCGTTCCGAACTATTCGGCTGGGCAGGCGAGTGGTGTGCGCGTGACACTGTTCATGCCGTCCCTTGAGCACGTCAATGGTGAGTACAAGGTGGTTGCCCGCGATGCGGCACCGACCCCGCTCGGCGTGCAGGGGCGAGTCAGCTCAGGCGGCGAGTGGAACATCATCTCTGACACCACGGTCAAAGGTGGCCCGCTCGTCTTGGAATACGACGGTGACCTGCGTGGCGGTGCAAACCCCGCATTCGACATCTTCCTGACGACCTACAACGACGGCTCGAACGGTGTGTACGGTGGCATTCCCGAGGGAACGCCGTTCGAAATCAACGGCTTCGTCTCGTACGAGATGTTTGATCGAGTCGAGGGAAGCACCTGGGAGTCGCCAGGTCAGTTGGACGATGAGTCCCGAGTCTCGGTCATTTCCTCTGACCTGAAGTGGGAAACTTCGGTCACGCCATACGCCTACGGGAATGGTGATACGTCGGTTCCGATGTGGGACCGCTACCAGTACTTCGATTACGTCTACACGGTCGATAACGTCTCGACGAACCCTGCCTCCTTCATCGAGGGTTATTCTGCGACCTTCGATATCGATACGACCGACAACATCAACGGCATCATCCCGTTCGATATCAACAGATTCGCGTATACCGACGACGGCAAGACCGTTCCGAACGACGACCCAGACAAGACCGAGGGCCAGTTCATCGGTGTGCCTGGTGAGGGCGGCGTGCTCATCTACGACATCACCGACTGGGATGGCGAGAGCGAGCTGACGGAGGAGATCCCCTACACGTATTCCGGTGCTGGCATGATCGTCATCAACCGTGAACACGGGGCGAGTAAGCAGGCAGTGAACCCTGGCGAGAGTCGGAAGTTCATGGTCTCATTGCCAATGAGTCGACAGGGATTCCCCAACCTCCCGACGAACTTCAAACTCACCGCGATCACGAACGTGCTTTTCGCGAAGACTGCGAACTGGACCAAGACGCACACCGCGGTACGCGAAGTCGATATTCCGAAGTATGGCCTGACGTTTACACACAAGCCCGAGCTCGCAACGGTTGAAGAAGGACAGCGCACCTACACCGAGATCTCGGCAATTAAGAGCACGTCGAATGCGCCGATCTTTGACACGAGCCTGAAGTACACAGTTGACAAGGGATTTGAAGCCGACAGTGTCGTCTATGAATTCCCTGCCGAGCTCGCTGACAAGCTGCGTGACGCGACGATCACCTACACGCACACGCTGAAGAACGGTGAAGAGAAGACTGTGTCGCTCACCGGCACCCTGAGCGATGCTGGCGAGGGCGCGGATCGTGCCAAGCTCACCTTCGACGTCGCGAAGCTGCACGCGCTCGACTGGAATCGCGAACTCTCATTCTCAGTGCTGAGTGGTCGTCTGAACCCGGGGAAGACACTGCCGGTGACGATCCGCGTCTATGGCACCGCGCCGACGGCTGGCACGATTACTGACCCAGCAGTTGTGACGTACAACGAGCGTTACGCGAGCAACGACGACTACGCCGCAGACACCGAATACACCGATGTGCCGCGAACGGTCACCCAGGACGCAGCATTCACTGTGGTGAAGCCAAAGCCGCAGGAAGTGCTGAAGCCTGTCGTCGATGTGCTTGGTGTCTACGGCAATGCGCGCACGAAGAACACGACGCAGGTGCCGTATGAGGCGCCGTTCCAGGCTGAGTATCAGCTCTCGACAGGTGGGGTTCCCGCTGCATCATTCGAGTACTCGATGGACCTCAGCGCGCCTACGGTGGCTCCCGGATCCGCGACGCCAACGCGGATCGCACTGACTGACGCGCTGCTGGGATCCGCCACCGACATCGAACTCACGTTTGTCGATGCGACAGGGAAGCAGGTCACGACGACAGACACGACCGTGGTGCTCAGTGACCTTGCACTCACCGACATTGCGAAGATTACGATCTCTGGCACCCAGCTCACGCTGACATCAGCGGAGACCATCGCCGTCGTTGATTACGATTCCGCGCTCGCGATGGGTGGATCACAGACGCTTCAGGCGTCATTTACTGGTACGCAGGTTCCGCCTGATACCGCGACACGCAAGGCGTCGAAGACGCACGTAGTGACGGTTCCTGACACGAAGACCCAGGTGAAGATCGAGGGCCTCAACCAGGTCACCAAGCCTGCAGGTGCAGGAAACTCGTACGATCAGTGGGTTGATCGCCAGTGGTACTGCTCGACGAGCGGATGCGGATCAAAGACCGACTACACCCTCGACCAGGGGTACAAGTCGCTAGGCGGGTTCGCGGCGACGATAACGCGCCCAACGACCGCGGCGACAAACAACGATCAGACCACGGTCATCAGTACCAAGCTTCCTGCTGAGCAGTTCGACATGTACTACTTGAAGGTTCGGAGCGATTTGCAACCGTACCTGCGTTCGGTAGATATCTATCGTGATGTCGATGGCGTCGAGAAGCTGTGGAAGACCGTCGATGCTGCCGACTGGGTCGCAAATACGACCGAGGGTAATTTCTGGCGGATCGCCACAGCTGATCCCGCTGCAACAGACCTGTACGAGACGTTTGCGTCGGTCGATGCCGAAGGGCACACCTATTACAAGGACGCATTTGCGGCCGATGTCGTGCCAGACCAGCCTGTGAGCCGGGTGGCTCTGACACTTGATTTCTCGCGCGCGGACGCGAATGCGCTTCCTGAACTCAAGGGCACAACCAGCCGCGTTGTTGAGTTCATGGGTCGCTTCACCACCACAACAACGGAGGCGAAGAAGCCAACCACTGTGACTGCCGCTGACACGTTTGGCAAGCAGGGGACGACGCTGCGCACCCACGTCGCGAACCCGGTGTACTCGATTGTGCACCACCCATTCGCGCAGACAAGCACGGGAGCGCAAGACTCCACGTCGACCGCGCGCAAGACCGTCACGATGGGCACCGAAGCGAGCTATCTCGCGAGCGTCTGGAACGTCAACAATGCGTCCTGGTACGTCTACAACGGACATGGCCCCGATGTGTATTCGCCAGTCGCGACGGAGTTTGACGAATGGCTGTATCACTACGATCCGCCTTCGTTCCACGACAAGCTGACGTACCAGTTCACGTACCCGGCGACTCCGAAGGCAGACAAAGAATACAATTTTGCGGCGACCAAGGTCGTGCTCCCCAAGACGGACCTCCTCAAGTACCTCACCGAGCTCCGGGTGACGTTCGACACCAAACAGACAGCGACGCTCAAAGTCGACGCTGAACTGCGCGCGCAAATTATCGCGCAGTCTCAGCTTGAACTCATCTATGACAACTCGCAGCCTGCAGGTATTCACCGTGTTGACGACTCGACGTTTGCGATTTCTGCTGGCACCGCCAAGGCATACCCCACGACCTTCGAGGCAAGCTTTGCTGAGATTGACGGTTTCGGCGACAGAACTGCTGAGCTTCAGGGTGTGACCGGGGATACCCTCGGCAAGAATCTCGCCGAGATTGACGTGAAGCTTTCTGGCGTTGTCAACGGCAACAAGGATCTTGTCGGCACGACCACGCTGTACCGTGAGTCGAACGGCACTGCTCGGACGAAGATGCACGAGACGAAGGCGACACTTGTCGGGGCGACACCAACACTTGGTGGCACGACCGACATGAATTTCGATGCGATGTCTGCATATGACTACGAGATCGATGGTGTGACCCCGACGACAAGCATGGTGCGTTCGGGCATGACGAACTCTGCGCAGGCTGACATCACGAGTTTTACGATGAATGTGGTGCCCGACACGTCGTTCCGTTCGCAGAAGCTCGAGATCCCCGCATCGGTATTCGATGCAGACTGGCGCACGACGGGCGTGAAGGTGACGCAGCCAGGTGGCAAGCCTATTGAGGTCCCTCTCGACCGGTTCATTTTGAATACTGAGACGGATCGTTACGAGCTTGACCTCGTTGCACTTTTCTCAGCAGATGGAGATGAGCCTGCGCCGCTTTCTCGTGCGACTCAGCAAGTGAGCTTTGGTGGCAAGTCGACGCTGACGCAGCTCGCGATCAGCAATTTCAGCATCAGTTTTGCTGCGGCTACTGATGCGACTGGCGACCCTGTCACTCGCATGTGGGGTGCCTTTGCACGTGAGAGCGATCCCACACTGCCAGCACGCATGATCGACGGTAGCTATGCCTTTGTTACCGGTGTCTGGGTTGATGAGACTGAGAGCGGTCACGGCTGGGATTCCAAGCCGTCGTTCCGCAACGAGGGGACGAAGGTTGCGACTTCCTCGCTGCTTTACAGCTCATTCCGTGTACACGCGAGCGACATGGTGAGTGCGCAACGCTTTACGGCAAACGCTGGCGGTGGCAACTCCGGTATGACTCCGTCGCTCACAAAATCAAACGGCAACGCTCCGACGATCTCGCATCGCCTCACGCAGATGCAGCTCCTCGGCATGCACCTGAACGACGACCTGTCGAAGGCATCGGGATCCGCCTCATACCTCTTTGACGCCGATACGAGCGGCCCGATCGCAGCGAACAATATGGTCGTGGGTGACACCGCGAAGGTGCTGTACGAGTTGCGCAATGCGGCGACGCCTGGCGGACCCTACCTCCCGATCGCTGATCCAGCGGCGCACTTTACGGCTCCGGCTGGCATCGACATTGCGCAGGTCACCGTTGTACAGCCAGGCAAGTCGGCAGCGCTAGACGCGGTCATTGCTGAAGCTGGCCGCACGGCGGTTGCTCCCACCGATGCGCAGTTCAGCGTCGGCGGCAAGAACCAGAAGAAGCTCACCGATGTGGTGTTTACCGACACCACTTTGCAGGCTCAGGAATCAGTATTCGTGCTCGTGGAGTACGTTGCGGTGAACGACTATGGCACAGCGCTTGGGCTGACGCAGGGCAAAACCGTGTATCCGTACGCATACAGCCGCCCGGGGTATCAGCATCACCTGCAGAATTATGTGGTCTCAGGGGTGAGCGGCAACGGCATTACCGGGTACGACTCTGTCACCGGCGACTATGACGTCGACAAGACCGCTGAGCATCTGGCGCGTGTGTATGGCACCACCACCTATGCGAACCCATCCGGACCGACAGTCACGAGCAAGTTCACTGAGGAGAGCCTGTCTGGCACCGGTATGACGCTCACGCTGTCTCAGATCAGCAACAAGATCGTGCACAGCAACACCAACGCAACGCTCGACATTACGCTCGACACGAATGCTCGTGGCTTCACGCTCACTGAGCTTCCGACGCCGTCCTACCCGGCAGGGTTTGTCGGTGAGTTTGCTGCACCGAAGGTGCTGATCCGCGTCAATGGCCAGTGGGTGAAGTACGACGCGAAGGTGCACTCGCTTGCTGGCGTGAACGAGCTTCGCGTTGACTACGGTCTCCTTCCCGGTCGTGACACCGCGGGGGCCGAACTGACACTTCCTGACTTCACGATTACCGGTACTGGGCACTGGCAAGCAACTGGTGGTGCCGGCACGAAGAGCTCGGTCATCGCGACGCAGGCGGTGCTCACCCTGACGCATCACGACGGCGCGCAAGACGAGAACCCTGCCGTTGCGTCTTACACCGTGACTGCGAAAGACCAGAAGACCATTTACAAGGCGATTCCGGTCGTCGAGCTGAACCTCCAGTCCTTTGAAACTGCGAGTGAAGCTGCGACGGAATACAGCGACGTGACGGCTGCGCAGACAGGTAAAACCTCGTACCTGCCAGGTGACGCCGTGCACATGAAGCTCACGGCTCGCAACGCGGACGCGGCTGCGGCAACCAACACCGGCTATGGCAAGGCTCCGCTGCTTGAGCCGGTCATGTACGACAAGGTTCCGGAGTACCTCACGACAGATCTGGAAGCATTCGTCTCAGGCGGTGTCCTGGACACTTCCGCAGCGATCGCTGCAGGCAAACTCACCATCAACCGGTACGACCGAACGGGAAAGCTCGTCGCAAACGCTGCGCTCCCGAAGGTCACGGTTGAATCGGTGAAGGGTCTCGACGTCGGTGGCTCACAGCAATTTGCGAACGACCGTCAGAACGACACGTTTGGACTGCTCTCGTCAGCGGAGCCGCTCAAGACCGCAACGAACCCGGCACAGAAGATCGAGTTCCAGTTGTTCACTTACGAGTTCCCCACTGAACTCGGCCGTGGTGAGCGGATCGAGATCATGTATGCGGGCAAGATCCGCACCGACGATCTCCCGACCGCTACCTACAAGGACGGTCATGCGGTGTTCGCACCGCTCATGGGGTGGTACTCGGGCAACAACCCTGTTGCAAGCAACATGCACCAGACGAACATGGACATGGCGGCGCTCCTGCACGACGCTGGCATCTCGGGTGCGCGCGGTACGGAGATGACCGCGACCGAGTTTCTCGCAACCTCGTTCGCGTGGCAACCTGGCAGTAACACCGAACGCCGTCACCCGTCTGGCAGCAGCGGAACGCTCGACACCTACTACGATTCCTCAGCGAACAGCTCAATGAGTCATAAAGCCTTCATGCAGGAACGTGTTGATACTCAATACACGAACCCGCTCTTTGAACTCTCGAGTGGGGGCGAAGTTGACGACAACTTCGCCTATGTCGGCGCCGCGCGTGTGAATGACGGCAGCGTGCGCCACTCAGAACGAGTGCTGTGGACGCAAGACAACATGCAGCTCAACCGTGCATGGCTCTATGGGGCGAGCGAGATGCTGCCAGATACGCAGCGTCAAGCAAGCGGCGTCGATGCAGCAAACTTCTATGAGTACGACGGTTCGCTTCGTGCTCCAGACAACGGACTAAGCCCGTACGCGGTTGACGATTACAGCTATGCGGTTGAACTGCATGAAGAGCTCACCGTGCGACTCCACGCAGTAAACCTTGGCGATCGCAGCATTGACAGTGGCATCGAGTATCTTGAGGTGCTTCCCAATGGCATCTCGCCTTACGACGGACACGGCAATCTGCTCGGCGTGCATGCCTTCGATGGCACCGGTGCAGCTATTGCTGATGACCGCGTATCGGTCGAGGTCGTGCAGAGTCCGCGCCGGGACCACGGGTATCGTGCCCCTGCCCAGCAGCAGGAAGCGGGGTCGTACGCCGAAGCTGAGCTGGACGATGCCGTGCCATATGTGATCCGCGTGCAGGTCTCCGGAGAACTCGGTGGAATGTTCAATTCGAGTGCGTCGACGTTGCGTTCGAAGTACCAGTATGTCGACGTTCGTGTGCGCGTCGCCGAAGAGTCAGCACATCTCGTGAACGACACGTTTGTGTGGTACGACGAGCTCACCGTGACAACGATCGCTGATGAACCGTACCTTGAGATCTTCGACAACTCATACGGCGCATTCCATCGCGCCCCACATGTCTGGAACCCATACAAGTTCCCGAACGACGGCATGCAGCAAGGCTTCGATGTGCTTGATCTGAGCTACGCCTACAGCTCGTTTACCTCTTACTTCGCGCTTGAACCGTGGGGCATGTACATCAGCGGTATCAACTCCCAGGGCACCACAACAGAGATCGCTGGCAAGCCTGCCATCGTCAACGGCGATCGCCTTGCGATGCGAGCTCCGACCCTGCGCGTCTGGAACGACATCGAGAAGGACTCATACACGAGCGCCTTTGACCATTCACTGCAGAACTTCACTGCTGAACTGTATGAAGAGTTCACGGTGCACTCAACTGTTGAGAACCAACAGGTTGAGACGCAGGACGCATACTTCACCAGCGGCTATACCGAAGACCGTTGGAAGCACCAGCCGCAGACGACGGGCGGCGCCCGCGGTACCTGGTTTGACCCAACCGTGACGGTCTCGCTCCCATATGGCATTGTGCCTGTGCTCAGCGATGGTGAACCAGCTCGCTACTCTGGCAAGGTCACTGACCAGCAGACGGTGAAGTTCACCGCAGCGATCAACGACGTCACGTACAAGTCCTCCACGCAGATCGTCGACGTCACCGAATTCTTGAATGTGAAGGTCGAGCGCATCACGAGTGAGCAGGGGGAGCGGTTCGTTCTCCATTTCACTGCGAAGGCTTCTGACGAAGCGCAGGCCGCACTTCATGCGGTGAAGTTCGGCCAGTCACTCACGGTGTCGCCGCGTGTGCGCGTCATCGATACACCAGTTTCCCCGGCTACTGCGGCCGGTGCGGACGTTACTGACGCGACCAAATACCAACAGATCATCACGCTTGCGAACAGTGAGCGTCCATCATTCAAGGCGGTCGTTGTCAGTGCGAAGCCAACGGGCTCGGTGCCAACTGGTGCGCCAGCTGACCGCGAGCGGCGTGACTCGACGAGCGAGTGGCTGCATACTCCGACGAACAACAAATCGAACAACCTCGGTGTGATTCGAATCACCGAGCGACTGATCTCTGGGACGAAATCGTTCCTCCAGAATGACAAGATTTCGCTCCACTCGGGCGGCGAATGGAGCGTCGATGCATCGTCACTCATGCCCAACGAGGTACCCGCTTCAGAGGTAAATAGCGGCGCGTACGGCGGCACTCGGATGGTACTGCGTCGTCCGACCATTGTGAACCAGACGAAGACGGGTCTCACCGTTGACGGTCAGTTCGCTGAAACCCAGCTCGTCGATGCAGCAGGTGATTTCTGGCTTTCACAAGAGGTCACAAACCGCGCCGCCAAGAACGAGAACCCGTACGAAACAATTACCGGCGCGGGCGACATTCACAACTCTCGTCTGGTCTTCAGCGCCTACGTTACGGCGTTCGCCGAGCGGATCGGTGACCCGATGCTGGTGGTCGACGGCACGGCACTCGCACCTGCGGAATATACCAAGCTTGGCTACACCGTGAAGCTCCTGACGAGCGATGAGCGTGCCACTGCTGGTGCCAACGATCGTCAGCTCATCCAGTGGTTGGTAACGACACCTGCTGGAGCGAACGGAACCAGAGGCAAGCTTGCAACGGGTGAGACGATCACGCTTCGCCACAAGTTGCGACTTGTGGATGGGTTCGAAGACACCACGCCGAACGAAGAGCCAACCTGGCATGGTGAGGCCCTGAAGATCGACACGTATGTGTCACTCATTACGGACGATACCTCGCTTGTTCGTGGGGAGCAGCGCCCAGGTGACTTCATTGTGCAAGACGCGTCAGCGATGTACTACGAAACGCGGGTGTCCGAGGCAGAAGGTCTTGTCGATTACGACAACGACGGAAAGCTTGTGACGACCTTCGCGCACAATCCAGCGAGCATTGAGATCATCAAGCCTCGTGGTGAGGTACGCGTCAACACGACCCGTCCACGTCTCGAATACTCGAACGGCCGTACGGGCGACCCATACTTCAACTCGTCTGACACGATTGAGTACCTGGTGAGCCACGCAAAGAACACCGGCTCCGGTTTGAAGGAAATGGTGTTTGAGCACACGCTGCCAACCGACGAATCCAACGATCCGACGAACTCGGTCAGTACTGAACGGGTGAACAACACTCTGTTGTACGTGACGACCGGTGTTTGGGAGTTGCCGCAGACGACGCTTGACCTCCTCGCAGCTGCAGGGAAGTCTGTCGACGACGTCTTCGAAGCGGAAGCCATGATGTCAAACGACATCGCAGAAGCTGGCTACGAAGCAGGAAACTGGAAGTCGCTCGGTACGAGCTCGATTCTCACGAATACCGAGTTCAAGGTTCCAGCAGGAGAACGACTCGGAAAGAAGAAGATCCGCGTCATCGTGCGGTCGCTCGACCCGGACTTCCTCGTGCCAAAGGGCACGCGTCTCGCCGTGGATGCGGATCCCGACACCGACGGTGTCCAGGAGGTCATCGAAACCGATCCTGAGAACCACAACATCACGGAGTTCCCAACGAGCGTGACAGACAACGCGATGCGGATCGGTCTGCGCGCTGCCTCGGAGCGCAAAGCGACGGTCTTCATCTATGACACCGTGCAGATGTGGGGAAACTACGTCGCAAATGCGCGCTTGCAGCTCGACAACAGTGAGGCACGCGCCTACCTCACGCCCTCGCGTCCGGTCGTCAACGTGTTCCACGACGCAACCTACTACCGTTCAGATTCGACGAAGCCGATCGAACAGCGGTATGGCTGGTCGGAAAATACCGCGATTAAGCCTGATGTCTCCCCACACCTGAAGTTCCGTGGTGAGATTGTGAACGCAGACGAGTCGATGTGGGATCCCGACACTGAATCGAATACCTACTCTGAAGACACCCTCATTAATCCGACGGTCTCGTTCGAGCTGCCCTCGGTGATGACCGTGGGGGATGACTTCACGTACGTTCCAAACGAGCAGGTGAACGCCTCACATCCGCTGAGTGATGAGCATCGCACGCGATACTCGCTCACTGACGACGATGCATATCTCTGGACGTGGAAGCTCGTGCACGCTGACGGCACAGAAGCAAACGCTGACTCGCACCTCAAGCACACGAAGATCCACACCGGTTCCTGGCCAGGCATGGATCGCAACGTCGTCACCGTGTGGTTTGACGGCACGATTTTCCCCGGCGATAAGGTCGTCATCGATTTCATCGGCAAGATCGATGCCTACACTCCGGGTGCGGCATCAGATGACCTGAAGTCAAAGGTCTACGTGACGAATAGCACCGGCCTCGTGCAACCGTTGAACTCTGCGCAAAACAGCGGAAATCGCCTGGGGTATATGACCGACCGGTATGACCTTGACGAGAACAAGCTCTTCAACGAGCGTCTCGTCTTCGCTGAGCGATCGCTGTTTGAGTACGAGACGTACGACAACTTTGGGAAACGTAAGGTTTCGTACTCAGATCTCAACCGTGCAGGAACGGTCTGGCCGCAAAGCACTCCGGTTCGTGAGGGCGGTACCTTCACGTATGAACTCGCGATGGACAATACGAAAGAACCGGGCGGATACACCGCGTATCCGTACCCCATCATGTACGACGTGCTTCCGTTCGCGGGAGATACCTCGATCATGAACGCTGCGACGCCACGAGAGTCGATGGGCTCTTCGGTGCTTGATCTCGACAGCATCGAATTGCGTCGCGAGGGTGAAGACGGCGGGGTCTACCCGAAGAAGGACTACACCGTTTTTGTTGGTCCCTTCACGATGCAAGGCGGTACGGTCGTCTCTGCGCCGATGCTTGACAGCACGCTCGTCGGCACCGAGGCCTTCTACGATTCACTCGGTGTACCAGGGACTGCCGCTGCCGTGCGTGACGCTCACTTTGTCACGCTTGCGCAGTTCAAGGCAGCTGTCGCGGCTGACCCAGAGCTGCTCGGCGAAGCTCAGACGTTGCTCACCCTGTTTAACAACAAGGACGCGTCGTTGCCCGGTCAAAGCAAGCTCAAGCTGCGCTACGACATGAGCTCGCCGCTCAATGCTCCTGCGTACATCGAAACCTGGCAGCCAGAAGCGAAGCCTGCCGACGTTGGACAGTGGAACTCTTTTGTTGGCACGCAGCGAAAGAACGGCTTCAAGCCGCAAGAATCCAACAAAGCGGGCACCTATGTCACCGAGCGCAAGTCTTCGGTGTCGATTGGTAACTACGTCTGGCATGACGCAAATTACAATGCGCAGCAAGACGAAGGCACCATCATCACTGATGAAAACGGCCGCGAACTCTTGCAGCCGTCACGGGACATTGACTTCGACGGCACCATCGACGATCCCGGCATCAATGGGGTGAAGGTGACGCTACTCACCCCACACGGTCGTTATGTCGACTACGCGGGCAATGCGGTTGCTAAGCATGGCGGAGCGTGGACAGTCATTGATGACGAGACAGGCAAGGTCATCACTGACGATCTTGGCCAGACAACCTCGTCAACGGGCCCACTCGTGACAACGACCCGTTCCGATATTCACGGCAACGCCGGCTACTACGTGTTCTCGAACATTGCGCCGGGTACGTACCGTGTGATGTTCGAATTCCCACAAGCGTACGACCGCTTCTCAGTCACCACGCTGAAGCTCCTTTCTGGCGCTCAAGTAGACGTGTACGAACCCGGTGTTCCTGCACAGATTCCCGCAGCTGGATCACCCGACGCCCTCGTCGCAATCACGTCGGCAGAGGAAATCACGGTCTCGACCGGTGACAAGATTCGCATGGGCTTCGATCTCGGAGTCGGCCAGCTCATCGACCTCGGTGGTGTTGTCTGGAACGACGAAAATCGAAACGGACTTCGGGACGCTGGTGAACCAGGATTGGCTGGCTACCACGTCGCGCTGAAGGACGGTAAGGGCAAGCCGGTGCTCGACGCACGTGGCAAGGCGCTCGAGACTGTCTCGGCCGCCGATGGCAGCTACCTCTTCACTGTCCTCCCGCGCAGCGGAGATTACACCGTCCAGGTGACTCATCCAGGCGGCACGTATGACGTCGAGATGCCGGTGACCCCGATTCTGTTGTCGCACGACCCGCTTGCACAGGTTGATGACAACGATGGGTACCTCCGAAAGACTGATGCAGGCGCGCGTCAGGTGGTGACGAACAAGTTCGGTTTGAACCTTCAGCACCTGTTCGAACGTGACTTCGCCGCGGTGCGCGCGATCAACGTCGGTTTCACCGAGCGGCAAGATACCGCCGTCATCGGCAACCGGGTATGGAACGATCTCAACCGCGACGGTATTCAGGATGCTGATGAACCAGGCCTTGCAGGTCAACGACTCGAACTCGAGCAGTATGTTCGTGTCAATGACGCGTGGGTGAAGCAGGACGACTTCAGCCGAACCACAACTTCGGGTGCAGATGGCTACTACTACTTCGTCGACGTTCCTGCGTTCAGCGGTGAAGACAACGATCCGATCGAGTACCGATACCAGGTTGTTGTTCCTGAGCTCGTGTCTGGCTTCACCTTCTCACCGGCGCTTGCAGGTGACGATCGCGAGGCCGACTCGAACTTCTTCATGAACGGCACCATGCACGAAGGCGAAGTCGGTGAACACCTCATTTCCCTCGTCGATATGACTGGCGGATCAGCGCTCGCCGTTGATGACAGCTCGGTGGATCTGGGCCTCATGACGCACGACACCGGCACCATCGCTGGCGAAGTGTTCATCGATGCTGACGCCGACGGAACGAAGACCGGCGATGACCGCGCATCCGAGCGCTACACCGCCACCCTGCAGGTGAGTACTGACGGTCAGAACTGGCGTGATCTTGCATCGCAGAGCGGTATCAATGCATACCGGTTTACGGGGCTGGCGATCCACGATGAAGCCGCTGGAGTGCTCAACCAGTACCGTGTCGTGATGACAGAGATCCCGCTGTGGCTGCAGCTCACCGAGCAGAATGTTGGCACCGGTAAGGGCGCCGAAGCGATCGACAGCGACTTCGCTGAGACTGCGCGTGAGGGGCGTGCCACGGTGACGGCAGTTTCCGACGTGTATGTGCTTGGTGAGGTGGCCGACGGTCACCTGCTGCCAGTCGACACGCGACATGCGCTCAACCACGAAAACGTTGACCTGGGTCTCATTGAACCTGCGGTCACTATTGGTGGTCGTGCATGGGACGACGCAAATGCGAACGGTCTGCAGGATGAGGGCGAAGCTGATCAGGGCGGCAACACTGTCACGCTGTGGGAGCGGATCGACGGTGAGTGGACGCCGGCAATCGACCGCACCGGTGTGCAAAATGTGACCGTTGGAAAGGACGGCCGCTACAGCTTCACGGTGAGTCCCACCGTGTATGACGAAGCCGATCCGCGATTCTTGCAGCCGCGCGAGTATCGGGTCAGCACCGAGCGCCTTGGGTACCAGGAATGGTCACCGATCCATGTTGGCGACGACCGCACGCTTGACAGCGATATTGCGTTCGACGAGGACGTGGAGGGTCCGTTGCACCGCGGCTACACCGAGGTGTTCAGCATCGTCGATGCGCAGGCAGGCCAGATTGTGGCGAACTCCGTTCGCGACGATCTCGCGATGGACCTCGGAATCGTCACGAACACGCACCTTTCCACCATTGGTGGCATTGTGTGGAACGACGCAAACGAAGACGGGATCAAGCAGGCAAACGAGCCTGGAATCGCGGATCGCGAGCTCACGCTCTGGGAACGCATCGATGATGAGTGGGTGATCGTCGAAGACAAGCTCGGACACGCAACCCAGCTGAGTGCCGACGACGGCTCATACGAGTTCGTTGTGGCTCCCACCGAGTATGAGGAAACACGTGCAGGGTACTTGCTGCCTCGTGAGTACCGGGTCACCACAACGGTTCCGCAATTGCACAAGCTCAGCGGTGGAACAGTGATCGATGGGGAACCGACGGTGAACGCGAGCCTTGCAGGTGAGAAGGTCGTCTCGCTGACTGCTCAGATTGTTGTAGTTGACGAGGATGGCAAGATCATCGTGCGTGAGGTCCGGGATGATCACACGCTCGACTTCCCGTTCACGCCCGTACCCGTCGTCACGCCGCCAACTGGGCCACTTGGTGGCCTGGTGAACACCGGCAGCGGACCGGTCGTGCTGTGGGCGGCTGCAGCGGCGATGCTGCTCATCGGGGGTGGCGCTCTGGTGCTGCTCACGAGGCGGAAGCAGCGGCGGCCGCGGCACGCAGCACGGTAGGGTGTGGCGCGTCTGGCCGAGCGCCCCTAACCAGGCCTGATCTGGCTTGGCCTGGCTTGACCTGACCTGGCTTGACCTGGCCTGGCCTGGCCTGAACCCCTCGAAAGGGGCCGTTTCTCCCGAAGCGGCCCCTTTCTTGCGCATGTAACGCAGGTTTTCGCAGACAAGGCCCAATCTCGCGCTGGTGCCAATGCTTTGGCGACTAGTTGACTCCTGAGAACCGTCGACCAACCAACCGCCCACCACCCGACCAGGCAACCAGGCCACAAAAGCTGTGTGTCGTTCAGCAGGTTGCTGCATACTGTTTCCACACGGCTCAGCGCAGCCACAACACTACGTCGAAGGAGACGTCATGGCGCACTCAATTGCAACCTATATTTCGCTCGATGGTGTGACCGGTGAGGCAATGCAGCACTGGCACGACGTCTTTGGCGGCGAGCTCAACATTCTTCGCTACGGCGATATGCAGCTTGAGGGCATGCCCTTCGAGCCACCAGCAGACGCTGTTGCGCACGCGACACTCACCATGCCAGGAGGGGTGATCGCAGGCGGTGACTCAATGGACCCCGGGACTGAGTACCCAGTACGCGGCACCGCATATTCAATGCTGTATACGACAGACACGCCAGATGAGGCTCGCTCATTCATTGCGGCGTTGCTCGAGGGAGGCGGCGAAGCTGGCATGCCGTTTGAGAAGGCCCCGTGGGGCGGCTGGTTCGGTCAGGTCTTCGACCGCTACGGCGTCATGTGGTCGTTCTCATGCGATGAGGCATAACCGTGGCAGCGAACGACACCGCCGCGGCGCAAAAGGGACCGAAGTCGTATTTCCCGTCTATTGAAGCGAAGTACGGGAAGCCAATGTCTGAGTGGTTTGCGTTTCTCGTTCCCCACACGGGCGAGAAACACATGGAACAGGTCGCTGCGCTGAAGGCCCAGGGCATGGGGCACGGACACGCAAATGCTGTCGTCCACGTATTTCGTGCAGAGCACGGTGGTGCTGGCGAGTGACGAAATGAGTGTGGCTGGGTATCTATACCCAGCCACACTCACCGACCGTCGTGAGTGCAGTCGGTCGTTCTCGCCGACGGTCGATCTTGCAGGTTGCCGCACTCAACGACGGCAGTCGACCAATTAGATCGCGAGAGCGAGATCGTCGAGGTCGCCGACGCTGCCTCCTGCCGCGAGGGTTTCCTCGTAGGCGGCAAGGCGGTATTCATCGATCTGAGTATTTGTCGTGCCACGCTTCCAGTAGCCAAAGACTGCGACGTCACTCTTTGCGAGGCCACGGTCCTTTCTGAAGTGTGACCGGATGGCCTTCATTTCATCTCGTTCGCCCGCGGCCCAGACCGCGACTGGTTCGGCTTCAGAAATGCTGCCAAAGTGAGCGGTGAATCCGTTCCCTGGGGCGACTCGGGTGAGCGTGATTCCAGGCACCTGAGGGAGCTCGGCAAACGCCACTTCATCGTCTGTAGCGACCCAACCCTGGCCTCGCAGCGGTATGGCGTTCTCCTCGTCTTGCTTCGCAGCAAGAATCGCGTACAAGGCGGGAAGCGAGGTTGCGTCGGCAAAGATCGCGAGTTCGCTCCCTGGCGCATCTGGGAAGACGAAGTGGGGGCGTGGGCCACCAAATTCAACGGTGTCGCCGACGTTGAGGCTGTCGAGCCACCGCATCATCGGGCTTGCGCTGCCATGACGCACAACATCAACGTCAACCGTGCCGTCCGCGGTGTTGAACGAGCGGACCGTGTACACCCTGGTTTCTGAGTCGAAGCGTTCGTCGAAGTAGAAACGGAGGGCAGCATTCGGTCGCTGCCAGAGCGGTTCAGCATCGAAGTTTGGCACTGCAAGCACGACACGTGCCAGCTGCGGGCTAACGTTGATGATTGCTCGGACCGTCGCGGTGTCGAGCTGCAGTCCGCGGTTGTGATCGTCTGACTGGATAGCTGATGACTTCTGCAGTGGTGCGGTGGGTTTCATTGCATGCTCCTGATATGTGGGGTGTGAAATACGTGAGGGTGGTCAGCAGGCTGCGCCGCTGACCGCACCCGTTGTGACCGCGTGAGAACGTCGATCACGGGGAATGACGAGTGGTCTGCCGGTCTCGGGATCGGGAATTACTCGGGCTTCAAGGTCAAAGACCTCGCGCAGGAGTTCCGGCGTAATGGTGTCCTCCGGCGACCCAGTTGCGACGATCCGCCCATCGCGCATGGCGATCACGTGTGTGGCATACCGTGCGGCGAGATTGAGATCGTGAAGTACAGCGACGAGCGTGCGCCCGCCAGCGTGCAGTTGCGAACAGAGGTCCAACACGTCGAGCTGGTGTGCAATATCGAGGTAGGTCGTTGGCTCGTCAAGCAGGAGTACCGGGGTGTCCTGGGCAAGCGCCATGGCGATCCATGCCCGCTGCTTTTGCCCGCCACTGAGCTCGTCGACGAGTCGATGGGCGTATTCGAGCATGTTGACCTCTGCCAGCGCGGCGGTGACAGCTTCCTCATCGGAAACACTCCACTGGCGAAGCAGCGTTTGGTGTGGGTTTCGTCCACGGGCGACCAGGTCGCCAACGGTGAGCCCAGCCGGGGTCGTTGGCGACTGGGTGAGCATCCCGATACGACGAGCAAGTTCTTTTGGGCGTACAGACGCAATATCTTCACCGTGCAATGACACCTGGCCCTGAAAGGGGCGGATCATTCGGGCGAGAGACCTCAGCAGCGTCGACTTCCCACACCCATTGGAACCGATGATGACCGTGAAACTCTGGTCGGGAATTGTAACGTCAAGGTCAACAATGATGGGTTGGCCAGCGTAGCCGAGCGAGAGTGAGTCGGCAGCGAGCGCGACGGAATCGAGAGCATTCATAAGCGTGTTTCTGGGTTAGATGCGGCGGGCGAGTAGCCAGAGCAGGTAGAGGCCACCGAGCACGCTGGTGACCAGACCGACCGGTGTGCGCATGCCGAGGTTGAGGTTCTGCGTGAGAAGATCCGCTGCGACAAGCAACAGCGAACCGATCAGCGCCGAGAGGCCGATGAAGACGCCGGGTGCGTTGACCAATCTGCGTGCGATCTGCCCCGCAGCGAACGCAATAAATGCGATTGGTCCGGCCGCCGCGGTCGCCAGTGCAGCAGCGATGACCGCGATGAGCATGGCAATGAAGCGCGTTCGTTCGACACGCAGGCCGAGTCCTGCTGCGGCGTCATCGCCCATCTCAATGAGCGTGAGTCCGCGGGCGCACACGCTGAGCAGCGGGAGGCATGCACACACGGCGAGCACCGTGACGATGGCGTGCGGCCAGCCGCGTCCGATGAGTGAACCGGCACCCCAGAGCTGCGCGAGGGTTGCGTCGCTGATGTCAGCGCGGGCAATGAGGAGTGACGAGATGGCGCTGACAACGGCGCCAACACCGATTCCGACGAGCACGAGTCTGTAGCCGCCGGTGACGCCGTTACGCCGAGACAGGAAGTAGACGATGAGGGCGGTCACAATTCCACCGAGTACCGATGCGACTGCGGTCGCGAGTAGACCCCCGCGGAGTACGACAATCTGGAAGACCGCTGCGGTAGCTGCGCCAGCGGTGAAGCCGATGATGTCGGGTGAGCCGAGCGCGTTTTTCGAGATGGACTGGAATGTCGCTCCGCTCATACCCAGCAGCGCACCGACCGCCGCCGCGGTGATCACTCGTGGAAGCCGGCGGCCAAAAACGGAACGCGTGAGCGAGGGCTTTGCCTCACCAGAGAAGAGTGTCGCAAGTTCACCAGCAGAGAGCGGCTTGGTGCCGATGATGAGCGTCGCCGCAATGAGCGCGAAGAGTATGGCGAGTGCGAAAGCACCCACACAGACCGTGCGCGGGTGCATGCGAATGGAATATCCATTGCGACGGAAGAACGACCCGGTGATGGGGATCATTGCGGTGTTCGCGGTCACAGTGCTGACACCTTTCGAGAACGAACGAGCGCGATGAATACCGGGCCGCCAAACAGCGCGGCGGCGATTCCGGTCTGTAGCTCGGCGGGGGAGACGAGCCAGCGACCGAGTGTGTCGGCGACGACGAGGAGTGTCGCCCCGACGAGGGTCGCGAGCGGGAGCAGTAGGCGGTGCTCATTCCCCGTCGCGAATCGAGCAATGTGGGCTGCTCCGAGGCCGATGAATCCGATGGGCCCGGCTGCTGCGGTAGCTGCGCCAGCGAGAATGACCACTGCGATGGCTGCTGCGATCCGCGTCACTGCAACCCGAGTGCCGAGGGACGCTGCCACATCATCGCCAAGCGCGATGGCATTGAGTGGAGCGGCGAGCAACATCGTGCACGCAATTGCGACAACGATGAACGGCAGCACGGTAGCGAGGACGTCAAAGCCGCGACCTTGGAGGGATCCGACCGCCCAGAACCGGAAAGCATTGAATGCTGCTTCGTCGCTGAGTATGACGACCTGGGTGAGCGAACCGATCACGATGCTGACTGCCGTTCCGGCAAGTGCAATGCGAACCGGGGTCGCGGCGCTTCCGCGTGCGGATCCGAGGGCGTACACAACGACGGCTGCGAGGGCGGCGCCAAGGAATGCGAACCACAGATACCCCGAGGGAGCGGTCACGCCGAAGACACTGATCGCGATGACGACAGTGAGTGACGCCCCCGCGTTAATGCCGAGCACACCTGGGTCAGCAAGGGGATTTCGCGTGACTGACTGCATGAGTACACCCGCGAGACCGAGCGCGGCACCGACGACGACACCCATGAGGATCCGTGGCAGACGCGACTGCACGACGATGAGGTGCTCGTTGCTGTTCGGATCATACGAGACGAGAGCTGACAGCACGGTGTTGGCAGGGAGTGGGTGCGACCCCACACCAATGCCGACGATCGCGGCAACGACGAGCAGCGCGAGCGTGAGAGCGAACACGGCCGAAGCCCGTCGGGCAGTGAATGTCTGCCCGACGGGAGCGGTCGCGGTTGAAGGCTTCATTCCTACTTCGCGAAGGTGTCGACGACGAGTTCGACGGTCTGCTTTGCGCTGTAGTAGTCGAGACGGAATGACTGCGAGCCGAGGCTGAAGACACGATCCTGTGCGACAGCCGGCTGGTTTGCGAGCAACGGTTCGCCAGTGAAGTCAGCGACGGGGTCGCCGCCACCCATAGCAACCAAGAAGATGGTCTGCGCCTGCTCGAGGCCGGCTGCCATGTTTTCGCTCGAGAATACGTCAACATCTCGGCCATCCTGGCCAGCAGATGCGAACTTCTCATTCGCCCGTTCGTATGTGAATCCCAGTGAAGAGAGGAGCTGTGCCTGGGGGCTTTCTGGCATGAACGTCCAGGCGCCCTCTGCGCCCATGTACACGAGCGCAGTCGCCGGCTGTTCGGGGAGCTTGATCTTTGCTGCCTCACCAGCGACCCAGCTGTCATACTCAGCCAGTCGCTTGGTCGCATTTGCCTCAAGACCGGTGATCTCACCGAGCTCGGTCGTGAGGTCCTGCCAGGTGACGCCACTGTAGTCGAGCAGCACGGTGGGGGCGATCTCTGAGAGCTGTTCGTAGGCATCGCTTGTGGCGTCGCCACCGTTTGCCGATCCAATGATGAGATCTGGTTCGAACTGATCGATCGCGTCGATGTCGAGCGTGAGGTTTGCGTAGGCGACCTCGACACCGCGCTCATCAGCGACATCTGCCCACTGGGTGAAGAAGCCCTTGTCATCAGTGAGTGGTGTGACCGTTGCAGCGCCCGTCGCAACGAGCGGTGCGTCAATCGCGAGGAGGCTACCCGTGAGCGACGGCGAGGTCGACACGATGCGCAGCGGAGCTTCGTCAATGGTCGTGCTTCCCGCAGCGTGCTCGATCGTTCGCGGCCATTCACCGCTCGCAGCACCCGCAGAAGACGCCGTGTCGGAAGTATCAGTCGGGGCGCCCGAACAACCAGCGAGGAGCAGTACGGCTCCCATCGCAGCGAGAATAGTGGGCAGTCTTCTGGCCATGCGGAGTGCAGCCTTTCAGGGAAATAACAGTTCGTAATTGTGCGCGGTTGTGTGGCCCGCGATACCATCAAAGTTAGCCTTACCTAACCTAGATCTGTTGATAGGAAACGACATCGTGTTACCCGCCCCGCAGGGAGATTCCGTTCGAATACGTGAATCAGTTCTTTTTGCCGTGCTGGCTGGAAGCGCGCGATTCCGCACGACTGCTGGGGAAGTTGTCGTTGAAACCGGGCAAGGAATCTGGATAGCTGCTGGTGAACTCCTTGCCATCTGGGTCGAAGATGGCGACGTTGTGCTGCCAGTTCCTGCCACCGGGGTTGGGGTGGTGTCTGGCGCCAGAGTTGCCGTGGAGGACCGCTTGCTTCCAGACCTTGCGCAAGCGTTTGGCGGATCCCTTGGCTACCTTGATGGCGCGCCGTTCCCGGTGGAGGTGCACGGCCTCGGTGGCCCGGCCGTGCCAGAGCTTGTGTGGCCCGCATCGAGGGACCTGCGAGCGTGTGCTGAGGTGCTTGCGCAGCAGCCCGAGATGGATGTTGCGCAGTGGCTTGAGCGATCCGCGCTCGGATGGAGCCAGCGAACAGTGCAGCGAAACTTCCTCGCCGAGACCGGGCTGACGCTCACTGGGTGGTTGCGGCGCTGTCGGGTAGTGAGTGCCGCCAAGCTCATCGCGCAGGGACGGTCTCTTGAGTGGGTTGCGCACAAGGTGGGGTATCAGAGCCTGGGTGGATTCATTCGCGCGTTCAGTCGTGAGGTTGGCGTGACGCCTGGCCAGTGGCGCGAGCGGATCCAGATTGGCGAAGGTGACGCTTTTGAAGCGCGAATCGTGATTCCGCGCGATGTGTACGTGAACTCGAGCGGGACGTGGGTACGGGCAAATGGTGCGCACGTTGCGGTGTGGGCGGCAGTGGGTGGATCGCGGCTGGTGCTGCGCGATCGTGTCGTGGATATGGCGGAGGGTGAGGCTATTGTCATCCCGGCTGGGACGCCAAATTCCTTGGAAATTCCAGCTGGGTCAGTCCTGCTTCCTATTGGCTTTTTGTCTGGCGCGGAGGGTGGGGTTGGAGCGCCGCTGTGCCCAGCTCATCTCGGTGCGATTACCGATGTGCGGTTGCTGTCGATGATGCTTGCCGCATACACCGCCATCGGTGCGGTCGGTCAAGATTCGGGTGCCGGATTTCAAGAAGTGCTCACCCGTGCAACTTATGCCGAGGTGTCGGCGGGAGATGCAGTGCTTGCGAAATTTGCAAGCATGAGTGCGCGCTCGCCGCATCTCTCGAATGCGGAATTGTCGCGCCAGTTGGGGATGGATGAGCGCATGCTGCAGCGCGCAATGAACCAGCGTGCTGGAGTCTCGCTCGCGGTGTTGCGTCGCCTGCTTCGCATGACGGGCGCTCGTCACATGCTTGGGTCGGGAGCGAAGCCATCTGAGGTGTCGCGTGAGGTGGGGTATGCGCACCTGCCAGCTTTCACGCGCGCGTTTCGAGCAGTGCATGGCGCCCCGCCTGCGGAGCTTCATGTGCAAGACCTGCGATTCGCGCGAGCTGCGTGGGGGCAGCGAACGCTAGAGCGGCCGGTTGTTGGTGTTGGTGGTTATGGTGCGCTGCATGCTAGCTAATCTGATGTTAGTTAGGCAAACCTAAGTTAGATCAGATATGGTTGCGACGTTCCCATTTCGCCACTGAAAGGCCCGAATGTCCTCCCTGCCCAGAACCCACTCGTTCTCTGCCAAGCTCCGCCGCACTGGAATTGGCGCGCTCGCTACCGTGAGTGCCGTCACGCTGTTGCTCACTGGCTGCACCTCAGAATCTGCGAGTGAGGCGAAGCCGAAGTCTGATGCGAGCAGCATCGTGATTACCGACCAGCGAGGGGAAACCGTCGAGCTGCCTACGAACGTCGAAAAGGTGGCATTCACCGTCATGCCAGCGCCGTCGATTTTCGCAGCTGTGGACCGGTCATACGATCGCATCGTTGGTATTAATGAGTCGACACTGCAGGCGAACAAGGGTGGCATGTTCGCAACAATGTTCCCCGAGTCGTCGACAACAACAACGGTTGCTGGCGCAGATTTCGTGCCGAACGTCGAGACGCTGCTTACGCTTGAGCCTGATGTTGTTGTGCAGTGGGGCGACCGTGGCGACGATGTCATTGCCCCGATTGAAAATGCAGGTATCCCGGTCGTTGGCTTGAAGTACGGCACGCAGGAAGACCTCGAGGCCTGGCTCACGCTGTTCTCGGAAATCGCAGGCAAGCCTGAGCGCGGCGAAGAACTCGTTGCTTGGCAGCATGAGCAGATCGCTGAGATGCAGAAGCAGGTTGCCGCACAGAAGACTGAACGCCCGCGCGCGATCATGCTGTCTGCCGCTGCAGACAGCTACTCCGCGACCACCGGCAGCGGTTACGACGGTTTCCAGTTTGACCTCGTCGGCGCAGACCTGGTTTCGCAGGACTTTGTCTCAGACACTGGCCAGGTAAGCCCTGAGCAGATCCTCGAGTGGAACCCCGAGGTGATCTTCCTCAGCGCATTCGATGAGTCGACCCCTGAGCAGATCATGTCGGACTCTCGCCTCGCATCTGTCCAGGCGGTCAAGGATGGCCGCGTGTACAAGACCCCGCTTGGCGGGTACCGCTGGCAGGTGCCCGGCTCGGAGTCGCCGCTGATGTGGGAGTGGATGTTCCACCTGCTCTACCCTGAGGCAGGAAACGTTGATCTCCGCGAAGACACCATCGACGCGTTCGATGACCTCTTTGCGTACGACCTCTCTGAGGACGAGCTCGACGGCGTTCTGCGCTTCGAAGACAACGTGTCTGGCGCAAACTATGACCAGTTCCGCCGCTAACTCTGTAGGTGTGACGGGTGGTGCCGATTCGATCGGCGCCACCGCTGTCGCGGCCAGCGGATCCGCTGCGACACCAACGCAGACTGCCCGCCGCGCGATCCGACCAGGCACCGTCATTACAGCACTGACGGTGCTCCTCGTCGCTTCGGTACTCATTTCGCTCTCGGTTGGCCGATTTGCGGTTCCTGTGACTGACACCGCGCAGATTCTGCTCGGTAGCTTCCTCCCAATCGACCAGACCTGGACTGACCAGCAGGGAACCGTCGTCCTCGACGTGCGTTTGCCACGCGTGTTGCTGGGTGCGCTCGTTGGCGCTGGCCTCGCCCTCAGTGGCGCTGCGATGCAGGCGGTGTTCCGTAACCCGCTCGCGAGCGCGCAGGTACTTGGGGTTTCCTCAGGCGCTTCACTCGGCGGAGTGCTCATGATTCTCGCTGGCTTGGGCGGGGCATTCCTCGTTGGTGGTGCATTTGCCGGAGGCCTCCTGGCACTCGTGCTCGTGTTGCTGATCGCTCGCGTGACACCCGGGTCGCCACTGTTGATGGTGATTCTTGCTGGCACTGTCATTGGCGCGATGTTTAATGCGTTTGTGTCGATGCTCACATACGTGGCTGACCCGAACGGTGAGCTGCCGTCGATTGTGTTTTGGCTCATGGGGTCGCTCGCGACGGCGAGCTACGCGAAGCTCCTCCTCGCTGCCTTCCCGATTGTGATCGCAGGTGCGGTGATTGTTGCGTTGCGCTGGCGCGTGAATCTGCTCTCGATGGGCGATGAGGACGCAAAGGCGCTAGGCGCGGATCCAGCTCGCACTCGCATGGCGCTGCTCATCGCGGTTGCGCTCATCACCGCGGGTGCTGTGGCGGTGACGGGCGTGATTGGTTGGGTCGGCCTCGTGGTGCCGCACCTCGTCCGCATGCTGATTGGCGTTGACAACCGATATGTGCTGCCAGCGAGTGCGCTGCTCGGCGCGAGCTACCTCGTGCTGATCGACACGCTTTCGCGCACGATTACTACGGCCGAGATTCCGATCGGCATTCTCACGGCCATCATTGGGGCTCCGTTCTTCGTGGGCCTCCTGATCAAAAATGGAAAGCGAATGTGGGGCGGAAATGATTAGGGCAACCGGGCTCGGACACAAGTACGGGCGCGCTGCAGACTGGACGTTCCGTGACGTCAACGTCACCATCCCAGCCGGTGAAATCCTTGCGGTGCTCGGCCCGAACGCACGCGGCAAGACAACGCTCGTTTCCACACTCGCTGGGTTGCGGATCCCAGCCTCAGGCGAGGTCGAGCGCGTGGGGCATGTCGGCTTTGTGCCGCAGAGCCATGCCAGTGCATTCGCATTCCCGGTGCGTGAGGTGGCGCTCATGGGGCGCGCCCGCCATGTGCGCGCAATGTCGATGCCGGGTAAGCGGGACCGGGAAATTGCAGATGCAGCGCTTGAGCGTATTGGTATCTCGCACCTCGCGGATCGCAGCTACCCACGCCTGAGCGGCGGCGAACGGCAGCTCGTGTTGATCGCACGTGCGCTTGCGTCGGAGTGCAACAGCATGGTGCTTGACGAGCCCGCGTCTGCGCTTGATCTGCGCAATCAGGCGCGCGTGCTTCGCGTGCTCCGCTCGCTTGCTGATGAGGGCATGGCCATTGTTATGACCACACACCATCCCGATCATGCGTTCCACATTGCTGAGCGCTCGCTTCTCATCGTTGGCCCTGACGACGTTCGAGTCGGGCCGACAGGCGAGCTACTCACCGAGGAGCTGCTTTCTGAGCTCTATGGGCTCGGCATGCAGACCACCGACGTGACTACGCCCAGCGCGCTGCGGCGTCTCATCGTTCCAGATTTCGGCCCGGCGGTGCCAGCTGCCTGGTCTGATGCGGCTCGATCCGCGCACACAGAAGACGGAGTGCGAGTGTGATTATTCGTGCAGTCATGCAAGAGACCCCTGAACTTGCCGCCGCGGCGTCGGCGGTGACCGGGGAAACGCAGCCGGTCTTGCTCGATGTCTACCGACTGCCAGAGACAGATCTCAGCCAGGTCACAGGAATGATGATCTCGGGTGACGCAGACCAGGTGTTTCTTGCCGAACAGCAGCCCCTGCTCGACGCCTTTGTTGCTGGCGGTGGGCGCGTGCTCGTGAATGGTCACGTCCAGCGACCATTCTTGAGCGGGCTGGCCCCGTGGCGCAAACTTGCCTTTTCGGGACCTCGTGATCTGCGTCTCACCAGACTGCACGATCACCCGGTGTGGGCGGGCGCTGACCCCGACCTCTTCCTCTTCAGCACTGGAGAATCTGGACCACAGACGCTTGAACGACTCCGCGAGATCGGTGTGGCCGGTTTCTACGGACGCGGGTATCCGGCCTGGCTGCCAGACGAGGCAACCGTGATCCACGGCCTCGGTGATCTGCTTGCCCCCATCGATTATGAATACCCGCTGGGCAACGGCCGCGTGCTCGTGCACTGCGGCAACGATCTCACCCACTTCATTTCGGCGGATCGCGGCACAGCTCACATGGGTGCGCAGCTTGCCGCATGGCTCCGCGCTGAAGACGAGTAGAAAGCAGACACAGCATGACCCGGCGTATCGCCTTTGTCCACTGCGGATCGCACGCACAGCTCGCAACGATCGCCGATCCTGCGCTCGGTATCTACAACCTCGTTCCGGTACACATTCGAGATCTGGCGTTCGAGCTTCGTGACGAGCTGTTGCAGGCCCGAAAGCTCAAGGCGGGAACAAGCGCCCTCGCGGCGTTGGCTGAGGTTGACGCGATTCTTGTGAGCGACCGCTTGCGGCATGACCTGTTGCGTGTAGTCGGCCCTGAGCTCCTCTCGCGGTTCGGCGCTGGGGTGCCAGGCGTCGTGCTCGGTGAGAACCGGGTCGACACGTGGTTCCCGCAGTTTGTCGAACACGAGCGCCCGACCATATTTTGGTGGTGGCGGACTGGGGAGCCACACTGCAAACGTCGTGTTGCGCTCGACCATCCTGCGCAGCGCTACTTCTCAGATCGATCAGTGATCTGGCATTCACATGGCGTTCTTGAGTTGCCACATGATGCCACGAGCCTCGTCGATCTCGACCACGCAGACGGCAATCTTGATGGCTCGATCCTTGCGGTGTGGGAACCTGCCGAAGGTGCGCGCGTGCTGGTGAGCACTATGGACCCGGTGTATCACCACGGCTCAGGCTTTATGCCAGGTGCGACGCAGCTGCTGTACCGCTCGTTGGCATGGCTGGCAGCTGAAGCAGAGAGTGATGCAGCACCGAGTGACGCTGACCGCAGTGTCACCTTCTGGGAAAACGGCGTTGCGCACTCCTTCACGTTTGCCGATTGCATGCGTTACCACGGGCCAGAGTTCCCAGGCGGCGTCGCGCACGCGTTTGCTGCGCTTGGACGCGCAATTCCCGCGCTTGAAGCTCGCCTCGAATCCGGTCGCGTGGATCGGCGGGAGCTGCGGATCCGTACCCCGTTCGGCGGCCCCGGAGCACGTGACGCATTCGAGCTCATGACGCGCGCGGTGACGGGGGAGCGGTATGAGATTGTGCCGGAACTCGCACGCCCAGAACGCGGAACAACGTTGCAACGATACGTGTTTGAGTTCAGCGTTGGCGACGTCACCGTCACAAGCGTGATTCGAGATCGCGACATCGTCGTGCCTGAGTTCATCGAACTCACTGCCCGACCAGGCAAGGGCGAGGCAGAACTCGCGCGACTCGAAGTCTTGAAACGTGAGATGCGCGACAGGATTCTGGGAGGTCTACCTGAAGAGGTATACGACCTCGAAGCGTAGCGCGATGCCAGCTCGCTGACAGATGTCGTATGCTTATCTGCGGGTGGGGCCGTTTCGGCTCCGGGTCATGGCTGGGGAGCCACGACCTTTTGCGAAGGTGAATCCTATGTTGCGTCTTGTACGCGTGCGTTGCGCGAGAATCTCGCGCTGATGCAGAGTTATCCGTAGGTTCACCTTCGCAGCTGATGCCCATGCCGTTGCTTGGCTGATTGTTGAAAAATCGAGATGTCCAGCATTTATCTTTTTCAGGATCACCGGGTAGCGTGGAACGGTGATCGAGAAGCTCTCAGGCCCCATTCGTTCCACCCTCATCTCTGGCGATCAGGACTCCTCGTCTGCCACTGACTCGCCGGGTGGACAGCGCCATCGCATCGTCTTCCTGCACGGGCTCTTCGGCCGCGGCAAGAACTTCACGAAGGTCGCACAGGCACTTGCTCCGCAGGCAGACAGCCTGCTTATTGACCTGCCGAATCACGGCGCTTCCGGCTGGACCGAGCACTTCGTCTTCGAAGAGATGGCCGACCTCGTCGCTGCGCATATCCTCGAGACCTTCCCTGGTGAGGGGCCAGTCGATCTCATTGGCCATTCGATGGGCGGCAAGGTGGCGATGGTGCTTGCGCTTCGCCACCCGGAACTCATTCGACGCCTGGTCATCATCGATATTTCGCCGGTTGGGCGGGGCGCGGATCGCGGCAACTTCCGCCACCTCTTTGATTCGCTCCTGAAGATCGACCTCGCAACGCTGCCTGACCGCCGTCACGCAGAACAGATGCTTGAAGAATCGATCGAGTCTGCCTCGGTGCGCTCATTCCTGCTGCAGAACCTCAAGCGCACGGATGACGGCTTTGCGTGGCAGCCCAATCTTGAGCTGTTGAGTCGTGAACTGCCGACCATTATGGACTTCCCAGATATGTCGGGGCGCCAGTTCCGTGGTCCCGTGCTGTGGATGCGTGGTGAGAAGTCCAGCTACGTCACCGATGAAGATCTGCCCGCGATGCGCGAGTTCTTCCCGCGTGTGCTGCGCGTGACGGTTCGCGACGCGGGCCACTGGGTGCATTCTGAGCAGCCAGACGCGGTGATTGCTTCGCTCACCCGCTTCTTGCTGTGAGAGAGCTGCCCAACTACGCGGTCTGACACTCTGCGTATGGATGTTCTTTTCGCTCGCAGCTAATTCTTCGTAACTTCACGTTGCGATGTCAGGGCTCGGTTGTAGCCTGACAACATGAACGAACACGCGCCCAACGACGGTAACGGAAAGCTCGCGCTTTCCTCCGACCTGGTCGGTGACGAGATTTCGATCTCGCCGAGTGAGCTGCGAAATCTTGGTGATCGCTTTCAGAAGTTCCATCTTGAGTATCGCTTTGCCCTGCAAGAGGTTGAGACAAAGCTCGATATCTTGCGGGAAGAATTTCTGCACATGCACGAGTACCACCCCATCGAGCATGTTTCGAGTCGTGTAAAAAGCATCGATAGTCTGCTCGCAAAGGTTGAGCGTCGTGGCATTAGCCCTGACATCGACTCGATTCGGCGTGAAGTGCGAGACATCGCAGGTGTGCGTGTGACGTGCGCTTTCAGACGTGATGTGTACAAGCTCTTTAACTTGTTCACGCAACAGGACGACGTGACGGTGCTCGAAGTCGAGGACTACATTGTTGATCCCAAGCCCAACGGGTATAAGAGTCTGCACGCGATCATCTCGGTGCCAGTGTTTCTCTCAAGTGGTCGCGTTGACGTGCCTGTGGAGGTGCAGTTCCGAACGATCGCGATGGATTTCTGGGCAAGTCTCGAACATAAGATTTACTACAAATACGATCGCCACGTTCCAGACAGCCTTATCGATGAGCTGCGCAGTGCGGCTGTGACAGCATCTGAGCTTGACGAACGGATGGAGCGGCTACACACCTCGCTGCATGGCGTTCCAACAGAAACCACCCCCATTCGTATTCCGGATCCTGACCAGCGAGAGTACCTGGCGTAAGCACTATGACTGCAGTATCTGAAACACCAGCACCGGTTGTATCCGGCGCGACAGATGAGAACATCGGTGTGCATCTTCCAGGCGGATCAGGCGGTGTCTGGAAAAAGACCTCTGAAACCGGTGAGGTGCGAGTGCATCGGCCAACGGGTGCGTGGACTCCTGCAGTGCATGAGCTGCTGGAACATTTGCACGCCCGCAGCGTCGGGGGAGTTCCGAAACTGTACGGCATCGACGCCGAGGGGTGCGAGGTTCTTGAGTTTCTTCAGGGCGAATCGATTGATCCAGAAGGCGAGCCCGTTTCTGACAGGGTGCTTGGCGAAGCCGCGGCCTGGCTGCGTTCGTTTCACGAAGCAGTCGCAGACTTTCGACCAGAACACCAGGTGTGGCGGCCGGGGGAGCGAGCGCTCGAAGACGGAGAAATCATTTGCCACAATGATCCCGGAGTGACGAACTGGGTGGTTCGTGACGACACTTTCGTTGGCATGATCGACTGGGACCGGGCGGCGCCTGGGCGCCCCATTGACGACGTCGCGTTTCTCTGCTGGAGCGGTGTCCCACTCATGCGAGAGATTTCCCTCACAGAAGTTTCGAGGCGGTTAGCGGTTGTGGCCGACTCATATGGTGGTCTCGATCCACTCGAACTCCTTGACGCGGTAACCGCACGGATGCAGCTCATCAGCGAGCGTTGGCAGCGCGGAATTGCTGCGGGGGACCCTGGCACAATTGCACTCCGCGACTCGGGAATCATGGCGCGTCATGAAGAACGTGTCGCCCAATTTGATGCACGAAAACCAGCAATTCGTGATGCTGTTTTTCAGTCTTTACGAGACAGATCGTCAGCGTTTATTCAGCAGTATGAGTAGTCTTGAAGAGTGAGTAAGGATCCGCTCGAAGAACTATTCGGCCTGTTAGATGACGCTAACGAGGCCGAAACTGAGGCTATTCAGCCGGTATCGGCGCGCGCTCGACTTTCGCAAGAACAGTCGGTGCGTACGCATGAACGGCAGCCCGATATTCCCCGTACCGATCAGCCGGCGAAGCAAAAGCGCCGCGCAAAGCGTGGCGCTGCATCGCTGATTGCTCAGGCTCAGACTGAGGCAGCCACTGCTGCGATACCTGCCCCCGAGGCTGTGCCGACGACGCCGATTGCGCGTACTACGGCTATGCCAGCGGCAGCGTCGACGGTGCCTGCTCCCGCTCCTGCTGTACCAGCGTCAGAAGCTGCGCCGACAGCTCCACTGGTCACTCCGACGGCGGCGACCCGACAGGCACCCCGTCCAGCCGCTGCGCCGAGAATTGCAGCAACGCCCGCAGCGCCCACGCCTGGTTATGCCCGCAACGGTGGCAATGCCGATGGTGTGAGCGCCATGGTCATTGACGATGAGCCGCAAGATGCACGCGCAAGGTTTATGCCGTGGGTCGTTGTTGGTGTCGTCGCCCTTGTCGCGATCATTGGCGCAACGTTCCTTATCGGTGGAATCCGTGGCGGCGGCAATGAAGCAACACCAGCGCCGGTCGAAAAGGTCGAGCCAGTCGCTCCAAAGCCATCGCCGAGCACCACAGACACCGACAAGACCAAAGAAGAGGTCGTCGAGGAGCCAAAGGATGACGTCGCCCCGACCGTTGAAGTCGGCGCAACCTATCCGATTCCGGTCCCACAGTGGGACGCGACATTTGATCTGTCCGATCGCCTGGGGGCCTCGTGTGGGTACAACATTGAAGGTGACAACCTGGTGATGTGTACCGACCTTGTCGAATCGTTCCCAGAGAGCTGCTCTGCGCTTCGCACTGGCTGGGGCATCACGAAGGCAGCCGACGGCAAGTTCGAGTTGCTGCGTCCTGAAGGCACCTGTGAAGAGTCGAAGGCGTTGTATGACAACGTCTGGGGTCTCATGCAGGCCGCAGCAGACAGCATGAAGGCTGCGTAACCCGACAGAACACTTGGCACAGAAGGCCGGATCTCACAGGAGATCCGGCCTTCTGTCGTTTCTAGTGTCACGTGCTTGGCAATCGGGAGACCAAGAAACGAGACTCGCGGGCGAGAAATTACGTAACCAATAAAATTCGAGAATTGCAGCTCATTTTGTATAACTCTGCATGAAAACACGGAATTTCGCTCCGAAGATTCATGGATTCAACAGTTTCTGTTACGACACGATCACGCTTGGAACTTCACCTGTCGTCGAAATTTTTCTATTCGATACGATGAAGGAGTCAACGACTATTGACCGCATCGAAGCGGTGAGCCTGTGAGAACAGTCAACGGCTTGGCCAGTTGGTGTTTCGTCACATTGCCGATAGTCATCCAAAACAGAAAGAGAGAAGACTGTGAAGCGATCTCGAATTGGCCTGAGCTTCATCGCTCTGGCTGCAGCAGGCGCGCTTGCGCTGTCGGGCTGCTCGTCGAACAGCGGCAGCGGAGCTGCTGGCGACGGTATCATCATTGCGAACGGCACCGAGCCCCAGAACGCACTGATCCCGACCAACATCAACGAGGTTGGCGGCGGCAAGATCGCCGATAACATCTTCTCGGGTCTCATCCACTACACCGAGACCGGTGCGGCTGAGAACGATATGGCTGAGTCGATCGAGACGACTGACTCGAAGACCTTCACCATCAAGATCAAGCCCGACGCTAAGTTCAGCGACGGCACTCAGGTGAAGGCTGAGAACTTTGTCAAGGCGTGGAACTACGGTGCTGCACTCGACAACGCTCAGCTCAACAGCTACTTCTTCGAAGACATCGAAGGCTTCAGCTGGGACGAAAACGTTGAAGAGCTCTCGGGCCTGAAGGTTGTTGACGACACCACCTTCACCGTGACCCTCAACCAGCCCGCAGCTGACTTCCCGATCCGCCTGGGCTACACCGCCTTCTCGCCGCTTCCTGACGTAGCGTTCGAGGACATGGAGGCATTCGGCCAGGCTCCCATCGGCAACGGCCCCTACAAGCTTGCTTCTGACAAGGCTTGGGCTCACGACGAGCAGATCGAGCTCGTGAAGAACGAGGACTACTCGGGTACCCGCGAGGTCCAGAACAACGGTCTGACGATCAAGTTCTACTCGACCCTCGACGCAGCGTACGCTGACCTGCTCGCTGGTAACCTCGACGTTCTCGACGAGATCCCCGATACCCAGTACGCAAACTACGAGAGCGATCTCGGCGACCGTGCTGTGAGCCAGCCTGCTGCGCTCAACCAGACCTTCACCATCCCCGCATCGCTCGAGCACTTCTCGGGTGAAGAGGGCAAGCTCCGTCGCCAGGCCATCTCGATGGCTATCGACCGCGAGCAGATCACCGAAAAGATCTTCGACGGTACTCGTACCCCTGCAGTTGACTTCACTTCACCCGTCATCGATGGCTGGAACGATGAACTCGCAGGCGAAGAGGTACTCGAGTTCAACCCCGAAGAGGCAAAGAAGCTCTGGGCTGAGGCAGACAAGATCTCGCCTTGGAGCGGCACCTTTGAGATTGCATACAACGGCGACGCAAACCACCAGGCTTGGGTTGACGCTGTGACCAACGGCATCAAGAACAACCTCGGTATCGAAGCAGCTGGCAAGGTATACCCCAAGTTCGACGTGCTTCGTGAAGAGGTCACCAACCGCACCATCGGCGCGGCATTCCGTACCGGTTGGCAGGCAGATTACCCCGGTCTGTTCAACTTCCTCGGCCCGATCTTCGGTACCAACGCTGGTGCAAACGACGGCGACTACTCGAACCCCGAGTTCGACGCGCTGCTGAAGAAGGGCTCGACTGCTGCAGATGTTGAAGACGCAAACGCGGCCTTCAACTCGGCACAGGAGATCCTCCTGCAGGACCTCCCCGCGATTCCGCTCTGGTACCAGAACGTGAACGGTGGTTACAGCGAGAAGGTTGACAACGTGAACTTCGGCTGGAACTCGGTTCCCCTCTACTACGAAATCACTAAGAAGTAGCTAAGAGACAAGGAGAGGCCCTGAATCTTCGGATTCAGGGCCTCTCTCTGATAACAGCCCCAGCCGAGGTCGACTCTCGGTTTATTAGGGTATTAATCTGTTGTAATACTGAACTTACGCATCAAAATTCTTGAGAGGATGCGCATTTTGGCTTTTCCAGTCATGCCGGAGAGGAGTAGCTCGTGCTGAGATACATCCTTTTCCGGCTTCTCCAGGTGATTCCAGTTCTGCTGGGCACCACATTCCTGATCTACTTCATGGTCTTCGCTATGCCGGGCGACCCGATCCTTGCGATGTTTGGCGACAAGACGCCAAACCCAGCAGTGGTCGCGCAGCTCAAAGAGCAGTACCACCTAGATCAGCCCTTCATTGTCCAGTACTTCCTGTACCTCAAGGGAGTGCTCGTCGGCGACTTCGGCATGAGCTTCTCAGGCCAGCCGATCTCAGAGGTGCTCGCACGCACCTTCCCGGTCACCGTGAAGCTTGCTCTGATCGCAATTGTCGTTGAACTGTTTGTTGCCATTGCAGTGGGTCTCTTCTCGGGCCTTCGCAAGGGTGGCATCTTCGACAACGTGAACCTCATTATCGGTCTGCTCCTCATGAGCGTGCCGATCTTCGTGATCGCGTTCGCAGCGCAGTTCTTCTTCGGTGTGAAGCTCGGTTGGTTCAGCCCCACTGTCGGTGCTGGCGCCCCGCTACAGGACCTCTTGCTGCCTGGCCTCGTCCTTGGTATCAGCCTGTACGCGACGAGCATGCGTCTGACGCGTTCTTCGGTGATCGACACGCTCAACCAGGACTTCGTGCGCACTGCCTATTCAAAGGGTTTGAGCCGTGGTCGTGTCATTCCCGTGCACGTGCTGCGTAACTCGATGATTCCTACCGTGACGAATACGGCAACCGACTTCGGAATTCTGATTGTCGGCGCAACGGTCACCGAGGGTATCTTCAACGTTCCCGGCGTCGGTAACGCGCTGTTCCAAGCAATCATCAAGGGCGAGAACGCGACCGTCGTGTCGTTCGTGACCGTCATGGTGCTTGTGTACCTCGGCGTGAACTTGCTTGTTGACCTCCTGTACGCAGTACTTGATCCGAGGATCCGATATGCCTGAGTCCCAGAAACCTACTACTGAGCACTATGTAGCTCCGTTCGAAGAGACCCCGGTAGCTGCCGTTGATGCGGTACGCATCGACGCGAAGCGTTCGAACCTGTGGCTGGATGCGTGGCGCGACATGCGTCGTCGTCCCATGTTCTGGATCTCGGCTGTTGTCATTCTCGTCATCGCGCTTGTCGCGATGTTCCCGACCTGGTTCACGAGTGTTGATCCTCGTGCGTGCAGCCTCGACTTCTCGAAGAGCCCTGCATCACCTGGGCATCCACTTGGCTATGACGCGCAGGGATGCGACATCTACTCGCGCGTTGTTTGGGGTGCAGGCACCTCGGTCACCGTCGGTCTTATCGTGATCTTCATCACGTTCGTGATCGGTACAGTCATGGGCGCCCTCGCCGGCTTCTTCGGCGGCTGGGTCGACACCGTGCTGTCGCGTCTTGGAGATATCTTCTTCTCGATTCCTTACATCCTCGCTGCAGTCATCGTGATGACCGTCTTCGCTGACTACCGCAACGTGTGGGTCATTGCGCTCGCAATCGGTGGCTTCTCGTGGCCGGTTTCCGCGCGAATTCTGCGCGGTGAGATTCTGCGGGTGAAGAACTCTGACTTCGTCATGGCGTCTGAGTCGATTGGCTTGTCGCGGATCCGCACCCTCGTGAAGCACGTGCTCCCCAACGCGATCGCACCGCTTATCGTGGTGACGACGCTGTCGCTCTCGGCGGCGATCGTGGCTGAGGCAGTGCTGTCGTTCCTGGGTGTTGGTCTTCCCTCAGCAGAATTCATGAGCTGGGGCAATGACATCAGTGCGGCGCAGCGTGATCTGCGTAACTCGCCTGAGATTCTTATGTGGCCGTCTCTTGCTCTTGCGATTACCGTGCTCGGTTTCGTGATGATGGGCGAGGTCGTCCGCGACGCGCTTGATCCGAAGGCGAGGGCTCGTCGATGAACGAAAGGACCAAGTCGCAGATGGAACCGCTGCTGAGCGTACGTGATCTGCGTATCTCGTTTGGTGCAAAGAAGAAGCAGACCGAGGTCGTACACGGCGTCGACTTCGACGTCTACCCTGGCGAGACGGTTGCAATCGTTGGCGAGTCCGGCTCGGGCAAGTCAACGACCATGCACGCAGTCATCGACCTGCTTCCAGGCACGGGTGCAGTCACCGGCGGATCGATCAAGCTCAACGGGCGCGAGCTCGTTGGTCTGAGCCGTCGCGAGATGGAGTCGCTGCGTGGCCGTGAGATCGGCCACGTTCCGCAGGACCCGATGTCAAACCTCAACCCCGTGTGGTCGGTTGGCTTCCAGGTTGAAGAGGCGATCCGCGCCAATGGTGTTGCGAAGGGCCGTCAGGCTGTTCGTGCGCGTGCGGTCGAGGTACTCGAGCAGGCAGGCCTGAAGGATGCTGACAAGCGTATGCGTCAGTACCCGCACCAGTTCTCTGGCGGCATGAAGCAGCGCGCGCTCATCGGCATTGGTATGTCGGCGAACCCGAAGCTGCTCATTGCTGATGAGCCAACCTCGGCGCTCGATGTCACCGTGCAGCGTGTGGTGCTCGATCACCTTGCATCGCTCACGCAGAAGCAGGGCACCGCGGTGGTCTTCATTACGCACGATCTCGGCCTCGCGGCTGAGCGCGCTGAGAAGCTCATCGTGATGTACAAGGGCAACATTGTCGAGGCTGGCCCCAGCCGCGAGATTCTGCAGCGCCCGCAGCACCCGTACACCCAGCGTCTCGTCGCTGCGGCACCGAGCCTCGCTTCGCGTCGTATCGGCGAATCAGACGGTGCAGGTGTTGCCGCTGGCGATGCCGCATTCGACCTCGCTGCAATGGCGACTGCGCGAGCTGAACAGCTCGAGGTGACGAAGACTCCCGTGATCGAGGTGCGTGATCTCACCAAGATCTACAAGCTTCGTAAGGGCAACTTCGGAACCGAAGATCTCGCTGCGGTCAAGAACGCAAACTTCGTGGTGAACCGTGGTGAGACCATGGCACTCGTTGGTGAGTCGGGTTCTGGCAAGTCGACCATCGCGAAGATGGTGCTGCAGCTTGAGAAGCCGACGACTGGCGAGATCCTCATTGAGGGCAAGCCAACGAAGGATCTCAAGGGACGCGAGCTCTTCAAGCTCCGGAGCCGTTTGCAGCCGGTCTTCCAGGATCCGTACGGATCGCTTGATCCGCTGCACAACATCGGCAATACGATCCTTGAGCCCCTGAAGGTGCACGGCATCGGTGACGCTGCGAGCCGCAAGGCGCGTCTCAACGAGCTGCTTGACCAGGTTGCGCTTCCTCGCGAACTTGCGACGCGTTACCCGAACGAGCTCTCGGGCGGCCAGCGTCAGCGCGTTGCTGTTGCCCGTGGTCTCGCGCTCAAGCCTGAGATCCTCGTCCTTGACGAGGCGGTATCGGCGCTTGACGTGCTCGTGCAGGCGCAGATCCTGGAGCTCCTTGCAGAGCTGCAGCGCGATCTTGGCCTCACCTACCTGTTCATCACTCACGACCTCGCTGTGGTTCGCCTCATCGCGGATCGTGTGTGCGTGATGCAGCAGGGACAGATCATCGAGCAGGCAACTACCGCTGAGGTCTTCGAGAACCCGCAGCATGCCTACACGCAGAATCTGCTGAACGCGATTCCCGGTCGAAACATCGAACTGGGTATCCAGTAAGGCGGACTCTTCGTCACATAAGAGGCCGGTGGACACTCAGTGTTCACCGGCCTCTTGCGTATTGTTCGTCGGCCCTCGTGGCCCCCCCCGCACCAGAAACGCGAGCCATTCGGGTGAAAAGTTCAGAAATGCTTGTGTAGAATAGTGCGTCGGCTTCTTTCAGGCTGCTGCGATCCTTCGCACGGTCATAGGCACCCGCCGCCGACCTTCCGCATGTCTCGTTAGGATCCCACCTTTATGGCTCTCGCAACACGCGAAGACCTTCGCAATGTCGCTATCGTCGCACACGTCGATCACGGCAAGACCACCCTCGTCAACGCAATGCTCACGCAGACGAACTCGTTCGATGCGCACGAAGAAGTCGGCGACCGCGTCATGGACTCGAACGATCTCGAGCGCGAAAAGGGCATCACGATCCTCGCGAAGAACACCGCGATTACTTACGAGGGTGACCATGCTCAGAACGGCCCTGTCACGATTAACGTGATCGATACCCCGGGTCACGCTGACTTCGGTGGCGAGGTCGAGCGCGCGCTTTCGATGGTTGACGGCGTTGTACTGCTCGTTGACTCGGCTGAAGGCCCCATGCCCCAGACCCGCTTCGTGCTGCGCAAGGCACTTGAGGCTCGCCTGCCGGTGATCCTCGCAATCAACAAGACCGACCGTGGCGATGCACGTATCGAGGGCGTCGAGAGTGATGCTCAGGACCTCCTCCTCGGTCTCGCTTCGGACCTCGCTGAGGACCACCCAGACATCGACATCGACTCGGTGCTCGAGGTTCCCACGGTGTACCTCTCGGGCCGTGCAGGCGTTGCTTCACACAACCGTCCCGCAGACGGCACCCTGCCTGACAAGGAGAACCTTGAGGACCTGTTCCAGGTCATCCTCGAGCGCGTTCCTGCTCCCACCTACGATGACGAGCACGTTCTTCAGGCACACGTCACCAACCTTGACTCGTCGCCGTTCCTCGGCCGTATTGCACTGCTTCGCGTGCACCACGGTGAGATCCACAAGGGCGAGAACGTTGTGTGGATCAAGCACGACGGCACCACCCAGAACGTGCGCATCACTGAGCTCATGCTCACCAAGGCACTCACCCGTTACCCTGCTGAGAAGGCAGGCCCCGGTGACATCGTTGCGATCGCTGGTATCGAAGACATCACCATTGGTGAGACCATCGCTGACGCGAGCAACCCGATCGCCCTCCCGACGATTACGGTCGATGAGCCCGCGATCTCGATGACCATTGGTGCAAACACCTCGCCCCTCGTTGGCAAGGTCAAGGGCCACAAGCTCACCGCTCGTATGATCAAGGATCGCCTTGACCGTGAGCTCATCGGTAACGTGTCGCTGCGCGTTCTCGATACCGAGCGTCCCGACGCTTGGGAAGTTCAGGGTCGTGGCGAGCTCGCTCTCTCGATCCTCGTTGAGAACATGCGTCGTGAGGGCTTCGAGCTCACCGTTGGCAAGCCTCAGGTTGTGACCAAGCAGGTCGACGGTAAGACTCACGAGCCTTACGAGCACCTCACCATCGATACTCCTGAGGAATACCTCGGCGCAATCACCCAGCTCCTCGCTGCTCGTAAGGGCCGCATGGAGAACATGGTGAACAACGGCACCGGCTGGGTTCGCATGGAGTTCATCGTTCCTTCGCGTGGCCTCATTGGCTTCCGTTCGGAGTTCATGACTGAGACCCGCGGTACCGGTATCGCGAACGCGATCGCACACGGCTACGCCGAGTGGGCTGGCCAGATCGTCACCCGTCACAACGGTTCGATCGTTGCTGACCGTGCAGGCGTTGTGACTCCGTTCTCGATGATCAACCTGCAGGAGCGTATGTCGTTCTTCGTCGAGCCGACGCAGGAGGTCTACGAGGGCATGGTTATCGGTGAGAACTCACGTTCGGAAGACATGGATGTGAACATCACCAAGGAGAAGAAGCTGACGAACATGCGTTCGGCATCGGCTGACAACTTCGAGTCGATGACACCGCCCCGCAAGCTCACGCTTGAGGAATGCCTCGAGTTCGCTCGCGAAGACGAGTGCGTCGAGGTTACCCCCGAGCACGTTCGTATCCGCAAGCTCGTGCTTGACTCGACCATGCGTGCACGCACCGCTTCGCGCAACAAGAACCAGAAGTAATTCGCTTCTGCGTCTGAGCGCGCTGGCTGCTTACTGAGCAGCTGACACTGTGCCCGGTCTCCTGATGGGAGGCCGGGCACAGTGTGTTTCTGTGGGTGTCTCCCTGGTGTGAGGATCGCCCGGGTTTGCGCAAAACGCGTCGCCGTTTTCGTGTTTCTCGTGCGCGCCACTAAACTAAAACCTGCGTGCAAACGCAAATCGGGATGTGGCGCAGCTTGGTAGCGCACGTCGTTCGGGACGACGGGGTCGCAGGTTCAAATCCTGTCATCCCGACCAGAAGCCCCGGAACTACCGCAGAATGATGCGGAAGTTCCGGGGCTTTTTAGTGCGCAAAGCTGAATCGAACCCAAATCGCCGACATCGGGCTAACACGGCAAACTACGCAGCTGAAGCCCGCCTCCATCTGACAACCTCCTGCATTTGGCCGGGCTACGGGTGCGGGTAGATGTTAACCACCAAGGAACGCTGCGACTGCGTAGAAGTTTATGATCAGCGCGATGATTCCGAGCAGCGGCAAAAACCAGGCGCGAAGCCCGCGAGCGTAGAACATCCAGCCGAGAAGCAACACGCCCGCGAAGATCACGAACGGCCCGCCGACCACGAAACCCATCCCGGCATTGAACTTGCTCGCCGAACGCGTGGTCACGGTTCCCGCATAACTGAGGAACCTGCCCATTGAGGAAGCGAAGACTGCGCCAAAGAGGAGTGCTACGGATAACAGGGTGAACGTCACATACTCGGATGCCGGGAACTTGCGAGGCTGCGCTGTATTACTCATTTCTCAATTCTGCAACAGGAAGAGTGGTGATTTGTAAGACGCACAGAGGCCCTCCCGAACTTTAATGAAGCACGGCTTCTGGTGATGATGTTCTCGCTTATACACCCAAACGGCTGGACCCCGTGCTTGAACGCCATCGGTGTACACCGATCACTCCGTCAGAATGGGCAACCTGATGGAAGGTGAACCACTCGTCACGGTCCTCGGCAACCTGGTGGCAGATCCCGCGCCGCGCATTTCGCAGACTGGTATCGCCCCGACCTTGTGGGCGCGCGACAAATGATCTGGTGACCGGTCAGATTGTGGATTGCTGTGGTTTGATTGCCGAGACTACAACTTCGGACGACGCGGAGCCGATCGCCTCGCACATGACATCGCGCCGCAACTCGTCTCCGCCCTCGAAAACGCGCCAGCGGAACCCGAATGGGAATGGGGATACGCGGGGGAGACGCTCGTCGGAGTCCACTCCGCAACCAGTCAAGAAGCTGCCCGCGAAGACGTCGCCAACCTACGCCGCTACTGGAAACGCGAACGAAACTTCTGGGTCGTCCGACGAAGGAAAGCAAGCGACTGGGAACCCGCAGACCCAGACGAGGCAAACAACCAAACCACTGCGGCGAGCGCTGTCTCACGAGCCGAAGTGTTGAACACCGACCAGAAGGGAACTAGACGATGGCTGCAATGCGAGTACTGACTGTACGGCAGCCGTGGGCGTGGGCGATCATGCATGGGTACAAGGACGTCGAGAACCGCGTCCGCAACATTGCAGGAGCCTACCGCGGCCCTGTCGCGATTCATGCTGCGAAGTCAGGAGACTACGGCGCACTGAACGACCCCGCGCTCGCCGCAGCGATTGAACACCACGTGCAGGCGACTGGGGAAGCGTGGCGGTACGTGGATCTCCCTCGAGGTGTGATCCTCGGCGTCGTCGACTTGACCGAGACGCACGCTTACACGCCTGGCGTCGGGTGCAATGACACCAACAGCAAGATCCAGATGCGCAAGGTGATGTGCTCGCCTTGGGCGCAGCCAGGAAACCACCATTTGCGCGTAGAACGCCCGCGACAGCTCGCAGAACCGATCCCATACGTGGGTGCGCTCGGGATGCGACGCCTCGACGAAGACACCATCCAAGCGATCGAAGAACAGCTCGCGCGAGAGGACACAGACAAGTGAGCCAGAAGACACTGAAGTGGTGCGCACGATGCCCGCAAACGCTCAAAACCTGGGAGAACCGGGCAAAGCAAACCATCTGCCCAGACTGCCGATTCGTACTCCACCTCGAATCGAAAGAAACACGAGAGGCATGGGCGGCATGACGAAAAAAATGACAGCACGCCAGCGAGAACACTTACTCAGCGATGCAGAAGCACAGTACCCACACTGCGGACACTGCGCAGAATCGTGCGACCACGACGGCGACAGCTTCATCTGCCAGCCATGCGGACTCGCGTACGACACGCACACCCTCACACCCGAGCTGATCGAAACCGAGGAACCCGCATGCGGCGCACCATGCGAACACCCAGAACACAAACGCATCATCACCACGCCAGACAGCTCCAGCACTTACGAGACAGTCTGCTACCCCTGCCTGCTCACCAAAGACCACCAAACCACGGAGCACGCACACGGATGTCACGTCCGGCTCATCACCACACCCAACACAACCAACGCGCTCGCCGCCGAACTGTGAAACGCAAGCATTGTGGCGTGAATGTTGCGCAGTGAATGCTCGTGAAGCAGCCCGCAGCCGTTCTGACCCGCACCTTGTAACACCGACCCCGCTCGACTAGGCGGGGTTTTCTTATACCCATGAGGGGCTGGACGAGAGGTTGGCCCCTCAGCTCAGGCCAATGGAGTGTTGTGAGTACCAGTTGGTTCGGTTACGAGACCATCAGGGACTGGAATGACGAATGTCTCAGACTTTTCCTTTTCCTGTTTACGGCCTTCTCGCCAGAATACCGTCACTGATAGATCATCTTTCCAAGGCGTGTAAGCAGAGCCATATTCTTGATTTACAGAAGCAGCGAACTGTGGGTCAACCTGCTTGAGATTGATCGACCACTAGAAGGTTTGTCCTGGCGACAGCATGGGGGTGATGACACGGGAGGGCTGATCAACATCGCTGTCGAACGTGACATATACGTTCTTGGCAACCTTTGTCCCAGAGTTTCCTATTTCAACCTGGATGCTGCGCCATGGCTCGAAACTTGAGTCTGAGTGGACGCTTGTTTTGCTAACAAATAGTGCTGTGCGATCTCGATATGTCTTTGCGACAGCAAATAGAGCTGCGCCTGAGGCGACTATTGCGCCAACAAAAGTTCCAACCGCGGTGCTTGTGACAGTAGTCCAATCAACGGCAGAAGCCACTGTTTGAGATATGGCCGATGTTTCCATAGCTCGCACTCTATCCAAGATTGGAGATTGCTTTGGCGACCCTAGAAATTTTCAGTCAGTCTCCAAATCGCAGTGAGCCTGAACTGGATGACCTGTCTCGTGAATTTGAACGTCAGGCCGAGATCATCGGTCTGGCTGACGACTTCGCGGCGATGATCCCTCCCGTGTGCGCGGCATGCGGGCAAACGATTGAAAGGAAAACGACATGATGTTTGATTCAATGCTTGAGCAGGGCGGAGCCGCTGGGAAAGCTAAGAGGCGTCGTCGCTTCGACGGATGTTCGAAGCTTCCGCCTGTTCGGCAGCGTGTTTACGCAAAGCGGAAAGGACGGCGCTTCTGATGACTCCCCACAAGACGTAGAAGAAGATCGCCGCGAGGACGATGGGCAGAACAATCGCAGAGATATCCAACGCGATACTCGCTCTTTCGTCGATCATGCCACTCAACTTATCTGAGTTTGGGTGGCCTTTCTATACCTGCATCCATAAAGCAAGGAAGAAGAAACCATGACTGAGATTGATGTTGCCAAGCTGCGAGCGCTGCCCGCAAACAGCTGCGACGAGCAGGCTCACGCCACCGTGAACCGAAATCTCAACCGAGTGGTTGAGATCAACGTAGGGCTGGTCAACGACTTAGCTGCTGTTCGAGAGGAGCGCGACGAAGCTATCGAGCGTGCTGAGCGTGCTGAGGCAGCGATAGAGCGAGCCAAGTCGAAGCATCGCAAGATGACTGACGATGACGAGCCGTACTGCCTGACCTGCTACCAATCACCGTACGGGCATGCGCCTTGGCCGTGTCCTACGGTCGCTGCTTTCGATACAGGGAAAGAAAAGAACGATGAGTGAGCCACAACAAATCACGATTCACGAGTTAAACAGCCAAGAGCCCCTGTTGCACCCGTGCCAGTACGGCAATCACCGGTGGGCTTGGCTCAACGCTGGCGGTCAGGCGTGCGGGAATTGTGGGGTGCCGCGATGATCGTTGATATTCGAGCCGCAGCGGAAGCGGAGGCTGCACAGCGTTACCCATTCATAGGGGTAGACCTGCCAGCGCTCAATAATAGCCGCCGACTGCGTCAGAAAGCGTTTGCCGCCGGTGCCGTGTGGGCGCAAGCACAGCTCGCTCGCACCCACACGAGAACAGATCGCGCAATGTCTCGCTTCAACACGAGAGCCCGAGTATCAGGGCATCGAGCAGAAAGACCTGGACGATGCTGACGCGATACTCGGGCTACTGAAAGAACTGATTCGAAGTGCGAACTAATAGGAATCCAAGATAGCGCTGCCAGTAAGCGAGATTCTAAAATCATCGTCTTGCTTGTTGCCATTCGCGTCAACCCACTCGAGAGTGACCTCAGGCTTACCGAACTCTCCAAATGGCCGCATGCCAACCATGAAAAACAGAGGTTCGTTTTGACCAATTTCACCAGGCCATTCCGTGTCTCCATAGAACCGGATCTCCGGACTCATAAATGACCGGGAAATCTTAAGGTCAGACACCACGGCTGAAGAAGTCTTCACGACACAGTAAAGGAGAATCCTTTTCTCGCGGTTCATCAGCAACGGTTCAACAACCCAATTAGGGTTGATCGCCAAAGTTGAGCGAACGATGGGGAGCGCAGGCGCAAGGACCTTATTTGCCGCAGCCTTTGCGTCCTTTCTAGCGAAGAAACCCTCCAACGCGCCGGACACTACGCCCTTTGCTGCGGATGCAATCGGATCAATCTCACTCTCATTCATGCCACTCAACCTATCCAAGTTCGGGTGGCTTTTCTATACCCACAGGAAGGGGAAACCCACACGGCCAAGAATCCTCGAACTCAGCGTTACTTCCCTCGCATGAAAGTGCGCGGCGCACGCCGGAAACGACAACGACACATTTACGCGATCCAAAGATTCGCCGATCCAAGTGAACAGGCAGCGCGTTCGCTAGAAGTGTTCTTCGTCACGCTCGGAAAGCACATTACGGAAGCGAAAGTCACCCGCATTACTGACTACGTCAGTACAGACGGAATCACCCTGAGAGGGGAACATGGAAACCACTGAACGAGCGTCTCTCGAACACGAGACGTTCGGTTGTCTGACAGAGCACGAGCTCGCGCGATTCAAATGGGCGTGGGCGGCAGCTGCTGGAATCATCATCTGGCTGAAGGCAGCGGGGGAGATCCGCGCACAAGCAGAAGACGTGCGAGTGAACTCTTCCACCGACCCGGCAACACCACTCGCAGCGACCTGGCTTGCCGCTGACGAGATCCAAAGCCACCTGACCGCACTCAACCGGTTCCGAGACGAACACGAAGCAGCAAACGACAAGATCGGCCAATACCACGCCATCGAGATCGGCCGACTCGTCGCCGCAGCAGACCGGAACTGGCCACAAGAAGACAAACCACGCAAGATCACCGTGATGACATGCGGCGGATGCAACAAGCTCACGCTCGCGTACCGGCCACCACGTTACCCAGGTGACCGGATCATTAACTCCTGTATTGCGGGTACGAGCTCACGCCAGCACAGTACGCGCTCGCAATGCACATCATCCTGACTGACGTAGAGGAAGGCGTTTATGCAAACACCAGCACAACGAGTGCCGCGAACAACGAAGCTTGACGACCACTTCGTGAAGCTAGAAGACGCGGGCGAACGGGCAGGGAAGTCCCAGCACACCATCTACCGGTGGATCCGTGACGAACGCGTGAAAGTCATGCGCATCAACGGTGTCAAGCGGCTCTCCGTGCCTGACCTGCTACAAGCCGAACTGGACACACGACGGTGAGTGTTTGACATCTCGTGCCACTCGTGCAAATCTATATACAGATGGTGGATCACTGTATCCGACCACCGCCCCGCGACAGCATCTGTTTCGGGGCTTTCGTCTTTCTAAGGGGCGGTTCTGCATGTTCGGCAGGCCGCCCCTGGTCATGTCTTCCATGATGCGTCATGCATTGTTCGTATCGGCCAGTCGTGCCGAAGGAAGAAAACGACACTCTCGCGGTGGATCGGAGAGACGTGGTGCGTTCGCAAGTCGTTGCGCGCAAACGAACGCACCACGCACTGCAGAAGAAGCTGGTAAATACCGAGGCAAAAAGGCGCCCAAGTACTTACTGAGCGCCGAGGATCATCTTTGCTACTTCCAGCGCTGCGGCGCCATCAAGCTCTGGAAGGTTCTCCCACCTGCCCCCAGAAACTGTGACCTCAACACCTGGAACCCAGATAGTCGTGCCAATGACAGCTGACAAGCCAATGTCGACAGTCATCGAGTAGGCCTGTCCGCCGTTCTCCTTGACCCAATCGTCACTGATGGCCTCGTAGCCGCTCATATTCTCAAGTGGGCTGTAATCGGGCCGCTCGGTAACCTTCGACAGGTTTACCTCGATGGAGCGTGCATTTTCTGGAGTGACTTCCTCGGGCGGAGTGTTCCAGCCGCATTGAACAGCATCTTCTGAAACGTTGTTCCAATCGTATGGAACGAACCCTTCGGTCCACGTCTCCACGAAAGGCTTAATGTCTTCGCATGACTTGATGTCAGCGAATGAGAATTCATCAGAAGAGTTGTTCTGGTTTGCTGAAGTCTGTTCTTTGGTTACTGAAGTTTCCTTGGCGTCAGTGGCGGAGCAGCCTGTCAGAAGGAGTCCAAACGCGCTTGCTGCAACAAGTATTGAAATTTTCCTCATGGCACAAGCATAGGATGCGGCATGCTGAACCCCAACTGTCTTGTGAATAAATCCAGTCGAACACCGAGACATAAACTTCCCGGCCATCGCGTCGGATCTTCTTCCCTGTGTCTGCATCAACGCCACACGGCAATGTCGGTGGCGCACTTCACACGCTGGATGCCAGTCACAGGGAACACCACCACCACGGAGGCACGCATGAGCGAGCACGTCTGCCCCGAATGCGGAAGCGAATACATGTCACTCCTCAGTGTAGAGGAAAGTGGCGAGATGGATAGCATCTGACGCGCTCCACGCCCGCCAGATGCTACGCGGACGCCGCCCCTGAATCTTTCGGCTTTCGCCCACCACCAGCACCACGACCAGGACGTCCAGCGTTCCAGGCGTCTACTGTTTCGGGCAGCCAACCGCGAGTGGTGCCGATCATCGCGTCAGGCTCAGGGAGCTTGTACTTCGACGCGGTGCGCTGTTCAACACCGATGCGTTCAGCGAGCTCCTTGAGAGACAGGTAGCGAATCACTCTGACTTTCCTTTCTTGCGAGTGAATGACGGGGCCAGGATGAACACGGCTGCTGCGAACGCGAAAGCCGTGGCTGCTGGTGCGGTGCGTACTGCGATGATCCCGGCAGTGATTGCGAGGATGAAAGCGATGACTTGCAGTGTTGATTTCATGATGGGCGCAATGAGAGAGTGAAAGTTGGGCTTGGAGGTAGTTGGGATATTTCGAAGCCCCGTTGTCGTTGCAGCTTGAGAACTGTGTTGGTTGACGATGCCTGTAGTGGCCTGCGGTTGCGTCACGGGCCACTACAAGACAATATCTAGTGCACTGGCTAGCCAGAAATGACGCCCGGCAACCCGCAGTAGATCTCCCAAATCTCCGCGCTTTCCAGTTCCCGCCCACTCGCGTCTGCGCGCTCCTGCACGGCACGCGCCAGCTGTACCTGCTCGTCGCGCGTCAGCGTGACGCCGTACTCCCGCTCAAGCAGAAAGGCGATACCGCCCTTGCCTGACTGCGAGTTTACGCGGATCACGGCGTCGTAGCTTCGCCCAATATCTGCTGGATCGATGGGCAGGTACGGAACGCGCCATTCGATCTCGCGCTCTGTCTTGCCGAGTGAAGCGGCGCGCGCACGGTGCTCTGCGAACCCCTTCTTGATGGCGTCCTGGTGTGTGCCGCTGAAGGCAGTGTGCACGAGCGAGCCCACGTAGGGATGCCTGGGGTGCACCTCCAGTTGGTTACAGTGTTCGACTGTGCGGCGGATCTCGTCGATGTCAGAGAAGTCAATCATCGGGTCGACGCCCTGCGCGTGCATATTCAGGGCGAGCACGGCGAGGTCGACGTTTCCTGTTCGTTCGCCGTTGCCGAAGATGCACCCCTCCACGCGCTGTGCACCGGCGAGGACCGCCAGCTCTGCGCAAGCGATGCCCGTTCCGCGATCGTTGTGTGGATGCACCGACAGGATGACGCTCTCGCGACGGGCGAGGTGCTTGTGCATGTATTCGATTTGATCCGCGTACACATTTGGCGTCGCGATTTCGACGGTCGCTGGCAGATTGAGAATGACGGGGCGCTCGGGGCGGGCATCCCACAGCTCGGTCATGGAGTTGCAGACATCAAGCACATATTCTGGCTCGGTGAGGTTGAAGACCTCTGGCGAAAACTCGAAACGTACGTTCGGCATATCCCCGGCGAGGTCGAGCACGTCGCGCCCGCCATTCAGGATGAGCTCGTGCAAGCTTTCGCGACTGTGTCCAAGCACATGCTCACGCCACGTCGGTGCGGTCGCGGTGTAGAGATGAATGACGACGTTATTGCGCACTCCGCGAATTGACGCGATCGTGCGTTCGATGAGGTCGCGCCGAGCGGCGGTGAAAACGACGATGGTGACATCCGGGGGAGCGATATCGGTGTCAGCAATCTGGCGCACAAAGTCGAAGTCTGTCTGTGATGCCGAGGGATAGCCAACCTCGATCTCCTTGTATCCCATGGTGACCATGAGGTCGAAGAACCGGCGCTTGCGCACGGGATCCATTGGCTCGGCCAGCGCCTGGTTGCCGTCGCGGAGGTCGACCGGTACCCACAAGGGCGCCTGAGTGAGGCGGCGGTTCGGCCAATCGCGCTCAATGAGTGGGATGTCAACGCGCGAGAATGCATCGGCGTATCGCTGCGAGGGCATCTGTGACTGGCGCTGCGGGTTCCAGCTGGGGGCGTTCGTTGGCACTGCGCCAGCAGGGGTGGAGATCGTGGGGAAAGTATTCGTATGCAATGTGAGTGTCCTGTCATGCGCGGATCAAATGACCGGCACATGGCTCAACCCCACGACGGGGAGCCGGTCTTGGCTACGCCCCGCCGTGGCGGCGAAGAAGGAGGAGGCCCGTGAACTGCATGGCATCACTCTAACACAACTCCTCAGACAAGTAGACAGGTCTGATTGCGAGCAAGTTATGCTGAACCTATGGCACAGGTAACGCGCGTCTCGCTCGCAGATCAGGCAGCGGAGTTACTCCTCGCCCGAATCCACAGCGGTGAGTGGGCAGTCGGCGCCAAGCTCCCAAGCGAGATGACCCTTGTTCCCGAGCTCGGCGTCGGACGTTCAACGGTGCGCGAAGCGATCCGCCAGCTCGCCGGACGCGGAATCCTCACCTCCCGCCAGGGGGCAGGCGTCTTCGTGACAGCCACCGAACCGCAAGAAGACCTCGGTGACGTGCTGCGCCGAGCTGATATCGTCTCGGTGATTGAAGCGCGGATCGCTATCGAAACTGAAGCAGCCGCGCTCGCCGCAGCGAGACGCACGGGCGCGGATCTCGACAGCCTCCGAGCTGCCCTCGTGAATCGCGAGCGCGATTTCCCGAGTGTGGTCGAACTTGTTGCCGCGGATACTGCATTTCACCGGGCCGTCGTCGTCGCGTCGCATAACCCTGTGCTCGTCGAGCTCTTCGACAGTTTTGTGCCGAGGCTGCAGGACGCGATGGTGGAGATGTTGTCGCTGCCGCTGCCGCGTGGTGGTGGGCGAGGTGAAAGTGGCGCTGGTGCTGGTGCTGGTGCTGGGGCTAGTGAGGCCACGCCAGCGGGCGGTTCTTTCCGCCAGGTCGAACCTGATGATGACGCACACGCCGCACTCGTCGGGGCAATAGCCTCAGGCGACGCCACAGCAGCGGCGCATGAAAGCCGTGCCCATCTTGAGATGCTGCGGGCGCGACTTCAGTAGGGCTCTCTGCCATTGGAATAGGTTTCTGTGCGGTGTCATTGGCGATATCGTGTAGCCGCCATTCATCTGGGCCCATTCCTGTGGTGTCACAATTATGTTGAGCCCTGACTTTGCGCGCCAGGAAGCCTCACCGCTTGAGAATGGAAACGATCCTTAGGGCATTCCTCCCGTCACGAGTCACGCCAAGCGCCATTCTCGAAATGTTCAGACCCGAACAAGCGAGACATTCTCGGCGGGTCACTCGGTCGCTCCCCATCGCATGCCAACGGGTCGAGAAGAAGCTGGGGGTCGCACGGCAAGCGCTGGTGAGGTAAAAGGGTTCGCATTCTGCTTCATCTGGCCGCTTGCCCCAGTGAGCTTGTTACTTTCGTCTTGCTTCTGGAGGGATCTGTGGAAGCAGAGGACTGAAGGAGGAAAGCGATGGTCGAGACAGTGGTGCGATTGCTGGAGCAATTGCTGGAGCAATTGCTGGTCTTCCAAGAGGTGCTCCTGGCGCGGGCGCGGGGCTTCTATTTGGTGGAGTCGCAGGCAGCGTCTCAGGAGCAGTGACATGTCGGTAGACGAACCACGCAAAACTGCACCTGTGCGAGAAGCCGGATGCCGTGATGTTAGGCATCACCATAGGCCATCATCAACCTGGTTTATTGTCTCGAGCGTGGTTGCCGGGCTGTTGAGCGGGCTGGTTTCCTCTGCGCTGACATTGTCAGCGGCTCCGTATCTGGGGTATGCCTTGAACGTTGCGATCGGACTTGCCTGTGCCGGTCTTGTTTTGCTGTTGCATCGTATGCGGAAACGTTAGGAGTGTTCTGCGCTGCAAGTGAAGCAGACGACTGCCTGCGTCTTTGCCTCAGGAAAGGACGAGAACTGGCGCATTGGTCAGGCAAACTGGCGGATCCGAGAGCTGGGCAGCAGGGCAACCACGTCGAAAAGCCCCGCTTTTCGCGAAGAAGGCCCTTATTCACGCAAATAAGGCACGCTTTCGGCAGAAAGCATCGATCTCGCGAGGTAAGGCACCGATTTCGCGGAGCTGAGCTTCGATCTCGCATGGTCGGACGTCGAGGCTCACACGAACCACCCCAACCTCAACCGCCAACGATCTCCCCGCCACGCACCTGAACCTCCCGGTCGCACAGCGCACGGACGGCCTCACGGTCGTGGGAGATAAAGATGATGCCATGGTCAGCGCGCAGCCCCGCGAGCAGCGCGAGCACGCTCGCCCGGTGATGCGGATCCAGCGCCGAAACAGGCTCATCGCAAACGAGCACGTCTGGCGAAGCTGCAAGCGCACGTGCGATGGCGACGCGTTGACGTTCGCCACCTGACAACGTTTTGGGGGAGCGCTTGAGCATGCCAGGCGCAAGCCCAACGCGGGCGAGCAGCGAGACGACCGTCTCGGAGGATCCAGGCCTTAACGACGTGCGGATGATCCGCGCAACACTCCAACGCGGGTCAAACGTCGCAAGCGGATCCTGCGGAATGAGCCGCACTCTGACGGGACCAGAGGGAGTCTCGACAGCACCGCTATCGATGGTCTCTGCGCCAGCAATAATTCGGCCGAGCGTGGTTTTGCCAGCGCCGGAGGGTCCGGTGAGCCCGATAATCTCGCCACGGTGAATGTCGAGCGAAGCACGGTGAATACCGGTGGGCTGATCGTCGCGCATTCCGAAGTCGCGCGTTACATCATGGAGGGACATGAGCGGCGGTTCCTGGGCGGTACCGCTCCCGGCACCCGCACTGCTGGAAACCGCACCGCCAGCGCCAGTACCCGCACCGCCAGCGCCAGCACCACCGGCACCGCCACCACCACCAAGCTCTGGCAACCGCAACCCGGTCATGAGCTTTGCGGTCTGACTCGAACGCGCATATGCGAGCACTTGGTCAGTCGGTCCGCTATCGACGATCCGCCCCCGTGCCAGCACGGCAACACGATCTGCGATGCGGGCGACCGCGGCAAGATCGTGGCTGACGATGATGAGCGCGGTACCAGCGTCACGCAGTCGCGCGAACTCATCAAGCACTTCTGCAGCGGTGTCGCTGTCGAGTGACGCCGTCGGCTCGTCGGCGATGAGGAGCGGCGGGTTGCCGATCATGGCCGAAGCGATGAGTGCACGTTGTCGCATGCCGCCCGAAAGCTGCGGTGACCGGAGTGGGAGCAAGCTTGTCGCATCGGGGAGGCCCGCTCGGGTCAGCGCATCAATGACGGCGGATCGGCGATCCGCGCCCCGTGGACCACCATGGATTGCGAGGGTTTCACCAATCTCTCGTTCGATGGTTCGCAGCGGGTCGAGCGACTGGAGTGCGTCCTGGAGCACGAGTCCGATGTGTTGTCCACGGAGACCGCGCCAGGTTCGTTCTGTGGCAGAAGAAACATCCTGGCCGTCGATGCGGAATGCTGTGGCGGTGTGGCGCCACCCACCCCGTTTGGGCGTGAACCCAAGCAGCGTGCGCGTCAGCAGGGACTTGCCCGCTCCAGATTCGCCAATGATTGCGAGACATTCACCCGGTGCGACTGCGAGTGACACATCGTCGACCAGCGGGACGCCGTGCAACCGGACTGACAGGTTCTCAACGTACAGGGCGTGGGTCATGATGGGTTCCGTTCCGCGAATCGGCGGCCGAGCACGGTGAGCGCTGTCGCGGTGCAGACGATGGCGAGGCCTGGGAACACGGTCATCCACCAGGCCGATCCGAGATAGACGCGTCCCGCATCGAGCATTGCTCCCCATTCCGGAGCTGGCGGCGCGGCACCAAGGCCGAGGAAGCCGAGTGCGGAAACCCACACGATGGCCTGCCCGACTCCGAGCGTCGCAGCTGAGGCGAGCGGCCAGAGCGAGTTTGGCGCGATGTGGCGCACGAAGACTGTGTGGCGAGGTACTTCATCGAGCAGAGCCCACTCAACGTAGCCGCTACCGGCGATTTCTCGCACGCGTGCACGAAGCATGCGTGCGTATCCGGGAATGGTTGCGATGCCGATGGCGATGATTGCGGGCGCGGATCCGCCTCCAAACACCGCAATAAACAGCAGTGCGAGGACGAGTGCTGGCAGGGCAAACATCACTTCGAAGAGGCGTGACAGCGCGCGGTCGAGCCATGCTGGACTGAGGGCAGCAACGAAGCCAAGGAACGCGCCGACGCCGACGCCGATGACGGTCGCTGCGACTCCGATGCCCACCGAATCACGTGCACCGTGCACCACGCGGGTGAATACGTCGCGCCCTGATTCATCGGTACCAAACGGATGCGCCAGTGACGGTGCTTGCATCGCCGCAGCAGGATCGATTGCGAGTGGATCTCCCGGTGCGACGATACCAGGCCAGGCCAGTACGAACGCGATGCATGCAAGTGCGGCGATGGCAAGCCAGTCTGCGACAGTAAGTTTTGGGGCGCCGGTAGCGCGGGGGAGCGCTGCGCTCATGCGCGCACCTCCTTCGGGCGGACGAGCCATTCGGCAACATCTGCGAGCACCATGACGGCGACATAAAACAGTGCAATGACCACGACGCCGCCGATGACGACGGGCAGGTCACGCACAGTGGCAGCTTCCTGCAGCAGGCGGCCAAGGCCGGGCCGGGCGAACAGCACCTCGACGACGACAGCTCCGCTGAGGAGTGATCCGTACGCCCAACCAGACAGCGCGATCGCGGGGAGCGCGGCATGGCGGAGCGTGTGTGAAAACAGCACCCTGGTCTCTGAGGCGCCGCGTGCGCGTGCGGTCATCGCATATGGAGCATGAGTTGCCTCAGCGAGTGGGCCGTACAGCACGTGCGCAAGATATCCCGCGATAGGGACTGCGAGTGTGACCGTTGGCAGGATCAGGCCGCCTGGTCCGGTACCGGTGGCTGGCAGGACCTTCCAGGTCATTGCGAAGCCCATAATGAGGAGCGCGCCAAGGAAGAACTGCGGTGTGACGCTCGCGATCGTTTCAATTGCGGTGAGTAGGGCGCGGATCATTCCGCCAAAACGGCCACGTGCGTTGACGGCGATGACCACGCTCACCAACGCCAGGGCCCAGGCCAACACGAAACTCAGTGAAGCGAGCAGGAGGGTTGGCGGAACATGGGCTGAAAGCAGGTCAATGACCGGTTGCTTGCGGGAGTAGGAGTCGCCAAAGTCAAGGGTGGCGATTCTCCAGAGCTGCGTGACGTACTGCACAAAGATCGACCGGTCGAGGCCATACTCGGCTCGTGCTTGTGCGGTAGCTTCGACCGAGGCTTGGGAGCCTGGCCCACCCATGATCGCTTCGATGGGGTCACCCGCAGCGCGCAGCGCAAAGAACACGATCGTGGCGGTCGCCCACACCACGAGGAATGCTGAGAGCAAACGCCGGATCACCGCGCGAACGATGCAGTGTTCGCGCGGTGATCCGGCCTGGTCGGTACTCAAATTAGTGTGTGAGTTCTGCGTTGATGAACGTCGGCGTGCTGATCGTGCCGAGCGTTGTCACGCCCTCGACTCCATTCGTGAGGAAGTGGTTCTGCTGATCATAGAGCGGCAGAACCGCATATGTCTCGAGTACGCGCTGCTGTGCGTCAGCGTAGACCGAGGCCCGCTTGGTTTCGTCCTGGGTCGCGGCGGCCTGTTCGAGGAGCGCGTCGACCTCAGGGTCCTTGAGTTCTGCAAGGTTGGAGAAGTAGCCAGAGGGGGCAGGAACAGTGTTGCTCGAATGGAAGATCGTGCGCAGCACGTCAGGGCCGACCTTGGTGTAGGGAGCGCTCACGGCCTCATACTCGTGAGCAGCAAGCTTGCCGTACCAAGTTGAGAGATCGACGGGTTCAAGGATGACCTTGAAGCCAACCTTGCCCGCGTTTGCCTGGATTTGCTCGAAGAGTGACTGCTCGGCCGCGGTCGACTGGTTGGTGCTGACCGGGAACCGGACGGTGAGCTCCTTGCCGTCTTTGGTGCGCACTCCATCAGTGCCGTTCGTCTTCCAGCCGGCCTCGTCGAGCAACATTGCGGCCTTTGCGGTGTCTGTCTTGAAGAGATCTGGCAATGGGACTCCGGCGGGCTCAATGCTTGACAGAGCAGAGTACGACCGGGTTGCAGTTCCCTGGAAGAGGGATTCGATACCGGGTGAGGGATCTGCAGCCCGCACAAATGCCTCACGCACGCGAATGTCGTCGAAGGGTGCCTGCGCCGTATTGAGTTCGATGCGGTTTGATGCCCCAGGGCGTGGCGCGTCAATGTGCTGCATGTCTGCTGTCTTGGCGGCAACGATGTCGGCCGGCAGCGGGTTATCAATGACCTGAACTTCGCCAGACGACAGCGCCGCATAGCGCGTGGCCGCGTCAGGGATGAATCGCCACACGATCTTCTCAAGCTTTGCGACACCCTCGTCTGTTGCCTCAGGAATTGTGGAGACGTAGGCGTCATTGCGCACGAGCGTCACGCTTTCCTGTGGCGCCCAGCTGGAGACCTTGAAAGGGCCGGTGCCAATCGGATCGGTGCAGTTTGCTTCCTTGCCGCGTTCGATACCGGCTGGTGATTGCATCGCAGTCCACTGCTGGCTGAGCGATTCGAGCAGAGCCGCGTCTGGTTCTGAGAGGGTAAACCGCACGTGGGTTGCGTCGATTGCTTCAGACTTCACGATCTTCTGGACAGCGAGATAACCGGTGGACGAGCCAGTGTCGGGGTCTTGCAGGTGCGCAATGTTTGCGATGACAGCTTCGGCATCGAAGGGAGTTCCATCGGTGAACGTGATGCCGCTGCGGAGAGTGAAGTCCCAGGTGAGTCCATCTTCGCTCGTCGTCCAAGACTCTGCGAGCCACGGAGTGATCTCGCCCTGTGCGGTGCGACCCGTCAGTGGCTCAAGGTACTGCGTGGAGATGAGTGCCTGCGGATAGTTGCCGCCGACGTGCGGGTCAAGGCACGTCGGCTCAGCATCACCGGTGGCGTAGGTGAGGGTGGTTCCCGCAGCTTCAAGTGCTGACGTGTTTCCGGAGCAGCCCGTGAGGAGGAGCGCGGGGGCTGCGATAAGCCCGATTGCGCTGAGCGTGCGGAGTGTGCGGCGCGATGATGGTGTCGCGAGGGGTGAATGAGTGTGTGACATGTTCGAAGCACGCTTTTCATTTTGTTGGACTGAGTGCAATTAAGTAGCTTACGTGGTTTGAGACGCGACGCAAATTGGTACGGAAATCTGTTTGCTCGCTAAGCTCAGTCACCATGAGCGCATCAGTTTCTCGGGGACGTCCGCAGGCCTCCACTCGTGAGGTGCTCGCGGAGGCTGCCTGCGAACTGTTTCTTGAGCGCGGCTACGACAACACTTCGGTGACTGACCTTGCAAAGCGCGTTGGCGTGAGTAGGTCGAGCTTCTTCAACTACTTCTCTGGCAAAGATGAGATTTTGTGGTTTGCGCTCGACGAGCGCATCACACACCTTCGTGACTCGTTGGCCCTTGATGATCGCTCGGTTGCGGACTCATTGATGGCGTTTGCACATGGGACAGCACCCGAGAGCTTGCTCGTTGCGATTGTGAACGCCGAGGCGATGGGCGTGCAGCACGAACTCGCACAAGGGCGCGCGGTTCGTCAGATGCGGATCGCCGAAGCCCTTGGTTCGAAGCTCGAGCGCCTCGGAACCGAGCGGCGCAAAGCGGAGATTGTCGGGGCGGGTATCGCTGGTGCCTTGCTTGCCGCCGTATGGGCGTGGGCGAGTGGCGGATCCGCGCTTCGTAGCCTCGATGACGTGCTGGCTGAGTCGTTTACAGTCGTACGTGAGGTGTTTGCGGACGCTCTCTGAGACTTTGCCATCAGGCGGCCGGATTCGGGCTAGCCTGAGGGGGAGACCTCAGGAGGAATCCCATGACTCTACGCGTTGCAGTACTCGGCCACGGTGCTATCGGTGCACGTGTGGCGGCCGAACTTGCCGCTGGAAACATTACCGGTGCTGAGCTTGTTGGTGTGATCGTGCGCCGGCCCGGTTCAGGAGGTGGTCACCCGGAAATCTCACTCGAAGCTGCGCTCGAGGCTGGCTGCCTCATCGCTGAGTGTGCGGGCATTCCTGCGGTCACAGAGTATGGTGAGCGGATTATCTCAGCTGGTGGCAGGCTCCTCCTTGTCTCTATTGGCGCGCTTGCTGATGCCGAACTGCGTACGGTGCTCTTTGCTGGGCCGGGGGAGCTGTACCTCAGTACCGGAGCTATTGGTGGCCTGGATCTGCTCGCCGCTGCGAGCCGTGATGGGGGCATCACAGCGGCAAATATTACTTCGACCAAGAAAGCTGGCACACTCGCGCAACCGTGGATGAGCAACATCGAACGCACGCGTCTCGCCACAGCAACAGAGGCGTTTACGCTGTTTGAAGGAAGTGTTGCCGAGGCGGTGCAGTTGTTCCCTGCTTCACTGAACGTCGCGTGCGCACTTGCTTCGGCTACCGGTCTCTGGGACTCAGCATCGGTGCAATTGATTGCTGACCCGCAGGCGAAGTTGACGCGTCACCGCATCGCGGCGAGTGGCCCCGCAGGCACGTATTCATTCGACATCGTGAATGAACCTTCGCCTGTGACGCCGACATCTAGCGGAGTCGTTGCAGAAGCAATACTGAGCGGAATCCGTCGTCTGGCCGGACAGAACGGCGTCTTCGTCTAAACGCTGTGCCACGCCAACTGCCTTGACCCGCTGTAAGGGCGCTCATGCCACGCGACAGTCGCTCGGTTCGCCAGCCGGCAGCGGACGCCGACCAAAGAGCGGCACGTCGACCAGCTCATTCACCATGCGGCACAGCTCGTTCGCCGGGTCGATTCGGAGGCCCTCGGCAATATGTGCGAGCGCGACGGTTTGTATACCTGAGGTCCACCATACCCAGCTACTCAGGGCGAGTAGGTGCGGACGATCAGCTTCAGCAGTAGATTCGAGCACCTCATTCATGCGTTTGCGGAGGCTGACGAATACACGTGGATGTTCACACTCAGCAGAGAAGTTTGCTAGGAGCGAGTAAATCGACCATGCGGGGCTGCCCTCTTCGTCGCCGTCATGGTCTTCGTCGCCCGCTGGCAGGTGTGGGCCGCCCAGCGGAACCTGCGTGAATGATGTTCGCTCACCACCGCGCACGATCTCCTCTGGTGCCTCGGCACGGGTGAGTATTGCAAGCGTGAGTGCAAACCAGAGGTCGGTGTCTGACGTAAGTCGGAGAAGTCTCGCGACCATGCGTGGTTGCAGCGCCGAGTCAAAGCGTAAGAGTGCACGAGTCACCGCGCCGACTTCACGCATGCGTCGCGGTGCATCTGGGTCGTGCCGCTTAGCGGCAGCGGCTCGTGGGAGAGGCGCGAGTTCTTTGCTTACTGCGGCGGCTAACGCGACCTTTGACGCGTTCGCATCGGGGATCGCTTCGAGCTCTGTGAGCGCTGGTACGCGCACCTTCTGGGTTGCAGAGGCAGGGGCAGATGCGCTGGCATCTTCACAACGGTTGTGACGCCCACTGACCGTGTGCTGCCCGGTGATACGACTTCGAGCGTTGCAACTGCTTGATGATTCGGTTGCAGCATGGAACGGGGCAATGAGCTCTAGCGCGCGCCCGGTAACGGGGAGATGTGCGTCGTCATACTCACCCCACCCGTCGGAAGCAACGACACAGAAATCTCGCAGAGTAATTCCGTCGCGTAACAGACAGCGCCGCATGCGCTGCGCAAAAGACCTATGTGGGGCGCCACCGTTCTGAGCGAATGACGCTGACGTCGTGATGACGAGAACGGGGTCGTCGGTTGCGCGAAAGCGTGTACTGAGGTCGCGGATCATGTCGCTCACGCCCTCAACATAGGCCTGCTCTGCTGGCCCGCCGAAAGGCTCTGGCAATGTCAGTCTTGCTGATCGCTGTGCACGCTTACCCGAGAAGAAGATGACGAACAAGCTGTTGGTCGCGGTGAACCCGAGCAGTTTGGGGAGTACCCGTAAGAACTCAGCAGTGTTGCGGCAGGTAACGAGGTCGGATGATGTCGATGTCATGCACTGATCCTCGCGAGTGTGAGGGAGCGTGGGACAGTTGTGCACAGGTAATGGCGCAGAAAGGACAAAATCGGCGCCCACAGAGAACTGTGAGCGCCGATAGTGAGAGCGGAGGGATCCGCCTACGCGGCCTGCTGCGCTTCAACCTTTGTCAGGTCAGCCTCGAGCGCAACCCAGCCGAGCATTGCGCACTTCACGCGCATCACAAACTTCGAGACGCCCTGCAGCGCGACAGCGTCGCCAAGCAGATCCTCGTCAGGCTCGCCCTCGCCACGCGCCTGGATCATCTCGCGGAACGCAGCGATTCGTGTGCGGGCCTCATCCATGGTGAGCTTCTCGTCGCGCACGAGCTGCGCAAGAATCGACACCGAGGCCATCGAGATTGAACACCCCTGGCCCTCCCAAGACAGCTGTGAAATCTGACCGGTCTCGGGATCAACCGAAATTGCAAGATCAAGTTCGTCGCCACAGCTGGGGTTGAACTCATGGTGCGACGCGGTGAGTGCGCCTGCAACCGGTGTCAGCTCGCCCTTACCGATGGGTCGCTTCGAATGATCGAGAATGACCTCTTGGTACAGTCCGTCGAGCGAATTCATGCGGACACCTCCACTCCAAAGTACCGCTGAGCGCCGCGGAGCGCGTCAAGGAAACGATCAACCTCGTCCTTGGTAGTTGTCATGTGCACGCTTGCACGGGTCGAAGACGCCATGCCAAGCGCTCGGTGGAGCGGTTGCGCGCAGTGATGACCCACGCGAACGACCACGCCCTCCTGATCGAGGAACTGACCGACATCGTGTGCGTGCAGGCCGTCGACAGAAACTGCCGCGAGCGAGGTGCGCTGTGCCGCCGAGTGTGACGCTGGGCCGAGCAGGCGTACGCCAGGCATCGCTTCAATACCAGCTACAAGGTGCTCAACAAGCAGGTCTTCGGTCGCCGCGATCCGCTGCATATCTGCGGCGACAAGGTAGTCAACGGCTGCGCCGAGCGCAACGATCTGCGAGACGGGCTGGGTGCCGGGCTCGAAACGCAGGGGCGGCGGCATGAACTCTGCACGCTCCATGGTGACTCGCGTGATGGCGGATCCGCCGGTGCGCGACGGCGGAAGCGCCGCAAGCATTTCAGGGCGGCCGTACAAGACACCGATGCCGTTGGGGCCGAGCATCTTGTGGCCGGAGAACGCAGCGAAGTCTACGCCGAGCTCTTCGAAATTCACGGGAATGTGCGGCACAGCCTGGCACGCATCGAGCACGGTGATCGCGCCGACCGCGCGTGCGAGTTCAACGAGTTCGGCAACGGGAGCAATGTAGCCGGTGACGTTCGAGACATGGCCGAACGCGAAGACTCGTGTGCGCTCGTTGAGCGCCTCGCGTGCGTCGTCGACAGTCCAGGTGCCGTCTTCGCGGATCGGGATGTACTTGAGGGTAGCTCCGGTCTTGAGTGCAAGCCGCTGCCAAGGAATGAGGTTCGCGTGGTGCTCCGCCTCGGTAATGAGGATCTCGTCACCTGCGCCGAGTGCGAAGCGCTCGCTGCCCTCGGTGAGCGCGCCGAGCGCGGTGCTTGCTTCGCCCATGCCCATTGCCACGGTGTTGAGCGCGCCGGTGGCGTTACCCGTCCACACGATCTGCTCGGGAGTCGAAGCGTCGACAAACGCGGCAACCTTGGCACGTGCTCCCTCGAACGCCTCAGTAGCAGCGCCAACCGCGCCGCTTGTACCGCGGTGTACGGCCGCATTCAGGTTTTCAAGGAAGTAGCGCTCGGTATCGAGAACCTGCTTCGGGCGATGCGAGGTCGCTACGGAATCAAGGTAGGCGGCACCACCCTCACGGTCTTGCGTAACGAAGTACGGGAAATCAGCGCGGAAGCCCGCGACCTCTGCTGGCGAAAAAGGCTCTCTGGACATGTTCTCCATTCTTCCACTGAACCCAACAACGGGGAAACGGTTTGTATTCCGTCGCTCAGCGTTTACTCATTGGGGCTTGTCGCGATTCGCGGCGTTGTTTTCGGCGTCAGGAACCAGTTCGCAGCGCCAAGCAGGAGACCAATCGCGCCGGCAATGAGCGGGAGCATGAGCGAGAGACGCACCTCGCCGGTTGCCTGGAGTTCCTGTTCCGAGAGGGTACCGGTGAAAGCAGCCGCGAGTGACTGGCCGAGAATGATGCCTGAACCGAGCATCGTCATGACCGTTGCCGAGCGGCCCTGTGGGCTGCGGGCAGTGCCGAGCGTGTAGAGCGTCACGAGCAGCGGACCAACACCGATGCCCATAATCGCAAGCGCGAGGATGATCCGTGGCATTCCCGCATCATGCGAGGTCGCGAGGATGACTCCGCCAACGGTTACGAAGACCGAGAAGACGACCCAGCGCGCACGGAGCGTGAACCGTGGCGAGAAGAGCGAGACTGCGAGGGCAAGAATGGCGGATCCGACACCCATTGCGCCATAGACGAGGCCAGCTGCCTCGGGATCGCCATGCTCCTGCATATAGGCGGTAAGCGAGGTCAGCGTGGTACCGAAGACGAGGCCGACACTGGCGATGCCAAAGACAATAACGAGCAAACGCGCGCGGAAGAGCTCGCGGACTGGAGCGGCGGCTTCCTCCTCAGCGCTTGCGGTGGGGGACAGCTTCGCTGACGGATGAAGCGCGAACGCGATGACGAAGAGCAACGTCAGGGCCGCCGCTGCAATGATCGGTGCACCGGCGTTGAACGTTGTCGCGAGCAGGCCAACGATGACGGGTCCAAACACGAATACGATCTCGTCAGCTGCCGACTCGTACGCCAGTGTGGTTGAGGTGACCTTGCCCTGCCGTTCAACCGGCAGGAATCGGCGAATGATTGCAACCAGGCGTGCGCGAGACATCGGCGAGGTCTGTGGGCTCGTTGCACCGACAGCGAATGCCACTGCGAACACCGCGAAGTTGGGCAGCGAACTATATGCGACCCATACCAGCGAAACCAGAGCAGCACTGTGGAGCACCGCAGTGACTAGAAGAACGATGCGCTGACCATAGCGATCTGCTGCCGCGCCAATGAGCGGACCGATTGCTGCTGATCCGATTCCCACCATCGCTGAGCCGAGGCCGCCGAGCTGCATCGATCCGCGCGCCGATACGACAATCGTCAGCACGCCGATCACCATCATGGCGAACGGCAGACGTGCGATCAGCGCGAGCGGGAAGTAGGTGAAGCCTGTCTTGGCGATCAGGCTGGTACCTGTGGACGACGAATCAGAGGAGGTATGCGGCATAGCCTGCCCAGACTAACAGCGTACGATGGAGGCATGATCGTCCTTGCTGCGACCCCTATCGGAAATCTCGGGGACGTCTCACTCCGTTTGCGTGAAACCCTGTCGAACGCGCGGGTGGTGGCTGCTGAAGACACACGGAAGACGATTCAGCTCATGCGTCTGCTCGAAATTGAGAACAGACCCGAGCTCATTGCGCTGCACGACCATAACGAGCACGAGCGCGCCGCTTCGCTCGTGGAGCGTGCACGCACGGAAGACATCGTGCTGGTCAGCGACGCAGGGATGCCGACGGTCTCTGACCCTGGGTTCCGCGTCGTGCAGCTCGCTGCAGAACAGGGCGTCGACGTCACCGTGATTCCTGGCCCATCGGCAGTGGTCTCAGCACTCGCGATCGCCGGGCTGCCAACTGACCGCTTCGCCTTCGAAGGGTTCCTGCCGCGCAAAGCTGGCGAGCGTGAACGCATGATCAACGCACTCGCAAGTGAGCGGCGCACGCTCGTCTTCTTCGAATCACCGAACCGCATCGCGAAGTCTCTTGCTGACCTCGCAACGGGCTTTGGCGCGGATCGACCAGCGGCTGTCTGCCGTGAACTCACGAAGATGCACGAAGAAGTCCGCCGCGGAGGACTCGCAGAGCTCGCCACATGGGCAGAAGACGGTGTACGAGGTGAAATTGTGCTGGTCGTCGGTGGCGCCCCAGAGACGGTGATCGATGAGGCATCCGCGCTCGACGCCGTACTGGAGCGAGCAGCAGCAGGCATACGGCTGAAAGATGCGACGCGTGAAGTTGCGGCAGCAACCGGCCGGTCAGCACGAGAACTCTACGAGGCTGCGCTCGCGGCCAAGCCGAGCACATCAACGAAGTCAAGCAAGTAACTCAACTCTCGCGGTTCGAAGGAGCACGATCACATGGGACGCAGCGCAAAGCAGCAGACGCATAAGGTACCGGCCGTACCCGTGGGCCTCATTCGCACAGAACTGTGGCGCTTCGCTATTCCTGTGCTGTGGCTCGGCATGATTCTTGCGATCTCGTTCATCGAAGCACCGTTGAAGTTCCAGGCAGAGGGCATCACAATCCCACTCGGTCTCGGCATCGGACGTTTGGTGTTTGCCGCATTGAACACTGCTGAAGGCATCCTGCTCCTTGCCTATACGGCGCTGGCATTCTGGCCAGCGGCCTATCGAGCAGTCGGAGTTCGCGTGTGGGTCTGGCTCGCGCTCGCCGCAGTGTTCGTGTTCAAGGTGTCGGTAATTCGTCCGCCGCTCAACGCAAGAACTGATGCGGTCATTGCAGGGGCCGAACCAGGGCAGTCACCATGGCACTACATCTACATCGGCGCAGACATCATCACGATGCTGCTCCTCATGCTGTTGATTGCCCTCTCTGGTAAGGCAATCTTGCAGCGGGTTGCACGCAGCTCATAGAGCTCACCCAGGTTTCTCAGCCACTTCGCTACTCAACTACGAGAGAATAGCGACGGCGCCCAATTCTCTACAGAGTAAGGACACTCAAAACTGTGAAGCGCAAACACGTCATCGTTCCCGCTGTGGTTGCGGCCGCAGCACTCATCCTGACCGGCTGCTCGTCGTCGAGCGGCCCGAGCAAGGACGCACGTGGCGAAGCCTGCATCGCGTCAGGCTCCGTCAGCGACTCGATCAAGGTGAAGACGGGTGAAGATACACCGTCGCTTGAAACCAAGACCCCGATCACGGTCGATAAGGCTGAGCGCACGGTCCTGAAGCAGGGCAAGGGCGACGTCGTTGCAGCAGACGGTTCGATCAACATCTCGTTCTTGGTCTACAACGGCCTTGACGGGACAGCGATTAACGGCGCGAGCGAAACGCTCGTGCAGAACACACCCAACCTGTACACCGGCACCGAGTGGGTGGAAGATCTTATCCGCTGTGCAGTTCCCGGTCAGCAGGCAGCTCTCGCAATGCCTGCATCAGACTTCTTCGGCGAAGACCTCACCGCTGCTGGCGCACCCGAGGGTGTGAAGAAGAACACCGCAATCGTTGTCGTTGCAGACTTCACCGAGGCGAAGGACGCTGAAGCAGATAACCGCGGCAGCTCAGACTCGCTGAGCCCAGACGAGCTGCTCAAGAAGGCAGAAGGCACTGCAAAGGAAGCCCCCGCTGGCTTCCCGAAGGTCGAACTCGCTGAGAACGGTGAGCCCACGATCACCATGCCCGAAGGTGCAGCGGCACCCACCGAACTGAAGATCGCAACGATCATCGAAGGTGAGGGTGACGTCGTGAACCCCGGCGACACCGTGTACGTGAATTACAAGGGCGTTATCTGGAGCACCGGCAAAGAGTTCGACTCAAGCTGGAGCCGTGGCGAGCCCACCCCGTTCCCGACCACCGGCGTCATCCCCGGGTTCCAGAAGGCACTCGAAGGCCAGAAGGTCGGCTCGCAGATCATCTCGATCGTGCCGCCAGCAGAAGGCTACGGTGCAGACGGCCTGCAGCAGATGGGCCAGGAGCCTGACGCGGTCATGGTCTTCGTTCTCGACATCGTCGGAGTGCTCCCCGCGAAGTAGTCACGCGTAGCCCGTCCAACACGGGCATCACGCAGACGAGAGACGCGCCTCATACAATTGCTGTATGAGGCGCGTCGTTATTTTGGGGTCAACTGGTTCAATCGGTGTGCAGGGGCTCGACGTCATTCGAGCGAACCCTGACAAGTTTGAGGTGGTCGGTCTCGCTGTCGGGAACAATGTTGCACGGATGACTGAGCAGGCCGCAGAGTTCAACGTGCGCCACACAGCGGTGGGCGCAGATGAAGCTGCGCAGCTCGTACGCGATGTCGAGGCTGACGTCGTGCTGAACGGCATCACCGGTTCGGTGGGCCTCGGCCCGACCCTCGCTGCGCTCGAGAGCGGCCGCACGCTCGCCCTCGCAAACAAGGAATCCCTCATCGTCGGCGGTGACCTCGTGACGAAGCTCGCAAAGCCAGGGCAGATTGTGCCGGTCGACTCCGAGCACTCAGCTATCGCGCAGGCGCTCCGGTCCGGTGAAAAGAACGAAGTCCGTCGACTTGTTTTGACGGCGTCAGGCGGCCCCTTCCGCGGTCGCAGTCGTGCCGAGCTCGCAGATGTGACACCGGCACAGGCACTCAATCACCCGACTTGGGACATGGGTCGCGTGGTCACGACAAATTCGGCCACACTCGTGAACAAGGGCCTCGAAGTCATCGAAGCGCACCTGCTTTTTGACGTCCCATTTGCCGATATTGATGTCGTTGTGCACCCACAGTCCATCGTCCACTCGATGGTTGAGTTCGTTGACGGATCCACGATTGCGCAGGCTTCGCCTCCTGACATGCGCTTGCCCATTGCGCTTGGTCTTGAATGGCCTCGCCGCGTGTCTGGCGTCGGTGCACCGCTTGACTGGACGAAGGTTGCGTCATGGGATTTCCAGCCGCTCGATTCCGCCGCCTTCCCCGCGGTGAACCTCGCAAAACAGGTCGGTCAAGCGCGACTGACCTATCCGGCAGTGTTTAATGCCGCAAACGAAGAAGCCGTCGACGCGTTTCATGATGGGCGGATCGGGTTCCTTGACATCGTCGATACCGTGCGGGAAGTCGTTGAGCAGCATGAAGCCCCGTCAACGCTCACTATTGAGACGCTCACGGAGGCTGAGCGCTGGGCACGTCAGCGTGCGCAGCAGGTCATTGTCTCGCGAGCGAACTGAATCCTCGCCACTGAATCCTTGCCACTGATCCGCGCCACTCGGCGCAGCCACAGCGTTGCGCGGTAGCCTGACACGGTGATGGACATTCTGCTGTACGTGCTCGGCATCCTCATTTTGGTGGTTGGCCTTGCCCTTTCTATTGGGCTGCACGAAATTGGGCACCTGCTGCCCGCGAAGCTGTTTGGCGTACGTGTTTCGCAGTACATGCTTGGTTTCGGCAAGACGATTTGGTCGAAACGCAAGGGCGAGACGGAGTACGGCGTAAAAATGATCCCGCTTGGCGGGTACGTCGCGATGAGCGGAATGTATCCACCGAAAAAGCCTGGCGAGGCACCCCGCGATTCAACCACCGGGTTTATGAACTCGGTGGCCGAAGAAGGCGCAACCGCTGTCCGAACCAAGGGCATCGGTGCGCTCGTTGATGACGCGCGTGAGGCGAGTGCCGAGACGATCGTCGCAGGCGAAGACCACCGCAGCTTCTACCAGCTCCCCGCCTGGAAAAAGATCATCATCATGCTCGGCGGTCCGCTCATGAACCTCGTGATTGCGTTCCTCTGCTTCACCGTGTTCCTCACGGCTTTCGGTTTGCCGCAGAACACGACAACCCTGGGAAGCGTCAGCGCTTGCCTGGTGCCTGCGAACTCCGCTGCGACAGAATGCACCGACGACATGCCAGCAGCACCGGCAGCCGCAGCCGGGCTGCAGCCAGGGGACAAGGTGCTATCACTCAACGGAGTCGAGATCACCGAGTGGACCCAGTTCCGCGATGCCGTGGGTGAGTCACCGAACCAGGCGATGGACGTTGTCGTCGAGCGTGACGGCCAAGAGCAGGCGTTCACACTCGTGCCTGCAGCGAATGAGCGCACCATGACCGATGCCGAGGGTAAGGTGCTCACAGGTGCAGACGGCAAGGCGCAGACCGAACTCGTTGGTATGGTCGGGGTGACGCCAGCGAGTGAGATGGTGCGTCAGAGCATCGCTGAGGTTCCGTCTTACGTTGGTGACAACATCGCGCAGGTGGCGAACGTGATCGTTCGCATGCCTGAGCGCATGGTCGCTGTGTGGAACGCCGCATTCGGGCCTGATGAACGTGAAGTCGATGGACCGATCAGCGTCGTGGGTGTCGGCCGACTTGCTGGTGAGGTCGCCTCACTTGACGCTCCGGTGGCTGCGCGTGTGCAGACGATGGTAGGGTTGCTCGGCTCACTCAACATCGCGCTCTTCGTCTTCAACCTCGTGCCGCTCATGCCTCTCGATGGCGGGCACATCATTGGTGCCATGTATGAGGGTGTGAAACGCCGACTCGCGAAGCTCTTTGGGAAGCCCGATCCCGGGCCGATTGATACCGCCAAAATGGTGCCAATCACTTTGGTAGTGGTTGTTGCGTTGGGTGCGATGACCGCGCTGCTCATCTACGCAGACCTCGTCAAGCCAGTCTCACTCTTCGGCTAACACCAGAAGCCCAGGCCTGCTCGCTAGACTAGAGGTGTGGCAGCAGTAAATTTGGGAATGCCGAAGGTCCCCGAGGTGCTCGCACCCCGGCGAAAGTCGCGCGAGATTAAGGTCGGTTCGGTCAAGGTCGGCGGCAACGCACCGATCTCGGTGCAGTCGATGACTACGACGCCGACGACCGACATTAATGCAACGCTTCAGCAAATCGCTGAGCTCACCGCAGCGGGTTGTGACATCGTTCGTGTCGCGTGCCCGTCGCGCGATGACGCAGACGTGTTGCACATCATTGCGGCGAAGAGCCAGATTCCGGTGATCGCTGATATTCACTTCCAGCCGAACTACGTATACGCGGCAATTGATGCGGGCTGCGCAGCAGTTCGTGTGAATCCTGGCAACATCCGTAAGTTCGATGACCAGGTTGGTGAGATTGCACGCCGCGCACAGGCAGCGGGAACCTCGCTGCGAATTGGCGTGAACGCTGGCTCGCTCGACCGTCGCCTGCTCGAGAAGTACGGTAAGCCCACGGCTGAGGCACTTGTTGAGAGTGCTGTCTGGGAAGCGTCGCTGTTCGAGGAGCACGGCTTCCACGACTTCAAGATTTCGGTCAAGCACAATGACCCGATCGTGATGGTCAAGGCGTACCGCATGCTCGCAGAGCGTGGCGACTGGCCGCTCCACCTCGGCGTCACCGAGGCAGGCCCCGCGTTCCAGGGCACCATCAAGAGCGCAACGGCGTTTGGTGCACTGCTTGCTGAAGGCATTGGCGATACGATCCGCGTCTCGCTTTCTGCTCCTCCGGTTGAGGAGATCAAGGTTGGTCTGCAGATCTTGCAGTCGCTGAACCTGCGTGAGCGCAAGCTCGAGATCGTTTCCTGCCCGTCATGTGGTCGTGCTCAGGTAGACGTGTACACGCTCGCTGAAGAGGTCACGAAGGGCCTTGAAGGCATGACCGTCCCGTTGCGTGTTGCCGTCATGGGTTGCGTCGTGAATGGTCCGGGTGAAGCACGTGAGGCAGATCTCGGTGTGGCCTCGGGCAATGGCAAGGGCCAGATCTTCGTGAAGGGTGAGGTTATTAAGACCGTTCCCGAGTCCGAGATCGTCGCGACCCTGATCGAAGAAGCAAACCGCATCGCGGCAGAAATCGGACACAAGTCCGAGTCTGGCGCCCCGGACGTCTTCCTCGGCTAATGTCGTTGTGCTGAGCTGACTCAGTACGAGTACCTGGGCCCCTTCGCGCACACGCTGCGAGGGGGCCCAGGTCGTTTTCGCCAAGCTGCTATGGTGCGAGCATGAACAATCGACGATTTGCGGATCCACAGCTCCACGCCATGCTCGGAAAAGAAATCGATCGAATCTTGACCGGTGCTGGCATCTCTGCCGATCAAGACCTCGTCGCACGGATCATCGCATCCGGACTCGGACTTGGGCAGGACGAAGCGACGCGCCTGAACCTGAAAATCTCGGCCGCAGCGCTTGAAGAAATGCGTGAGGCGTTTCACCTGTTCTCGCCATATGCTGACAAGCCGAAAGCGACGATCTTTGGCTCTGCCCGCACGAGTCCGAGTGATCCGCTTTCTCAGCAAGCTGAGTCGGTCGCGCGCAAGCTGTCAGAGGCCGGCTGGATGCTGGTGACCGGAGCCGGACCGGGCATCATGGAGGCCGCAGCTACTGGCGCGGGTGCCGAGAACTCACTCGGAGTCTCCATCAGCCTGCCGTTTGAGGCGCCGGCCGAGACCGAACAAGAAGACCGTCGAGTGACGATGAAGTACTTCTTCACACGCAAGCTCATGCTCGTGAAGGAGTCGAGCGCGTTCGTCTGCCTGCCCGGTGGTTTCGGCACGATGGACGAAGTGTTTGAACTGCTCACATTGCAACAGACGGGCAAAGCTGAGCCAGCCCCGATTGTGCTCCTCGATAGCTTCGGCGGATCGTACTGGGAACGCTTCCGCACGTTTATCATCGGTGAGCTGGAGGGCGGCGGGTATACGTCGCCCGGCGATCTTGATCGCGTACTCATCACGCACTCGGTCGACGACGCTGTCGCGGAGATCCTGCGATTCTGGCGTAACTATGATTCCCAGCGCTGGGTGGGTGACGAACTTGTTTTGCGTCTGCGAGCTGTTCCCACAGCAGCAGAACTCGAATCAATCAATGCACGCTTTGGGGGCCTGTGTGCCTCTGGCGTGATCGAACGAACAGCACCACTGGCTCCGGAGCTTCGGGACGCGGATCAGCTCGACCTGCCACGCATCAAGCTCACGCTCAAACCGCGAAAGGTGGGGGAGTTGCACCGCCTGATTCGAATGCTGAACGACCTGCCTTCAGCAAACGCTGTCTAGGGTCTGGTGATGGTGGAGCGCGATCCCGTAAAAAGAATCGCGCTCCACATCGTTTCTCCCGTCTGACTACCGCACGTACTCGGCGAGATGCTGCGCGGTGAGTGTCGTACCGTCAGCAATAAGGTCGGCAGGCGTTCCCGTGAAGGCGATGGTGCCACCTTGCGTGCCCGCGCCCGGGCCAAGATCGATGATCCAGTCTGCGTGTGCCATGACAGCTTGATGGTGCTCGATGACGATGACGCTCTTGCCCGCATCAACCAAACGGTCGAGGAGCCCAAGCAGGTTTTCAACATCGGCAAGATGCAGGCCGGTCGTTGGCTCGTCGAGCACATAGAGGTCTGCGTCTTCGAGCATATGGATTGCAAGCTTGAGGCGCTGACGCTCACCGCCAGAAAGCGTGGAGAGCGGCTGGCCGAGCGAGAGGTAGCCGAGCCCAACATCGACGAGACGGTCGAGAATTTTCACAGCCTTGGGCACTTTGCTTTCGGGGGCAGCGAAGAAATCACGTGCATCGCTCATCGAAAGCGCGAATACCTCGGCAATGTTTTTGTCACCGAGCTGGTATTCGAGTACGTCGGCTTGGAACCGTTTGCCCTCGCAGACCTGACACACATTTTCGACGGTTGCCATCATGCCGAGGTCAGTTACGGTCGTGCCAGTGCCCTTGCACTCGGGGCATGCGCCCTCTGAGTTAGCGCTGAAGAGCGCTGGCTTCACCCCGTTTGCCTTGGCAAATGCCGTACGTACGGGATCGAGCAGGCCGGTGTATGTCGCTGGGTTGGAGCGTTTGGAACCCTTGATTGCGCTTTGGTCTACTGCGACGACGCCGTCACGGTTTGCGACGTAGCCATTGATGAGGGTGCTCTTGCCCGAACCGGCAACACCGGTCACGACGCAGAGCACACCGAGCGGGATATCGACGTCGACAGATCGCAGATTGTGGCGGTCTGCACCGCGAACTTCAAGCGCACCTGTTGCCGATCGCACGGTGGCTTTCACCTCTGCACGGTCATCGAAGTGGTGCCCGGTGAGCGTGCCAGAGCTGCGGAGCTCATCGACGGTGCCCTCGAAGCAAATCTCACCGCCGTGTGAACCTGCCCCCGGCCCAAGATCAACGACGTGGTCAGCAATCGCGATCATCTCAGGCTTGTGTTCGACGACGAGCACGGTGTTGCCCTTGTCGCGCAGTTTCACAAGGAGCCCGTTCATGCGCTGAATGTCGTGCGGGTGCAGACCGATTGATGGTTCATCAAACACGTAGGTTGCGTCGGTTATTGGCGACCCGAGGTGGCGGATCATCTTGGTGCGTTGCGATTCACCGCCAGACAGCGTGCCAGCAGCACGGTCAAGGCTGAGGTAGCCGAGGCCGATTTGCACGAACGCATCGAGCGTATCGAGGAGCTTTTCAAGGAGCGGAGCGAGGCCAGGCTCATTGATGTTTCGCACCCACGCTGCAAGGTCAGAGATCTGCATGGCACACGCGTCTGCGATGCTTTTACCGTCAATCTTTGAGGAGCGAGCGCCCTCGTTCAGGCGGGTTCCGTCACATTCTGGGCATGCGCGGAAGACGATGGCTCGGTCAACGAAGGCGCGCACGTGAGGCTGCATCGCCTCACGATCTTTCGACAGCATCGACTTCTTAATGCGGGGAATCATGCCCTCATAGGTGAGATTGGTGCCATCAACTTTGATCTTCGTCGGCTCCTTATAGAGCAGGTCATCAAGTTGCTCTGGTGTGAACTCGCGAATCGGGGTGTCCATGGGAAGCACCCCGCCAAAGACGCGGCCATACCACCCGTCCATACTGAAACCGGGCACTTTGAGGGCGCCATCATTGAGTGACTTGGAGTCGTCATAGACCTCTGTGAGGTCGAAATCACTCACGGTGCCGCGACCCTCGCAGTTGGCGCACATGCCGCCGAGCACCTCAAAGCTGCGGCGCTCCTTCACCTTCTTGCCGCCCTTTTCAAAGGTCACCGCCCCCGCGCCAGAAATTGAGGCCACGTTAAAGGAGAAGGCGTTGGGGGAGCCAAGATGCGGGGTGCCGAGACGAGAGAAGATGATGCGAAGCATCGCGTTGACGTCGGTGGCAGTACCAACGGTTGAACGAGGGTTTGCCCCCATGCGTTCCTGGTCAACAATGATCGCCGTGGTGAGCCCCTCCAACACATCAACGTCAGGCCGGTCTTGGCTTGGCATGAACCCCTGCACGAATGCGCTGTAGGTCTCATTCATGAGGCGCTGCGACTCTGCAGCGATGGTGGCAAACACGAGCGAGCTCTTGCCCGAGCCTGAAACACCAGTGAACGCGGTGAGCCGACGCTTGGGGAGCTCAACGCTCACGTTCTTCAAGTTGTTCTCGCGTGCGCCGTTCACGATGATGCGTGTGTGGCTATCAGCAGGGTGGAGCTGGGATTCGGTGCGATCGGTCATGGAATTAGGGTACTTCGGACGACTGACATCGCAGAGCGAATTTTTCATGTTCTCGCCAGACCATTCGACTACGCTCAAATCGTGACGAACTCCCTTGACCTGGCTGCGGCACAACGGTTCGCCCCGAGTATCAAACCGTGGCATCTCATTGCCGCGGCGCTCACAGTGCTCGCAGCCCCCGCGTTCTTCGTCTTCGAAGACATCTGGGCAGGCGTCATTCTGTTGTGTCTCGGGCTGGCAGCTGCGTGGTATGCCGACCGAGGTGGGTGCGTCGACGTCGCCACGGGAGCGAGCTGTTCGGTGCCGCTGCCGAGATCCGCGCCAGGCGAAGCCCGCCCACCGAGCCTGCTTCGTGACTTGTCACTTATCGCAATGGGACTCGGCATTATTCGACTCATCCCGCTCGCCGCGGAGCTCGACAACTGGTCGATGGTGAGGTTCACCCTCGCCCTCGGGGGCGCAGTGGCGGTGCCATACCTTGTGTCGCGATTCATCTACCGGGATCGCGCGACGGGATTCCCGTGGCGACCAGGCCTACCTTGGGGGTGGCTGCACTGGAGCTGGCTCGCTGCGGTTGTCGTGCTCGCCTGGCTGATTCTGCCGTGGTATTTCATCACCTCTGGCGTGTTCATGAACTGGCCGGTCGTCGACAATGACGATCTCGTGACGCGTTTGTTCGTCGGTGTGGGGGCGGTTGGGATCTGGGACGAGCTCTTCTTCATCTGCACGGTCTTCCACGTGCTGCTACGACACTTCCCGGTGTGGCTCGCGAATGTGCTTCAGACGGTCGTGTTCGTGTCATTCCTGTGGGAGCTCGGCTACCAGTCCTGGGGGCCGTTGCTCACCATTCCTTTTGCACTCGTCCAAGGAATGATCTTTGTGCGCACCAAGTCACTTGGTTACGTGGTGACGGTGCATCTGATCTTCGATGCGGTCGTGTTCGCCGTGCTCGTTCACGCGCACAACCCAGGGATGCTCAACATCTTCCCGTTCGTTGGCTAGATACCTCGTCAAATCCCCGGCTCGCCGGTCACTGAATGGCCCGCGTAGTGGGGGCGATGAGGTGGGGCGCGGATCGGCCCCAGACGGCGTTAGCCTGCCAGCAGGGTGGCGATCCGCCGCACAGCGAACTCGTAGCCCTGTACGCCGCAACCCACGATCACACACTGGGCGACGGGGGAGACATACGAGTGATGGCGGAATGCCTCGCGTGAGTGGACGTTCGAGATATGCACCTCTGCGACGGGGAGCTCTACGGCAGTGAGCGCGTCGAGAATAGCGACCGAAGTGTGTGTGAACGCGGCCGGATTGATGATGACCGCATCGCAGTCCGCGCGCGCGGCATGAATCGCGTCGATGATCTCGCCCTCATGGTTGGACTGCATCGCGCGCACCTCGATGCCGAATTCGGACGCGGTGCGAGTGACGAGATCTACAACGTCGGCAAGCGTTTCGTGGCCGTAAATGGCAGGCTCGCGAGTGCCGAGCATGTTGAGGTTCGGACCATTCACGAGCAGGATGCGGCGAGTCATGATCCCCATGTTACTGCGCTCGCTTTGCAGTGTCTCAGCCAGCCCGACTACCGTTGTTCTTTGTGACTGAAGATCAGAACCAGAACGTGGCCGCCGAGGGTGAACATTCGAGCCGCCACAACAACCCCGAAACGTTCCGCGATGCTCCGGTATCGTTCGTGCGTCGCAACGGCCGGACGACCGATTCGCAGGAGCGTGCATGGGAGGAACTGAGCCCCCGCTTCCTGCTCGATATTCCCCACGGTCCTGCCACCGCAAGCCTTGCTGAAGGAGTCACGGGCGACCCAGAAGAGCTGTATGGCCGGAAGGCACCGCTCGTCGTAGAGGTTGGCTCGGGGCAGGGTCACGCCATCCTGAATGCCGCAGAGCACAACCCTGATACGAACTTCCTTGCCGTTGAGGTGTACACGGGTGGCCTCGCGCGCACGATGATCCGCGCAGAGCGTCTGGATCTCGACAACCTGCGTCTTGCAGAAGTCAATGCGCCTGAGCTGCTTGAGCGTTACCTCCCCGAGTCGTCCGTCGACGAAGTATGGGTGTTCTTCCCAGATCCGTGGCCCAAGACAAAGCATCACAAGCGCCGCCTCATCAGCCCAGAGTTCGCTGCGATTGTGCACCGTGCCCTCAAGCCGGGCGGTATTCTGCGTACCGCGACCGACTGGCAGGAGTACGCGGATCACATGCGCGAGGTCCTCGACGCTGTCCCGCAGTTTGAGCGCGCATTTGAGGGGGAGTGGGCGGATCGCTTCGATGGACGCATCCTCACCGCCTTCGAACAGAAGGGTCTTGACAAGGGTCGAGATATTCGCGATCTCACTTATCGCGCGGTCTAATCGGCCTTGATGTTGTGGTGTGAAAAGCGCCTCAACGGATGACATCCCGCCCGGTTCCAGCATGGTGACCGGGCGGGATGTTGTGTGTTTTCCGGGTGTTCACCTGGGGGCTGAGTTCGCAATGGCGCCACCATGTAACTATGAATGTCATAAATATCTCGGACGTCCAAGTGAAATCTGGCTTATGTTTCCATGTATGTCCGAACCACAGTTGACGACTCCTGAGTCTGTCTCGCAGCGCCTCGATGCGCTGCCATTTACCCGTAAGCACCGCAAGATCCTTGTCGGCTCCGGCATTGGCTGGGCACTCGATGCGATGGATGTTGGTCTCATATCATTCATCGTTGCCGCACTCATCGCGCAGTGGGAAATCACCAAGGGTGAGGCTGGCCTCATCGCATCGATCGGCTTCGCTGGCATGGCCATTGGTGCAAGCTTTGGTGGGCTGCTCGCCGACAAGATTGGTCGCCGTCAGGTGTTCGCAATCACGCTGCTCATCTACGGTCTTGCGACCGGTGCGAGTGCGCTCGTCGGCGGCATTGGCATGCTGCTGGTGTTCCGCTTCTTCGTTGGTCTTGGCCTCGGTGCTGAGCTTCCGGTGGCATCGACCTATGTGAGCGAGTTTGCACCTGCACGAATTCGTGGACGCATCATTGTGATCCTCGAAGCCTTCTGGGCTGTCGGTTGGACCGCTTCGGCGATCATCGGATACTTCGTGGTTCCTGCCTCTGAGAGTGGCTGGCGTTGGGCGTTCGCAATCGGTGCGATCCCCGCGATTTATGCGCTCGTAGTACGTTGGGCGCTCCCCGAGTCGCCCCGCTGGCTTGCTGGTCGCGGCCGACTTGATGAAGCAGAAAAGATCGTTGCAGACTTCGAGAAGTCGGCCGGCACTGCTCGTATCGTCGCTGATGCACCCGAGGTTGAAGAGGACCCGGCAGAGCAGCTTGGCGCTCCTGGTAAGTCGCGAGTTGGTGCGCTCTGGTCACAAGAATTCCGCGGTCGCACGGCCGCGATCTGGACGGTCTGGTTCTGCGTGAACTTCGCCTACTATGGTGCATTTATCTGGATCCCGAGCATCCTCGTTGATGCGGGCTTCCCACTCGTGAAGTCGTTCGGCTTTACGCTCATCATTACCCTTGCGCAGCTGCCTGGCTATGCCGTCGCTGCCTGGCTTATCGAGAAGTGGGGCCGTCGCCTCACGCTGTCAGTGTTCCTCGTTGGGTCTGCCGCATCGGCGGTTGCCTTCGGCACCCTGCACACTGAGTTCGCGATCATTGCATCGGGTATGGCGCTCTCGTTCTTCAACCTTGGCGCCTGGGGCGCGCTCTACGCGGTGACCCCGGAACTGTACCCAACATCACTGCGCGGAACTGGTGCAGGCTGGGCCGCAGGCGTGGGGCGTATCGCTTCGATCGCAGCGCCGCTGCTCGTGCCAGTGCTGCTCGTGGCTGGGGGATCGGGCGTCACGTTCGGTGTCTTTGCGGTCTTCTTCTTTATCGCTGCTGCGGCGGCTTGGGGGCTTGTGGAGCGCGGTGGTCGCGCACTCGATGCTCGTTAGCGGATCCACCCCATAGAACAGCGAGGGGCAAGCACCAGATGGTGCTTGCCCCTCGCTGTCATTTCTGCAACGTCATCTAGGCGTTGCAGCTGCAGCGATCTGCCTCAGCAACGCCTGCGAGCGCTTCTTCGATGTGGCTTCCACAGCCTGCCCAGGTCGGCTTATTGCAGTTTTCGCAGGTAACTCGTGCGCACATGATGTGATTCCTTAAATATTGTGGCGGTTAGTTGGCGGTGTCGGCGTTTGCCGATTCCTGCTCCGCGATCTGGCGGCGAACATCATCCATGTCGAGATCACGAGCGCTCTGAATAAGCTGCTCGAGCTGCGGGCCGGGCAGCGCGCCTGGCTGCGCGAACACCAAGATTCCATCACGGAAAATCATCAGTGTCGGGATCGAAGTGATCTGGAACTGAGCTGCGAGCTGCTGCTCAGCCTCGGTGTCGACCTTGCCAAAGACAATGTCGGGATGAGTCTCGGCAGCCTTCTCGTAGGTGGGTGCAAAACTGCGGCACGGGCCGCACCATGCTGCCCAGAAGTCGATGAAGAGGATGCCCTCTGCGTCGACAGCTGCCTGGAAATTCTCGGTGGTGAGGGTTTTCGTAGCCATGGTGATGATCCTTGCAGAAAGAGATAGGAAAAGTCAGAGTGTGTGGGCGGGCCGCGTGACTACGCCCGCGGGCGTGGCTTAACGGCCAAACAGTCGCGCGAAGAATCCGGGACGATTCTCCTTGGCCGCGATGATTTCGGCCTCGGTGTGTTTGCCGTTGCACCATTGCCCAGCTGGGACGCCGCGCTTGACTGACGCGATGTGCTGGCCGCAACCAGCCCAGGTGGTCTTGTTGCACGTGCGGCAGGTGGTTGCTCTGCACATAGGTGGTGGATCCTTTCGAGTGACTCCCATGTCGTCAAGGGAGAAGACGATGACCCAATAATACCCCTGGGGGTATTTATTTTGTCAAATATGTGCGTATCAAATGGGTGAGATTGCGTGCGGGTGGCGTGGCGGCTTCTTGAAATGCGCTAAGCTCATTTTGCAAGTGTCCGCCTCCGTAGCTCAGGGGATAGAGCATCAGTTTCCGGTACTGAGGGTCGGGGGTTCGAATCCCTCCGGGGGCACTGCAAGCAAGAGAGAAACCCCCTCAACTTCGTTGATATTCAGCGAAAGTTGAGGGGGTTTTCTTGTTTTTGGAGCAAACGTATTCTGGCGCCGAGTAGTGCTGGGACACGATTGGGACACGATGGCAAAGTTCGCCAGGCTCCCAAGTCATCCTGTTAGTTCGAGTGGGGCCTTCACTTCGATGGCTCGTTGTCGCCCTACAAGATCCAGGACTTGGTCTAACTTGTCAGGCCACATGTGCCCGTAGATGTTGAGGGTCTCGGTAGCGTCCTTGTGTCCAAGCATGAGTTGCACAATCTTCACATCGGCTCCGGCAGCGATTGAATGTGATGCGGCAGTATGCCTTAGATCGTGGATCCTAAAGCCTTCCGGGTACTCGCGAAGTGCCATTAGCTTTCGCCAAGTGTGGAAGTACCAGCGCTTCCGGTCAATGACGACGCCCCGTTTGGACAGGAAGACCCAGTCCTTGCTATCGCGTCCTGCCGTAATGCTGCCGATAAGAGCCATGATGAAGTCGGGGACAGGAACTGCTCGAGCTTGCTTACCCTTGGGGCTGCCGATGACCTTCGTGTCGTTCTCGTCTTCTGTCCAAGTGCGCACGATGTTTGCGCGCAGCCTTTCCGGTTCCAGGTCGTGGATCTGTAAGGCGAGCGCTTCGCTGATCCGTGCTCCCGTGTATGCAAGGAATAGAACTAGGACAGCATCGGTTGGCCATTTTCGGAGATCATAGGCATCCCTGGCGAGCTGCTCAACCTGAGCGAAAGTTAGAACTGGAAGTTTTTCGGGCTTCATCTCAGGCTGGGGGAGTTCAACATTTGCAAGTGGGTTCGTCGTGATCCAGTGCTCCTTCAATGCGTAGCGAATAACGCTGCCGAATGTGGCCCGAACGATGTGGTCGATATATGTTGCTGAAGCTGGCTTAGGGGTGCGGATCGTGGCTTTGATGTGTTTGTTCTTGTCGAATGAGAACGGTGCTGTTCCTTTTTCGAGCTGTGTTACCCATTTGTCGATTTTGACGCGTGTGATGGCTCCGATCGGCAACTCCCCCACTTTGGGGATTACGTAGTTGTCGAGCTCGCGGCGATAGCGGCCACGTGTCGAACCTTTGATTCGGCGCTTGGATTCGTACCAGAGTTCGGCAACCTCCGAGAACGGGCGCTCTTTATCTGCAGGGTCAATGTAGCGACCCATGCGAATGTCGTCCTCCAACTCGGCGCGGTAGGCATCGGCCTCGCTTTTGGTTGCAAAAAGGCGCGCCTTGGTCTTCTGCTCCATTGCGTCTTCCCAGGTGACGCGCCAGCGCTTACCGCGACCGAATCGGCCAGAGCGAAACTGTTCGGGCAAGGTCTTGATTGCCTTTAGTTGAGCGGCGGATGGTGGCACTTTCATTGAGCTGCCATCTGGCAGTTCGACAACTGCATCTTTTACCCACAGGTCGGTCACCCATGCTTTAGCCATTATGCTGCCTTCTTGAGTTGGTCTTGGTAATACGCCATAAATTGCCCTCGTGTGATGCCGATTTCGAGGCAGATGTGGTCGTAGTCGCCGTGGATCTTGGTTAAGTCTGCCCATTGGTTTGGGTCGGTTAGTATGCGTGCTGAAATGAGATCTGCACGGCTCTCAAAGCGCGGGTAGTGTCCGCCTGGGTCGCTGTGAATGACATGTACCCATTCATGGGTGAGCGTTGGGCGCAGCATCATCGGGTGAAGTGTCTCATCGACGATGATGAGGTTTCTGCGGGGTATCCAGATTGCGTCGTTCTCGTGGAGCTGGTGCTGGATAATTTGGACGCCTCGATCCGCGAGACGTTCTAGCGGGTCAAATGCGGGGTCGTACATGTGGTCTCCAATCTGAAATTGGGTGCACTGAGTCACCCCCGGGCGCTTAGAGGGTGCGCACGGGGCCGCGGGTGGCTCGTCAGTTACGGGGTGTGTTCTTCGGGCTCTACGCCCTTTTTCTGGGCGGCATAAAGGCCGGCCCATTCTTCTTCTACGTTCTCGGGTATTTCTTCGGTGCTCGCATTCTGCCCGAAGCCACCGACAATGACGTTTGACGTGTCTGGTAGGGGTTCCGTTAGTACGCTGCTTGCACTGCCGTCGGACGCTCGCCTGAGGATTTCTTGGGCGAGTTCAATGTCGGTCGCATTTCTGAGACTGACCGACGTGGAGTGCCCTGAAGCGTCGTCCTCCGTGATGAATCCAGCTGCCACAAGAGCATCAATTACATCTGCGTTATAGGTGCGAGCAAGTTGGATTACAACTGGTGCTGTCATCTCGCCCTCGCCCAGCAGCTGGCGGCGAATTGTTGAGTGGTTAATGCCGCTTGCGCGGCCCATCTCGCGGAAGCTGGCTTCGCCCGAGGCGGCTGCCAGGAACTCCTGGATTGTCTTCGTCATGCTTCCATTCTGATGCATTTGTGCATCATGTGCAACTGTCAAGTTGTTGATATTGCTTGATCTGTCGAGAATCTTCGCAGCATTGATGATTTGAGCTTGCATCACCCCTAACCCTGATGCATGCTTTAATCACAACGATGTAATTATGAATCAGAAGGGTTGAAATGGCAGTCAAACTTCAAATGCGGCCTGGTCTAATTGACCGCCTCCGAGTCGCACGGGATATTCCGTCTGAGGAGATTATGGCTCGAATGGTTGGCGTCGATCGCGGAACGTTGCGTCAGGTAAAGAACGGTGATCAGCCGTCTGGAACATGCATCGCAGAGTTTGTCACGGTCTTCGGAATGGGGATCGGAGAAGCCTTCATTGTGGTTGACACCAATGGAAAGCAAGTATTGGCGGCAGCCTGATGGAAGTGAACCATGAGCTTGAAGACACGTGCGTAACGGAAGAAGCGCTGGATGGGTTCGAAGACCTTCCGCCGATCATGTCTGCACCAAGGTTGGCCGAATGTCTCGAGCTTGACCCAAAGACGCTTGAACGGTGGCGCAAGACATGGCTCACCGGGGAGTGCACGGGGCCGCGGTTCTTGAAAGCACCAGGGACGAAGCTGTACCGGTACTACCGACGCGACGTTCTCGCCTGGCTAGACGCAGGTCTTGTAGAAGAAGAAAAGCCCGTAGCTGGAACTACGGGCCAGAACATAAACGCCTAGGAGGGCAATCAATGTCTGAGGTACAGACTATCAACATCATCGAACACGCGGATGGTGAACTTCGAGTTTCATCGCTGATCATTGCAGGTCGCACCGATACGCAGCACGCTTCAGTGCTTCGAGTCATCCGCGACAACCTGGGCGACTTCGAGGCATTCGGCTTGGTCGGATTTGAAATCGCACCAAGAATGCCTGGCCAGCATGGCGGCGGCGACACCACTTATGCACTTCTGAACGAACAGCAGGCAACCTTGCTCGTCACGTTTATGCGCAACAGCGATGTCGTACGCGCGTTCAAGGTTGAACTGGTGAAGCAGTTCTACGCGATGCGTCAGGCGCTCGCCGCACCGGCAGTCCCGACATCTTTCGCGGAAGCGTTGGCGCTCGCCGCGAATCAGGCACGCGCTCTGGAGATCGCTCAGCCAAAGGCTGACGCATGGGATGACCTCGTGTCTGCATCAGGCAGCTACGCGGTTGCAGATGCTGCGAAGATGCTCTGCCAGGTCGGGATTAAGACTGGTCGAGATCGTTTGTTTGCCTACCTGCACAGTATCGGTTGGATTTACCGCAGACGCGACAACTGGCACGCGTTGCAGTCCGCTGTAGATGCTGGCCGACTAAATCATAAGCCGCAGTATCACGATCACCCAGACTCGGGGAAGCATGTAATCGATGCGCCTCAAGTGCGGGTCACGATCAAGGGTTTGAACGAGCTGAGAATACTGATGCTGCCAGCGATCGTTACCCCGCAGGCGGTCACGACATGAGCGGCATCACCGTATCCCGAGTCGATGTGGTGCAGGCGTGTGCTGGGTGTGAAGACCCGGAGAACAGCCAACACGCTCCCGACTGCGTGATCTAGACCGTCTCTTTCTTAGCCCTTGCGACACAGGGCTAGCTGCAGCATTGCCATTTTCAGGTGATCTGCCCGTTCGAGTCGGGCGCAATGCACTGCCTTACGGCTTCTGGGATACCCCGACGCGGCACGACTCGCAGACGGATTCACCACCAGAACTTTGAGAACTCAATAGCGATACCCAGCCACACATGCTGCTCGATGTGTCATGACGCGTTCACGCTGAATCGCCTGGCGGTGAGAGCGTCGCGGCGTGTGTGGTGAGCCTGAACCTGAGAAGGGGAGAAAGGCGTGGGGTGCACCGGTTTTGGTGCGTGATTCTGCCCCGTGGTGGGGTGACAAATTTTGGCCGTCTTTGTGCGGTCGGTGGTGCGTGGTGCTACGGCGTGACTGGGATACCCGGCGTCGTACAGGGTTCGAATCCCGGCCACCAACGACAGCAGTAACGAGAGAAAGAAGGTTGTCATGGAGTCGTTTTATCGGAGCCGCGCAAAGCAAGCTCGCAAGAGTGCGAAGACGAACACAATGCTCTCCTGGGTGTATGTGGCGATTGCAGCTGTGAACGTTGTCGCAATGGTGTCAGCGCTCATCGCAGGGAAGAACTCTTGGTGGATGAACCTGATCGCTGCCGGGTTGATGGTCTACTGCGTTATTGCTTCGCGCCGGACAAGCGCGGAATTCCGAAAGGCCGCCAAGTCTTGGGATGAAGCTGCTGAGTCTCAGTCGCAGATCGACGCGCTTCTCAAGCCGTAGCGCACGGCTGCTGGTGAGTCTGAGAGGGGTTGTCGGGGTTCGAATCCCCGCATCGGCACGAAAGTCCCACTTCTAGGCGTGGGCGAGCGGGGGAGGCCGCTGACAGGGACGGCCTGAGTATTCGGGCGCACCTAATACAAGCCACGGCAGGGATGGAACGACCCCGCCTGGCACCTCCCACACAAACGTTTCGACACCGGAAGGAGTCGCTGATGACTCACGAACAAGAGTTCGCACACGCTGCGCTCGCCGCCGTGTTGTGGCTCGGCGTCGCATGGAAGTCACGTCGATGGATTTACGAGAAGTGCTGCGCTGGGTTGGCGTGGCTCGGGTTTAAGGAGGAAGTACATGAGTATGACGCGCGATGAATGGGACGAGCAATGCTCACGGTGGCGCTGGCCTGAGGGTGAGAACCTCGTCGTCTACCCGCTCGGTGAAGGCCGTGTTCGTGTGCTTGATGAACGGACTGGCGTCACCTGGCAGGTACTGAAAGAAGAAGTGGACATCGACTCTGGTGTCCCTCAGCTGTTCAGGTCAGCAGCGCGCGACTACTTCAAGGCGCATGAGCCGAAGCCGTGGCATGGGGCGAAGCCAGGAGCGGTGTGGCTCGTTAAGCCTGAAGGGTACCGGGATCCGATGGCGCTGACTGTAATTGAGCGAGATGAGGGACTGTTCTTCCTCGATCCTGTTGATGAGATGTATCAGATCGTGACTGGAGCAATCGATAGCGCTCGTCGTATCTGGCCGGAGGCTGCTGATGCGTAGCGACGTTTGCAATAGCAACAAAGCGATCGTGCCGAAGCGGAGCAAGAAGCACATGTGTGGGAGACGCTTCACGCCATATTCAACCGAGGGCAGCAAAGACTGCCCCAACCGGAAGAAACGGCAGCCTCTTTCGAAAGTGATCGTAGAAATGCAAAACGAAGAGTCTGAGCCCGATCATGACTAGCTGCCGTTGTAAGTCAAGAGCTGGAATCCGAAAGCAGGGCTTCAACTCCCGTAAGGCCGCGTTCAACCATGCACTACGCACCGGACGTGGCCTTTCGCGTACCTACAGGTGCAAACAGTCAGGCAAGTGGCATATCACCAGAACGAGGAGGAATCGATGAAGCCGGTGTTGGACCCAGCGTCAGGAAGTCGAATGTTCTATTTCGATCGCGATGACAGTCGGGTGTTGTTTGGTGACATCCGCTCTGAAGAACACGTTCTGCGCGACGGGCGAGCGCTCTCAATAACCCCTGATGTAGTCATGGATTTTCGTCAACTTCCATTCGAGGACGAGACATTTAAAGTCGTGGTTTTCGACCCGCCGCATTTGTCGAACGTGGGAGGGAAAGCCTGGATCGGGAAGAAGTACGGGCGCCTGGGGCTGAACTGGGGAGACGATCTACGCGCAGGCTTCGCGGAGTGCTTCAGAGTACTCGAACCGTTCGGGATCTTGATCTTCAAGTGGAACGAAACACAGATTCCCGTGTCAAAGATCCTTGCCCTGACTGATGAAAGGCCGTTGATCGGGCACAAATCAGGGAAGCAGATGAATACGCACTGGATCACATTTATGAAAGCGGGAGAGGAGGACAAGAATGGCGAACCCGGAGAAGGACTTGCGCCTGTACTTCAAAGTGCCGAATGATTTTCACCGGCATCCAAAGGTGCGCAGACTCTCAGACGCGGCCTTTCGAACATTCATCGAGATGATCGGCGAATCACGCATCGAAGACAACGATGGCGTATTCACGGCAGAGGACGCCGAGTTCAACTGGGATCCAGAAGTGCTCAACGAGCTCGCAACCTCACACCCGTCCCGGCCACTGATCGTGCACGACGGCGAGCGCTATGTGAATCGTGAGTATGCGAAGCATCAGCAGACGCGTGGTGAGCGTGAGGAGGCTGCTGTGGTTGCTCGGCGGAATGGCGCGAAGGGTGGTCGGCCTCGTAAATCGAAATCGGAAACCCAGGGGGTTTTGGGTGGTAACCCAGATCCTAAGCTGGGTGAACCCAGCGGAACCCAGACGAAACCAGAGTCAGAGTCAGAGTCAGAGTTACATGACTTGTTACTTACTGAGTCAGTCTCTTTAGGTAGTAATGGGCGCGAAAATTTGACTCGACTGACTCAAGAAGAGATCACACGGGCAAAGAACACCGCTTCGGGTCTCAGCGTCGATCTTGAAAAAGTCATCCAGTCGGCTGCGCTGCTCGATCGTTCGTTGAACCATCAGGAGGCTCTGAAGCTGCCGGTGATCATTTTGGCGAAAGCGAAGAATGACCCGAAGCGACCTGCAGCGTATGTTGCGTCCGTGATGAAGAACTCAGAGTTCGAAGTCCAACAGTGGATCGATGAGGAGGTGCTCACCTGATGAACCTTCCAAAGATCGAAGCTGACGCGAGCTCGCACGCCGAGACGATCCTCACCCTGCTCGAATCCAGAGACGGCATCGCCCTCAACAACTTCACCGAAACACTCTCCCGAGACCAAACCAAATACGTTCTTTACGCGATCGGGCTCGGATACATCCGTGAGGTCAGGGCCAATGCGCTCGCCGCAGATCAGCTTGAGGCTGTTGAGCGGGTGTGTGAGGGGTTGAAAGCGGGGAATGTGGAGCTTTTGGATCGGGTGCGGTCGTTGATTGAGGATCGCACGAATCAGGCGGCGCGGGTGGCTGGTTTGCGTTCGGAGTTGTTGCGTTTTGGTGTGAGGGCTGCGTGAGGATCTATGAGCGCACGTTCGAGTGGGTGAAGCTTCCGCTGTCGTTGAATGGGCGCATGCATTTTCAGCAGGCGGGGAAGCTTGCTCGGGAGATCCGGGCGGCTGCCGCTGAGTGGGCGTCCACGCTGCCTCGCATGAGTCGCTGCATCGTGGAGATGGAGTGGTTGGTGAATACCAAGACCAGGCGCGATGACGAGAACCCTGTCGCATCGATGAAGCCGTTCTGTGACGGACTCGTCGACGGCGGACTCGTAGAAGACGATACGGCGCTGTTCATGGTGAAGCTGATGCCACGCATCACCTACCGACCAAAAAAGGAAGGTGCGGCGTGCGTGGTGTTCCGTGTCACTGAGATACCGCCCGCGTTCCGGCCTGACACCGTGCAGGCCATTTTTGATCGATTAACACAGGAAGAAGAAAACAAATGAGCAAAGCAAACTTTGTGATCGAAGGGTTCGCTGCAGAACCGAAGCAGCGAGTCTCACAGTCAGGAAAGCAAATGCTCGACATCTCGGTCGCGCATTCGCCACGAAAGTTCAACAAGCAGACGAACCAGTGGGAAGACGCGACCGATCGTGACGGGAACAAGGTCACGCTGTGGGCGCGCGCCACGTTCTTCGACGACATGGCAGCGTTCCTTGCAACCCAAGTCACGAAGGGAACACTGGTGCGGTTGGAAGGCGAACCACGCTTGAACGTTTACGAGGACGGCGGCGGACGCCCAGCCGCAAACATCGAGATCCAGTTCGCATCACTCGCGGTCGTGCCTTTGAAGCCTCGCCAGGACGCAGGCCACGGTGGATTTAACGCTGGATCAGGTGCCGGAATGAATGGTTGGGCGCAACCAGGCGCGAACGGCACTCAAAACGGATTCCAGGACAGCAGCGGATTCGACGATCAGCAGCCGTTTTAGGGGTGAAGTAGACGCTGGAAATTTAAGCGATTTTTCAGCCATCTTTATTAGCACTCTCAGGTTCAGAGTGCTAATCTGAACTTACTTGAGTCACCGAAGCTCAAGTTTCATATCGGAAGGAGATTGATTCATTATGTCCATGTCTTTTGATCCTTTTGCCGAGATGGAACGCATCGCCAACGGCATGCTCCAGCGCTCCTCAACCCGCGTAATGCCGGTTGACCTATACCGAGACAGCAACCGGTACGTGCTCAACGCCGATCTGCCCGGTATGGATCCAGGCTCCATCGATGTTGATGTAGACGGCCAGGTGCTCACAATCCGAGCGAACCGAACCACCGCGAATGTCGATGGCGTCAAATGGCTCTCCCAAGAGCGGCCATCCGGTGGTTACGTGCGCCAGTTCAGTATTGGCGAGGGGGTCGACTCCAGCGCGATCTCTGCCTCTTACGACAACGGCGTACTCAGCCTCATCATTCCAATGAGTGAGAAGGCGAAGCCCCGCAAGATCGAGGTCCAGTCAAATGCGAAAGCTGATGCCGGACGAAAGGAGCTTGTATCCTAAGTAACCATTTGAATCCATATCGAACGCTCTCCTAAGTAAGTAAAGGTGGGGTCCCTGCTCGGGGCCCCACCTTTGTTTTAGCCGGTCAATCAGAAGTGAACCGATCTTTACTGACTGTCAACCCCGCTCGATTAGGCGGGGTTTTCTTATACCCAGAGGGGCTGGCTGCTAGCTGGCGCCTCAAGCGGTAGGCGGCGCTTGTTTTGCTAGTCCAGTCGCTGAAATCTTTTCAGCGCCCCACTCCTTGACATGGCCCCGCACCTGGGAAATGTGGGTTTCAAGAGTTTCTTTAGAGTACCTGCTGGCGTTAATGTCTTTGTAAACCCGCTCGAATGATCTTTTGAACCAGTCGCGCGGGTCATCTCCGGGCCGCAACGCTGCATGTAGATCCAGCTGAACCAACGCGCTATCAAAGCTTGAGCGAACCTCACGCCAGGCCCTGCCGGTGTGGGTCGCGTCATTGTGTAGCTGTAGATAGTTATCGAGTTCAGTTAGCGCTCGGAACATTGCGAGTGAAGCAGCCCCCCGATCTTCTTTGGCTGCGCGCACTTCTGCCGCTTTAGTTTGTCCAAGGGCAATCTCTGTTGCACTCTTCCCGTTGCGGTATGCCAGCACGCCGAGCCATACCGTCACAAGGATCGAACCTAATGTCAGTGCAAGTCCAACGTATTCGGTCCAGTTCGGATCGAATTTGACGGGGATTTCTTCTACCAGCTCAAGCATGTCTCGCACTATATCCAAGATTGGAGGTTGCTTTGGCGACCCTAGAAAGTTTCAGTCAGTCTCCAAGTCGCAGTGAGCCTGGGCTACATGGCCTGTCTCGTGAGTTTGAACGTCAGGCCGAGCCGATCGGTTTGGCTGACGAGCTCGCGGCGATGATCCCGCCCGTGTGTGAAGCATGCGGGCAAACAATCGAAAGGAAGAATCCATGACCGATAAACTGCCGAGCGAGTTTGAAGGGATCTTGATTGACAACAGCGGTTCACGTCCGTTGATGTCGAAGCCGCCCGAGTTCAAGGCGGCACGCATCTTTGTCGACCGGATCATGCACGAGTTCGAGATCTCTGACCGCGAGCAGGCCGAGCGGATGGCCGACTGGATCGTGAACTTTACCGAACGGTTCGGCGCCCGCGCCGCGCAGCCAATGTTCGACCTCGAAGGCAACGGGCCACAGTGCTCATGGTGCGGGGCGATCTGGCCAATGTGTGGACACCACCACATGAGCGAAGAACTCAAAGACGACGATGAGGAGGAAACCCCATGACGTTTAACCCAACCCAAGCGGATCTCGCTGTGCAACCGACGGAACCCGGACTGTATCTAGACAGGCTGGGAAATGTGTGGCGCCTTCACACGGATGGTGTGTTTGCGATGTCTGGTCGGATCAGAGAGGGAGCTGCCAGCTACGCACCTTTCCAACGGCTGGGTGTTGTGGCTGCTGCTGGTGCCGCACCACAGAAGCCAACGGAAACAAAAACATCCCAAGATTTTGTTTTCACCTCGGTGCAGGTGGATGAAGCGAAGCTCGCAGACATCGCCTACTTTGCTCTCCGCGACGTAGGAGAAGGACGAACTGCATCCGAAAAGCTGTCGCGCAAGATCGCACGAGCACAGGCAAGAGAACTGCGAGGTGGTGCGCAGTGAGTGAGTACAGCAGAAAGTGCCTTAAATGTGGCAGGTTCATGAAACTCGTCGGCGGCTACACGAACGATCATCTTGATAGCTGGGAACCGTCATGGGCTTGCGGAAACAAGCATGGGGGTGAGTCGTGATCAAGTACACACCAACAACTGAGCAGATGCGTGAGTGGTTCTCAGAACCACAGACCGAGGCTGAGGCTATGTCCATTGATGCACACTACGAGAATGCAGAGGCGTTCGATCGTTGGCTTGCTGAGGTTGAGCGTGCAGCCGCAGAGAAAGCGCTCACCGAGATTCGCGGCATTATTGCCGGGCAAGGCTGGCAGCCACTCTGGTTCTTCGACAAGGCGGTCGAGTCGTATCGACGTAACGAAGGAGAGAAAGCATAAGCAGTAAAGAAAAGTGCCGCCTCCTCTGAGAGGGGCGGCACCTGAGACTACTTGTTGATTCTCAGCGCTGTGGCTGCAGTTTCATTCTTACTGCGCTTCGCCTGCTTCTTTTCTTTAGCAGTCATTGCTGCAGGCTTTTTGACAGCCTTCTGGCCTTTGTCTTTGGACATATCGTTGTCCTCTTTTCCGGGCGTGTGCGCCCTGTACGTGACACTAGCCCATCGTCGTGTGAACGCCGCACAAAAGTTACAGCCAACAAAAACAATCGATACTGAACCGAAGGAGAAAGCATGACTGAGGTTGATGTTGCCAAGCTGCGACCGCTGCTCGCAAACAGCTGCGACGAGCAGGCTCACGCCACCATGAACCGAAACCTCAACCGAGTGGTTGAGATCAACGTAGGGCTGGTCAACGACTTAGTGGCTGTGCGAGACGAGCGCGACGAAGTTATCGCGCGGGCTGAGTGTGCTGAGGCAGCGATAGAACGAGCCAAGTCGAAACATCGCAAGATGACTGACGATGACGAGCCGTACTGCCTGACCTGCTACCAATCACCGTACGGGCATGCGCCTTGGCCGTGCCCCACGGTCGCTGCTCTCGATACAGGGAGGGAGAAGAGCGATGAGTGAGCCACAGCAAATTCAGCAAATCGCGATCCACGAGTTCAACAGCCAGGCGCCAGCACTACACCCGTGCCAGTACGGCAATCACCGGCGGGCTTGGCTCAACGCTGGCGGTCAGGCGTGTGGGATTTGTGGGGTGCCGCGATGACCGTTGATATTCGAGCCGCAGCGGAAGCGGAAGCAGCACAGCGTTACCCACCCATAGGTGTAGACCTGCCAGCGATTAATAAGAGCCGCCGATTGCGTCAGAAAGCGTTTGCCGCTGGTGCCGTGTGGGCGCAAGCACAGCTCACACCCACACGAGAACAGATCGCAATGGCACTGTGCTCCATCAGATTCCCTGAGGAGGCTTGTCGTGGCGAACTCGACTGCGAGGAATCCATCGGCAGTCACGCTTTAGAGATCGCTGAGGCGCTACTCGCGCTCTCCGAAGCAACGAATTTGACTACCGAATCCCAACCGCTTCAGGACGCTGCCCGCTAGGCATATTGCTCCAAATTTCGCCGCAAGTTGTGCAATACGAATCAGTGAAATCCTTCATGATCCGACTACGGTCGCGCCTGAACTCAGGATGTTCGCAATATGGCGAACCGCTTTTGACCCATTCTGCTTTTGTCTCGTCGCTGATGAAAAAGTGACTCATGCCACTCAACCTATCCAGGTTCGGGCGGCTTTTCTAGGTTCAAGAATGAGGAGACTGTAAGTGACTGTTGAACTTTAAGCCTCAGCGGAAGAGTATCCAGGTCAGCGGGAAGACGAACTCACTGAATCCGGGTTTGAAGCGCAGCGTCTCGCATCAACGCGAGAGCCCGAGTATCGATGCGTTGAACGGGAAAACCTGGACGATGCTGACGCGATACTCGGGCTGCTGAAAGAACATGCTAGGTAGTGACTAGATCAACCTGAGAGGGTAACCGCCAAGGCCTTCTGAGCTCTGGACGGTCTTCTTATTGTGGTACTCGATCAGTCCGTTGCTGTTCATGATTCCCAGGGCAACGATTCCTGATGGGAGTGGACGGTAATCCACGACAACGCCGCGGATCCCACCGATGACGTGAACATCAGCACCCAGTTCGAACTTCTTTTCATCCATGCCACTCAACTTACCGGGTTCGGGCGGCTTTTCTATACCGTTCGTCGACCTTGCTGATCTGTCATCTCTTCAGCATGTTTACGGAGTGCTGATAACACTGCACCTCGGATGATCGCCCAAAGAATCCAAAGGCCGACGATCACGCCGAAGAGCCAAAATGCGATCCGCCCGATGATAGCAATTGTGAAGTAATCCATAGCAACACCATATCTAGCCCCGGAACTCAACCGGGGCTTTTCTGTACCCATGAGAGGGGAACATGGAAACCACTGAACGAGCCGTAACCCGGCTCACCGAAACACACACTGTGCCAGTGCATGACACGTTCGGGGAATGCCCGCCACTGCTCGAGATGCTGCGAGAAGCACGCTACCCGAACCTTGGGCGTACGCGTGGCGGCGGATCCGGCACCGGTGACATGTTCGACGTGAAAGCCGTCGAAATGTACGAAACCATCGACGCCGGGGTGCGCGCATGGCTCAACCATTACCGACAAGACAGCACCGGTGATCTGCTCGACGCAACCAAACACCTGCACTCAACGTTGAAAGCAGAGGAAGCTGGCGGCCGCCTCAACGAGGCCGAGCGCATGTTCGCCATGTTCCACACGTGGGTGCATCGCATTGAGGATCATTTCGATCCGCCAGGGGAGTACGAGCTCACCGGTGCATGCCCTGAGTGTGGCGCTGAGAAGATCCCAGAAGGGGAAGAACCAGAACCTGGCCAGCCTGACGAGCGCCCGATGAAGTGGGCTGTGCGTATCCAGGTGAAGCCAGGACGTGCGGTGATCCCTGAATGCCATGCGTGCGGGAAGATGTGGGTGACCAGGGCTGATCTCACCGCGCTTGCGGAAGGCATAAAGGCCGAAGTTGAATGGGTTGCGTTGCAGGAACTCACCGGGGAGGTTGTTGACATTCCAGTAGATTCGCACTAACTTTTTTAGTGCGCGGAATACTTGTCGCAAAAATCAGCCACTCTCTTGCAGGGTGGCTTTCGTGTTTCTAGGTGCGTTCTTCTTGTCCGTAAGAACGCACCTAGTCATGTCTTCCATGATGCGTCATGCACTGTTCGTATCGGCCAGTCGTGCCGAAGGAAGAAAACGACACTCTCGCGGTGGATCGGAGAGACGTGGTGCGTTCGCAAGTCGTTGCGCGCAAACGAACGCACCACGCACTGCAGAAGAAGCTGGTAAATACCGAGGCAAAAAGGCGCCCAAGTGCTTACTGAGCGCCGAGGATCATCTTTGCTACTTCCAGCGCTGCGGCGCCATCAAGCTCTGGAAGGTTCTCCCACCTGCCCCCAGAAACTGTGACCTCAACACCTGGAACCCAGATAGTCGTGCCAATGACAGCTGACAAGCCAATGTCGACAGTCATCGAGTAGGCCTGTCCGCCGTTCTCCTTGACCCAATCGTCACTGATGGCCTCGTAGCCGCTCATATTCTCAAGTGGGCTGTAATCGGGCCGCTCGGTAACCTTCGACAGGTTTACCTCGATGGAGCGTGCATTTTCTGGAGTGACTTCCTCGGGCGGAGTGTTCCAGCCGCATTGAACAGCATCTTCTGAAACGTTGTTCCAATCGTATGGAACGAACCCTTCGGTCCATGTCTCAACGAAAGGCTTAATGTCTTCGCATGACTTGATGTCAGCGAATGAGAATTCATCAGAAGAGTTGTTCTGGTTTGCTGAGGTCTGTTCTTTGGTTACTGAAGTTTCCTTGGCGTCAGTGGCGGAGCAGCCTGTCAGAAGGAGTCCAAACGCGCTTGCTGCAACAAGTATTGAAATTTTCCTCATGGCACAAGCATAGGATGCGGCATGCTGAACCCCAACTGCCTTGTGAATAAATCCAGTCGAACACCGAGACATAAACTTCCCGGCCATCGCGTCGGATCTTCTTCCCTATGTCTGCATCATCACCAGCATCAACGCCACACGGCAATGTCGGTGGCGCACTTCACACACTGGATGCCAGGCACAGGGAACCCCACCACTACAAAGGTATGCGAACGTCAATGCGTCCCAGTTGCAATGACAGTGAGACCTGTTGTGAGCAAATCGCGGCACGGCCAGTCATAATGAGAACTATGAAGAAAATCATAGCTGGCGCATTTATTACCGTCATTGCGCTCACAGGATGCTCGACCACCACACCTGAAGGTGCTTCGGCGCAAAACGAGGCGCCTGCAGAAGAAACAGCGCCGCTCAACCTCACTGGAAAATGGATCGACGAAGAAGCTGATGGGGGCACGCAGGTTGCAACTATTACCGCTGACACCATCTCGATCGACTGGGTAAACGAAGCAGAAGGAACCACCGCGGTCTACTGGGTAGGAACTTTCCCTGCACCAGACACCACCGATGACAAATACGACTTCACGTCGACACGAGACGCTGAAGCCACTGCCGCAGCAATGATGGCCTCAACGTCTGACAGCAAGGACTTCAGCTATGAAGACGGAGTTCTGTCATACACCGTCGAAGCAGTAGGCGTCACAAAGACGTTCAAGCTAACGCGAGAGTGACCATCGTTTAAAGAAACCCCCTCAGCCACACGAGGGGGTTTCTTGTTTCCTGAGTTAAAGCGTCAGAAAGAGGCAGTGAAAACGCAAGAACCGTTATGAACGCGAAGATTCGACAGCCTGACGCCTCATCGAGTGATGGTGGGCGTTGCTTCCTAGTTAATCGCCGTCGAAGTTTTCTTCGCGGTGTTTGCGCCTCGGGTTTGTTGTGGCTTTTATGAATAGTTGGACGAGGGAGCGTTTCTTCTCAAAATACGTGCGGCGTTCCAGCTCTCCGTTTGCGTACTGTTCGTCGAGCTCCCGGAGCGTTTCCTTTGCCGCATTCGCGTCGAAACGTGATTGCAGCTCGCCGAAGCAGTTGTCGGATCTGATTTTCATTGTTCCTCCGGTTCGTGGCAATCGGCATGCTTTTAGCGGCAAAGCGCATAGAAGGTGCAGTTTCTCTCGGCGGTGGTGTATAGTTTTAGATTGTAATGTCGTGTTTCTGCTGAACATCTAGTTCAGGCCGACATTCTTACAACCTCTGCATATTTGCGAGGAAGCAAGCACTTGATTGAAGTGATGATGAATCTCACTTCTAGATGTGGTTGCTCGAATTTGATTGGTCTTTTATTTTTTCCCTGCTACCACCGTGGCTTACTCAGACGTATCCTGGACCCAAGTTGATCATGACGTCTACGTTGCAAATAACAGCGGAGAATTTGCTGGCTTTGTCGCGATCGACGACGAAGACAACTTCACTGTCTATGATTCGCACAGCACTGAGCTGGCCCAAATGAGCTCCATGGTAGGGGCATTCGCATTGGTGGAATCTCTAGTCACACATCGTCTACCCGGTGCGGCAAGTTCTAAAAGCCATGCCACTCGTTTTCCCCGGCGGAACTGCCGAGGCATAACTGACCGTCTAGGTCTTCAAACAACGTAAGGAAACAATAATGGCAACAGGAACAGTGAAATGGTTCAACGCTGACAAGGGCTTCGGCTTCATTGCCCCCGATGACGGGTCCGCCGATCTCTTCGCTCATTTCAAAGCAATTAACGGTGCTGGATACCGCAGCCTTGAGGAAAACCAGAAGGTTTCCTTCGAGTCTGAGATGGGTCCGAAAGGTCCCCAGGCAGCCAACATCCAGGTTATCTAAAAGTTTCTTCGAGGCAGCGAAGTGTCAATTCCTGGTACTTCGCTGTCAGGCAAGAACATATGGGTGACCTTGCATGTGATGTGACTTACATTTGACTAAACGGTACTTGCTGAAGCTTGAAACGCTGACTCTGCGTGAAACGCTCAGTGGCCGCCCTTAGGAAATAGGTTCATACATCTCTGACATTCTCGCTGACGCTGTCAGCACACTGGGTCCTCTCCGTAAGACTTTTGCCCGAAAAGAGGATTTTCCGCATATTGCGCGCGCATATACGCGACTCTCTCAGGAGATACGGCAGCTAGGTCTGTTGTCTCGGAGCCCCTGGTTTTACATACTTACGGGATTCTCGATCTTTCTCGGTTTTCTGCTCGTGTTGGCGGCATCAATTATTCTCGGCGAGAGCTGGCTGCAACTCATTGTTGCAGCTTGTTTGGGACTGCTGTTTACTCAGGTCGCATTTTTAGCACATGAAGCGGGACATCGACAGATTCTCACTGCCGGTCCTTCCAATGATGCACTTGCCCGGGTACTCACGGCGTTTGTTGGTATTAGTTACTCGTGGTGGGACTCGAAACATAGTCGACACCACGCTAACCCAAACATGGAAGGTAGAGACCCCGACATTGAAGTCGATACCATTTCCTTCCTGCAACAAGACGCAGCCTCGGCTACCGGACTTCGCAAGTTCATAACCAAACGTCAGGGGTGGCTATTTTTCCCCCTGCTCACGCTGGAAGGTTTGAACCTCTACGGACATAGTTTCCGATATCTATTAACGGAGAAGTCGGTAAAATCTCGCTGGAGCGAGTTGAGCATGATTTTCATCCGAACCATTTTGGTTTTCGTGCCCATTTTTGTTTTTCTGCCACTCGGAATGGCGTTCGCGTTTTCTGGCATCATGCTTGCGGTGTTTGGCATCTATATGGGCGCATCTTTTGCGCCCAACCACAAGGGCATGCCCGTTATTGCGGCGGGAGAGCGTATTGACTTCTTTACAAAGCAAGTCCGCACCTCTCGTAATATCCGTGGTGGCTGGTGGGCGACAATCTTTATGGGTGGCCTGAATTATCAAATCGAGCATCATCTGTTTCCCAGTATGGCTCGGCCAAAGCTTGCGAAGGCACGGCTAATTGTTCAGCGATTCTGCTTGGAGCATGATGTGCCGTACGTGGAGACTTCACTCATCGGCTCATATGCGATTGTCATTCGATATTTGAACGAAGTTGGACTTGCTGCGCGAGACCCGTTTGAATGTCCGATGGTTGCGGAGTTTCGACGCGCTTAGAGGGTTAGAGTCCCAAATTTATAGTGTTGCTACCCCATCTGCGGACATGGCCAGAACAGTTGATTTAGGCGGTCTTACCCATCGGTCTAGCGCTGTGGGGATGTAAAGAATCGTCCTTCGCTCTTGCGTGAGTGAAGGACGATTCTTTCTAGACGACAACATTTCCTGCCAAAGGATTCCTGGATTAGGCAGCGGTTGCAGAATGCTGCTCGCTGTGATTCGGAACGCGTTCGTAATGCATCGTTACCTAACTGCTCGAACGCTTTTCGATCTCGGAGCTACATTCAAAGTCAGCTACCTTCTTGTAGATGCCCTAACAGTCGGATGCGCGTCTTACCTAGAACATCGCGTCACTCATATTCAAATCGGCGTTCAGTTCTTTTTGCGACCCGTGATGAGGCCCCAAATTAGTAGAACGATTATCGATCCGGCAATTGCAAGCGCCCAGGAAGACAGAGACCAGAACTTGTCTATGTCTGCGTTAAAGAGCAACGATCCTAGCCAGCCGCCAACCATTGCGCCTATGACTCCAAGAATGAGTGTTGCGAACCATCCACCGCCTTGTTTTCCTGGGAGAATCGCTTTCGCGATCGCTCCGGCGATCAAACCCAGTAGAACGAATGCCAAGAATCCCATGATCAATCCTTTCGTTTGTTGCACAATTTCACTCCGACGGCTGGGGAATGTCAAGGCATTTTTCGACTGGCTACAAAACTTAGTACTATTGATTGCTTTTGTAAGGAATCGATCATTGCACCCGGCTGAATATCGAGATGGATGCATTTGCTACCGGACTTCACGGATGTTGAAGCTCGGAGCTGTCAGCATTGCCACGTCGCCGCTTGGGTGCTGCAGGTTCAAGAACGAGTAACGCAACTGCGCCCCGCGCTCACCCTTGTTTGGGTAGGTGCGGGGAATTTTGTGCTGATACGTTCAGCGCGATGCGCCGGTGCCACCAGTCCGCACGTCTTCAAAGACACGGGCCATACAAGCCTACTTTTGCGGTGATCTGTTCATACGTGATCCTCTGAGAACGCAACCCAACGCATAAGGACACCCTCAATGGGTGACGTGATGATTTTGGTGATGTGGTGCCGTCTCGGCGCCAAGGAAGAATGTCCACCCGCTACCTTGGCGCTGGCCCTGCCAAAGTCAACTTGAACAATGCTTGCTCCAAGTACTGTGCTTGATTGCTAAAGCCAGGCTTGGAAGCAAAAGATTTATTCATCGTGGCGGAAAGACCAAGCTGATCTGACTATGCATGATTAGTCTCTCTGTTTCAGAGTGACTACAGAGTGTGGCCGTCGCAGCAGCTATAAACAGTTGAGACGGCCACACTGAGTCCAAGAGAGATTCATGAGCTACCGATGTTTTGATGCAGCAAGAAAGGAATGGAATTTGCTTTCGCTCGCTGTAGTTAGGGAAGAAGTGTCCTACTTGCATCGATCGGATACTTGGTCATCTGAGAAGACGGGTCGTTGTTATCGTGGCTCGGGCCAATCCCCTGATCCTGCGCTAGAAACGTTCTTTAGCCCAAAGCCTTGCTAACTTTCTCAGCTTTACTCCTCGCCAACGCCACATACCCTGGAGGAACACGAAGAACAGCGGCGCAAAAAACCCGCCAACTGTGAGTTCGTCCTTCCAAATACTCGTGTATGAACTCGCCGGCTTGATGCTAATTTCGTGGTGCCAATAACGCAAAAGTGCCAAAGGTCCAGACAAAGGTTTCCCGACATCCTGCATCGTTCTTGGCGCTGAAGCGCATGTCGCCTGACAGGAATCCTCGATCGCGATCCGCTGAGAACCGACACAGAACCTGCCCAAAAAATATATTCCGACATCTATTTGTGAGCCAGAGACAAACTCTCGTGGAAACTGCCGCCCTGCTTTGGGACGCATTTGGAGCATCGGCCTGTACAACTGCGCTGCAACAGCCGGATCATGAACTGCACCCCACGCGATATCCGCCGAGCAATCCAATAACACCACAGTACGAATACGCGTGACAAACATTCGTTCTACTCCTGACTTGTTCTGCCGCGTTGGTGCGTGGATAGGCGCCGCAGCGAGGACCGTACAATCGTGTGATGACAACCCTAGTGTGGCTCCGCGATGATCTGCGGCTGACTGACAATGCGGCTCTCAGCGCAGCTGCGGAAGATCCAGATGGAATTGTGGTGCTCTACCTTCTCGATGAGGTGTCGGAACACATTCGGCCACTCGGTGGCGCCGCAAAGTGGTGGTTGCACCATTCCCTTCATTCCCTGCAGCAATCGCTGACTCATTTTGGGATCCCACTTGTTTTGCGAAGCGGGGCTGCAGAAGAAGTTATCCCCGCTGTAGTAACTGAATGTGCAGCAGATCGAGTGTTCTGGAATCGCCGCTATGGGCCGGCCCGTGAGCATGATGCGAAACTCAAGGCTGTGCTACGACAGTCTGGAGTCGCGGCCCACTCCTACCCTGGTGACGTGCTCTTCGAGCCCTGGACAGTCACGAGCCAGTCAGGTGAACCGTACCAGGTGTACTCAGCATTCTGGAGGACTTGTACATCGGGACGCGACCCCGCAGTACCGCTTTCAGTGCCCAAACATTTGAAAAGCTCGCAAAACCTTGCCAAGAGTGAATCTTTGGATGAATGGAGGTTAACCCCCTCAGCTCCTGACTGGGCGACCGGAATTGCCAGCCGGTGGCAACCAGGCGAATCTGCAGCTCAACAAAAGCTCGAGGAGTTCCTCGAGACCCGGGCGCAACGCTACTCTCGAAGAGACTTTCCCTCAGAAGACACGGGATCTGAGCTTTCCCCCTATTTGCGCTGGGGAGAGATAAGTCCCCGCCAGGTTTGGCACAGGACGCTACGAACTGGAGGAGATGTCGGTTTGTTCCTGGGCGAAATTGGTTGGCGTGAATTCGCGAAGCACACCGAATTTCACCTTGGTCCGTTGCACAAGCGCAACCTCAACAGCCGCTTTGACGCGTTCCCTTGGCGTCTCAAAACCGACGAAGCATTCGTGGCGTGGAAGTCAGGACGCACAGGCTTTGGAATCGTTGATGCCGGAATGCAGGAACTCTGGCAAACAGGCTTCATGCACAATCGTGTGCGCATGATTACTGCTTCGTTGCTCACAAAGAACCTGGGCTTCGACTGGAGATTAGGTGAAGCGTGGTTCTGGGAAACCCTCGTTGACGCAGATGAAGCAAGCAACCCATTCAACTGGCAGTGGGTGGCTGGGTGCGGTGCAGACGCGGCCCCGTACTTTCGCATTTTTAACCCCGATCTGCAACAAAAGAAGTTTGACGCAGACGGTGCGTATGTCGGTAAATGGGCGCCATATAGTTTAACCTTGCCGAAAATTATCGACTTGAAATCCACCAGAACACACGCGCTCCAGGCGTATCACGGTCTAGCTCGCTGATTGAGGAGCGCATTTTCTAGGCTGGGTTATGTTGAATTCAAACAGGGCTTGTTAGCTAGCTCGTGATGCGCTGATACTTAGCCCTGTATATATCTAACCAGGCTAACTAAAATTGCACTAAGTTGGTTACTGTGACTCACAAGAAGCCCGTTGCGCACACGTCCACAATCGTCCGGGAAAACTTTGCCTCGACCCCAGCGGCAGTGGATATCGAGCAGCTTCGCAATGTCACCGATCTCCTCACACAGCGAAACCTCGTGGCTCCTCACCACATTGCTTTCGAAATACGCGAACCAGGCGCCAATATGGATGTTCCTTGGACTCCAGTGAGCACGAGCGAGTTTCTTGAGCAGGTTCAGAGTGTCGCCAAGGGGCTACTCGCAAGCGGCGTCCAGCCTGGCGAAGCCGTTCTTATCCTGGCGCCAACGCAGTACCTTTGGGCTGTCGTGGACCAGGCCGCACTGTTTGCAGGTGCGCTCGTTGTGCCTGTGTACGATACCGCACCCATCGGGCAGCTCGCGAGTATTCTTTCGGACGCAAAACCAGTCGCGGCTTTTACAGGCACACAGGAGCATCGTAAGTTGCTATTTGACGCAGCACTTGCGGCCAACATTCAGGTTCCGACAAATTGGCTCCTCGAACCCGGTAGCCCAAACTCACTCGAAGCTCTCTGCGCGCTCGGGCACTCAGTGACCGACTCAGAGCTAGAAGTCCGCCGAACCGGCGCCAACTTGGACGACGTTGCGACGATCGTGTATACCTCAGGAACCACAGGAACCCCTAAAGCAGCACTCATCTCTCACCGAAACCTCGTTGGGCAAGTACTCAATACCGCCGCCGCTTACCAGGACGTGGTGAACGAGCAAGGAAATACCGTTCTATTTCTCCCACTCACTCATGTACTGGGACGCGCGCTTCAACTGATCTGCATTGCAAACGGCATGCGTATCGCTCACTTAGCCAACCCCAAAGAGGCAGTCCAGGCGCTATCAGTACTCAGGCCGACATTCCTGGTCGTCGTGCCGCGAGTGCTCGAAAAAATCGAGTCCGCAGTGGCTCTTGCTGCGGAGAAGAAGCATCTCCTTCCTCTTTGGCGCTGGGCTCGAAACGCGGCAATTGTCCGCGCGCAGTACATCGAATCTGGGAAGGCAGCGCCTGTCACGCTCCGTGTCCGATGGGCAATCTTTGACCGACTATTCTTCTCGCGGCTCAGAGCAGTGATGGGCGGAAGAATGGAGTTTCTACTCTCAGGCGCTGCAACGTTACGACCGGAACTTGCCCAGCTGTTCTCCGGCATTGGAGTTTCGGTCATTGAGGGATACGGGCTCACTGAAACCACAGCACCCCTCACCGGCACACGGCCGGGTTCGCTCACTGCCGGTTCTGTTGGCACACCACTTCCTGGGAATGAGGTACGAATCGCGCCAAACGGCGAAATTCTCGCTCGAGGGATCGGCGTCTTTCCCGGGTATCGAAACCCTGAAGACACTGCCTCCGCGTTCATTGATGGCTACTTTCGCACTGGTGACCTCGGCCATCTCAACGAATACGGATCACTAACGCTCACAGGCAGACTCAAAAATGTACTCGTCACCTCAACGGGTCGGACTATTTCACCCGAAGGATGGGAACAAGTAGTCGAGCTGCATCCCCTCGTCGCTCACGCAGTACTCATCGGAAATGATCGCCCCTACCTCACGGCACTTGTTGTGATAGACCCAGAAGCCGTTCAGGCCTGGCTTCAAGCACGAAATGAGGCCCCACTCGAGGATCTCAACTCACCTACATTCACCGCCATCGTCGACGAACGTTTACACCACGAAATCGCTACAGCCATTTCCAATGCCAACGCCGAAATGCAACCTGGTGCACGAGCTCAATCTTGGTCGTTGGTAGCGCTCGGTACAGAAAACCCAGGGGCCTTCATCACCCCGACTATGAAGCTAAAACGGCAAGCACTACTCGAAGCGAGCGGTCCCTACATTGCACGTTTGTACTCACCCGACCGCACCACATAGTCCGCATTTCTCCCCACAACGTCTACAGGAAGAACCACCATGACCAAGCCTCATCCGATCGCACTGACCGTAATCATTGGCGCCGTCATCGCTCTTGGCGTGCTACTTGCACTAGCCGGAAGTCAAGGCGGATGGACCCTCAGCAGCTCTGGTCCACTACCAACGATTCCTGGATTCGCGTTTGCAGTACTGCTGACCTTCCTCGTGCAGTGGTTCGCCTTCATCCCGTCAGCATTCGCACAAACAGACCGCTATTTTGATGCGACCGGTAGCATCACGTATATTGTGGTGACAACCGTGCTCATCGTCTTGTCACCATCAGTTGACGTGCGGGACCTTCTCCTTGCGTGCGTTGTGATCGTGTGGGCAGCTCGACTCGGAAGCTTCCTGTTTGCTCGCAATATTCGCTCAGGCGGGGACGACCGTTTTGATGACATCAAGACATCAAAACTTCGCTTCTTTTTGGTCTGGACATTGCAGGCGCTATGGGTGAGTCTGACCGCCGCGGCCGCTTGGATTTCGCTTACATCATCAAGCACCGCGCCGCTTGACTGGACGACTTGGGTCGGACTGTCGCTGTGGCTGATCGGCTTCACAATTGAAGTAGTCGCAGACGTGCAAAAGAACCGTTTCAAGACTGACCCGCGTAACCATGGCCGCTTCATCAGTACGGGACTTTGGTCAGTCTCCCAACACCCAAATTACTTCGGTGAAATCATCTTGTGGATCGGAGTACTCCTTATCGCCGCTCCAGCCCTCCACGGGTGGCAGTGGGTTGCACTCTTCTCCCCTGTGTTTGTGATCTTGTTGCTCACCAAAGTGAGTGGAATCCCCACGCTTGAGAAAAAGGCAGCGGAGAAGTGGGGTGATGACCCCGAGTATCAGCGGTATCAGGCACGCACGTCAAAACTCATCATCATGCCCAGCAAAAACACACCAGCTCAGTGACGGCTCTGTTAGCATCATCCCCTTCACATGCATTTAGACAACTGATTTTCTGCGGAGAAGATCGTTCTTCGCGGTGATGCCTGACCGTCGTACGAGCCACTCTACGCGCAGTAATAGAATCAGCCCCTCATTCCTTCGGGAATGAGGGGCTGATTTTCGTGTTTCACGAGCTAGTTGTCGCGGAGGTCTTCTTTGGCTTCGTTGCGAGCCTTGGTTGCGTCACGTTCAGCTTCTGCCTTTTTTACGTTGGCTTCAGCCTTCACCTCGTCGATCTTGTCCTTGGCGCGATCGATGGTGTCTTCAACTGATCGGCTTACCTTCTTAGCGGCAGCCTCGGCGGTCTCTTTTGCGTCTTCCAGAAATCCCATGAGTTTTCCTTTCGTCGTGAGGTTTCCCAATATTCCGCAACGGACTGCGAGAATCAACCAAAAGACGCATGGTCACAGGAATCTCTGAGCCGTAGGAGAGATCCCGCCCTCGTCGACGTTGAACAAGGCAAGCGTGGTGAGTAAAAGAAGCGCCCTTCGTTCACCCTTGTATGGGCGGGCGCGGGGCGTTTTCCGCATGAGCAAAACAAATGTGCAAATACCGCAGTGAGTTCGCTATGATCTTGTTGTCTCCTGCCCCTTGGAAGAGTACCCCCGCATTTTTGTACGGTATTACTCAAGAACAGGAGACGTGTATGGCAGTTACTTGTCATCATTGTGGACGAAGACAGAAGAAAGCCCCACCTGACTGGTGGAGGATTCTCTACCGAGTTGGTGGGGCGACCTTTTGTTTGTTCAGGTTCCTGCAAGAACAGGGCTTGATCTAGTTTATGGAGCCGGGTTCATTGGCGTGGACCCGGCTCAATCTTTGCGCCTGGTGCAGACGGTTAATTCTATCACTTTGTTTTGCATTTGTTGCATTTAGATCCTGTGCGTTTGCTAAGCAAGTCCAGGTCAGGGTGCTAATTACCTTCTGTCTGCGTGTGGTGCGTGGCGCTTTTAGTATTTGGAATCATCGCCCAATCGCAGCGCACGCACTCTCACCAGCCAGCTGGCCACCAAGCTATGTACGCTGCAGTGCAGTACGGGCACGTGGGAGCGCCGAGAGGAATCAGGTAGCCGTCTGGTCGTATCGGTGATTGCATGCGCCCAGTTTCAGCCTGCTCACGTTCACGTGGAAGGGCGTGACGTGATCTGTGGGCTACTTCACCGATCGAACGTTTCCCACGGTGTGTGAGCAACGTAGTGCGATTACACGAGACGGTCTTGAAGATCCCAGGTGCGCCAAGTCACGTATGCTGCCATCTCGAGTGATGGGAAGAATCCGAGCAGCATGCGCCGTTCTGGTTTGGGATCGTATGTGACTGATCGGTATAGCCAAGAGTCGCCAGGGTGACCTTATATATACGTGGCAGATGATCGCGACGCACTCGCGGTCGTACATGCGCCATTCACGCTCGGGAGTGCGTTGCACGGCTTGCATTGGACTCCCACGGCATTCCTGTGCGTACGAGAGTGGGCGCGACTGTCGACACACAAATGCGTTGGGAAAGTCGGAATGTTGGGCATGTATTTGAGTTCAAGGTCATTTAATGAACAGTTGTGGTTTATTAAATGAGTCGGTTATGCTCGCTGAGGCGCAATGGGGAATATTGAGGGAGCCGAGGAAAAAATAAGATGAACGCACGTGATTTCGCAGCAGTTGCATCGAGGTCCGAGAATCGCGATTCTAAAGCCATTGCAAAGGGTGGCGTTGGCAATGCTCTGCGTGTCTGTGCTGCGGTGGCTGCTGTCGGAACTGCATTTCTGCCGGCAGCCGCGGCGCATGCTGCGCCCATCGCTGAGTATGAATACAATTTCCGGGACGTGTTTACTGGCGCATACCAGCAGACCATCCCATTTGAAGCAAACGTGTCTACCACCAGTGTGGCTGGTGCTGGCGAAACTGTGAACTTCCGGTTCAGCCTGCGCACGGACCAGTGGAAGCCAGGATGGTTGTATCCGATGGACGCATTCAAGCTGAGGGTGGACCTCAGTAGCATCGCTGATGACGTGCTGGAAATCGATGACGTTCTGGACACGCTTGAGGCAACTCCAATGCATGGCCTGACGATGGAAATGGTCGGGAACACGGTCGAGTTCTATGGTGAGTTTGATGAGGATGCCCCTCGCGAGTTCGAAGTGAAATTCTCAGTTGATGTGGCCCCTGGCGGAGACGGGGTCTTGGGAGTACCTGCTTCGTTTGAAACTCGTGGCACCGATGATTTCAATGGCGAGCGTTGGGATTACGCTCCTGCAGGGGGAACCACTCTGCCTGTTGTGGTTGCGCACCCCGCGCCACTCGTCACTAAGGACGTTGACCGGTTGCTGGTGCTTCAATCAGCTCCAGATGTAAAATACACCATCACAGTCAAGCGTCCGGAAGGCGCAGAGGTTCCAGAGTACTTCTCGGTTGCAGAAGACCTGACGGACGTCATCCAGGAGGCGGGCGGACTCGTGCCAGACGAGTTTGTTCTGGAGCAGGGCCGTGGTGACTTTGAAGTTGTCGGCAACAAGCTCGTAGGTTCTGGTTTTTACGATCAGAATGGCGAATGGGTGCTGAGCTTTGTTGCGCCACATCTCGGGCTCGGTGACGCTGTGCTGACGAACACAGTCTGCGTGCAGTCTCCCGAACGAACGACCACGGCGCAGAAAGATCCGAATACTCCTGTGACGGGCATACCCGGCGACCCAAACGTGGTTCAGTTGGCCGTGCCGGGTGGTAGCGCGTGTGCAGAGGCTCCTGAAGTGGAAATTATTCACGCACCTGACAAGCCTGTGGAGCCCGACATTGAAGACCCAGAGGCGGCGATTCCCCCGAAGGTGCCCGAGACGGTTCCAGGAACGCCTCTGCCGGGGACCTCGGCGGAACAGCTTGCGGTGACTGGCTCGCAGTCTTTGGGTCTCGCCACGATGCTCGGATCATTGATTGCAGCTACCGGCGCAGTATTTGTCAGCGCTGCGGTCTTCGTACGCTGCGCTCGGCAGAAGCAATGAGTGACCGTTCAATACTTGTTCGTATCGCAAGCTACAGGGACCCTGAGCTGGCCCGAACGATCGCGTCTGCGTGGGAAACAGCGTCAAACCCGAAACGAGTGAAGTTCGCGATCGTCCAGCAAGCTGGCCCGGAGACCGTCGATCAACTCTCGATCGTGTCAAAAGACTCACGCGTATCGAGTTTCCAAGTTGACTGGACGCTGGCACGCGGTATCGGATGGGCGCGAAGGCTTACGGATCGCATGTGGCAAGGCGAAGACTTCACCTTGCAGATAGATGCACACACCCGATTTGCGCAAGGTTGGGATGATGCGTTGATCGGTGATTTTGAGTCGCTTGCTGATGATCGGGCAGTGCTTTCGTGCTACCCAGGACGATTTGTCATCAACGATGAATCGACAGCGACTTTGTATCAGGCGTCGCCCCACAAGATCGTTGCGGCAGGTGAGGACGAAGCTGGAGTTCCCAGGCAGACTGGAGGTGAGCCCTGCCCAGGGGGAACCCCTGCGCTGCTCGTAGCTGGTGGCTTCCAGTTCTCTGCTGGAACCATCTGTTCTGAAGTCGAGCAGATACGAGATGCTTCACTAGGTGACGAGTTCATTCGAGCGATGCAGCTTTTCACACATGGATGGAATGTCTACGTCCCGAACGCGGTTCCGATTTTTCACCTGTACCAACAGGATGCGCCAGTACGCGCGCACTCCTACTCTGCAGACTTCCGTTCGGACCCAAAACTGGTCCGTGTGATGCAAAAGTTGCGCATGCGGAGCATGGAAGCGCTCAACCAGACTCGTGAGGGGACGCAACACGCGGCCATTGGCCCAGTGCGCAGCCGAGAGAACTTCTATTCTCGTCTCCAACTCATATAGCGATGCGAAGCCTGCATTGCACGGTCAGTAAACTCTTGTGCATTGCGTGCACAGTGTTCAAATGACCTAACGCGTGCTTCTCGCCCTTGGATAGGCATGTCCTCGGTGATGCCGTTGAGACGAACCAGGACCCGCGCAGTAATCATGATTTGGAGTCTACGCTCACCAAAATCGGGACACGATTGGGACACGATGGCTAAATACGATGGCCTCCCGACGCCTCCCGACGCCTCCCGCGCGGTTCCAGTCGGTGCCACACAAACCCAAGGTCAGAGCAGGTAAAGTGCCATTGCATCCCGCTGCCTCCCGCTCGGGCAAAATAACCCTGCTCAACTGAGGGTCGGGGGTTCGAATCCCTCCGGGGGCACAAGTGGGTAAGTGAAACACCCCTCAACTTCACCGATTTTCAGGTGAAGTTGAGGGGTGTTTTTGTGTCCCGACGCGCATGCTGGCGATTATTGTGTGACGCACTACTCCCGAGGGATATTCATACGTATGGCTCTCCCCTTTTTACTGGGGTGAGTAGTCCCAGCAAAAAGGGGAGAGCGGGGCAGTTACGTTAGGGAGTCACCAGAGAGATAGCGGACAGCCGTGAGCGCGAGCGAGCGTGATACGTTCCTGAGTGATCGAATGCTGACCCATTCGTCAGGACCGTGGAGCCCTGCCCCTGTTGGTCCATAGATGAGCGATGCCGCTCCTGCATGGCTGTAGAAAGCTGCGTCCGCCACGGCTGGAAAGCCCGATATTGTGGCGGGACGGTTCTGGCTCGTCACAGCTTGTGACAGTGCCTGAACGATGGGGTCGTCAGCTGGGGTATCCATGGAAGGGAACCAGACACCCTTGAGTTCCCATTCAAAGGTTGGTGTATGCGTTCTGAGCCAAGGGTGGCGAGCCGCCCAGCGCAATACGCATGACTCAAATTCTTGTCGGACAGTCGACTCTTCACCAGGGAAGAATTTGATGTCAAAGTCGATCACTGCCGTGTCGGGAATCATCGCGGGGTTGTCGTAGAGCAGCGGGAGTCCATCCGCTCCTATCCCGCTTCCTGCACGGAGGACTCCCGGGGAAATGGTGGTAAACCCTGGCGGCAAAAGCGGGTGGCGTCGGGTCATTGCCCAATCCCACTCAAGCTGTCGAATCTCGCGGGTGAGGTCAGAGACCAGGTCAATCACGTTGACATTCATTTCCTCAAGTGGATCTCCGATGCGTTGCGGGTAGAGATCGGCGTACCGCCATGCGGAATGCCCATTCTGCCCGCGTAGTGTGACTCGAACCCATTCAAGGCCGCCCTCTGTCGTTTGAATTTCCTCGTCTGTCGGTTCGCTGACGATGACTGCCGTGGGAGCTGAGAATTGTGATAGCAATGCACGAGTGCCAGCGCCACCTGCCTCCTCATCGACAACTGAATGGAAAGCGAGCGCGTGTTGCTGCGCGAATCCGCACTCCTGGAGGGCTCGGATGGCTGTGAGGGCGCTTGCTACGCCACCTTTCATGTCGACGGCCCCCCGGCCAAAGAGCCTGTCGCCGGCAATCTCTCCGCCGAACGGATCTGTGTGCCATGTAGCGGTATCCCCAACCGGAACAACATCGATGTGTCCGTTAAAGACGAGTGTTCGAGGTGCCTCGGGATCGACGGCAGTGTGGAGGTTGGGACGTCCAGGGAGTCCTTCGGTGACTGAAGACTCGATGCCACTCTCTGCAAGCCTCGACGAAATGTACTCTTGTACGTTCGCCTCGCCTCCTGGGCTCGCCTCTGGGTCAAACTTTGGATTCACTGACGGAATTTTGATGAGGTCTTGCGCTGTACGAACAACTTCATCGGCATGGGAATCAAACCAAGCGTTGACGGTGTTCAGCATGTTTTTCATATCTGACATAAGGCTTCTGTCCTGACTGTGTTGTGTGCGTGATTTAGCTACTCGGAGAAGTGCGAGCTTGTAGCTGGCATGAGTGACGGGCCGTGAAGTATCCGTGCCGTGGCGAGGTATCCCAGTCCAGAAACGAGGATGGTGAGTACAGCTGGAATCCACCAATCTGGAATAACGACGTACGCAACTCCGCCGACCGCCGTCCAGAACAAGGCACTGATGTTGAAGCCGCCCTGGTACCAGTAGGCACCACCCACACGGAAGACCTGTGAGAGGTCGATGTTTCCTCGACGGATGAAGAGATAGTCGGCGACGAGCACACCAGCGAGCGGTGCAAAGATTAGGCCGGCGTTCGCAATCACGTCAGTAAATCTGTTTGCAAGTTGAGGGAGGAGCGCAAGCCCGATGCCGACCATGCCGACAATAAGCGTGCTCCAGAGTCTGCCTACATTTGGAAGCAGGTTGTTGAGGGCAAGGCCTCCGGTGTAGAGGTTCATGACGTTCACAGTCCAGTTTTCGAGCACGAGCACAATCAGGATGACAACGAGCGTGATCGTGCCGACTCCTGCGGCGCCCGCCACTTCGAAGGTGTTTCCGCTTGTGCCCTTGCTCCATGCTGCACCGAATGCACCGAAGGCTGCAGAGGCGCCTGCGCCGATCAGCGCGGCGGCGCTCGTGGCAATCCACATGGATCTGCGTGAAGCGGTGTAGCGGCAGTAATCTGCAGCATCAGTCACTTGACTTAGCCAGGTGACCGCAACGGTATTTGCGAAGATTGCGAAAGTGATGAGCTGCCCAGCGCCTCCTGCGTTGTAGCCGAGCACCTCGGACAGGCTCTGATCTCCCACCATGAGCAAGGCGATGACGATCCAGGGCAGACCAATCATCTTGGCGGGGAATGCGAGTCGTGAAAGCCAGGTGAGGCTGCTGTACCCCTTGACCGCGACGAGAAGCTGCAGAATGCCAAACACGAGGCAGACAGCAATGAAATTTAGGGAGAGGCCGGTGAGCCCCTTGATAGCAGACACAATGCCGTAGGCGCCCGCTGTGGTTTGCACCGCAAACCAAAATGCTGAACTGAGGGCTCGAAGAGTTGAGACTATCCAGCGAGAGGCCACGATGCCGAGCGTTGCACGGGTGGCGACGATGCCGGGAAGTCCGAAGTCCACTCCCAAGGTTGCGAGCACAATGTAAACCGCAAACGCCACTACGATTCCGGCGAGTACGGCACCTACTGCCTGGAACGGAGTGAGCCCAGAGATGACGGCCAATCCTCCGATGAGCATGAGGCCCGGGTTGAGGAGCGTGTTGACGAGGATCTGGAATAAGTGCCAGCCTCCTACTGTGCGTTCCTCGAGTGGAACTGGGTCGAGGCCACGCGTTTCTATTGAACTCTTGGTTGGGGTTGAGGTGGCTGGCGGTGCTGTCGTTGTGCCTATTGGGGGAGGTGTGGGGGTATTCATCTCGAGAGTTCTCCTTTGATATCTCGCTATGCAACCGGTCGAATCCACTGCGTTGGGGGCGACCGGGACGGATGTAACAAACATTCCGCCGAGGTCAATATTTACTCAATATTTACAAAATGAAACATGTAAGTTATGCAAACGTTACTTTTTGTCGACTGGGGGATGGGTTTTTTGCTCGTGCGCCCTGGGTGTCGATCTGGGTGCGTTTGAGGTGCCCGACGGTGGGGTTTCTGGGTGAATGCGAGGCGCTTGGGGCTGCAGTCCCAAGCGCCTCCGGCGTTTGACTTTCGGTAAAAAGTGCGGCTTGGGTAACGAAGCAATAACAACCGAAATTTCTTGAAACCCCAGCTCGGAGCGATAAAGGGCACATTTTCTGTGCGTTTGCTAGGTGCGCGCTGTGGGGCGTGGCGGATAGGGTCGAATGAGGGCATCTTCTTGCTTCGGCCGCCCGGTCGAGGCTCAAATTGGAGTACCCAAAAACCGCGGAAACCCCGCACAGGAGGACAATAATTTGGAAACGACAGCAGAACGCACAGCGCTCTCAGTCGACCACGCCTACAAGGTCTTCGGACGACGCCCCAAGGAGGCCGTGAAGCGGCTTCGAGCAGGCGCCACCCGCGATGATGTGCGCCAGTTTGGCACCGCCGCGGTGATCGACGCCTCGTTCGACGTACGCGTCGGCGAGATTTTCGTCGTCATGGGTCTGTCTGGGTCTGGCAAGTCCACGCTTATCCGCATGCTGAACGGGCTCGGTGAGACCACCGACGGCTCGATCACCGTGTTTGGCAACGAGATCGCAGGTGCGTCAAGCACTGATCTTCGTCGTATTCGACGTGAACGTATGTCGATGGTCTTTCAGCACTTCGCCTTGCTGCCACACCGAACGGTGCTTGATAACGCGGCATACGCGCTTGAAGTTAAAGGTGTGCCGCTTGCTGAGCGGCGCAGCAAGGCCCAAGAGTGGCTCGTCCGAGTTGGCCTTGCCGGCTGGGAGCAGTCTCTCCCCGGTGAGCTTTCTGGAGGCATGCAGCAGCGAGTTGGTTTGGCGCGAGCGTTTGCGGCAGACACCGACATCCTGCTGATGGATGAAGCCTTTTCGGCTCTCGATCCGCTCATTCGACGTGAAATGCAAGAGCTGCTCGTCGAACTCCAACAGGAGCTTGGCAAAACGATTGTGTTTATTACCCACGACTTGAACGAGGCAATGTTTCTCGGTGATCGCATTGCTGTGATGCGTGACGGTCGCATCGTACAGACAGGCACGCCGAACGACATTCTCACTGACCCGGCGAATGACTACGTAGCGCAATTTGTGCAAGACGTAGATCGAGCACGCGTACTGACCGCGGGTGATGTCATGGAGCATCCGCGCGCAGTCGTACCGGCAAGCGCGGGGCCACGTGCGGCGCTGCGCACCATGCGTGACCTCCAGACGTCAGCGTGCTTCGTGACGTCCAATGGGCGCAAGCTCCTTGGCGTCGTTCGAGATAAAGACATGTTGCGACTCGTGCGCGACGGTGGAAGTGACCTGCAGTCTGCGTTGAAGCCAACGCTGTCGGTCGTGTCACCAGATCAACTCATCGCTGAACTCTTTGAGCTCTCGGTTGAAAGCCCGCTGCCAGTCGCCGTTGTGGATTCAGAGGGACGACTTATTGGTGTCGTGCCCCGAGTGACGCTGTTGGCCTCACTTGCGAATCTGCCGACGCTCACGACAGAGATTCCCATCATCGAACCGACGCCTGACGTACCGCGCGCAACCATCACTGAGGCGCTCGAAATTTCGGAGGGTGGATCCGCGCCCAAGGTCGACAATGCTGAAGGGAGGAACGCATGAATTTCGACATTCGTATTCCTCTGGGTGAGTGGATCGCCGCAGCACTCGATTGGATCAAACTCACGTTCGATGACGGGCTCGGCGCAATCGCGACCGTGCTTCGCGCTGTCGTCGCCGGACTCGGTGACGCACTCATCGCAGTACCCGCTCCGCTGCTCATCCTCGTATTTGCGCTGCTGGCCTGGCTTGTACGTTCATGGCAGCTAGCGGTTGGCACCGCGGTCACGATGGTGCTGATTGTGACCCTTGATCAGTGGGACAACGCAATGCTCACCCTTTCGCTGGTGCTTGTCGCTGCTGTGATTGCTGTGATTATCGCAGTTCCGCTCGGCATTCTCGCGGCACGGTCTGACGGCTTTAGTGCCACGATTCGCCCGGTGCTCGACTTCTTGCAGACCATGCCAGCGCTGGTGTATCTCATTCCCGCGGTGACGTTCTTCTCCGTTGGCTTCGTGCCAGGTGTGTTCGCGACCGTCCTGTTTGCTCTGCCACCCGGTGTTCGATTCACCGAACTCGGTATCCGCGGTGTTGATGCAGAGACGGTTGAGGCTGGCCACGCGTTTGGCTCGACACCCGGCAAAATTCTGCGTGGTATTCAGTTGCCGCTCGCTGCACCGACGATTATGGCCGGTGTGAATCAGGTCATTATGTTGTCGCTTTCAATGGCCGTGATGGCGGGTATGGCAGGCGCGAATGGCCTGGGCAAGGAAGTCGTGTCTGCGCTCGCGACACTCGATACCGGAAAGGGTGTTGAAGCTGGGTTGAGCGTTGTCATCCTCGCCGTGTTCCTGGACCGCGTCACCGCGGCGCTCGGTACCCCGGCCGCATTCCCGCACTCACTCCTCGGCGCCACGCGCAAGCGACGAGACCGCCGTCGGACTGCTCAGGCGCAGACGGCCAATACCGCGGGCTAGCACACGTTTTGCCGGGTGTGTGTCGTCCGGCGTATGAGACCCCCAACGCGCATCTGCGCGAGGAAAGGAAAAAATGAAGAAGCGAAACCTGATCCGAGTCCTAGCTGTCGCTGCTGCGGCGAGCCTGACGCTCGCGGGCTGCTCCTCGAACACCGATGCTGGCGATTCGGGCGACGCAGGTGACGCCCAGACGATCACGCTCGGATACTTGCCGAGTTGGACCGATGGGCTGAGCACCGCGTACCTGCTCGAGAACCAGCTCGGAAAGCTGGGCTACGACGTCAAGATGGAAGAATTCACTGAGCCTGGTGTGATCTACGCCGGCCTCGCCAATGGTGACTTCGATATGTACCCATCGGCCTGGTCTGAAGCGACGCATAAGAGCTACATGGACGAATTTGGCAGCAAGATTGAAGATGTGGGTGCCTACTACGATGGCGCCGCACTGACGATCGCGGTGCCTGACTACATGACCGATGTGAATTCAATCGAGGATCTCAAAGGCAAAGCGGACCGCTTTGGTGGTGAGATTATCGGTATTGAGCCGGGCGCAGGCCTGACCAAGCAGACGCAAGAGGTCATGATGCCCGAGTACGAGCTTGATGGCGAATATGACCTGGTCACGTCGTCGACTGGTGCCATGCTTGCCACACTCAAGGGCAAGATCGATGCGAAGGAAGACGTCGTCGTCACGCTCTGGAAGCCGTTCTGGGCGAATGCCGCATTCCCGGTAAAGACCCTCACCGACCCGAAGGGGGGCATGGGTGAGACCGAGGCGCTGCACTTCCTCGGCACCAAGGGCTTCAGCGAGAAGTACCCTGAAGCCGCAAAGTACATTGAGCAGATCAAACTTGATGACGATGCGTATGGTGCGCTTGAAGAGCTCGTAACTGGTGATGAATACAAGAACAATCCAGAAGGTGCTGTTGAGGCGTGGGTGAAGGATCACGCTGACGCGTACCCAGGCATTATTCAGTAAGTAAGTGAGGCGAGAGTGGCCCGCATGTGATGTAACGTGCGGGCCACTCCCGTGTTTCGTCGACGGGGCTTCGTCTCTCTTGATACCAAGAGCTCGCGTATGCCGGGGTGGAGTGTGGCCCGCAATGTGTATGCAGAATCCTTGGACGCACGCTGTTACCCTGCTGTGAGATTGGCGAGCAAACGCAAAGGTGAGTGTGCACATGAGGCGCAGTGTTGAAGTGCTGACGGTCGCTTGTCTGGCTGGTGCGCTTGCCGCGTGCTCATCCAGTCCTACGCCATATGAGCCGAGCCCGAGTGATGAAGAGCGCATCGCCATTGAGTCCGCAGTCGGTGGTCCGGAGTATGGAACGGTGCTGCAGAAGAGCCGAGCGGGCGGATCGCACCCGCTGAATTCCTACAGTAGCTGCGACGGATATGACATCACCCTCACTGAGAAAGCAACGCCTGAGAAATATTGGCCGACGTGCTCATGGAGCTGGTGACGCAGCGTTCATGTTTTGGTTATGGATCCACGGTGAAATTTGCGGATCGTGACACTGTAGTGCTCACATGGTTGTCTGGCATGCGGGAAGCTCCCGACAACTTCGATAACGTCGCTGACTTGGTCTACGGAGACTGGCCGTCTGAAGTGCTCATTCAAGAGGATGAAACTGGGTCTGTCGAACTGCTCAGTAGGGTGAAGTTTGTTCCAGCTCAGATGTCATCGCTCATGACTGCGTTTGAGGCTATCCCCGCATACGACATTCCAGAAGCGAGTGAAAGTCAGCTGCCGGTGAGGGTGGCGTTGCTTGCGGATATTGGAGATGATGCTGAGCTCTTGGCGCCTCGCTCGCACTTGGTGTTTGATCCTGAGTTCCGCTCTGTGACGGAAGAACTGATTTCCGAGATCACCGCCATCGACGTTGCTGCGGAGCGCCCCGACTCGCCAATCGGTGTGCAGTTGGAAATCCGTGATGGCGCAGTTCAGGGCAAGGTGATGCTCGCGGTGACGCCTGAAGTGCATGTGACTGATACCACGGTGCTGTGGGGTGAGTTCGATGACCAGCTCGTGGGACCTCCGAAGATACGTGACGATACCCCGCAGTGGAGTCCGGCGTGGGCTGTCCCAACTGATCGTGCGTTCGATGTTGCGGCTGATGTGCATGAGCTTGTCGCGGGGACGGGGCTGCGTGACGAGGTAGAGGTCCTGCTGGTTGAGCCTGGACGGTTCGGGTATGTGCGGGCTGGGTACTTTGATACGGCCGCGGCGAGGGGCGAAGCGGGTCTGGCATCTTCGCACCCTGACAGAGTTCAAGAGTGAGTGTCGCGATGTTGTGAATTTGTAATGTCGCGGGCTCTGTAAGTCCTAGTGTTTGCTGGGACGCGCCTGTAACTTTGACTTTCCAATGTGCATTTCATGACTGCGATGCTTGTGAGTGTCGTTGGGTGGAAGGTGAATGCTACATGGCTCGTAAATCGCTGATGTTGTGCCTGTCGGTCTCGCTCTTGTGCGTGTTGTCGGCCTGAGCAAAGGTTGAGGCAGCGAGTGGGCCGCTTTCTGGTGACGCCTCAGTTGGGCAAGATCTCGACTCGACCCAGCAGACCGAATCTGACGGACTCGTCTCGGCGGGTGAGTGCACGGAGCGCCCACGGGTAACGATCACAGACTTGTACGTTGAAGAACCGACCGAGATTCTTGACGAAACCACCCTGCGTCGGGACGAAACGGCTAGCGGTGATGCGGCACAGGTAGTCTTCGAGCGCAGGTATCCATTGTTTCTCGAAGGTGTCGAAGAGATGGGTGTCGGGGGCACCTCGGTCAAGTTGTATGGACGCCCCGTAGATACCGGTGCGCGCGAGCAGGCGGCGGGGGCGGTTGAAATTGACTCGAGTAGTGACGTCCCTTCTGGGTATGTGCTGGAGGTTGGCGATACGCGTGAGGCGATCGCGCGCAGATTCTGCCTGCCGTTGCCATACATGGATGAGCTGAACTATTTCCAAAGTGCTGACCACCCGGGCGATAAAGTGCTGCTGCTGCCACCGCGGGCGATTATCGTCGAAGGAGCGCAATGAGGTGTGTGCAGGTTACACGGGAATTCGGCGTGCACCTTGGCCGGTGTCTGCGAGCGTGTCACCTGGGTTGAGGAGGCCGCAGGCTTTCATTGAGAGGCAGCCACAGCCGATGCAGCCGGTGAGTTCCTTTTCAAGCTGCTCGATTCCCTGACGCCTGAGCTCCAGCGTCTTTTTCCAGCGCCGTGAGGCACGCTGCCAATCCTCGTGTGTTGGTGTGCTGGTGAGCGGCACATCAGCGAAGGCGTCGGTAACGTCTTCGAGTGGGATGCCAAGCCGTTTGGCGACCGAAATGAGTGCGACGCGACGCAGCATGTGGCGTGGGTATCTACGCTGATTTCCCGCAGTGCGGTGTGAAGCGATGAGTCCGAGGCGCTCGTAGTAATGGAGGGCTGAAACGGCGACGCCGGTGCGATCGCTCATCTCGCCGACACTGAGAGGTTCTTCTGGCGTGTGCAGCTGTTCTGTCATGGGTTTCCCTCCGACTTGACCTCAACCTAACTTGAGGTTTTAGTCTAGCGTGCATGAAGCATTTCAACCGCTCCTGTGACGTGACGAACTCGGGAGTTCGCTCATGACCTATGTGATCGCTCTTCCGTGCGTTGATGTGAAGGACCGCGCATGCGTCGACGAATGTCCTGTCGACTGCATTTACGAAGGCGAGCGGATGCTCTACATCCACCCCGACGAATGCGTCGACTGTGGGGCGTGTGAACCGGTGTGCCCGGTAGAAGCGATCTACTACGAAGACGACCTCCCAGGCGAATGGCAAGACTATTACCACGCAAACGTGGAGTTCTTCGCAGAGGTCGGTTCGCCAGGTGGAGCAGGTCGCACTGGAATGTTGAACTTTGATCATCCCTTCGTCGCGGCCTTGCCGCCGCAGGACAACTAGGAATCCATAAATATGCACAACACGTCTCCACGAAACGTGGCGATCATTGGCGCAGGACCGGCCGGGATTTATGCCGCCGATCTCCTGCTCGCGCAAGCACCTGAGGTGCAGATTGATCTCTTTGAAAAGCTTCCTGCGCCATACGGGTTGGTGAGGTACGGGGTCTCGCCAGATCATCCACGCATTAAGAAGATTCAAGAGACCCTGCATGAGGTGCTTGATAATCCTCGCATCCGACTGCGTTGCAATGTTGAAGTTGGCGTAGACGTGACCATTGAGCAGTTACGCGGTGCGTATGATGCTGTGATCCTCTCAACTGGTGCAGACCGAGATGCAGATCTCGGGATCCCCGGTGAACAACTCCAAGGATCCTTCGGTGGCGCAGACTTCGTTGCTTGGTACGACGGACACCCTGACGCTCCAGTGGAGTGGCCGTTGCAGGCACAGTCCGTCGCTGTCATCGGTGCAGGCAATGTTGCGCTTGACGTCGCGAGAATGCTGATCAAGCACGCGGATCAGCTCGAACACACTGATATTCCGCCACATGTGGCCCGCGGCCTAGCTGAAAATCCGATCACCGATTTGCACATGTTTGTCAGGCGTGGTCCAGCTGACGTGCGATTCTCTCCAATGGAATTGCGTGAGCTTGGCGCCCAGCACGACGTTGACGTCATCGTGGACCCGGTAGATATGGAACTGGATGACCACGCACAACGCATGGTGAAACAGTTTTCACAGCGTCGTCTACTAGTGCGCACGATGACGGAGTGGTCTGAGCAGGATCAAGCCTCGTTGACGGGGTCGCGTCGCGTGCACTTCCACTTCTATCAGCAACCCGCCCGTGTGCATGGCGACCATCAGGTGACCACACTCGAAGTGGAACGGATGACGCCAGACGAACACGGGAGAGTGACCGGGTCTGGCGAATTTGAGCAGTACGACGTCGGTGCGGTCTATCGAACCATTGGGTATCGATCTTCACCGGTGCCGGGTGTTCCCTTCAATGCAGCCACCGGCACCATCCCTGAGAAGCACGGTCGGGTGCTCGACGAAACTGGCGATCCCATTGCTGGCGTGTATGTCACTGGGTGGATCCGCCGCGGCGCCATTGGACTTATCGGCTCAACAAAGTCCGATGCTGCGCAAACCGTTGCGAGCGTGCTTGAAGACCTGAGTGTGACTCCGGTCCAGCCTGGCGACGCAGCGCAGAAACTGTGTGAGCAGCTGACTGACTCTGTTGATTGGGAAGGTTGGCTGCAGATTGACGCAGCAGAGCGTGCGCTCGGCGCGGCCAGCGGACGTGAGCGCACGAAGATCGTGAGCCGCACAGCATTGCTTTCGCACGCTCGTGCAAAAGCTCACACACTTGATGAAGGAGAGAATGCATGACCAGCGACGAACTCGCGAACGAATTTAAGGCAGCCTTTCGAGAGCATCCTGCAGGAGTTGCCCTCATCACCGCCGAGGGCAGCGACGGTCCGGTTGGTCTGACTGCGTCGAGTGTCGCCTCCGTTGCAACCTCGCCTGCGGCCCTCGTATTCTCTGTGACACGGGCCACAGGTAGTGCGGGACAGATTCTGCACGCTGACACATTCCTCGTGCACCTCCTCGATGCTCGGCATGCGAGTGTTGCACAGGCTTTTGCCGTCTCTGGCAGTGAACGTTTTACTGCGGGGCAGGGCTGGTCGACGCTTCCGACAGGTGAGCCGCATCTCACCAACGTTCGCGCTGCACTGCGGTGCCGGAGCATGCAGACCGTCCCCGTTGGCGATTCCACCCTTGTCGTCGCCGAGGTGCTTGACATCGTGACGAGCGATAGCGGCGAGCCCATGATTTACCATGACCGCGCATTCCGTGAGACCGGTGCTGCGCTTGAGACCCGTTCGTAACGAATCCCCGCTACGAAAACCATTGAAAGGAATCCACTATGTCTGTGTACACACTGCCTGATCTTCCCTATGACTACTCCGCGCTCGCACCCCACGTGTCGGGACGCATCATGGAACTCCACCACTCGAAGCATCACCAGGCCTATGTGACGGGCGCAAATACCGCGCTCGAACAGCTTGCTGAGGCGCGCGAAACCGGCAACCTTGCGAACATCAACAAACTCGAGAAGGATCTTGCGTTCAACCTAGGTGGACACATCAACCACAGCGTCTTCTGGCAGAACCTCTCACCAAACGGTGGGGGAGAGCCTGAAGGCGATCTCGCGGAAGCGCTTGGTGCGCATTTCGGTTCGCTTGAGCGATTCAAGGCTCACTTCACAGCGACTGCCATGGGCGTGCAAGGTTCGGGTTGGTCAGTACTGGCTTGGGATGACCTTGGCAAGAAGCCTGTCATCTTCCAGCTCTTTGACCAGCAGGGCAATGCGCCGCTTGGCGTGACCCCGCTGTTGCAGCTCGACGTCTGGGAGCATGCGTACTACCTCGACTACCAGAACCTGCGTGCGGACTATGTAAAGGCATTCTGGAACATCGTGAACTGGGAAGACGTCGCGCGTCGCTTCGCGAAGGCGAACCAGGCATAACGCGCTACCAGCGCGAAGTGAGGGGTGGCGCGGATCCGAGGCCAGGATCCGCGCCACCCCTCTGGTTTTACTCCCTACTCAACCGACAGGCAACCGTCGTCGCGTTCATTCGGGCCAGAACGCACGAGCGCAGGCCGATTCAGGTTCCGATCAAGAATGCTGGCCAAATCTCTCGGCTGATGAGATGATGGCGCCATGACGAGCACAGTCAATGTTGACAACTTCGCCACTGCCGAAACGCATCGCATGATGCACGACCTGCAGCGTGAAGCCGGTGGAATCAATAGCTTCCTGCACAATCGCGCGCCCGCAGCGATTGACAATCAAACGGTGATTCGACTCAACCGAGATACGTTGTACAGCTTTGCTGTGGTCGATCTTGCGTCCGACGCCGTGCTGGTCATACCCGAGCACGGTGACCGCTACCTTTCGGCGATGGTGGTGAACGAACAGCACTACGTCACCGCGATTTTCCATGACGCGGGTGAATATCCGTTGCGTGCGGCTGACCTTGGTTCGCGCTATGTCGTGGTTGCGATACGTACCCTCGCGGATCCGCAAGACCAGAACGACCTTGCGCAAGTTGCACAGATTCAAGATCAGCTCGCACTGCGCGCAGAGTCGAATGAGGCCTTTGAAATGCCTGATTACGACGGCGTGAGTTTCGACGAGACGCGCGAAGCGCTGCTCATGCTTGCCCGAAACCTCACCGGATTTGAACACACCTTCGGCACGCGTGCCGACGTGGATCCGGTTCGGCACCTCATCGGTACTGCTGCGGGGTGGGGCGGTCTGCCATCGGATGAGGCGAGTTACATCGGCGTTGATCCACGGGTCCCTGAAGGGCAGTACGAACTCACCGTGAGCAACGTTCCCGTCGACGGATTCTGGTCGATCTCTGTGTACAACGCAGAAGGATTCTTTGAGCCGAATGAGCATGATGCATACACCGTGAATAACATCACAGCTCAACCCAATGCTGACGGCTCGGTCACGGTTCGCTTCGGTGACTACCCGGCTGGTGTCGCAAATGTGATCCCGACTCCGCCGCACTGGAACTACCTCATTCGCCTCTACCGTCCGCGACCGGAGATTGCTTCGGGCGAATGGAAGTTCCCTGATCTTGTAGCAGTGTAGGGCTGAACGGCACTGGCTTCAGCTCATTGTCGTTGCGACTTGAGATCGTGGCGAAAAGTTTTCTGGAACGACCTGTAACACTTGAGCGTGATCCGGAAATAATGAAGGTGTGAGCCATCCTTTGCCTGTGTCTGCAGTAGCGGAGACTGAAGCGACCGCGCGGTTTGGAGAACTTTTCCGCGCGTATCACTCGGTCATTCTCGCCGCCGCGTACAACCGACTGAGCGATGTCGGCGACGCTGAAGATATCACCGCAGAGGTGTTTTCAGCTGCCTGGGACAAGCGTGACCAAGCGGCACAAGTGTTCTCATTGCCGTGGCTATACAACACGTTGCGCAACAAGGTGGGTAATGAGTACCGCCGACGCGAGCGCGTGCTTCGGCGTGAAGAAAAGGCGCGCAACACTTCGCCGACCCCTGAGTTGGATGCTCAGCTGAGTGCCGAGCGCATTGAGCTGAGGCGCGTGGTCTCGATGCTGCAGGAGTCAGATCGCGAACTGATTTGGATGGCGTTCTGGGAAGAGCTCACAGGTGAGGAGATGGCCGCTGTGCTCGGCTGTTCCCACACCACGCTTCGCGTACGACTCTCGCGTGCAAAGAAGCGGCTGAAAATCCTGATTGACCAATCTGATGCTCCGGAGGGCGGTGACCTCACATGATCACTGACGACGAACTTTTTAAGCGAATGAGCGATGCTCGCCCGCCGACTCCGTATCGGGGGAGCGCGCTGACTCCCGAGCGCGAGGCCTTGCTTTCGGAGATTACTGGGGCGCCAAGGCAGCCTGCTGTTGCGCCAACCACTTGCGTGCCCAAAGGGCGACCGACGGCGCTCGCGCGAACCACACTGATCACGCTGTCGATGGTGTTGCTTGTGGTGTTTGGCAGCATCGGAGTGCTCTCAAGCTTGAGCTCGTCGACCGCGGTTGCGACCACTCCTGAGCCTTTGAAAATTCGTACCCTTGATGGAAAGATGAGTGCACTCCTTATGAGTTACAGCAAGTCGATTGCTGCGCATCAACGCAGCGCAGAACGGCCGGTCAAATTCCAGACCTGGGCTATGGCGTTTGATCCTGTCGATCCGCCATCGTTCATGCAGCCGGAGGTCGCTGAACTGACGTTCAATGCGGATGGTTCGAGTGTGTACCGCGTTACGGCGGCAGCGCCAGTTGATGGCGCTGGCAGGCCGATTGCGGCAGCTGATGCGCTGCCAGCGGGTGCCGTAATTTCTGAGGACAGATTTGCGGCAGGCAGCTTCCCAAACCTCTTCCCTGAGATTCCTCCAGCGGTGAACTGGAAGACCTATCTTGCAAGTGCGCTTGACGCCTCAACTGACTTGAACGCGGGGGAAGTGTTTGGGGCAGTTCGCCTGCTCTTGTCTGAGCGCTCGCTGTCGAGCGCTCAGCATGCCTCGCTCGTGCAGTATGTTGCCACCCTGCCTGACGTGCGATTGCACGGTGAAGTCACTGACCGTCTTGGTCGGACAGGCGCGTACATCAGTACGGACGCTATGGCCCCTGGCGAATATCAGGACGTGCTGATCATCAGTGCTGATCTCGGCATCATTGCGCACGAGGTGATGTACATCGGTACTGATAGAGAAGACCTGGCGTCGCTCACTGTAACTGAATATACGGGTTGGTACTAAGAGAAAGAGTTTTCCGTTGCGCAAAATGTTGTTTTCGGTGGCTGCAGCCGCACTGTTGGTCTTCGCTCCCGGCGTGGGTGCAGCTCAGGCTGCGACATCACCACTGCAGCTGGAGATTGATGAAATTCTCGCCGCGTATCCCGGAGGTACGCAAGTGGGCGAGCGCGAGATTAGCTGGGACGGCGGTGAGGTGATTCTCACGCTCGAGCCGGAGTTCACTACGTTTGCCGTCGGGAACTGTGCAACCGGCTCGTTCTGTGCGTATACCGGCGCAAACCGATCGGGCACAAAGGTCTCGTTCACTAACTGCAGCGCGACGAATTCGACCTCCGTGCTGGGTAAACCGGTTCGTTCGGTAGCAAATGCTCGCTCCTCGGGTTCGGTGCGCGCGTACAACGGTTCGTCAACAGTGCTCACCGTTGCAGCCGGGGGCACCTCAAACACGACTTCGACGGTGACCCGCCTGGGTTGCTAGGAGGTGGCGGATCGTTTGATCCGGTGGCCCCGGTGGTGCTCGGTGCGAGCGGCACCGGGGCCTTCTGCTTGGCGGACGGCTGACCGCGGATCGCTTGTGCTATTAATGTAGAACAACTTGTGCTAGGTTTGTGGCACAAGCTCAATCTGAGAGAGGTGCTTCATGGACTGGCTAATTTCGATGTGGTACGAAATGAAACAAGCGTTTCCCCTGGAAAATGCGGCAACTTTTGGGGTCGTGCTGTTCGCGCTGAGCTGGTTGGTTCCCCGGCGCATCATCACTTTGCCATCAGAAGGCATCCGTCGAACGCTGGTCTTGTGGGGTGGCCTTGTCGGCGGCATACTTGTCGCGGTAACGGCCACGGTGATGAGTGCGATCCGCATTTCGTCGACAGACCTCTCGGGATTTGACGGCTGGTGGCGTCGCCCGGCGCCGCTCATCGTTGCGACCGTGGTCGTCATTATCATGTGGGGTGTGCTGCGGCGCGAGCAGGTTCCCCCGCCAGGTACGCGAGCGATTGCTCCTCGCCGGTCCTGGTACGTATTTGCGTCAGTGTCACTCTTGGGTGCTGCTGGGATCGTGAGTGCGGTGCTCCTGCTAACTGCAACGTGGCACAGCATGATTGGTACAACTGCGCCTCGAGAAGGATTCTTCTTGGGCGAGGTGCCTGAACACTCAGAACAGGCAATCTATATGTCGTTCAACAACGGTTTTGGCTTTGTTGCTGGCGCCGGTTGGCTCAACCACTGGGGCACCATTTTCGCGGTTCTTGTTGCGGCGATTGTTCTGATTCTGGTGTTGCGCGCAGACGCAAATGTCCCGGCGTATGCCGTGAACTCGGCATCGAGCGTAAAACACAACCGATCTGCGGTTGCAATCTGCATGCAGCTGTTGTTGTTTGCTGGTGCGCTCGCGACGCTCGGCGCAGTGTGGATGCACGTTGGAACCGTTGGCGGTGCAATGGTTGGACTCGAAGACCCTACGATGTCACCGCAGGTACCGCTTTTCATTACTGGTTCATATCATGCAGTGGCGCAGCCGCTGAATCTCGCTGGGTACCTCTTGCAGGCTGCTGGTTTGGCGCTCGCGCTCCGGATTGCCGTCGATGCGGTACGTGCTGCGAGGGACTCTCGCGCAACTGGTACTCAGACTTCGGTGAACGAGCCCTCGCGTGAGCAGGTGCAGGTATGACGTCACAGGTTTCTCAGCCGGCGCTCTCCGCCGATGACATTACGGAACTCTTTCGTGGGGCAATTCGCTCCGGTCAACTTGGCGATGACGAGCGACTTCCGACGGTGCGTCAGACTGCCCGCGACTTTGGTGTTGCTCAGGCGACAGCTGCGAAAGTTTACAAGACGCTTGAATCTGAAGGTTTGGTCATTGCTCGTACCGCTGCTGGTACGCGGGTCGCACCGGGTGCGTCGCGCGCGCCGAAGCGGGTTGTTGAGCACGCACGTGTGCTGATCGAGACCGCGTGTGAACTCGACGTTCCACTTGAAGAGGTACTTGCGATTGTACGTGCACTTGGGGCCGCCCGAAATGATGACAAGACAACGGCAGAGCAACAGGCCTGAAGACTATGCCTTTCGGTACTGCGCGGTGATGGGGCATGCGAACGGATATCGGGCGGCGAGCCCAACCTTGTTCAAATAATCGATCACGATTGCGTACGAACGAAGGAGTGATGTCTCGGTGTAGGGGACCTCGAGAGCTTCACAATGTTCGCGAACGAATCGTCTTGCCTGCGCAAGGTGCGGGCGAGACATGCTTGGGAACAAGTGATGTTCAATCTGATAGTTGAGTCCGCCCATGAGCGCCGTCGCCCACCAGCCGCCTCGGATATTGCGTGAGGTGCGAACCTGCTTGGAAAAGAAATCAAGTTTCGCGTCGCGAGCGATTACAGGCATTCCCTTGTGATTAGGTGCGAACGTCGCACCCATATACAAGCCAAATGTCGCCAGTTGTACTCCGAGAAACGCAAAAGCCATGCCTGCAGGGATGAAAAGAAATAGCGGGAGGAGCAGCGCAACGAATCGTGCGAAGATGATGCTGAGTTCCACCCAGCGCCCCTTGACCGGAGCACGCCCGAGCAGGTGTCGCAAGCTTTGTGCATGGAGGTTAATTCCCTCAAGCGTCAGCAACGGGAAGAACAGCCAGCCTTGTCTGCGAGTGATGGCACGGCGTAGACCAGTTGCCTGCACAGCGTCCTCCTCGATGAACGAGATGGTATCGACCTCGATGTCTGGATCCTTGCCGACCCGATTGGGGTTTGAATGGTGGCGGGTGTGCTTCGAATCCCACCAGGCATAGCTCAAGCCAATTCATGCTGCGAGGACGCGGGCAAGCCGGTCATTGGCAGGCCCGCGGGCAAGTATCTGTCGATGAGCTGCCTCGTGCGTGAGGAACGCTATCTGAGTGAAGATCACTCCAAGTGCAGCCGCAATAAGCAGCTGGAACCAACTAGACCCCAGCAAAATGAACCCGGTGACGGCACCACCAAACGCAACTGCAATCGCGCTTGCCGTGAGCGCGTAGAAGACATATGTGCGTCGCAGCAGCCCAGCGTCTCGGACGCGTTGAGACACCATGGTGTACGCACGTGCAATCGGTGGAAAGTCTTGAGCGCTGGCTCGTGTCGGGCGGAGTGCGCCCTGCACCGTAGCGGAACTGAATTGCATAGCCGACAACAGCGGCACCTGCTTCCATAACGGCTCGGCAAATACCGACCCTGGTAAAGCCACTGGCAGCTGCCGATCGCTAGAACCACAGGCTAACCCACCCAGCATGCGCCAGCCGGCATGTGATGGATGGTGCACCCCTATGATCAGCGACAACTGTTTCAGCGAGATGTCTGAGGTGACAAGTAAAGTGTGTTGCGTTACCCGCTGACCCGGCTGGAGCAGGAGCGCCTCGGCCACGCGACACTGAGGAGTGCCACGTCTTGCAACGATTCCAAGTCGAGCTTTCTGGGCTCGTAAACCTGCTGTCACGTCATCTGTATTCAGGCCCGCAGGTGTTCGTGCGTGAGCTTATGCAGAACGGCGTTGACGCAATTACCGCGCGCAGAGCTTTTGCGCCGGGGTGTCCTGCGCGGATCACGTTTACTGTGCGCGATGAATTGCTTGAAGTGCGTGATACTGGCGTTGGCCTTGACGAGGCAGAAGCCGAGGAACTGCTTGCGACGATTGGGCGCTCATCAAAAAGAGACGCCGAACTCGGTGGCGGTCGCGAAGAATTCCTCGGCCAGTTTGGCGTCGGGATGCTCGCAGCCTTTATGGTGGCGACACGCATCGAAGTGTTCTCGCACTCGGCAAAGCAAGCTGATGCGGCTACGGTGCACTGGGTAGGGCAGGACGACGGCACCTTCACCGTCTCGACGCTTCCCGCGGGACATCCAGATGCGCTCGACGAGCCTGGCTCGTTGGTGCGGCTCCGAGCACGCGCAGACATGCGCTCATGGCTTGAGCCTGAGACGGTGCGAAACCTTGCTGAAGAATATGGCGGCCTGCTCGACATCCCCATCACCGTTGCTGACCACAGCACGACGTCGGTTGATTCGGGTCCTGTTCGTGTCAACGAGCCGACCCTGCCGTGGCTGAACGAGTATCCGTCAGCAACCGCGCGGCGTCAGGCATTGCACCAGTACTGCGAGACGACGTTCGGTTTCACTCCGATTGGGATGATTGACTTCTCGGTTCCGGTATCGGGGGTGAGCGGTGTCGCCTTTGTGCTGCCGCAAGCAGTGGCCTCGGGCGCGCACGGCCACCGGGTGTATCTCAAACGTATGCTCGTGAGCGCCCATAGTCCTGAACTGTTGCCAGATTGGGCATTCTTTGTTCGCGCCGTCGCCGACACCGGGCTGAGTCCCACGGCTTCACGTGAGGCATTGCACGAAGACGAGCTTCTTGAAGCAACGCGCGAAGCCATCGGTGGTCAGCTGAAGGCGTGGATCCGCCGCAATCTACGAAGTGGCCTGCCCGCTGCAACCCAGTTCATCCGTACCCACTCGCTCGCGCTTCGTTCCCTCGCGCTTGAAGACGACGAGATGCTTGAACTGGTCAGCGAGGTATTGCCATACGAGACGAGCGATGGGCTCATGTCGCTGGCAGCTGCGGTGCGCGGGGGAGAGCTTCGCTACGCCGCCACAACTGAGACTTTCCGAACCATTGCGCCCATTGCTCGTGCGCAGGGAATCGTCTTGGTAAACGCGGGCTACGTGTATGACGGTGACATTATGCACCGGCTCGCACGTCATGGGTGGGTCGTGAACGCACTCGGGCCGAACGATCTTGTGCAAGAGCTTTCCGAACCAGCAGATGAGCGCAAAGCGGTGGTCGCTGGGGCGCTCGCTCGAGCACGCCAGGTGCTTGACGCTGACGATTGCGACGTTGTGCTGCGCGAATTTGAACCAGCGCACACTCCTGCGCTCATGCTCCGCAATCGCGAGCAGGAGTTTCAGCGGGAGCTTCGTGAGGAACAGACGCTGCAAGATGATGCGTGGGGGTCATTGCTCGGTGCATTCACCACGAACGATTCCACGCCGACACGGACGCTTGTGCTCAACGATGCGACCCCGGTCGTGAGGCAGCTCCTCGACGCCGATGGCATCGTGTTCGATGCGGGCGTACGGAGTCTCTATTTGTCTGCACTCATGCTCGCGGGCGAGGGCCTGCGCAGCTCAGAAATTGAAACCCTCAACACTTCTCTGAGCACTTTGCTCGGGGCCAGCCTGGGAGGCACACACTAATGCGTTTTGAAGAGGCTCAACAAGAACTGTTTGAGATCTACCGGATGCCGCATGGCACTCCACGGATCGAGCGTGCCGAACAGATCGCCAGGCGGATCGAGCTCGAAGGTCCACAAGAGAAGCTCGCTGAAGCATTGCTTGACCTGGTCGAAGCTTATGTTTTCGGTGACGAAGGGCATAAAGGTTTCTCAGGGCTTGCGCGAACTCTGCGCTGGTTCGATGAGCGGCCAGAACTGTTTGATGATGCCGATAGGCGAAACCTCTTCTGGGAATTCAAATGGGTTGCCGGTGATCTCGCAGACTGGGCACAAATCGAGCGATCTGGAGCAGAAAGTGTCCTCGCCGATATGGAGCGGCGGTATGCGCTCGCTGGATACGGTGCGTCGGGACCGCTCGCTGCCAAGTTCCGGTACGCATACTCAACCGGAGACATCACTGGTGCCGAGCAGCTGCGCGGCGCATGGCTCGCGGCGCCTCGTGACGAGATGTCACAGTGTGAGGCATGCGAGCCCGGTGAACTTGCTGAGTACTACACCGAGCAGGAACGGTATGGCGAAGCACTCGATCTCGCCCCTCGCATGCACGGGAACTGCAATATCGAACCCAGCCGGGGGCTTTCAGCACTCGCACTGTCGCAGCTGTTGAGCGGCAACCTCGCAGACGCAGAGCAGTCGGTCCGGACCTCGCAACGACGATTGCAAATCGACACACCAACAGACCTCGTCGTCGTGCGAGCACGTTTGCTTGAGGTCTTGCTTCGAGCAGGCGAACATGAAGAAGCCCTGAAGATGCTCCGTACTCGAGACCTGGTCTTGCTCGAGTCTTGTGCGTCACCACTTGACTGGCTGCGCGTGCTGCTTTCGTTGCTTGCTGGGTTCTCAGCTGCCGCACATGTCGCGCCAGAGACCCCTACGGGCCTTGCTCCGGGGTTGCCACAGACCATCGCTGAAGCGCGTGATTGGGCGGCCGCCGAGTCTATGCCGCTGGTTGCACAGTTCGACGCCCGCAACGGCAACGCGTACTTTTCACAGTTGCGTGAGCGGGCAAGCGCAGCGACACCAAGTAACGAGACCTTTGCCGAGGTGCGTGAGTCGAATACCACGTTGGCACCCACATCAGCTGTCACCAGCAGCATCCCTGAGGAGCACCCCATGAGCAACACCAACCTTGATTTCACGACCCTTGCTCCTCTCTCGAAGGAGCGGATGCAGGCCGTACTTGATGCGATGGACATCAACCACGGCACTGATGATGACGGCGATATCGTCGCAGCGTTTGACGACCACATGTTCTGGTTCTTTACCGGTGGCGAAAGTGGCGAGATTTTTCTCGCTCGCGCACACTGGCGGGCTTGGCTGCCGAACGCTCGTCTGCAGGAAGCGCTCGAGACGGTGAACGAATGGAACGGTTCACGTTTCTTCCCTGCAGTGAGCTTGATTGTTGACAACGACGGCGACGTTATTCTGCGCGCGATGCGTGCCGCAGACTGCGAGTTCGGAATCACCGATGCGCAGCTGAGCCAGGAGTTGCGCACGATCATCGGCACAGCCTTGCAGTTCTTTGAACTATTGGAGGAACGTTTCCCAACTGCAGTTGCAGATGCAGAAGCGCAGCGTGAGGAACGCCGCCGAGCCCAAGGCTGAGCCTGAGACACGTCAACGGGGTGGGTGCGCTGAGGCGCCCCACCCCGTTTTTCGTGCGAGCGTGCCCTCGCACCAGCGTGGATAGTGTCGGCGTGTCGGATAGATCACGATGTAAGAAGCGCAGGAACGTGAGTACGGCAGGCAGAAATTCGCACTGGGAAGCAAAGTATTGGGAGAAAAATCCCTGCCCCTGTTGATATTTCAATGCTGCGAACCCCTCGTTAGCAGAGAAACAGGCGTAGATGCCACTTCGTGTCAGTAATTGTTACTTTGAAAAGTTGCTGATCACGGGCTTAATTGCGATTCCAGAGGCACCTGATACGGTGGAGAGGTTGCTAGCGCGCGGATGGTTGAGACTTGGCAGTCTCCCTATACGCCGTAGGCTTCCCGTCGCGAATCCTCGATTCGCTTGTCTCGCTGGTTGTGCAGGTCGGGAAGTACTGCGTGCTGCCCTGAGCAACGAGCTACGAGTGAATGTGAGTGAGGAAGATATATGGAACGTAAGAAAAAAGTAGCGATCATTGGTGCTGGCCCTAGCGGCATGGCACAAATGCGTGCGTTTGAATCTGCAATGAAGCAGGGCGAAGACGTGCCTGAATTTGTCTGCTTTGAAAAGCAGAGCGATTGGGGTGGCCAGTGGAACTACACCTGGCGCACCGGTGTCGACGAATTTGGTGAGCCCGTTCATTCGAGCATGTACCGCAACCTGTGGTCGAACGGGCCCAAGGAAGGGCTCGAATTCGCAGACTACTCGTTTGATGAGCACTTCGGGCGTCCGATTTCTTCATACCCACCCCGTACCGTGCTCTGGGAGTACATCGCAGGCCGACTCAAGCAGAGCGATCTCCGCCAGCATGTGCGCTTCGAAACGGTGGTTCGGTTCGTAAACTGGGACGAAGACACTCAACTGTTTACCGTCTTGAGCGAGCACCTACCGTCTCAGGAGACTCGAACTGAGACGTTTGACAACATCATCGTGGCAAGTGGCCACTTCTCCTTCCCGAATGCCCCAGAGGTGTCGGGTATCGAGAGCTTCCCTGGCATTGTTCACCACGCACATGACTTCCGCGGCGCAGAAGGGTTCGCGGATCTTGACGTGCTCGTTGTCGGTGCGAGTTACTCTGCAGAAGACATCGGCAGCCAGGCATTCAAAATGGGGGCCAAGTCGGTGACGGCAAGCTACCGATCACGGCCCATGGGATATGACTGGCCGAAGGGCTTTGAAGAGCGTCCCTTGGTTGAGCGATTTGACGGAGACATTGCGCACTTTGCAGATGGCTCCACTAAGCGCTTCGACGTCGTGATCTTGTGCACGGGGTACGTACACAAGTACCCATTCTTGCCGACGGAGCTTGCGCTTTCAGGGCCCAACACCGTCTACCCGGAAGGGCTCTACCTTGGTGTCGCGTGGGATGCGAATCCCAACCTCTTCTACGTCGGCGCCCAGGATCAGTGGTTCACGTTCAACATGTTTGATGCGCAGGCTTGGACCGTCCGCGATTTCATCATGGGAAAGACTCCGATTCCAGTCGCCGCGGAACGGGCAGCCTCAATTGCTGAATGGTCAGCAAAGTTTGATGCGATCAGTTCTGAAGCCGAGAGCATATTATTCCAGGGCGAATACGTGCGTGACCTCATTGATCGCTCTGATTACCCTGACTTCAGCGTCGAGGAAGCCGCGCAGATCTTCATTCAGTGGAAGAGCGACAAAGCGAAAGACATCATGGGCTATCGCGACCTCACCTACCGCTCGGTGATCACCGGTACGCGTGCCGCAAAGCATCACACGCCATGGCTTGAAGAACTCGATGACAGCGTCGAACGGTACCTCGCTACAGATGTTGAACCGGAGCGCGAGGCACGAAGCGCCTAAGGCTCTCAGAACAGGGGCGGCGGATCGCGGTGAAGTTGAAAAGTCACCGCGATCCGCCGCCCCCGTCAGCTCAACTAGTCGCCCTGCGTCCTTCTGCGGCGAAGGAATGCGAGGCCACCCGCGATGAGTGCGAGCGCTGAGGCTCCGAGTGCCCAGATGCCGGTGGCTGAGGCGCCGGTGTTCGGAAGCGTAGTACCTGTGGGCGGAGTCGTGACTCCCGGAGGTTCGATGATGACCGGCGGCACGACGATGCCAGAGTCAGACCACTGGGCATAGAGTGTCGTTTCGCCCGCTGGGAACTCGTAGTTTTTCTCGGCGAGGTATGCCGTTCCGGTTCCATCTGCCTTGTCGTTCCATCCGACGAAGGTGCGGCCTGCGCTGGCGTACTTGTCACCACTGATCGTCACGCTCCGACCGGTCACGCTCTGACCGTCTACAACTTCGCCGGTCGCGTCAGCAAGGTTTTTGTCGTAGGTGACGGAGACTGTCTGTTGCCAGACGTACGTTCCTGCGCCTGATCCTTCGCGCGAAAGCCCGTAGAATACGGTGTTGTTATCGTCCCACTTCGTGAATCGGGGCCGCTCTGGTGTGCCGGTTCCGATCTCCACCCACAAACCATTGGCGAGTCGTTCGATGGCGGCGCTCGGTACCCAGAGGGCGATGTCATTAGTGAAGGCCGTATTGTTGCCGATAGTGATGACGCGAAGCGGAGTGTCTGAAACGAGGTACGCCATGGAACCTACGCCGCGCGTATCCCAGCCGCTGACGTCGATGCGGGTTAAGGATGACATCTCTGCAAAGGTCGCGGTGAGGTCTCGGACCTTCGTCACGTCCCAATCAGCTACTGAGAGTGACGGGATGGCAGAAGCGCCGTAGAACATGTAGCTCATGTCCTCGACGTTGGAGGTATTCCAGACGTGCGTATCGAGTTCTCGGAGAGAGGACGTGCCCAGGAACATTTGTGTCATGGTTTGGGCGCTGCTGGTGTCCCAGTTGTCGACGGCAAGTGTAGTGACGGCAGTAGCTTCACTAAACGTGCCACTGAAGTCCTGCACAGCACCCGTTTTCCAGCGAGACACATCAATCACTGGGAGAGAGGTGGTCCCGGCAAATGTCGCGTACATGATCGTGACTTTGCTGGTGTTCCAATTACGCACGTCGAGTTGTGCCAGCGAGGCTGCGCCTTGAAATGTGTTGGACATTGTGGTGACTTCGCCGGTATTCCAGTTGGAAACGTTCAACTTCGGCAAAGACTTGGCGTTGTAAAAGGTACCCTCGAGCGTCGTGACCCTGCTGGTGTCCCAACGTGTAACGTCGAGGTTGTTCAGAGCCTCTGCGCCGTAGAACGTGTTGTGCAAGGTCGTTACTGAGCTCGTGTCCCACCCAGATACGTTGAGTGACTGCAGTGCGTTTGCGTTCTGGAACATCATCGCCATGTTGGTGGCGCTTCTCGTGTTCCACTTCGACGTGTCTATCGTGGTGAGGGAGGTAGCACCTGCGAAGGCGCCTTCGAAGGTGGTGACCTTGCTCGTGTCCCAATTAGAAGTGTCAAGCGATGCGAGCGACTTGGCACCGTTGAATGTGCCATACATGTTCGTGACAGACTTGATACTCCAACCCGAGGTGTCGAGGGATGCCAGCGCTGAAGCACCCTTGAACATGACGCTCAATGTGGTTGCAGCGCTCATATCCCAGGCGGAGACATCAAGCTCGGCAAGAGAAGTTGCATTGAGGAACATGCCTTCGGCATCCTGCAGGCTGGTGAATTCCCAGCGTGAGGTATCAAGCGTCGTGAGGCTCGTCGCATTTGCGAACATCTGATTCGTGCTCTCAACGCCGCTCATCTCCCACCCCGCGACGTCAACGGTGGTGAGCGAGGTTGCTCCAAAGAACATGCCGTACATCGACGTGACATGGGATGTGTTCCAGCCTGAAGCGTCCAGCGAAGTCAGACTCGAAGCGCCCTGGAACATGTTGCTCATCGTCGTGACGTTGCTGGTATCCAGTTCGCCGGAACCCACGATGTCTGTGAGGTTCACCAAGCCGTAGAAGAGCATGTCTGAGTTTGCCGGGAGAGACGTTTTTGCGGGGTTACTGAACACGATCTTGGTAACAGAGGTGCGGTCGGTGAGCCACGGGACATACGCGCCAGAGCCCAGCGCACCCTCGCCGACAGTCATAACACCGTCGCCGTCGATGCTCCAATCTGCTTCCCCCCATTTTCCGGAGCTGGGAGACATGGTCCTGGCCGTCGAGTCAGTAGTGGTAAATGGGAGTTCGGGCGCTGGTGCTGAAATATGCGGTTCACCGCTGGATCCCGGCGGTGTGAGTGCTGGTGCGGAAACCAGGGATTCGCTCGTGGCCTGCCCAAAAGTGGTGGTCGACAGCCCAGGAGTGACTGTTACAGCTCCTGCAACGGTCGTGCCGCAGGACAGCATGATAGAAGCCGCAAGGATGATTCCCGCCAAAGGTGTGTACACACGCACGTTTTCTCCCCGAGGTCGCTGGTGTGACTCTCGTGAAATCACACTCCTATGTGTTCAAAGCCTAACCATAGGATGTGGCGTTGTCACTCCTTCTCAGCGGGGAAAACAGCAGACGGTGGATCTGCGCTGACGGGTGAAACGTCAGCGCAGATCCACCGCCCAAGATCTTGGTTAGCTGAGCTGTACGGGAGGCCCGAGGATCAGCAGAACGCTGAAGACGACCGCGAGGAGGACGACCACCAAGCAGATAGCGAGAATCGGTCGTCTCAGGACCCACGCCTGGATGTGCTCAAAGAAACCAACAGGCTCATCGCCACCCTTTGCAAGGCGCCAGCCACCCGCGAGCTTGCCCTGCTTGTCGATGGTGAGTTCGAGGGGCAGCGTTGCAAAAGGAATGATCGAGAGCGCGAGCGCCAAGATACCGAGGCCAGCAGACCACTTCTGGTTGATCCACACGAAGACGGTCACTGCGCAGTACGACAGAAATACGAAGCCGTGAATTCCGCCAGCGATAGAAACGGCCTCAGCTGTGACACCTGTGGCCCGCAAGATCAGCGCGGCAATGAGCCCGGCCCAGGTAACCACCTCAGCCGTGGCGAAAATACGAAAAAGAACGCGGGGAGTCACAGCGACGCGAAGAGACATGTGCACAAAGTTACTTCAATAAATCTGTAAGCGTTTTCAGATCGATTTGATCATGCGGAAAGAATGGTAGGTGAGTGGCGGTAGACTGTCTGCTTGTGACGCCACAAGAACTCTCTGCAGCAATCGCCCGTATCCTCGCCGACATCGTCTCTGCTGGCGATACCGGAATCGAGGTGACGGAAGCAGACACCCAGGTCGAGCGTCCGAAGAACCGAGATCATGGTGACTGGGCCTCGAACGCGGCAATGAAGTTTGCCAAGCGTATTGGCCAGAAACCGCGCGAACTTGCTGAGCAGATCGTGGCTCGTGTTTCTGAAGTTGATGGTGTTGCGAAGGCTGAGGTTGCTGGCCCCGGCTTCATCAACATCACGCTTGACGCTGCCAGCGCTGGCGAGACCGCGCGTCGTGTGGTTGAGCAGGGTGCGGCGTACGGTACGAGTGACACGCTCGCTGGTGAGCGGATCAACCTCGAGTACGTCAGTGCGAACCCCACGGGCCCCCTCCATATGGGGCACACCCGTTGGGCAGCTCTCGGCGACTCGACAGCTCGTGTGCTTCGTGCTGCAGGCGCAGAAGTGACGACCGAGTATTACATCAATGATGCTGGTTCGCAGATGGACAAGTTTGCCCGCTCGGTGCTCGCCGCTGCGCTCGGTGAAGAGGCTCCTGAAGATGCGTACCCAGGTGAGTACATTCAGGCACTCGGCAAGAAGGTAGCCGAGCAAGTTCCAAACCTTGCAGAGCTTCCCCGTGAAGAGGCGCAGCATCTTGCACAGGAGCTGGGCTACGAGCAGCAGCTTGCTGAGATCAAGGATTCGCTCGAACGCTTCAACGTGCACTTCGACGTCTTCTTCTCGGAGCGTACGCTGCACGCCAAGGGTGACAACGGTGAGCCCAGCCCGATTGAGCTCGCAATTGACCGCCTGCGCGAGCAGGGTCACGTGTACGAAGATGATGGCGCGATCTGGGTTCGCACCACGACGTTCGGTGATGACAAGGACCGCGTGTTCACGCGTGGCAACGGAATCTACACCTACTTTGCAGCAGACGCTGCGTACTACCTGTCGAAGAAGGATCGCGGCTTCGGCGAGAAGATCTATCTCCTCGGTGCAGATCACCACGGCTACATCGGCCGCCTCACCGCAATCGCTGGTGCAGCTGGTGACGATACCGAGACTGACGTCACCGTACTTATCGGTCAGCTCGTCAACCTGAATGGTGCACGCCTCTCGAAGCGCGCGGGCAACATTATCGAGCTTGATGACCTGCTCGAATGGCTTGGCAGCGACGCGCTTCGCTACTGGCTTGCGCGCTACCCAGCAGATTCGCCGCTCGCGCTGGAAGGCGAGAAGCTCCGCAGCCGCACGAACGACAACCCGGTCTTCTATGTGCAGTACGCTCACGCTCGCACCTGTGCGGTGGATCGCAATGCTGCCGCAGCTGGTGTCGACCGCAGCGCGTTCGCGCCTGAGTTGCTCACCCACGAAACAGAGACTGATCTGCTCGGCAAGCTCCAGCAGTACCCTGGAATCGTTGCTGGCGCAGCTGAACTTCGCGAGCCACACCGTATTGCCCGTTTCCTTGAGGAATTTGCTGCGGCGTACCACCGCTGGTACGACCAGTGCCGTGTGCTTCCCATGGGTGAGGAGCCAGTGGAAGACTTGCACCGGACCCGTCTGTGGCTCAACGACGCCGCTGGCCAGGTGCTGCGCAATGGTCTCGATTTGCTCGGCGTCACCGCTCCCGAACGCCTGTGAACGAGCGCAAGAAGCTGAAGCACGGCACCAAGGTAGCCATTGGCGCCGCGGTCGGCGTCGTGCTTCTTGCAGGCATCGGCGAGGTCGCACTTCGCATGATTATTCCGGGGGTGCTGAGCGGTATCGTCCGCGATGAGCTCTCACTCCCGCAAGATCATGAGGTTTCGGTTGAGCTTGGCGGCTCGACTCTTTGGAATGCGCTGCACGGTGGCGTGGGCGATGTCACCGTCGCAATTGACGATGCCCCGCTGTTTGACGGCACTCCGATGAGCGCTGTCGCACACGCCGACTTCGCACCGTTCAACCCTGAGAAGGGGCGCATTGAAGGTGGCAGCGCACAGCTCACCGTGAAGCGTGAGTATCTCGGCGACATTATTAGCTTGGCCACATCTGGACTCGTCGATGATGGTCGTGTCGAAGACGGTGTGCTTGAGCTCAGCAAATCTGCTCCAGTGTTCGGGCAGGACGTGACGGTCTCTGCCTCGATCCGCCTGTCAATCGATGGCGGTGACCTGCATGTCGAGCCAGTGAGCGTGCAGGCTGCCGGGTTCGATTTCAACGCGGCAGAACTGAAACTCGCGACCGGTTCGCTATTCGAGCCAGTGCTTGAACCGCAAACCGTGTGCGTACGCGACCAGCTTCCAGCGGGTATTTCGCTGACTGATCTCGACTTCGCAAACTCTGGTGATGTGACGCTGAGCACGCGTTTTTCACCTGAAATATTGGCGGATCCCGCACAGCTCGAACCTGGTACCTGCGCATAGTGTCAGGTGGCTCGACTATCTGTGTCGAGACATATTTCAACACCATGCGATATCGGTATCCCTCATCCCGCTAAACTAAGAAAGTTCGTTCTGAGCATCCGCTCCGTTCGCACGGCTTCAGGGGCCAATCCGGGTCCGCTCGCCAACCACCGAAGATGGTGGTGTGTGAGCGCTGGAACGAAGAAAAACCCCTACTGCCTTCCGAATACAAAGGAGCGAACGATGACAGAGACCGCGGGCACCCAGACCTCAGCCTTCGATGCCAACGCAATTGATGCGCGAGTGTTCCCTCCTTCTGCACGTCGAGGTTCGCAGTGCGAACAGTTGAAGATCGGCGAGATCCGCGCAACCGAACTCACTGAGCAGTTTGGTTCACCGCTCTACGTCATGGATGAGCAGGCGGCACGTTCGAAGGCCCGTGCAGTGCGCGAAGCACTGCAGCGTGAGGCGCGGCGTGTTGGGACCGAGGCAACCGTGTACTACGCAACGAAGGCCTTCCTGTGCGTCGAGGTTGCGAAGTGGATGATCGAAGAGGGTCTCGCTCTTGACGTCGCATCTGGCGGTGAGCTGCTCGTTGCCCTTGCAGCCGGTGCAGATCCCGCACAGATTGGCTTCCACGGCAACAACAAGTCGGTTGCTGAAATCGAACGTGCAGTCGAGGTTGGCGTCGGCACCATCATTCTCGATAGCGAAATCGAAATCGAACGTGTGGCAGCTGCTGCGAAGGCCGCAAATAAGGTGCAGCGCGTTCGACTCCGCGTCAACAGTGGGGTGCACGCATCCACACATGACTTCCTTGCGACCTCACACGAAGACCAGAAGTTTGGTCAGCCGCTCGCTGAGGCGACACGTATCGTTGGCCAGATTCTGACACACGACAGCTTGGACTTTGTCGGCCTGCACTGCCACATCGGCTCGCAGATCTTTGCGACAGATGGTTTCCGCGAATCAGCGCGCCGCCTACTCGGCGTGTATGCCGAGCTCGCTGCGCTTGCGGGCCGCCCCATTCCTGAGCTGAATCTCGGTGGCGGTTTTGGCATCGCCTACACCAGCGAAGACGCAGACGCTGCGCCGGATGTCGCGAAGATCGCAGCTGAGCTCGCTGACATTGTTGCAGCGGGTGCGCGCGAATATGACCTGCAGATCCCGAAGCTTGCCTTCGAACCAGGCCGTTCGGTCATTGGGCAGGCTGGCGTGACGCTGTACACCGTTGGCACGACCAAGACAGTCCAGCTCGGTGGTTCAGACGCAGAAGCAAACCCAGCCGACGTGGCCCTCGCGCCTCAGCTCGGCCTCACAGGTGCACCATCAGAGCGCCTGTACGTGAGCGTTGATGGTGGCATGAGTGACAACGCTCGCCCCGCGCTCTACGGCTCGGATTATCACGTGCGAATCGCTAACCGCGTCAGCACTGCAGCCCCCGCGCTTGTGCGCGTTGTGGGGAAGCACTGTGAATCCGGCGACATCGTGGTCCAGCGCGACGTGCTGCCCGGTGATGTACAGCCGGGGGACACCCTGGCAGTTGCTGTGACTGGTGCCTACTGCTGGGCACTTTCGAGTAACTACAACTATGTTCCACGGCCCCCGGTCGTTGCAGTACGCGACGGTGAGGCGCGAATGATCGTGCGCGGGGAGACCGAAGAAGAATTGCTCGCCAAGAGCGTGTAACACCCTTTTACGAATACACAGGAGTAATAAGTGAACGAGTACCGTGACCTTCGCGTTGCACTTTTGGGCTGCGGCTCAGTTGGTGCGCAGGTGGCCAGGCTTCTTCTCGAACACGGCGACGAGCTGACGGCTCGCGTTGGCGCACGATTGACGCTCGCGGGAATTGCTGTTCGCGACGTGAATTCAAAGCGTGACGTTGATCTTCCGATTGAGCTGTTCACTACAGACGCAGAGCGTCTGGTGCAGGGCGCGGATATCGTTGTCGAACTTATGGGTGGAATCGAGCCGGCGAAGTCCCTCATTACGCTGGCGCTTCAGGGCGGGGCTGACGTGGTTACCGCGAACAAGGCCCTCATTGCAGCCCACGGTAAGGAGCTGTCTGCGACCGCCGAGCAGGTTGGTGCGCAGCTGCTGTTTGAAGCATCAGTGGCAGCAGCTATTCCCATCCTCCGCCCGCTCAGCGAAAGCCTTGTGGGAGATCACATCACCCGAGTGATGGGCATTGTCAACGGCTCGACCAACTACATTCTCGATCGTATGGACCGCTTCGGTGACTCGGCTGAAGACGCAGCAAAGGTCGCGAGCGATCTTGGTTTCCTCGAGGCTGACCCCACGCTCGATGTTGAAGGCTTTGACGCCGCTCAGAAGGCGACAATCCTCGCACGAATTGCTTTCCACACCGAGGTGCCCGAAGCAGCTGTGCACCGTGAGGGTATTACGAAGATCACTGCAGAGCAGATTGAAGCGGCAAAGCATGCCGGACTGGTGATCAAGTTGCTCGCGATTGCAGAACGGGTGACCGGCAGTGACGATACTGAGGGAGTCTCGGTACGTGTGTACCCTGCTCTGCTGCGTCGCGATCACCCCCTCGCAACCGTCTACGAAGGCAAGAATGCGGTCTTCGTTGAGGCTGAAGCAGCTGGTGAACTCATGTTCTATGGCGCGGGCGCAGGTGGTGCAGAGACAGCTTCCGCGGTACTCGGAGACCTGGTCTCGGCAGCTCGTCGGCATATCGTCGGCGGCCCTGGCATTATCGGTTCGTTGCACGCAGACCTGCCTGTGCTTCCGGTCGGTGAGATCATCACCTCGTACCAGATCATGCTTGAGGTCCGAGATGAGCCGGGCGTCCTCGCGAAGGTTGCGACGATTCTTGCCGAGCATGGCGTTTCAGCGGCAAGTGTTGAACAAAACACCAGCAAGGGCGCGGCAGGCCATGCCGCCCTCATTATTGGCACACACGCAGCACGCGAAGCCGACCTCGCTTCGACGGTTGCTGCACTCGCAAATGATTCAGCAGTCACCGAGGTACTGAGCGTGCTTCGTATGGAGGGCGCAGCATGACCGAAACCGTAGCTTCGAACCAGCAGCTCTCGCTTCGCGTTCGTGTGCCCGCAACCAGTGCAAACCTTGGCCCAGGCTTCGACACGCTCGGGCTTGGCCTCGCATATGGCGACGAACTCCTCGTGACGACCCGTGCGACTCCCGGCGCAACGGTCGAGGTACACGGCGTTGGCGAAGGTGAAGTCGCGACGGACGAAACGAATCTCGTCGTGCGCTCAGCTGCGTATGTCTTCGAGCAGGTCGGACGCGAGATGCCCGGCCTGAACATCGTGGCGAACAACCGTATCCCGCACGGCCGCGGAATGGGTTCCTCTGGCTCGGCAATTGTTGCAGGCGTCATGATTGCAGCTGGCATCCTTGAAAATGACGCGGCTGCTCCGCTCGTGCTGACTGAAGACCAGCTTCTGAGTTTCGCGACGGCGCTTGAAGGGCACCCAGACAACGTCGCACCCGCACTCTTCGGAGGTCTCACGATTGCATGGACCAACGAAGAGGGTCCCCGCTTTAAACGCCTGCTCGTGCACCGCGGTGTCGCGCCACTCGTTCTCGTGCCGTCATTCAAGATGTCCACAGAGGAAGCCCGTAGCCTGCAGCCGAAGCATGTGCCTCACGAAGACGCGGTGTTCAATGTTTCGCGATCCGCACTCTTGATCGCGGCTCTGACGCAAAGCCCCGAGCTGCTGTTTGAAGCAACTGAGGATCGACTGCATCAGAATTACCGTGGTCCGGCAATGCCTGCGACCCGTGACTTGATCAGTGCGCTGCGCGAGGCAGGCCATCCCGCAGTTGTTTCGGGAGCGGGCCCGTCTGTGCTTGTGCTTGCGAATGGTCCAGCAGAGCGACTTGCGGCGGCGGATCTCGTTGCGAAAGTTGCACCAAACTGGCAGGTTCTCACGCTCGCTGTCGACATTAAGGGTGCTACAGTTGAGGTGATCCCGGCAGATCTCGCGCAGTCTGCGCTTGTGTAATACGGTTCTCCCGTCAGCCCGTGGGTCGTTCATACCAGAGCGATCTCTTGCTCTGAGTTTTCCTCGCATGTATGTGCACATCGGGGGCAGAGCCATGGGCCGCCTCCGCGATAACGTTCCGAAAGGAAGAACGTGGAAGAGAACACCGTAGACACCGCTGTCACTCCCGAAGCGACAGCAAATGAAACCACTGAACCTGCTGAGAAGCCGGTTCGTCGTCGTGCGTCGCGTCGCGTCTCTGCAGCTGCTGGTGCAGCTGCAGAGGTCGCGCCAGCGACGGACGAGGCCCCTGCGGCTGAAGCACAGACGCCTGCCGCTGATGAGGCTCCTGCTGAGCCGAAGAAGCGTGTGAGCCGTGCTCGCAAGAAGGTAGACCCCGAGGCTGAGGCGGCTCCGACTGAGGCCGCTCCGCAGGCCGACGCTGCAAAGGCCGAGGCCACAGCGACTGCTTCGGCACCTGCAGATGCAGATGCAGAGGCGCCTGCAGAGCCGAAGAAGCGCGTGAGCCGTGCTCGCAAGAAGGTCGAGCCGGCGGCTGACGAAGCCGGGGCAGATGCTTCGAGCACTGCAACCGCTGACGAGAGCGTCAAGACTGAGTCGCCCGCTGCCAAGAAGGCAGCAAGCACTGAAGAAGCTGCAGCTGAGGCTGAAACCCCCGCCGCCGATGAGAAGCCGAAGCGCACTCGTCGCCGCGCCACGAAGAGTGATGCGGCTGCGGAAGCGCCTGCAGCTGAGAGCCAGGAGCCCGCTGAACAGTCAGCGACCACCGAGAAGGCAACAAAGGGTCGTGCCAAGCAAACGGCGACTCAGGCTGAATCAGCACCCGTAGCAGAGACCACTGAGCAGGCAACCCCTGAGCAGGACGAGAAGCCTGCTGAAGAGGGTAATGGCCGTAACCGTCAGCGTCGTGGTCGCAACCGTGACAACAGCGAGCAGGCGACAAACGATTCGAACGAGAACGCTGACGACGCGAAGCAGCGTCAGAACAAGAACTCGAAGAACGACAACTCGAAGAACGACAAGAACGACAACTCGCGTTCGAGCCGCACCCGACAGCGCGACCGCAAGCGTCGTGGTCAGGATGACCTCGAACTTGAGATCGCAGAGGACGATGTCCTGCTGCCGATTGCAGGAATCCTCGACATTCTTGATAACTACGCGTTTGTGCGCACCAGCGGCTACCTGCCCGGTGTGAGCGATGTGTACGTTTCACTTGGCCAGGTCAAGAAGTACGGTCTGCGCCGCGGTGATGCGGTTGTTGGCGCGATCCGCCAGCCCCGCGAGGGCGACAATGGCAGCCGTCAGAAGTACAACGCAATTGTGAAGATTGACTCGATCAACGGTCAGGCAATCGATGAGCAGGCGAAGCGTGCAGACATCACTGAGATGACTCCGATCTTCCCCGCTCAGCGCATTGCGCTTGAGGTAGGCGCGGATCGTTACCTGAGCCGCATGATCGACGCCGTTGCACCGATCGGCCTTGGCCAGCGTGCCATCGTGACCGTCCCGAAGAAGCAGTCCGGTGTCCAGGTCGTGTCTGAACTCGCGGCTGACATTGCGATTGCGGCACCCGAGGCACACCTCATGGTGGTGCTTGCCGACGCCCAGCCTGAAGCAGCGACTGCGCTGCAGCGTTCGATTCGTGGCGAAGTTGTTGCGGCAACATTCGATCGCGGCGCAGAGGATCAGGCAACCGTTGCTGAGCTCACGATTGATCGAGCACGCCGCTTGGTCGAGCTCGGCCATGATGTTGTTGTGCTCGTTGACTCGCTCAACCGTTTGGCACGCGGCTATGCGCAGGCACAGCCAGCGAACCACCGTCCTGCGCTCGACACGATTGACGAGCAGACTCTTGCACAGCTCAAGAAGCTGCTCGCTGCAGCACGCAACCTTGAGAACGCTGGCTCGTTGACGATCATCGCGACGATTCAGGCGAAGCCTGAAACTGAGATGGATGCGACGCTTCTTCGCGAGCTTGCTCCGCTCGCGAACTCGGTGATTGCCCTCGCAAAGGACGCTCCGTACGGTGTGCCGCTCGTGAACGCAAAGAAGACGCATACCCAGAATGCGGCATCGCTGCTTTCGGCTGATGAGCTTCGCGTTCGTGATGCGATCCGCGCAAAGCTCGCTGGTGCAGACGCAGATGATGTGCTTGCACGCCTGCGCAAGGCAAAGACGAACTCGGCACTGACCGCATAATTCCGCGCACGCGGCGATTATTGACGGTAACTCATTACGGAGAGGCAACATGTTTGAACAGGTTGCGGGGCTGCTCGTAGAACACGAGGAACTCCAGGAACAGCTCGCTGACCCAGCGCTGCACGCAGATGCTGTGCGCGCAAAGCGAGTAAACCGACGCTACGCAGAGCTGAGCAAGATCAAGACTGCTCACGAACAGTGGATGCAGACAGCCGAGGACCTCGAAGCAGCACGAGAGCTCGCAAAGGAAGACGACGCGTTCGCTGAGGAAGTGCCTGCACTTGAGGAGGCACTCGCAGCTGGTCAAGAGAAGGTTCGCCGTCTCTTGATTCCGCGTGATCCTGATGATGCTCGCGACGTCATTCTTGAGATCAAGGGTGGTGAAGGTGGCGCAGAGTCTGCGCTCTTCGGCGCTGATTTGCTTCGCATGTACATGCACTACGCAGAATCCAAGGGTTGGAAGACCGAGATTATTGAAGCTGACGAGAGCGATCTCGGTGGTTACAAGAACGTCCAGGTCGCGATCAAGGCGAACCCCTCCGACCCGTCACAGGGCGCGTGGGCTCACCTGAAGTACGAGGGTGGCGTGCACCGCGTGCAGCGCGTGCCGGTGACCGAGTCGCAGGGACGCATTCACACCTCAACGACTGGTGTGCTTGTCTATCCCGAGGCTGACGCGCCTGAAGAGGTCGAGATGCACCAAAACGATCTGAAGATCGATGTGTATCGTTCATCTGGCCCCGGCGGTCAGTCGGTGAACACGACTGACTCCGCTGTGCGAATCACGCACCTTCCTACGGGAATCGTGGTTGCGATGCAGAACGAAAAGTCGCAGCTGCAGAACCGTGAGGCCGCGATGCGCGTCCTGCGCGCTCGACTGCTTGCGCGTCAGCAGGAAGAGGCTGCGGCTGAGGCCTCTGCACACCGTTCAACGCAGATCCGCACCATGGATCGTTCTGAGCGCATTCGCACCTACAACTACCCGGAGAACCGAATCGCGGACCACCGCACTGGCTTCAAGGCCTACAACCTTGACCAGGTGATGGACGGCGCTCTCGAGCCGATTATTGAGTCCTGCATTCGCATGGACGAGGAGCAGCGGCTCGCCGATCTCTAACGAGATCCACCCCATTCACGGCGCATGACCAGTCGTGGCGTTTCTCAGACGTTCAGTTCTGAGGAGTACCATGAAGGTCATGCGCCGTTCGAATACCCTCTTACCTTGGGTGGTGTGGGGCGTAGCAGTATTCAGTTATGTCGTCGCCGTCGTAAACCGTTCGTCACTGGCCGCACTGGGGCCGCAGGCACAGTCTCACTTCGAGATCGATGCGACGACCCTGGCGATGTTCCCGGTGATTCAGCTCGCTGTCTACGCCGGTATGCAAATCCCGGTCGGAATGCTCCTCGATCGCTTCGGTTCGAGCCTCATGGTGCTAGCCGGTGGCGCCTTCATGCTCATTGGTCAAACGCTCATGGCAACAGTGACCGACCTTCCCCTCGTTATCCTGGCGCGAATCCTCGTGGGTGCCGGCGACGCATGCGTCTTTGTCAGCGTCATGAAGATCCTTCCTGAGTGGTTCCCGGTTCGACAGATTCCGACGGTGAGTCAGCTCACTGGCCTGCTGGGACAGGCCGGTCAGCTCGTATCGGTCATTCCCCTGGCAATTGCGGTGGATCGATTTGGGTGGCGCTCAGGTTTTCTCGGAATCGCGGCGGTCGCCCTCATTGCAATGATTCTGGTGATCGTGGTGATGCGTGATTCCCCCCGCGACCGCACGATTGCTGAGCGCATGTTGGGGAAAGAACTCAAAGTCTCAGAGGCCGAGCAACGATACACCGCGGTCACTGGGGTGGTTGCTGCGCCGCCGGCAACATCGATGCTTCCTGTCGTTAAGCAGCGCTTTGACCTGTTTCAGATGGTGCAGCGGTCGCGACAGATCGTTGCTATGCCAGGCGTTCGACTCGCGTTCTGGATGCATTTCACCTCACCCTTTGCGATGAACGTGTTTGTCCTACTGTGGGGCACCCCATTCCTTGTGGGTGGTCTCGGCGTGGAGCCTGCTACGGCAAAGGGCATGCTGAGTCTCACGATTATCGCGTCGTCATTTGCATCACTCGTGCTTGGCCCGGTGAGTTCACGGTTCATGGAACGCCGTGTAGCGATCTACACCTGCATCACCATCGCGATTGCGAGTGTGTGGATCGCCATCATGCTGTGGCCTGGCAACCCGCCAGTGTGGCTCGTTTTCGCCCTGCTCATCATCATGCCGATTGGTGGACCGGCGTCGATGCTTGCGTTCGAGGTGCAGCGCTCACATACTCCGAAGAGCTATGTCGGATTCGGCACGGGACTTGTGAACACTGGAGGCTTCATCGCGAGCCTCATTGTCATCTACCTCATTGGCCTCGTGCTCGATTGGGAGGGCGCTGGTACGCCAGAGACCTATTCGCTCGCTGCGTTCAAGCTGGCGTTCGCGGTGCAAGTGCCGGTCTGGATTCTGGGGCTCAGCATGGTTCTCATTGAGACTCGACGCACCAAAGGTTGGATGCGTCGTCACGACCGGAAGCTGCGCTAGTTACGGCGCGCGGCTGCGTGAGCATCGACAAACTCTTCCAGGAGTTCGACGAGAAGCTGAGCGCGATCCGCGCCCATGAGCCGAAAAGCCTCGTGATATTCCCGGTAGAAGTAGCCGAGACTCTCATCAAATTTTGCTCGTCCGAGTTGTGAAACGGAAAAGACGTATGCTGGCCCGTCGTCTCCTCTGCTGCGTGTGAGGTATTCATGCTGAAGTGCAGCATTGGTCTGTCGGTTGATCGTTGACTGCTCAAGGTGGAGCTCCTCGGCGATTTGCTTGAGCGTGCGCGGAACTCCGTCAATGAGTAGCGCAATAATGCGGAGATCTGCGGCGCCGAGGGGGAGGAAGCCTGCGGCAACGCGGCGCTCCCGTTCGTAACGAGTAGTTGCTGCGGCAAAACGCTCTGCAATTTCTTGCAGATGCTGCAGGTCTTTTGGCGTGTCAGGCATGCGGGCACTCCCTCCGATGAAGCTTGCTGCCTTCAATGGTGTGTAGACTACACATCCTAGCCGTTATGTATCGTACATATGGCGCGAGATTGAAGGGGTGTATGTCTTCCACGCACAACATCGACACTGAGGAAGCTGTGTCGCTCGCACGCTCGCGCGTCGTCATCCTCGTGTTGGGATTCTCGAGCTTGTGTGCATCCCTGATGCAGTCGCTCGTTATCCCGGTCCAGAGTCAACTCCCTGAGCTCCTGCATACCTCGGCAGCAAATGCCTCATGGGTGGTCACCGCAACGTTGCTTGGTGGGGCAGTGGTCATGCCTGTGGCTGGTCGGCTCGCGGATCTCGTCGGCAAACGGCCGGTACTCATCGCGACCGCCTCGCTCATGTTGCTTGGTTCGGTGCTCTGTGCCATCAGTGACGTGTTTGGCATCGTCATCGTGGGACGCGTGCTGCAAGGGTTCGCCATGGGATACATTCCAGTGGCGATTAGCCTGGTCAGGGACGTGACGCCGCCCCGACTGGTGAATGGAGCGATTGCAGGGATCTCAGCAACACTGGGTGTCGGTGGCGCACTCGGCCTCCCGCTTGCAGCCTGGATGGTGCAGTACTTCAGTTGGAACATGCTGTTCTGGCTTGCTGCGACACTAGCCGGAATCATGGTGGTTCTCGCGGCAACGCTTATTCCGAGCATTCAGCCTGCACGGCAGGGAAGATTTGACTATGTCGGGGCAATCGGACTCGCCTCGTCGCTCGTGGCAATACTGGTAGGCATCACCAAGGGGAACGAATGGGGGTGGGCTTCGGCAGGCACGCTTGGTCTCATTGGATGTGGTGTCTTGCTGCTGCTCGCTTGGGGATTCTACGAGTTGCGGCAACGAGAACCGCTCGTGGATCTTCACACCACGGCAAAGCTGCCTGTGCTCTTCACGAACCTCGCGGCGCTGCTCGTCGGCTTCGGAATGATGGCGCAAACGATCGTGATGCCGCAGCTCCTGCAGCTTCCCTCGGAGACCGGCTACGGGCTTGGTCAAACCATGCTGCAAACAGGACTGTGGATGGCACCGTCGGGCGTGATGATGTTGATTTTCTCGCCGGTTTCAAGCCGAATGCTCACCAGGCTCGGTGGGCGAGTGACACTGATCATCGGCGCCATCGTGCTCGCTGCAGGCTATGTTTTCGGATTCTTCTTCCTGAGTCAACCGTGGCAATTGATGCTGGCAGGGTGCATCGCATGCGCGGGAGTCGGAATCGCCTACGCCTCGATGCCGACGTTGATTCTCGCGAATGTGCCTCGCCAGGATGCCGGCTCGAGCGTCGGTGTGAACTCCCTTATGCGTTCAATGGGCAGTGCCGTCGCTGGTGCGGTGATGGCTGTTGTGTTGACAAGTCAACTCAGTGACCTTGGCGTGCCAACGGAGTGGGGCTTCCGCCTGTGCTTCCTTATCGGTGCAGGTTCAGCGCTTGGTGGGGCAGTGTTGACTGCGTTCGTTCCGCGGGGAAATGCGCGGCAAAACTAGCGTCGCGTCTGTGTAAGCGCAGTGCGCTCCCGACAAGAAGCCGACAGGGGTGCACTGCGCTTACGCGTCGTTAGATGATGTAGAAGTCTGCTTCATCTGGACGAGGAATAAGAGGTGATCCGCGCCGCGGGCGAGGCTGCGCTGGAATGCCAGTCAGGGTAGTCCAAGGTGCAGCGGAACGCACAACGACTGCATTCGATCCGATCGCGGAATCGTGGCCAATCTCGATGTTTCCGAGGAGCTTGGCCCCTGCTCCGATGACGACCCTGTCGCCAACGGTCGGATGCCGCTTGCCTCTGTCGTGCCCGGTGCCACCGAGCGTGACGGCGTGGTAGATGATGACGTCGTCACCAATGACTGCGGTCTCGCCGATGACAACGCCCATGCCGTGGTCGATGAAGAGGCGACGGCCGATGGTGGCACCGGGGTGGATCTCGACGCCCGTGAAGAAGCGAGCGAGCTGGGAAATGGTGCGGGGGAGCGTGCGTCCGCCACGACGCCACAGGCTGTGGGCAACGCGGTGCCACCACACGGCGTGCAGAGTGGAATATAGGAAGAAGATGGATGCCGACCCGCGCGCTGCTGGGTCGCCGGCCTTGGCAGCATGAATGTCTTCGCGGATGCGAGAGAAGAAAGCCATCGTGAGCTCCTGAGGTGCTGTGCTGTGCTGACGAACGCACGAAATCGCAAGGCCCGGTAACCAAGCGGTGTGGGCCTTGCGATTCGTCGTGGAGTGCGGTGCGTGTGGGCGCGGATCGCCCGAAAGGTTACGCGTTCAGGTGCTCGTAGAGCGGAGTCGAGAAGTAGCGCTCACCGAAGTCAGGAATGATGACGACGATCTTTTTTCCTGCGTTCTCGGGACGCTTTGCGACCTCAACAGCAGCCCAAACGGCTGCGCCTCCGGAAATGCCAGCGAGGATGCCCTCGCTGGTGCCGAGCGCGCGCCCCTTGGCGATGGCGTCTGCAAGTTCAACGTCAATGACCTCGTCGTAGATCTCGCGGTCAAGGATGCCGGGGACAAAGTTCGCGCCGAGGCCCTGGATCTTGTGTGGGCCAGCAGTGCCCTTGCTGAGCAGGGGTGAGTCGATGGGTTCGACTGCGACGACCTGAATGTTTGGGTTCTGCTCCTTGAGGTACCCGCCGGTGCCCGAAATGGTGCCGCCTGTTCCGATGCCAGCGACAAAAATATCAACCTTGCCATCGGTGTCATTCCAGATCTCGGGGCCAGTGGTAGCCCGGTGAATGGCTGGGTTGGCGGGGTTGTCGAACTGTCGCGCAAGTACTGCACCCGGTGTCTCGGCAGCGATTTCTTCTGCCTTTGCCACTGCGCCCTTCATGCCGAGCGGGCCTTCAGTGAGAACAATCTCTGCGCCGTATGCTGCGAGCATCTTGCGGCGCTCGATGCTCATGGTCTCAGGCATGGTGAGAATGACGCGGTAGCCGCGAGCAGCACCCACAAATGCAAGCGCGATGCCGGTGTTGCCGCTCGTTGCCTCGACGATCGTTCCGCCAGCGGGAAGCTCACCCGATGCTTCCGCCGCATCGATGATTGCGATGCCGATGCGGTCCTTGACCGAGCCTGCAGGGTTGTAAAACTCTAGCTTTGCGAACACCTCTGCGCCCGCGTCTTCCGTGACACGATTCAGGCGAACGAGGGGGGTGTTGCCGAACGCTTGGGTGATGTTCTCATATGTGCGGGACATGCTGGTCAAACCTCTTCTGATCGATAACTCGAAGCTCACTTAACTATATCCATACCTAATGTGAGTGTGTGCATTCCGTTATGGATGCGACGAAAAGTTACAGGCCACACAAAGGGTGTGGGAAAGTTATACCTATGACTGACGCCACCTCTCCCACGGTTGACCAACTCCTGCGCGAGGTGACCGACCAGCTCTCGGGAGCTGGGATAGAACAGGCGCGCATCGACGCAGAAGTATTGCTTGCCCATGTGCTCGGCGAGTCACGCGGTCGCATCCAAGCGCTCGCGATCATGGGGAAACGGCCCACGTCGACAGAAGTTGCTCGGTTGTGCGCGATGGCAGATGAGCGTGCGGATCGCGTCCCGCTCCAACACCTCACCGGACGTGCGCCGTTTCGCCGCATCGAGCTTTCGGTGGGCCCAGGGGTGTTCGTGCCGCGGCCAGAAACGGAAACGGTTGTCGACTGTGCACTCACAGAGCTCGAACGCACGCTCGCTCTGCCAGGACGATTGGGGGCCGGGACGCCAAAGGTTGTGGACTTTTGCACCGGCAGCGGCACTATTGCGCTTGCGATCGCAAACGAGGTTCCTGATGCGCGTATTTGGGCAGTAGAGAAGAGCGTCGAAGCTCACGCTTGGGCGGCACGGAATGTCGCTGAGTGGGGAGACGAACGAGTCACGCTTGTTCGTGGGGACATCTCTGCACTCGATCCGCAGATTTTCTCGCCGCTGGGCGGCCAAGTGGACCTGCTGGTATCGAATCCGCCATATGTGCCCTCCGGCATGATTCCCAAGGACCCCGAGGTACGTGACCACGACCCTGAGCTTGCGCTCTACAGTGGCGAGGACGGCCTTGACCTCATCCGCCTCATCGCGCGAATTGGCCGTGGGCTTGTGCGTGAGGGTGGCGCGCTCGTACTCGAACATGCTGAACATCAGGGAGAGGCGATCCGCGCTCTTTTGACGACAGCGGGTTGGCATGAAGCGGTGACCTATCAAGACCTCACCGGTCGAGACCGTACCACGCTCGCACGAAGGTAGCCGGGAGCATTCCAACACAGGCCCGGAAGTCAGAACTGCCTACGTAGCCCGCGGTCAGGCGCACGCGGGTAGAATGACTAGCTATGGCTGACCTCTTTGACTGCTCCGATCCCTCACAGCTCCTGAGTGGCGTGCGTGCTGCACGTCAGGCGGTTGGGCGAGGCGAGCTCGTGGTTCTGCCGACCGACACCGTCTACGGTGTTGGCGCAGACGCGTTTTCGCCAGAAGCTGTCGAGCGACTGCTCGCAGCAAAGGGCCGTGACCGACAGTCTCCGCCGCCAGTGTTGATTCCCAACACTGACACTCTTGCTGCGCTCGCTCGCGAGGTAACCGAACCCCTCACCGCGCTTGCCAATGCCTTCTGGCCAGGGGCACTCACGATCATTACGCACGCGAACCCTGCCCTCGACTGGGACCTCGGCGACACTGGTGGTACCGTCGCGCTGCGAATTCCCGCAAATGACCTCACGGTTGAACTCTTGCGTGAAACCGGGCCGTTGGCTGTCTCTTCAGCGAACCTCACGGGCGAGCCAGCCGCGACACATGCGGCTGAGGCGCAGGCTATGCTCGGCGACTCGGTTGCGGTCTACCTTGAAGAGGGAGTGGCCGATGGCCTCTCCTCAACAATCGTCGATGCGACGGGTCTCAATGCAGACGGCACGGGCGCGGTTCGTGTGCTCCGCGTCGGTGGCATTTCACCCGAAGAGATCAGTGATGTCCTCGAGCTTGCAGACGTGCAGGTCGTTATTGCGAAGAAGGCGAAGCGTGTTCCTGCTGAGCTTGCATCTGAGTCTGCGACCGAGAGTGCCAATGATGTGTCTGAGGGTGCTCCGGCAGTAATCGACGAAGCTGACACCGTCGGACATTCGACCGAAAGTTAATATGACCCCGTATCTAGTCGTCGCAGGCGTCGCGGTTTCCGTGACGTTTGTGATGTCGTACGTGGTGCTGCAGCTCAGTCGGCGGTTCAATCTTGCGCCTGAGGTCCGCGCCCGCGACGTACATGCGACCCCGACGCCGAGACTCGGCGGCATCGCAATGTACGTCGGACTACTTGCGGCATTTGGGGCAGCGTATTTTCAGCCAGAGTTCTCGCCGTTGTTCACGCAGACGTCCCTGGTATATGCGCTCATTGGCGCATGCACGCTTATCGCTGCGGTTGGCGTGCTTGATGACCTTCTGGAACTTGACTGGATGGTCAAGCTGGGCGCGCAGTTCGTGGCGACGGGCTTGCTCGCTTGGAGCGGCGTCCAGATTGTGTCACTTCCACTCGGAGACACGCTCATTGTTGGCTCGCCGACCATGAACTTCGTGATCACCGTCGTCCTGATGACGCTCGTCATGAACGCGGTCAACTTTATTGATGGCCTCGACGGACTCGTCGCCGGGGTTGCATTGATCGCGAGTGCCGCATTCTTCATCTATACGCGACTTCTGAATGCCCAGCAGGGGCATGTGGACTCGATCATTTTCGCTGGACTCATCGCCCTAGTGATTATGGGGATTTGTGCAGGTTTTCTTCCATACAACTGGAACGGCGCCAAGATGTTCATGGGTGACACTGGAGCGCTGCTTGTCGGACTGCTGATGGCAAGCTCGACCGTCGCAGTTACTGGCCAGGTAAACCCGGCAGCGTTGGACCTGAAGCTTGTTATCGCAAGCTACATCCCAATCATTCTTCCGGTCGCTGTACTTGCGCTGCCGCTTGCGGACTTCACTATGGCGGTCCTCCGCAGGCTTCGTGCGGGGAAAAGCCCGTTTGAGGCGGATCGAAAGCACCTGCACCATCGATTGCTTGACATGGGACACTCTCCGGTCCAGGCGGTCCTGATCTTCTACCTTGGTACGGCCGTGATTTCTGTCGCCGTGCTCCTGGTATTTACCTTGCAGAGCTACGTGGTCCCGGGCATCGTCGTGGTGCTTGGTGCGGTTGCGTGTTTGCTGCTGTTGATGTTCCCTGCCCAGCGACTACGGGACGGCGCAGTGCGCCGAGGCTTGATACCTTGGAAACCTAGCGCGAAAAGAGCGCCCGATCACACTTCCGTCGTGTCCGCGAATGCCGTGGTGACAGCGACGAACGAAAGGACTCCAGAGTGAGCTCATCATTGCAGCCAGATGCCGCAGGAAAGGGTGCAACCGAGTACCCAATGCCGACATCACAGCCGATGCTGCTGCGCGGTATTCGCTGGGGAATCATCGCCACGGTCGTTTCGATGATCGTGTTCGCTGGCATCGGCTTCTTCGTGTCTGACACGCGCGGGCTGTATGCGGGCCTCATTGGCGCAGCTATTGGTGGCGTGATGTTGCTCATGACCGTAGGAAGTATCGCGTTCGGCAATCGATTCGTTGCGAGCCCGATGTACCTGCAGATTTTCTTCATGATTGTGCTTGGCGCGTGGATCGTGAAGCTCATTGGCTTTGTCGTCGCCGCATTGCTGCTGAAGAACCAGCCGTGGCTTGACCCAAAGATGCTGTTCATCTCGCTCGTGGTGACCGTGCTCGTGTCGATCGTCATTGACGCAATTATTGTTGCTCGTGCGCGTGTTCCATACGGCGCATCGTTGCCTGAATAAGGTAAATCCTCAGTTTTTCGCGATTTGTCGATACAAAACGCGGTAAGTCCAGGCCTCGAGTTTCACCCGAGGCGAAATATTGCTAAGATATGTTCGTTCCCTGCCGGGCTTTTGTGCTGCAAGCGCGAGTCGCAGGCCGGGGCACGATCATCGTTCGAAGCCGTGCGGCCACGCCGCACCGAATCAGGAGAATGGCGCTGTTCGCTAAGGCTATGCACCTCGTTGCCCCCGGTCCTTTCAGTCTCGAAGAGGGTGGGTTCCACGGACCATCACTCGATGACTTCTTCCCCGCAGCGGTACTCTTCGAAGGCACTCCCTTCGAGATGAACCGAATCATGATCATTCGAATGATCATGGTTGTTGTGCTGCTGGTACTTTTCTGGCTGGGAACCCGTAACCTTCGAGTCATCCCGGGCCGCGGCCAGGGTGTACTCGAGTTCGCTCTCGACTTCGTTCGCAAGAACGTCATTGAGGAGCAGCTTGGCATTAAGGAGGGTCGCCGTTTCGCGCCCCTGCTGATGTCGATCTTCTTCCTGACGTTCGCGTTCAACGTCACGGGCATTATCCCGGGCTTCAACATCGCCGCATCGTCGGTTGTTGGTTTCCCCATCTTCATGGCACTCGTCGCGTACGTTGCCTTCATTTACGCGGGTCTTAAGAAGCACCCGGGTAAGTTCCTCAAGAACTCGCTCTTCCCTGCTGGCGTTCCCAAGGTGATGTACATCCTGGTTACCCCGGTTGAGTTCCTGTCGACGTTCATCATGCGTCCAGTCACTCTCGCACTGCGACTGCTCATGAACATGCTCGTCGGCCACATGATCTTGGTTCTGCTTTTCGCGGCTACCAACTTCTTCATCCTGCAGGCTGGCGGTCTCTTCCCGCTGCTGGGTGTTGGCACCTTCGCCTTCGGTTTCGCGTTCACGCTCTTCGAGCTGTTCGTTGCTGGCCTCCAGGCGTACGTCTTTACTCTGCTCACCGCTCTTTACATCCAGCTCGCGCTGGCTGACGAGCACTAATAAACCCCTGAGTTCGGCTCCCGCCGCACTCATAACGGAAGGAAACACTTAACGTGTCTGTTCTCGCTGAAATCTCGGGCAACATCGCAACCGTCGGCTACGGCCTCGCAGCAATCGGCCCCGCAATTGGTGTGGCAATCGTTGTTGGCAAGACCATCGAAAGCACCGCTCGCCAGCCCGAGCTCGCAGGCAAGCTCCAGGGCATGATGTGGATCGGTATCGCATTCACCGAGATGCTCGCGCTCATCGGTGTTGCAACCTACTTCATCTTCGCTTAATAACCCCACCTTTCCCTAGTCTCGAAAGGGAGGCAAGATGAATCAGGCAGTGCAGTTTGCTGCAGAGGGCGCGGCTCAGAACCCCCTTCTGCCAGCAACGTACGACATCGTCTGGTCGGCGATTGCGTTCATCATCATCCTCGTCGCTTTCTGGAAGGTCTTCCTCCCGAAGGTGCAGGTCATGCTTGACGCACGCGCTGAGGCTATTGAGGGCAACATCGCGAAGGCTGATGAAGCTCAGGCCCAGGCTGAGGCGGCTCTTCAGGAGTACACCGCTCAGCTTGCAAGCGCTCGACAGGAGGCCGGCGACATTCGCGAGGCAGCCCGCGTCGACGCAACCAAGATCGTTGCAAAGGCCAAGGATGACGCAGTTGTTGAGGCAACTCGCGTAACCCAGGCAGCTCAGGTTCAGATCGAAGCAGAGCGCCAGAGCGCAGTCGTCTCGCTCCGTAAGGACGTTGGCTCGCTCGCAATCGACCTCGCTTCTGGCGTGGTTGGTGAGTCGCTCACCGATGACCAGAAGGCTTCGGCTCTGGTTGATCGCTTCCTCGCTGAGCTCGAGGCTTCTGAGAAGGCGGCGAACTAATGGGAAGCGCGTCACGCGAAAGCCTCGCGGCTCTGCGCGCGAACCTTGGTTCGGCAGCCGATCAGGGCGTCGGAACTTCGCTGCTCGCCGCAGCAGGTGAGCTCGTTCAGGCTCCCAGTCTCGTTGCGGCACTCGTCGATGCTTCTGCTTCAGCAGATGCGAAGTCAGCGCTGGTAGCTCGCGTTTTCGCGAAGCTCCCCGCTGGCTCGCAGTCGATCCTCAGTGCTGCTTCAGCACTGAGCTGGTCGAGCACCGACGAGTTCGTAGCAGGAATTGAAGAGCTCGGCATTCGTGCCGCGGCTCAGTCCTCGAACGAGATCGTCGATGAGCTGCTCGCAATTGCGGGCCTCATTGACAGTGATCACGAGCTCGAGCTCAACCTCGGTAGCAAGCTCGCCCCTGCTGCTGACAAGGTAGCGCTTCTGCGCCGCCTCGTCGCTGGCAAGGTGAGCGACACTGCTACCGCAGTTGCAACGCATCTCGCAGCATTCCCTCGCGGTCGTCGCCTTGGTGCGGCTCTCCGTGAGGCAGCGCGCACCTCGGCAGACCAGGCAGGCTTCGAGCTTGCGACGGTCACTGTCGCTGGAGCGCTCAGCTCAGCACAGCAGTCGCGACTTGCTTCGATTCTCGAGGCAACCGCGGGTCGTCCGGTCAAGGTGACTACCGTCACCGATGCTTCCATCCTTGGTGGCATTCGCATCCAGATGGCAGACGACGTTATCGACGGCAGCGTTCAGGCACGCCTGGACGACCTTCGTCAGCGTCTCGCAGCGTAGAGCACAACATACCTAACCCGGGGGCGGCGCTTCCGGACCAGACAGAGGAAACGAAATGGCAGAACTCTCAATCAGCCCGGATGAAATCCGCGACGCGCTGAAGGATTTCGCAGCGTCGTACGAGCCGGCTCAGGCGGGTAAGACCGAGGTCGGAACGGTCATCGACGCCGCCGACGGTATTGCTCACGTCGAGGGCCTCCCCGGCGTTATGGCAAACGAGCTCATCCGCTTCGCGGATGGCACCCTGGGCCTCGCTCAGAACCTTGAAGAGAACGAGATCGGCGTTGTCGTTCTCGGCGAGTTCGGCGGTATCGAAGAGGGCCAGCAGGTCACTCGCACCGGTGAAGTTCTCTCGGTACCCGTAGGTGAGGGCTACCTCGGCCGCGTGGTTAACCCACTGGGCGAGCCCATCGATGGCCTCGGCGAAATCGCTGGCATCGAGGGTCGTCGTGCGCTTGAGCTTCAGGCTCCCGGCGTTATGCAGCGTAAGTCGGTTCACGAGCCGCTGCAGACCGGTATCAAGGCAATTGACGCGATGATTCCCGTTGGCCGTGGCCAGCGTCAGCTCATCATTGGCGACCGCCAGACCGGTAAGACCGCAATTGCGATCGACACCATCATTAACCAGAAGGCTAACTGGGAGACCGGCGACAAGTCGAAGCAGGTTCGCTGCATCTACGTCGCTATCGGCCAGAAGGGCTCGACCATTGCTTCGGTAAAGGGCGCGCTCGAGGACGCCGGCGCAATGGAGTACACCACCATTGTTGCTTCGCCCGCATCTGATCCCGCAGGCTTCAAGTACCTCGCACCGTACACCGGCTCGGCGATCGGCCAGCACTGGATGTACGACGGCAAGCACGTTCTCATCATCTTCGATGATCTGTCGAAGCAGGCTGAGGCGTACCGTGCAGTTTCGCTGCTCCTTCGCCGTCCGCCAGGGCGCGAGGCATACCCCGGTGACGTCTTCTACTTGCACTCACGTCTCCTCGAGCGTTGTGCAAAGCTTTCGGACGAGCTCGGCGCAGGTTCGATGACCGGTCTTCCGATCATCGAGACCAAGGCAAACGATGTCTCGGCATACATCCCGACCAACGTGATTTCGATCACCGATGGCCAGATCTTCCTCCAGTCGGACCTCTTCAACGCAAACCAGCGTCCCGCAGTAGACGTGGGCATCTCGGTTTCGCGTGTTGGCGGCGACGCACAGGTGAAGTCGATCAAGAAGGTCTCGGGTACCTTGAAGCTTGAGCTTGCTCAGTACCGTGCACTCGAGGCGTTCGCAATGTTCGCTTCGGATCTCGATGCAGCAAGCCGCAAGCAGCTCGAGCGTGGCGCACGCCTCACCGAGCTCCTCAAGCAGCCCCAGTACTCGCCGTACGCGGTCGAGGACCAGACTGTTTCGATCTGGGCTGGTACCAAGGGCTTCCTTGATGACGTCCCCGTTGAGGACATCCTCCGCTTCGAGCGCGAGTTCCTCGACTTCCTTGGCCGCAACTCGGACGCGCTCTCGAACCTCGCTTCGACGAACGTGCTCTCTGACGAGATCGTTGCAGAGCTCACCTCGCAGATCGAGAAGTTCAAGAGCGAGTTCCGCACTGCAGAGGGCAAGAGCCTTGCAGAGCAGTTCAACGCCCTTGACGAGTCCGAGATCAAGCAGGAGCAGCTGGTCGTCAAGAAGTAGTTGCTGACAGGGTGGGGGCAGAAGCCCCCACCCGTCACCTCAACTTTCAGACACTAGCCGCAAGCAAACAGGAGAGACATGGGAGCGCAACTTCGGGTCTACCGGCAGCGAATTAAGTCTGCCCAGACGACCAAGAAGATCACCCGTGCGATGGAGTTGATCGCGGCTTCGCGCATTCAAAAGGCACGAGCCCGCGTCGACGCATCGAACCCCTACACCGACGCGATCACTCGCGCAGTGTCGGCGGTCGCCACGCACGCGAAGACCGATCACCCGCTGCTCACGGAGGCCGACAAGGTCACCCGCGCCGCTGTGGTGATTTTCACCTCCGACCGCGGACTCGCTGGCGCGTTCAACTCGCAGGTTCTCCGGGAAGCCGAAGAGCTCAGCGAGCTGCTTCGCTCAGAGGGCAAGGAAGTGAGTTACTACCTCGTTGGCAACAAGGCCAAGGGTTACTTCAACTTCCGCCGTCGTTCTTCGGAGCGCATCTGGGCCGGCGACACCGAGAACCCAACATTCGAGACTGCTCAGGAGATCTCTGAAGCTGTCATCGAGGCGTTCCTTCGCCCCGCAGAAGAGGGTGGCGTCCAGGAGATTCACCTGGTCTTCAACCGCTTCATCAGCATGGTGACTCAGGCCCCGCAGGTTACCCGCCTGCTCCCGCTGCAGATTGTTGACGGCGTCGACGAGACCGTTGAGGCACAGCCTCTTTACTCGTTCGAGCCCGAGGCAGACGTCGTTCTTGACAAGCTGCTCCCTGACTACATCGAGTCGCGTATCTTCAACGCACTCCTTGAGTCGGCAGCTTCGAAGCACGCTGCAACGCAGAAGGCGATGAAGGCGGCAAGTGATAACGCGGATTCACTTATCCGTGATTACACCCGCCTCGCGAATAACGCTCGCCAGGCTGAGATCACCCAGCAGATTTCTGAGATTGTGGGCGGCGCTGACGCGCTGTCCAACTAAGACACGCACGAAGAGAGAAGAGACATGACCGAAACCGCCGCAGTGGCGAATGAGGCCAAGGTTGTCGGGCGCATTGCTCGCGTAACCGGCCCCGTCGTCGACATCGAGTTCCCACACGACGCGATCCCCGCCGTGTACAACGCGCTCGAGACGACCGTCGACATGGGCGAAGGCGCAAAGCCTTTCACGCTCGTGCTCGAGGTTGCTCAGCACCTCGGTGACAATCTCGTTCGCGCGATTGCACTGAAGCCGACTGACGGCCTGGTCCGTGGCCAGGAAGTCGCTGACACCGGTGCACCGATCTCGGTTCCCGTTGGCGACATCACCAAGGGCAAGGTCTTTGACGTTGCAGGTAACGTCCTCAACCTTCCTGATGGCGAGTCCATCGAGGTTACCGAGCGTTGGGGTATCCACCGCACTCCGCCCGCATTCGATCAGCTTGAGTCGAAGACTCAGCTCTTCGAGACCGGCATCAAGTCGATTGACCTTCTGACTCCTTACGTACAGGGCGGTAAGATCGGTCTGTTCGGTGGTGCAGGCGTTGGTAAGACCGTCCTCATCCAGGAGATGATCCAGCGTGTGGCTCAGGACCACGGTGGTGTTTCGGTCTTCGCTGGTGTTGGCGAGCGTACCCGTGAGGGTAACGACCTGATCCACGAGATGGAAGAAGCAGGCGTCTTCGACAAGACTGCTCTCGTCTTCGGCCAGATGGATGAGCCCCCCGGGACTCGTCTCCGTGTTGCACTCTCGGCACTCACCATGGCTGAGTACTTCCGTGACGTGCAGAAGCAGGACGTGCTCCTCTTCATCGATAACATCTTCCGCTTCACGCAGGCTGGCTCGGAGGTTTCGACCCTTCTCGGCCGTATGCCTTCGGCAGTGGGCTACCAGCCTAACCTTGCGGACGAGATGGGTATCCTTCAGGAGCGCATCACCTCGACCCGTGGCCACTCGATTACGTCGCTTCAGGCAATTTACGTGCCTGCGGATGACTACACCGACCCGGCTCCGGCAACGACGTTTGCGCACCTCGACGCAACCACCGAGCTCTCGCGTGAGATCGCTTCGAAGGGTCTGTACCCCGCGATCGATCCGCTGACCTCGTCGTCACGCATCATGGATCCCCGTTACTTGGGCGAGGATCACTACCGCGTGGCAACCACCGTCAAGCAGATCCTCCAGAAGAACAAGGAACTGCAGGAGATCATCGCCATCCTCGGTGTCGATGAGCTCTCTGAAGAAGACAAGATCACGGTTGCACGCGCACGCCGTATCCAGCAGTTCCTCTCGCAGAACACCTACATGGCGAAGAAGTTCACCGGTGTTGAGGGCTCGACTGTTCCCCTCAAGGAGACCATCGAGTCGTTCGATGCGATCGCAAAGGGCGAGTTCGATCACGTTGCAGAGCAGGCGTTCTTCAACGTTGGTGGTATCTCGGACGTCGAGGAAAACTGGGCACGCATGCAGAAGGAAATGGCTTAGTCCATGGCTGCACTCAACGTCAGCGTGGTCTCCGCAACCAGCAAGCTCTGGTCGGGAGAAGCCACCCAGGTGGTCGCGCGGACCGTCGAAGGCGAGATCGGCATTCTTGCTGGTCACGAGCCCTTCCTCGCGTTGCTCGCTCAGGGCGAGGTGCGTGTGAAGACCGTTGCAGGCGAGACCATTACGGTCAACGCCGAAGACGGGTTCTTCTCGGTCGATAACGACAACGTGACCGTGGTCGCGGGTACGGCAGTTCTCGCCTAACCCACGCGGTTACCGCAGGGCCGGTTCGCTTCAAGCGACCGGCCCTGCGCCATTTCTAAGGAATTAATATGCGAGTTCTTCTGCCACCGTCTGAGACAAAGCGTCCAGGCGGTACACGTCTGTCAGAGGCGTTGTCGTTCGCAGGTGAACTCTCTGATGCGCGAGCCGCTGTTCGGCAGGCTCTCGTTGCGTTGAGCGCCGATGAAGATGCTGCGGTTCGCGCCCTGAAGCTCGGCGTCAAGAATCGTGGCGAGGCTGCTTTGAACCTCGCACTGGATTCCGGTGAGCTGTTGCCCGCCATCGAGCGTTACACGGGAGTCCTGTATGACGCGCTTGCCGTCGATTCCCTCTCCGCGGGTGCTCGTGAATGGGTTGACTCCCACGTGTTTGTTCAGTCAGCGCTCTTTGGACTCATCGCCGCGACTGACACGGTACCCGGCTATCGGCTTTCTGCTTCGACCCGGTTGCCTGACCTCGGGACGCCCCTGAAGCGCGTCTGGCAGCACGCTCACGCAGAGATTTGGAGCGCGTGGGACTACGTCCTCGATTTGCGCGCAAAAGACTACGCAGCACTCGCACCGCTACCTGTTGGCGCAGGCGACCCGATCGAAGTACTCAGTCGCGCTGAGGACGGCACCGTTCGTTCACTCAATCATTTCAATAAGGCTGGCAAGGGTGCACTCGTTCGCGCGCTTGCTGAGTCACATGCTGATATTCATTCGCGTGCTGATCTATTGAACTGGGCAGAGGCCCACGAAATCGAGCTCAGCGAAGCAGATGAGGATCCGCAATCTTCACCGCTACGACTCGTCACGAATGTTGGCGTGCCAGGTGTCAAGTAATCTCAGATTCGCGGAGAATAGAATGTCAGTCCATAACTCAGGAGGAACGCCGGTGATCGGACGTGGTGAGAACGCTGTAAGGCGGAGACTTCGTGTCTCTGCAGAGAGCGAACTCGAAGTCGAACTGTCATGGTTCGCGCTCACCGACGTTGGTCGCCGCCGTGAGACGAATCAGGACAGCTTTGTCGTGACGCCACCTGTCTTTGCGGTTGCTGACGGCATGGGAGGTCACTCGGCTGGTGAGGTCGCCTCTGCCGCCGTCGTGAACCGGCTTGCTGAAATCAAGGATGACTTTGGCGCTGGCGAGCAACGGATTGAAGACCTTCTCACTCAGGCCGTCAGCGACATTCAGGTTGACGCTGGCGATACCGACCTCGGTGCTGGCACGACGGTGACCGGTGCACTCCTGTCAAGTGAAGAAGAAACGCCTGTCTGGCGAATCTTTAACATTGGTGATTCTCGTGTCTATCAGTACTTCAAGGGCGCACTGAGCCAGATCACCGTCGATCACTCAGTGGTGCAGCACCTTATTGATACTGGTGCGATCACTGAAGAAGAAGCTGAGACGCATCCGCACGCGAATGTGATTACGCGTGCGGTTGGTTTTAATGAGCCGCCAGTTCCTGACTACACGACTCTTGCGACCATTGCGGGGCAGCGTCTCCTGCTGTGCTCGGATGGTCTCGTAAAAGAACTCACCGACCTCGGGATTCAATACTTCCTTGCAAACACGTCTTCTGCAGAAGAAGCGGCGGAGGCACTCGTGAAGGAAGCCCTTGATAATTCGGGTCGCGACAATGTCACGGTCGTGATCATCGATGTCCATTCGGTTGGCGATGTCATCGACACTGGCAGCTTCATTCTCGAGGATGAGGCCGACCAAGTATAATTTCGTGCGCGGATCGATCCGCCCAGCTTCGCAGATAGAGTTCAGCGCCCCAGTTTCTTTCGGAACTGGGGCGCTGAACTCTATCTTGGGTGGCTTACGCTGCTGCGAGTGCCTCATCCATGACGGTGATGACCTCTGCAATGAGTTCGTCAGTCATCTTGAGCGATGGCAGCAAACGGATTGCCTGGTTGTACACACCGGTCGAGAGCAGGAGAACGCCGTTCTTCGCTGCGTAATCAACGACGTGTGCGACGAGATCAGCATCAGGAGTCGTCGTGCCAGGCTTCGAGAACTCGATAGCGAGCATTGCGCCGTGACCGCGAACGTCTGAAACAGCCTCGTACTTCTCCTGCAGGCCGCGGAGGCCAGCCATGAAGGAAGCCTCAATGCGCTGGGCCTCTGCGAGAAGGTTCTGCGCCTCAATCTGCTCGAAGACAGCGACGGCTGCTGCACAGGAAACCGGGTTGCCACCGAAGGTGCCACCCAGGCCACCTGGCTGCGACTTGTCCATGATTTCTGCGCGACCGGTAACACCTGCGAGGGGGAGACCACCCGCAATTCCCTTAGCGGTCAGGATCAGGTCAGGCTGCACACCGAAGTGCTGGAACGAGAACATCTTGCCCGAACGCGCGATACCGGCCTGGACCTCATCTGCAATGAAGACAATGCCGTTCTCGCGGCACCATTCAGCAAGCGCCGGGAGGTAGCCGTCTGCTGGAACCACGAAACCGCCCTCGCCCTGAATCGGCTCGAACACGAGGCAAGCGAGATCTTCGGCGCCAGCCGACTTCTCAAGGAACGCGATGGTACGTGCAGCGGCTTCAGCACCGGTCAGGCCATCGTGCAGCGGGTACGAGTTGGGTGCCTTGTAGATGTTGCCTGCGCGGGGACCGTAGCCCTGCGCGTAGGGAGCACCCTTGTGGTTCATGCTTGATGTGAGAAGCGTGCGGCCGTGGAAGGCGTGCTCGAGAACAGCAACGCCGGGACGACCGGTGTGCTTGCGTGCAATCTTGACACCGTTCTCGACTGCCTCAGAACCGGAGTTCACGAGAACTGTCTTGTACTTCTCATCTGCTGATGCATACTTCGCGAGGTACTCAGCGACCTGCACATACTGCTCGTATGGGGTCATGGTGAACAGCGTGTGGGTCACCTTACCCATCTGTTCACGAGCCGCAGCGACGACAGCATCGTCGGTGTGACCAATGGTGGTGACGCCGATGCCGCCACACACGTCGATGATGCTATTGCCATCAACGTCGATGATGATCGAGTCGTGTGCACGCTCGATGTAGACGGGGAGGAGGCTGTGAACGCCGGGCGGAACGACTTCCTGGCGACGTGCGTGCAGCTCCTGCGAACGGGGGCCGGGGATATCGGTCACGACGTTGCGCTTTTGGGGGATGGTGTTTTCCGTAACGATGGCTTCGCTCATGCACGCAATCTTACTCCCGAGACCTATGTATTGGCGTTGGTTCGGTGCGCGAGCGTAAAGAAGCGGTTCGAAAATGTGAGGTGTTGGGTGCAGGCGGTAGAATGGAAAGTATGTCCAACGCATCCTCGTTCTTCTTGACGACTCCCATTTTCTACGTGAACGACGCCCCTCATATCGGGCACGCCTACACGGAGGTCGCTGCGGACGTCCTCGCGCGCTGGCACCGTCAGGCAGGTGACGACACCTGGTTCCTGACCGGCACTGACGAGCACGGCCAGAAGATTCTGCGCACGGCGACAGCAAATGGCGTTGAACCGAAGGAATGGGCGGATCGCCTGGTCGAGTCGGCATGGAAGCCGCTGCTCGACACGATCAACATCTCAAATGATGATTTCATCCGCACAACGGACAAGCGACACGAAGAGGGTGTCGCGAGGTTCCTGCAGAAACTCTATGACGACGGTCACGTGTACGCTGGCGAGTTCGAGGCGCTGTACTGCGTTGGCTGTGAGGAGTTCAAGCCAAAGAGTGAGATCGTCGACGGCGAAGGCGCATTCGAGGGTGAGAAGGTGTGTGCGATTCACTCCAAGCCTCTCGAGCTTCTGCAAGAGAAGAACTACTTCTTTAAGATGAGCGCGTTCCAGGATCGACTGCTCGCACTCTACGAGGAGCGCCCCGATTTCGTTCAGCCAGCGAGCGCACGTAACGAGGTCATTGCATTTGTGCAGCAGGGGCTCGAGGATCTTTCAATTTCGCGCACCTCATTCGACTGGGGAATTCCCATTCCGTGGGACTCCTCGCACGTCACCTATGTCTGGTTTGACGCGTTGCTGAACTATGTAACGGCAACCGGATATGGCGTGGACGAGGCTGAGTTCAGCCGTCGTTGGCCTGCAACCCACATCGTCGGTAAAGATATCCTTCGATTCCACGCGGTGATCTGGCCTGCGATGCTCATGGCAGCAGGTCTTGAGGTGCCTGCGAACGTGTTCGCGCACGGCTGGCTCCTTGTCGGTGGTGAAAAGATGTCGAAGTCGAAGCTCACCGGTATCGCGCCGAACGAGATCACCGATACCTTCGGCGCAGACGCGTTCCGTTACTACTTCATGCGCGCGATTTCCTTCGGACACGATGGTTCGTTTAGCTGGGAAGATCTCGACGCTCGCTACCATGCAGAGCTCGCAAACGGCTTTGGTAATCTTGCGAGCCGCACGCTCGCGATGACCCGCAAGTACTTCGGTGGGGTGGTACCTGAGCCAGGCGTGGAAGAAGACGCAGACATTGCGATCCGTGAGCTGGCAGCGCGCGTGGCCACTGAGGCTGATGCATCAATTGAGAAGTTCATGATCCACGATGCGCTCGCATCGGTTTGGCAGTTGGTTGACGAACTCAATGGGTACATCACCCTGCAGGAGCCCTGGGTGCTTGCAAAGGATGACGCGAAGCGTGATCGTCTTGCGCGCGTGCTCTACACGGTGAACGAGGGACTGCGCGCGCTCGCAGTGCTGCTTTCGCCGGTCATTCCAGCTGCAACAGAGAAGCTCTGGCACGCACTGGGCGCCGAAGAGGCCCTGGGGGCACTCGTTGACCAGCCGCTGCGTGAAGCCGGCAACTGGGGCCTCATCGCCCCAGGCACCGAGCAGCACCCGCTCGCTGTGTTGTTCCCGCGTATCGAAACGGATGCAGCGAGCGAGTGAGTCAAGCGAAAACCGGTTCACGGGGCGAGCTGCCAGCGATTCCTGAATCGTTGCCGCTCCCGGTGTACGACAACCACACTCACCTTGAATTTGAGTATGGCTTTACCGTTCTTGAACCAGATGACGCCCTCGCACGCGCAGCTCAGGCTGGCGTGCGGGGTATCGTCCAGGTTGGCACTGACCTGGAGTCGAGCCGGTGGAGTGCCGCCTTGGCCGCGCGCGACAAGCGGGTGCTCGCAGCGGTAGCTCTGCATCCGAACGAGGCGCCGGAACTTGCCGAACAGGGGCAGCTGTGCACGCAGCTCTCCGAGATCTCGCGACTCGCTGCGGAGCCTCGCGTTCGAGCAGTTGGTGAGACAGGCCTTGACTTCTTCCGAACAGGAGAAGACGGACGGGCTGCTCAGTACGAGTCGTTTGAAGCGCACATTGATATTGCCAAAGCGAACAACATCGCGATGCAAATTCACGATCGCGACGCGCATGATAAGGTCGTGGCAACACTCAAACGCGTCGGCGCTCCAGCGGGGACTGTTTTCCACTGTTTCTCTGGTGGAACCGAGCTTGCGAAGATCTGCAACGATAATGGATGGTACATGTCGTTCTCTGGAACGATGACATTTAAGAATGCCCCGGCCTTGCGCGATGCACTCGCGATCGCGGATCCCAAGCTCGTGCTTGTTGAGACGGATGCACCGTTTCTCACGCCAGAGCCCTTCCGCGGGCGACAGAACGCACCGTACCTCATGCCGTACACGGTGCGTCGCATGGCAGAGGTGCTGGCCCAGCCCCTCGATGAACTGTGCGCACTACTTGTAGCGAATACCGAGCGAGTGTATGGCTCGTGGGAAGAGACTGAAGATGAGTGAGCGACTGCTCGGCCCCGCTGAGGTGCGTGAACTGGCTGAACGGCTCGACGTTTCGCCAACGAAAAAGCTTGGCCAGAATTTTGTCATTGACCCGAACACTGTGCGAAAGATCGTTCGTCTCGCTGGCGTCGAGGCAGGGGACCGGGTTATCGAGGTCGGTCCTGGGCTCGGCTCGCTGACGCTTGGCATTACCGAGGCTGGCGCAGATGTCACTGCGGTTGAGATCGATCCGCGACTTGCAGCAGAGCTTGGCGCGACGATCCGCACTATGCAGCCCGAAGTCTTCGCTAACGAAGGGGCGCCACGTTTTCGCGTCATTCGCAGTGATGCGCTTGACGTGACAGCTGAGACGTTTGCTGATCTGCCAGCACTTGAGCGTCTCGTCGCGAACTTGCCGTACAACGTCTCAGTCCCGATCCTCATGCATCTGCTTGAACTGCTGCCGAGCCTGCGTTCGGGGCTCGTCATGGTGCAGGCGGAGGTCGGCTACCGTATCGCGGCGAAGCCCGGCTCGAAGGAATACGGTGCGCCGAGCGCAAAGGCCGCCTGGTACGGCGACTGGAGCATCGCCGGCACCGTGAGCCGTCGTATCTTCTGGCCGGTACCCGGCGTAGATTCTGTACTTGTGGGCTACCAGAAGGCAGCCGAGCCAATGGGGAGTGAAGCTGAGCGCGAGCTCACCTTCGCCCTGATTAACGCGGCGTTCGGTCAGCGACGCAAAATGATCCGTCAGTCCTTGCAGGCCGTGCTTGGCAACATGGAAGCAACAACGGCAGTGATCGAACGTGCCGGAATCGCGCCGACGATTCGCGCCGAACAGCTCAGCACGGTTGATTTCCTCGCAATCGCACGCGCCGTTACGCGCGATGCGTAACTCTGGCCTCACGTGCGCTAGCGTTGGCTTATGTTGACCACTCAGCGACGGTCTATCACCGTACGAGCTCCCGGAAAGATCAATGTCTTCTTCCGGGTCGGCTGCTTGCAGAAGGACGGCTACCACGACGTAGCGTCGCTGTACCAGGCAGTCTCCCTGTTTGAAGAGGTTACTGCGACGTACGCAGACGACTTTTCGGTGAGCTTTGGTGGTCCGATCGATGTACAGGCGCTTGAAGTCGATGATTCGAATCTTGCGATCCGCGCCGCAAAACTGTTGGCAGAACGCACCGGTTATACCGGCGGCGTGAAGCTTGCCATCATCAAGCGTGTGCCCATCGCTGGTGGCATGGGAGGCGGATCCGCTGACGCGGCTGCAACGCTGCTTGCGTGCGACGAGCTTTGGGGGACTGGCCTTGGCCGCGCAGGTCTGCTTGAACTCGCAGCTGAGCTCGGGGCGGATGTACCCTTCGCGCTTGAAGGTGGCACCGCTGTTGGTACCGGTCGCGGCGATCAGCTGAGTCCCGCTCTTGCGCAGGGCAGTTTCCACTGGGTACTTGCGCTGTCTGATCTCGGATTGAGTACGCCAGAGGTGTACCGCATGCTTGATACGCATCGTGATGATCATCTGAGCACGCTGGGTCCGCAGCCGGAGTACGTCAAGGTTGAGACGGCAGTCTTGCAGGCTGTGCGGATCGGTGACCCAGAATCGCTCGCCGATTCCATGCACAACGACTTGCAGGCAGCCGCCCTCCGTTTGGCCCCCGAACTCACCGAACTTCTGGAACTTGGCGAATCGCACGGAGCGCTCGCAGGCATCGTGTCAGGTTCTGGCCCGACAATCGCGTTCTTGGCACACGATGCGCAGTCGGCCGCTGAACTCTGTGGTGTGTTGACGCGTCGGGGGATCCGGGCATTGACCGCAACGGGGCCAGTTCCCGGCGCTCGCGTCATCGAATAGGCGCCACCGCCACGCCCCACCCAAGGAATTCGTCACAAGACCGGGAATACCTCACCCCGAGCATGCGTTGCATCACGTGTGAGCGAAAAGATTCGTGTAGACATTTGGTCCGACATTGCATGCCCCTGGTGCTACATAGGGAAGCACAGGTTCGAGGCGGGTGTCGCGGCGTTCAAAGCCAACAATCCCGAGGTGGAGTTCGAAGTTGAGTCGCACAGCTTTGAGCTGGCTCCCGATACACCACTCGATTTCGTTGGCAACGAGATTGACTTCCTGGTGAAGCACAAGGGAATGCCTCGTGCGTCTGTCGAGAGCATGCTCGGACAGATGACTGGACTCGGCAACGACGAGGGCATCAGCTTCAACTTTGACAACATTCAGCACGTGAACACGGCGCGTGCGCACCGTGCACTGCACTTCGCAAAGGAAAACGGCCTGCAGCATGAGCTGCTTGAACGTCTCTTCCGTGCCTACTTCACCGATGGCGAGAACCTGTCAGATGTCGACGTTATCGCGCGTCTTGCGAGCGAGGTCGGGCTCGACGCAGACGGCGTGCGTGCGGCGTTGAACGATGAGGCGTACGCTGAAAAGGTACAGACAGACATCAACCGTGCACGTATGCTCGGCGCAAACGGTGTGCCGTTCTTCCTCATTAACCAGAAGTACGGCATCTCGGGCGCACAGGCAGCTGACGCCTTTGCCGGCGCGTTCGATCAAGTCATGCAGCTCGAACGCGAAGCCCAGTAACCGTTTCAGTTCTATTTTCACAAGGAGACACCAATGAGTGACACCAAGCAGAACTTCATCCCGGCGCCCGAAGCAGAGGCCGAGGCAACGACTGACGCCTCGAATTTCGGTGCTGCCGGGCTCGCTGACGCAGAGACTCGCGAGATTCTCAACCTTCTCGGCACGAACGTCGAGGGCGCTGGCTCGTGCTGTGGCGGATCCTGCTGCAGCTAGTCAATCGCGTTCGAATTTCGCCGCACGAGCCTGCATCGGCTCGTGCGGCGTTTTCATTGCCGCGACCGGCCTAAACTGGAGGAGCTATGGCACATCTTTTGGGGGCCGAGGCCCTACACCTCGAAGTACCGACCAAGGTCATTTTTGACTCGGTGACGCTCGGCGTTGCTGAAGGCGACCGAATCGGCATCGTTGGACGCAACGGTGACGGCAAATCATCGCTGCTCATGATGCTCGCAGGACGACGGAAGCCCGACTCTGGTCAGGTGACGATGCGTGGCGGCACGACGATCGGCGTGCTCGATCAGGCAGACAGCTTCGACGCGGGCGAGACCGTTGGTCATGCAATCGTTGGTGACCGTCCTGAATATGAGTGGGCTGGTGATCCGCGCGCCCGCGACGTGATCGCTGGCCTGGTTTCTGACTTGCCGTGGGAAGCTCCAATCTCCTCGCTGTCGGGTGGTCAGAGTCGTCGTGTCGCGCTCGCTCGTCTGCTCGTCGGCGACCATGAGATGTTGTTCCTTGATGAGCCAACAAACCACCTCGATGTCGAGGGCATCGCCTGGCTTGCTGAACACCTCAAGCGCCGCTGGCCGCGTGGCCAGGGTGCGTTGCTCGTCGTGACCCACGATCGGTGGTTCCTCGACGAGGTGTGCACGACCACCTGGGAAGTGCACGATCGTATTGTTGAGCCTTTCGAAGGTGGCTACGCAGCATATATTTTGCAGCGCGTTGAACGCGATCGCCAGGCGGCAGTTGTCGAGCAAAAGCGACAGAACCTTGCTCGCAAGGAACTGGCGTGGCTGCGACGAGGCGCACCGGCGCGCACAGCGAAGCCAAAGTTCCGCATCGATGCGGCGAACGAACTCATCGCTGACGTTCCGGAGATTCGCGACAAGGTGTCACTGCAGTCCATGGCGGTGAGTCGTCTTGGCAAGGAAGTGGTGAACCTCCTTGACGCTGGAGTGTCATACGACGACGTGATGACGGGCGATGAGCGTGTCATTCTCAAGGACGTCGAATGGCGCCTTGCTCCGGGGGAGCGCACCGGCATTCTCGGTGTGAACGGCGCGGGTAAGTCGACCCTCCTCGGCCTGATCTCGGGCACAGTAGAGCCGACCGCCGGCACTGTGAAGCGCGGAAAGACCGTGCAGGTCGCGACGCTCACGCAGCGTCTTGACGAGTTGGCGGATCACCAGAACGAACCCGTGCGTGAAGTCATTGGGCGGCTGCGCTCAAACTTCACCGTCGGAAGTGGTTCAAAAGCTCAGGAGCTTTCACCAGGCCAGCTACTCGAGCGCATGGGGTTCACGAATGCCCAGCTTTCGACGCCCGTCAAGGACCTCTCGGGAGGTCAGAAGCGTCGTCTACAGCTCCTCATCATTCTGTTGGAGCAGCCGAACGTACTGATCCTTGATGAACCGACGAACGACCTTGACACTGACATGCTTGCTGCGATGGAAGACCTGCTCGATTCGTGGCCCGGCACGCTGCTCGTGGTGTCGCACGACCGTTACTTCCTTGAGCGCGTGACGGATCAGCAGTATGCAATCTTTGACCAGACGTTGCGCCACCTCCCCGGTGGTGTGGAGCAGTACCTTGAACTGCGTGCTGCGGAAGACGCGGCAGCTGCAACGCCTGAGGGAGCTTCCACGAGCAGCACGAGCAGATCACAGGCTGCGGCCGCGCAAGCATCCACGTCGCAGCTGTCAGGCGCCGAGCGACGAACCGCTGAGAAAGAACTGTCTGCGATTGAGCGCAAGATGGAGCGGATGCAGGCAGATATTGCACGGTCACGTGATGGGCTTGCGACGCTTGACCAGACTGACTACTCACTGCTGAACGCTGAAATGGCGAAGATTACTGCCGTTGAAGCCGAGGTGGCTGCGCTCGAAGAGCGATGGCTGGAACTTTCAGAGCAGCTTGGATAGTAGGCGACTCCGTGCCTGCGGGTGTGGTTCGTCATCGATGTAGTCGCTCCCAAACTGCAATGGTAAACGTGTGTGGGGCCGGTGTCACTGAGTGAACACCGGCCCCACACACGTTTTCGAGGCAACCTCGAGGGCGCTGCCCTGCTGTTCTTCTTGTTAGTTCACACGACGTCGTCGGATAAGCACTGCTGCTCCACCGAGTAGGAGGACGCTCGCTGCGATAACCACTGCAATGCTGTCACCCCCGCCAGTGTTCGGAAGCGCAGGCTGGGTTGGACCAGTCGGTTTCGTCGGTTTCGTCGGTGTGGTTGGAGCTGTTGGCTTGGTCGGTTCCGTCGGGTCAACTGGGGTAACCGGCTTCTCCGGTTCCGGCGTGTAGGTGTTTGTCACGCGGACTGCCGTCGTCGTGTCTGCGCCAACGACCAGCCGTTCTGCGGTGAAGCTCGCATGGTCAAACGTGAATCCTTCGATGGTTGGGACGCGGATCTCTGAGAACGTCACGACGGTGCCACTGCGCAGGTTTTGTGCACCGGAAACGATCGTGCCGTCTGCGGGAACGGTGAATTCACGCATGTGTGGGACGCCGTCGGTGACCCAGGAAGCGACGACAGTGAAGCCCAAGCCCTTGGGTAGCTGGCGCTGCGAGACGCCTACGAGTTCCTTTTGCAGTGTGAATCCACCGGCACGTACAGCGGGGCTGTCTTCTTCGTAGGTATTGGTGACGTGCCAGGTGATGTTTGGTTCGTCGTTTTCGAGGATGGTGATGGTGTCGGCTGAGAGTTCGTGTGAGACGAAGGTGTACCCGGTGGGTGCTGTGGGGAGGTCGCCTTCGGTGAGGGTGACGACGGTTCCTGCTGGGAGTGTGACGCCTGCGGGTACGGTGGTGCCGTCGGCTGGGAGGTTATAGGTGCGAGTGCCGCCGTTCCAGGTTGCGGTGACGGGGAAGGTGGTGCCCGCGGGGAAGTCGTTGGCGGTGATGCCGGAGAGCTTCTTGGCAAGTGAGAAAGTGCCTTCGTCGACCGGGGTCGGAACATCCTCACAGGGGAAGCGGCCCTTGAACAGATTGGTGTGCAGTTCGTAGCTGCCCTGCAGCGCAGTGAAATCGTTAGCGATGACCTGGCCTTCAAACTGCTGGCCACCTGCATCCCGCGAAGGGAAGATCACGTGAGCGTTGGGTGCATAGATGGATCCGCGAACTGAGTCGGTTTTTGCGATCACCTCGACATCGCCTGTGACCGCACTGAAGTCATACAGAATGTGGCTGATACCAGCGTTGTGCGCGCTATCAATTCCCGAGTAGCCATAGGTGGGAACGGTGACTCTGCCGCCGATGACGTCGCTCTGCTTTACGGTGATGACGAGGAACGAGTCCTCTGAGTAGCCGTCGAGCGTGAACTTTTGCACGCCGTCGAAGTCAGCAAGTGTGAGCTTGCTCGGACCTCCGGGTTGAAGCGTTACCGGCTGATCGTTCCCCGCGGGCGGTGCGACAGGGATCCAATCGGTAAAGCCGGAGATCTGTTCTGCACCAGTGTCTGTCGGGAAATGCGAAAGTACGGTTCCATTCATTCCCCAGCTCTGCTGTGCAGTGGCAAGGTCATTCCACTGTTGGGACTGAGAGTCGATCTGGGGACTCTGGTTGCCGCCCGCACTGGGGAAGAACGTTGTTCCAGAATGGCCAAAGGCGGGCCCGAAAGTGTAGCCAGCCGGTGCCTGATGATTCTCAATCTTGACGCCGGCCGTTGCGTTCGTCCCGCTCGCACCCTGGGTCTTTACCTGTACGACTTTGCCAACAGAAGCAAACTCGCCAATGAGTACGCGGTTGGGTTCGCCGTCAATGGTAGGTACGTCGTAGTCTGCGCTGCCACCAGCGCCTCCGTGCAGAATGGGGTACATCGCCCCTTGCTCTCCGCGCGGGTCACCAAAGGTAGCTTTTCCGCCAACGGCAAGCGTTCCTTCGAGCTCGCTGTTTGCGAGTATTGCTGACGAGCGTACGAAGACCGTGTAGCCAGCGGTCGAGCCGATTGGGGTTGCGCCACCCATCGGGTTTGTCGGCTCGCACGCTGTCGCGTTCGGAGCCGCGATAGTCGGATCAGCCGCTGCTGGTGCTGTGATGCCGAGCATGCCTGCACCGGTAAGTGCAAGGGCAGTGATGCCGGCGAGAATACCTCGCCGTCGTCGGATAGCTGGTGGTGAAGTGCGTGCAGTGCCAAGAGCGGTGGCGGTCACGGACTCTCCCTCATATACGTGCTTTCCCCCAAAACGCGAGGTTCTGGCATGTGACGCACGTGGCACCTGGGTACCGTGCGCCTCGACCCACAGCCACGCTACCCAACAAGCATTGAAGAGGCAATGAATTTACAAAGTTATGTAAATGCTTGCGATGTGTTAGTGGTGAATGTCCCTAGAAGAGTGCAAGGGAAACACAACACCGGCCTGTCTGCGTGCGCCTTGCGCCCAGTGGGCGTGGCCGGCAGACAAGCCGGTGAAGTGTGAGGTGAGTGAGGACTACTTGGAGCTGGTGTGATCCACGTCTGCGTCGAGTTCCGCGTCATCATCCGCATCATCGTCGGCAAGGTCAAGCGGGTGTACCTGCGTCGGAATCGCGGCGGTCAGCGGACGGTTCTCCTTGATGAGCTTGCGCTTACGCAGCTGCCACAGCAGGGTGAGCAGCAGGAACCAGAATGGTGTCGCGAGGAACGGAGCGCGGGTGTCGTCGCCATACAGCAGTGTGCCAGCGATGAAGACGAAGAATGCGAGTACGAGCCATGGTGTGACGAGGCCAAAGGGCATCTTAAACTTCGAGGCCTCATGGCGCTCGGGGTACTTGCGGCGGTACACGATGTAGCTCACAACGATCGAACCCCACGTGAAGAGTACGAGGGTCGCACACATGGAAGACACGAAGGTGAAGGCCTGCACGACGTTGTCGCCAGCAAAGAGCAGGGGTACTGCAGAGAAGAGGAACACCGAGGTAAAGAACACTGCCTTTGACGGGACGCCGCGGTTGTTTACCCAAGCGAATCCGCGCGGTGCGTGGCCGTCCTTCGAGAGGCCAAAGAGCATTCGAGTGCCTGAATACAGGCCCGAGTTTGCGCTCGATGCGGCCGAAGTCAGTACGACGAGCTGAATGGCAAACGCAGCCATACCAAAGCCAGCAAGCGACAGCGTTGTAACGAACGGGCTCTTTTCTGGGTCGATCTGGTCCCACGGAGTGATGCTCATGATGACGCCGAGCGCCAAGACGTAGAAGAGCATGATTCGCACAACGATCGAGTTGATCGCCTTTGGCAAGTTCTTGCGGGGGTTCTCAGTTTCAGCAGCAGCAGTACCGACGAGTTCAACGCCGATGAAGGAGAAGATACCCATCTGGAAGCCGAGTACGAAGCCGCTCGCGCCCATGGGGAACATGCCGCCGTGCTCCCACAGGTTCGTGACTGATGCGGTGTTGCCTGACGGTGAGGTGAAGCCCATAACAATGAGTACGAGGCCAACCGCAATGAGGCCGAGGATCGCAACAATCTTGATAATCGCGAACCAGAACTCGGTCTCGCCGAAGAACTTTACGGGCTGCAGGTTGAGAAGCAACAGGACGCCGGCCGCGATGAGCGCCGGAAGCCAAGCTGGAATAGCCGCGTTGAACCACTGCACATACGCCGTGATGGCGATGATGTCTGCAACGCAGGCAATGACCCAAGAGAACCAGTAGTTCCAAGAGACGAAGAAGCCGGCCCAGGGGCCAAGGAGATCCTTCGCGATGTCACCAAAGGTGTGGTAGTGCAGATTCGACAGCAGCAGCTCGCCGAGGGCGCGCATGATGAAGAAGACGAAGAAGCCGATCACCATGTATACGAAGATGATCGAGGGGCCGCTGACGCTGATGAGCTTGCCTGATCCGAGGAAGAGGCCGGTACCGATCGCGCCGCCGATTGCGATGAGTTGGAGGTGGCGGTTTTTCAGGCCACGCTGCATCTCGGTGGATGGGGTGGCCGAGTGTGACGTATTCATGACACTCCTTTGTGTAATTCAGATAAAAGTTGAGGAGTCTGGGGTTGCCGCAGCCAGCGCAGGCAACCCCAGCTCAATCACACGACGACGCGGAACGTGTCGAGTGCGGGATCGTTTGCGCCTCGGACATAGCCTGAGGCTGCGGCGGCGGTGGCGCGCAGGAAGTTCACGGCATCCTGACTGAGAATCTCGCCCGGAAGCACGTTGGGGACTCCGGGAGGATACGCCGCGAGCGGATCAGCCGAAACTCGACCGACCGCGTCCTGGTAGGAAACGGTTTCTACGGTACCAAAGAATGCCTCGTCGAGTCCCATTGCGCGTTCGCAGCTTGGGGGCAAGCTGAAGGGGCGCTCGGGTTCGATATCAGCCTCGGGCAATGCCTGCAGTGAGTTCCAGAACCGGTCAACATCGAGCGGCGACGTTGCGCCGATGAGCAGCAGCAGCGCTGACGGAGTGGAGAGCTCGCAGTAGATGCGGTGATCGCTGAGCAACAGTGAGTGCGCTTCATCGCCGCGAATGCCAGCGCCACGGGTATCAATCGCGACCTTCAGCGGGTCAATTGCGATTGTGCCGGGGCTTGCCAGAATATCCGGGGTGGCGTCACGGTAGCGGCGATCGTTCTTGATCCGCGTCCGAATTTCGTTCGCAGATGCAATGGCGACTCCGACGCGCTCCTGGTTGAGGACAATGTTTCGGCGCGCCTCATCGATCGATGCAAGCAAGAGGGCACTCGTGCTTGTCGACTGATGCGAGCGAACAACGCGGTCAGTGAGTGACTCAAGCTGCTCGGCAAACGGGCCATGCCCGAGCTGCAGCATCGCGGACTGGGTCAATGAACCGACAGCCTTGTGCGTGCTCGAGACCACAAGATCGGCACCGAGTCGTGCTGCGTTGACCGGAAGCTCGGGGTGCAGACCGAAGTGGGAGCCCCAAGACTCATCAACGATGAGGGGAACACCGTGCTTGTGGGCGACCTCGGAAATTGCGGCGATGTCTGAGACTGCGCCGAAGTAGCTTGGCGACACAATAAAGACTGATGACGCCTGCGGGTTCTCGGTGAGCGCCTCTTCAACCTGCTCGGCGGTCACACCGTGGTTGGAGCCGAGGCCGGTGTCGACAAAGCCGTGTACGAAGTGCGGCGTAATACCAACGCGGGCGATACCGTCAATCACGCTAGAGTGCATGCTGCGCTGGACAACAATCTCGGTGCCGAGGCCACGTGCAACGCTTGTCGCAATGTGATTGCCGCCTGAAGCGCCAGTGGTGATGAACCAGGTACGTGATGCGCCCCACGCCTCTGCGGCAAGCTCCTGTGCCTGCGTGATCGGTGTGACGCGACCCGGGGTCATGAGGTGCCAGGTTTCCTGATCGATACTGCTGAAGAGCATCGGGAAGTCGAGTGTGAGTGCGTGCTCGCCGACGAGCGAAGCGACGCCGGGCACATTCTCTGCCTTGGCCTGGTGGCCAGGAACGTGAATGCGCTGCCAGTCCTGCTGCGCGAGCGAGCGCAGCGCGTCTGCATAAGGGGTGACTGAGTGGCGTTCGATGAACGCGGATCGGTCACCTGAGGTGTCTGAGTCTTGCATTGCCATGCAAGCAGATTCTCACCTTGCGGAGACGCACGGAATATCAGACACCCTGAGGTCGGTGTAATACTGTCTATGACATAGGCTTGTCTTGTGATGAATCTTCAACAATTTCGCGTGCTGATCGCAGTGCGCGACACCGGCAGCCTGACTCGGGCAGCTGAGGCACTGAACTATGGCGTGCCGACCGTGGCGCACCATTTGCGTGCGCTTGAGGCACACCTGCAGGCACCCCTCGTGGAACGCGGGCGTGCGGGAACGACGCTCACACCACTTGGCGAATTCTTTGCGGCAGAGATCGCGTCGGTACTTGCCCGCCTTGACGCGGCAGAACGAGCAGTGGCTGATCGACGTGACGCGGGTGTCGTCACGCTCCGGGTCGGCACGTTTGCATCGATCGGCTCACGACTGTTGCCGCCAGCCATGGCCGAGTTGCAACAGCGAACCTCGGTGCGGATCGAGATCACGGAGGGCGAGCCGACCGAGATCGTACGGCTGCTCCGGGCAGGTGATCTGCATGCCGGAATCATCTATGACACCTCTGATGAACCAGCCTTCGAAAGCCCAGACCTCAGCTCGCTGCCACTGCTCTCCGAGCCGTACCGTGTGCTTGTCGGCGAGGGGAGTGAATGGGCCAAGCGCGGCATGCTTGACCTCACCGAGCTGACTGACGTGGGCTGGATGCTGAGCCGTGCAAGCGACGAAGCGTCTGATCGAGTGCTGAAACGTGTATTCGGAGGCATCGGCAGTGAGGTCCGTGCGCTGGTGCGCACGGATGACGCGTACATGATCCACGGTCTTGTTGAATCGGGGCTCGGGCTCGCGTTGACCACACGAGCCGCGGTTGATCTTGACTTCGACGTAGACCTTCGCGCCACGGTCCAGCCGCTCGGCGATCGCCGCGTATCCTTTGTGACTCGCAGCGACGGAGCGCCACCAGCGACTGCATGGCTTGGCGAGATTATGCAGCGGATCGCGGCTGCTCGATCCGCGCCTCCCGCAATGCACCCATCACGCGGTGGTGAGTTGCCCGGCAACCTCGAACGTACCAACTTGTGACGCGGTGTTCGCAGGCAAATGTCGTGAACACGCGTAAATGAACGCGATTCGTCGCATTCGTTCCAACTGTGGAACACTTATCCCAATCTCACCGTCGAGTAGGAGGCGAAATGACCAAGTTCGAGATTGTCGAAGCGTCGATCGAGGATGTGCTGGGTGCGCTCAGTGCAGGAACTACCACCAGTGTGGAACTCGTTCGCGCATCGTTATCGCGAATTGAAGCGTATGACACGGGCGATGACGGCCTGCACGCGGTTGTCGTTATGAATCCCGATGCGCTTGCACAGGCAGAGGAATCGGATCGCCGTTGGGCCGCCGGAACTGCGCGTCCGCTCGAGGGAGTGCCGTTCACCGTTAAAGACTCGTACATGGTGAAGGGCCTGACGGTCGCGTCAGGTTCACCGGCGTTCGAGCACCTCACCGCGCAATGGAACGCGTTCTCGGTTGAGAAGTTGCTCGAAGCTGGCGCTGTGCTCATCGGCAAGACCAATATGCCGCCCATGGCCGATGGTGGCATGCAGCGTGGCGTCTACGGTCGCGCCGAAAACCCATATAACCGTGAGTACCTCGCAGCTGCGTACGCCTCCGGCTCGTCGAATGGATCCGGCGTTGCAACAACGACGAGCATGGGCGTGTTCGGCATGGGCGAGGAAACCGTGTCTTCGGGCCGTAGCCCTGCATCGAACACTGGGCTCTGTGCATACACGCCGTCCTGGGGCGTCCTGTCGATTCGCGGCAACTGGCCGTTGTTCCCCGCACGTGACGTCGTGGTGCCACACACCCGTTCCATGCCAGACATGCTCCGACTGCTCGACGTGCTCGTCCAAGACGACGAGAACACTCGCGGTGACTTCTGGCGCAACCAGTCTGCAGTAGCACTCCCCAAGCCGAGCGAGCACCGTCCCGAAAGTTATCTTGCGCTCGCCGCAGACGCTTCGCTTGCTGGAAAACGCTTCGCAATTCCGAAGATGTACCTCGGCAAGGACCCGAACTTCCCAATTGAGGTGCGACCTTCGGTGCTCGCACTTTGGGAGAACGCACGTCAGCGCTTTGAAGAGCTTGGTGCAACGGTCGTCGAGACAGATTTCCCGCTGATCGAACGCTACGAGGGAAACCGCCCAGGGCAAGAAAACGTCGGCGAGCTCGGTGTACTGCCCGACGGCTGGATGGACACCGAATTCACTGACTTCCTCGCCTTTGGCTGGGATGACTTCCTGCGTGCGAACGGCGATCCGACGATCCCGAATCTCGGTGAGGTCGACCCTGACACGATCTTCCCGCAGCCTCCTGGCACCCTGCCTGATCGCTACGAAGAAGTCGAAGACTATGCGAATCGTTACCGTGCGACCGTCGCTTACGCACGTGCGGGAATCCCTGATCCGCGCACACGTGAAGACTTCGCAAGCGGACTGCGTGCCCTCGTGCAGCTTCGTGAGGACCTCTTCGAAAAGTGGCTCACCGAGAACAACTTTGACGGTGTGGTGTTCCCTGCGAATGCAGATGTCGGTCGTGAGAACGCCGAGCGCGATATCGCTGCGGCTGACCACGCGTGGTCGAACGGTGTCTTCTTCTCGAACGGCAACTACGCGATCCGTCATCTCGGCGTGCCAACCGTGACGGTGGCAATGGGCGTCATGTCAGATATTGGCGTTCCCGTCGGACTGACGTTTGCGGGTCGTGCCTATTCTGATCCAGAGTTGCTCGCGTTTGCTGCGGCATTCGAGGCTGGCGGATCGGGATCACTCCGCCAGGCACCTGCTGCGACGCCAGCGCTGTAACGCAACACATCGCGCAACAACGGAGAGCGGGGCTGCACGAGGAAAACCTTCGTGCAGCCCCGCTCTGTGCTGTGGTGACGAGTGATCACCACGGTGCGTGCCCGATGGTTGGTTACACGCTTTCGCTGATCTTGATGGGCTCGGTGATCGGTTCGTAGCGGTCAATACTCTGCCCAAGCTTGCGCAGCAGCGCGGCGAGTCGTTCACGCTCCCCGCGCGACACGCCGCCGAGCATGCGTTCCTCTGCATCGGTGAGGCGCGTCATTGCGGCATCGACGAGCGCGAGGCCGTCAGTGGTCATCTCAACGAGAACACCGCGGCCATCGTTCGGGTCAGTGAGACGACGAACAAGACCGCGCTCGGCCATGCGATCAATTCGATTCGTCATCGTTCCGCTCGACACCATGGTCGCTCGCACAAGAAGCTTTGGACTTTGGCGGAACGGCGCGCCGCTTCGGCGCAACACCGAGAGCACGTCAAATTCCCAAGAGCTGAGACCTGATCGCTCAAACGCTTGTGCGCGAGCTCGATCGAGGTGCTTTGCAACGCGAGAAAGGCGAGAAAACACCGCGAGGGGACCGAAATCCAGGTCTGGACGAGCGTCCGTCCAGGCGCGAATGATCCCTGAAACTTCGTCCTGTGCGTGCATAATCTCTATTATCCCCGCAACACGGTGCACGCGCATGTTCGTTTTCTGGCAGACTATAACGCGTGCATTTCGCACGGTCCGCCTTAGTGTAATGGCAGCACGACAGCCTTTGGAGCTGTGAGGTTCAGGTTCGAATCCTGGAGGCGGAGCGACCAGGGTAAACTGGTGGGTGCAGTTTGGTGCTCGGTGGGCGCCAAGCGGCTGCAATAACACGTTGAACGGCATTCCGGTTAGGGAAGGACCAATCAGTATGGCAGAGCACTCGCTCGCGGTCATTATTCTTGCAGCGGGTCAGGGTACCCGCATGAAGTCGACGCTTCCGAAGGTGCTGCACCCGATTGGCGGTCGTTCACTGATCGCACACGTGCTCGACACCGCGGCCGGTCTGCAGCCTGAACAGGTGATTGCGGTCGTACGTCACGAACGTGAACGTGTTGCTGGCGCGATTCTTGAGCATGCTGGCGCGACCGTCATTGTTGACCAGGACGAGGTGCCTGGTACGGGTCGTGCGGTCGAGCAGGCGCTTGCCGCGCTTCCTGCAGAGTTTGACGGCACTGTCGTTGTGCTGTCGGGCGACGTGCCACTGATCGACGTGGCGACTCTTGAATCGCTGGTTTCTGGTCACCGTGAGCAGGGTCGTGAGATGACGATCCTTTCGGCAATCTTTGAGAACCCGACTGGCCTGGGTCGTATTCTTCGCGACGCAAGCGGTGCAATGACCGGCATCGTTGAAGAGAAAGACGCGACTGACACGCAGCGGAAGATCACGGAGATCAACGGCGGTATCTACGTCTTCGCTCGCCGGTCACTCGAGGCCGCTCTCGCGCAGATCGATACGAACAATGCCCAGGCCGAAAAGTACCTCACTGATGCTGCTGATCGCATTCTTGCTGGTGGCGGACGTGTTGACGCGGTATCAACGCGTGATCACTGGCTGATCGCTGGCGTCAATGACCGCGTGCAGCTGTCTGCGGTTGGCCGCGAGCTGAATGCGCGCACCGTTGAGGCGCATCAGCGTGCAGGTGTCACAATTCAAGACCCGACGACGACGTGGATTGACGCTGATGTTTCGATCGACGCTGACGTGGTGATTTTGCCGAATACCTATCTCAAGGGTGCAACGTCGATCGCGTCGGGTGCTGAGATTGGCCCTGACACCACGCTGGTTGACTGCGAGGTTCGTGAGGGCGCGCGGATCCGTCGCAGCGAAGTCACGCTTGCTGTCATCGGCGCCGGTGCTGAGGTCGGTCCCTTCAGCTTCATTCGTCCAGGTACTGAGCTCGGCAACAAGGGCAAGATTGGCGCGTTCGTTGAAGTGAAGAACTCGCAGGTCGGCGACGGCAGTAAGGTTCCTCACCTGAGCTACATTGGCGATACTGAAGTTGGAGACGGCAGCAATGTTGGTGCTGGAACTATCGTCGCGAACTATGACGGAGTGAACAAACACCGCACGGTCATCGGCGACGCAGTGCGTATCGGTTCCAAGAATGTACTTATTGCGCCCGTGACAGTCGAAGCAGGCGCATACACCGCCGCTGGCACTGTTGTACGGAAGGGAGTTCCTGCAGGTTCTCTCGCGATGAGTGTCGCCCCTCAGCGAAACATCGCTGGTTGGGTAGCCGAAAATAGGTCAGGTACAGCTTCCGCAGAAGCGGCAGAACGAGCAGAACATGCGAAGGGCAGCGTAGAGTAACTCACATGAGCAAAATCGAGATGGCGGGTCAGAAGAAGCTCGTCTTGATTACGGGTCGGGCATACCCCGAGCTCGCGGAGCAGGTAGCCGCAGAGTTGGGAGCAGAGCTTGTTCCCACCGACGCACGTACCTTTGCGAACGGCGAACTGTACGCACGTTTCGATGAGAGCGTTCGTGGTGCTGACGCGTTTGTTATCCAGTCGCACACGAACCCGATCAACGAATGGCTGATGGAACAGCTCATTATGGTTGACGCTCTGAAGCGTGCTTCTGCGAAGCGTATTACCGTAGTTGCTCCGTTCTACCCTTACTCACGCCAGGACAAGAAGGGTCGCGGTCGCGAGCCTATCTCGGCACGCCTCGTCGCTGACCTGTTCAAGGCCGCTGGCGCTGACCGCATTATGTCGGTCGACCTGCACGCATCGCAGATCCAGGGCTTCTTTGACGGCCCGGTTGACCACCTGTTTGCGATGCCGGTGCTGCTTGAGCACTTCAAGAAGACGATCGATCGCGATGATCTGTGCGTCGTCTCGCCTGACATGGGCCGTGTCCGTGTTGCCGATGTGTGGAGTGACAAGCTCGATGCGCCGCTCGCGATCATTCACAAGCGTCGTGACCCGCTGGTTCCGAACCAGGTCACCGTTCACGACATCGTTGGTGACGTGAAGGACAAGTGGTGCGTGGTTGTCGACGACATGATTGACACCGGTGGAACGATCGCGAAGGCTGCTGGCGCTCTCAAGGCAAACGGCGCTCGTGGCGTGACCATCGCTTGTACTCACGCAATCTTCTCGGGCAAGGCTACCGAGTACCTTTCGCAGGACTTTATTGATCAGGTTGTCGTCACTGACACCCTCCCAGTTCCTGAAGAGAAGCGTTTCGACAAGCTCACGGTGCTTCCGATTGCACCGCTGCTCGCAAAGGCAATTCACGAGGTCTTTGAGGACGGCTCAGTGACTTCGATGTTCGAGGGCGCTGCGTAAAGCGTCTCGAACACTTCACAACCCGGCACACCGCAAGGTGTGCCGGGTTTTTGTGTATTGGCGGAGAGTTCTTCTTGCACGCATGAAAATAGTTGCTTTTGGCAACTATCGGAGTAGTCTCGTAGATATGGAGACAACATCGCGTGACCAAGTAGTTCGAGAGCTTCTTGAAGCTGTCGTCACTTTGGTACGGCAGTGGAACTCAGACACCACCCAGCTGGCGTATGCGCGCGAGCTGGGTTTTGACGTTTCGGCGAATGATGTGCGGGCGTTGTATTCCATGGGGATTGCTGGGGGAGAACTGCGTCCTGCGGAGTGTGCAACGCACCTCGGGCTCACGCGGCCAACAACCAGCAAACTGCTTGCGCGTCTTGAAGCGGCCAGCCTGGTAGAGCGCACCCGCTCGTCCCTTGATGGGCGCTCCATTGTTGTCTCGCTGACCGAGGCCGGGGCGGCAATGTATGCAGCTCTTGTTGAAGCTGGCGTAGATCGAGTCGCGCAGGCGACGAAAGAAATGACTTCCGCTGAGATTGCACAGGTCTTGGCGGTTGCAAGCAATCTCGTACAGGGGTTGAGCGATTAGGCCAAACAGCTACGTGGCTGCTTGGTGGGCCCCAGGCGGGGCAGGCAAGCGTTATTTACTAAGGAGAAAATCATGGCACGTACATATGTTGTGACGGGTTCGGCTTCGGGTATCGGTGCGGCTACTGCGAAGACGCTTCGTGATCGAGGTGATCGCGTTATCGGTATTGATCTGCGTGATGCTGAGGTTGCAGCTGACCTCTCCACGTCCGCGGGTCGCGCAGACGCTGCTGCTCGCGCAATTGAGCTCTCGGGTGGCGTCATTGACGGTGTCATTGCGTGTGCCGGTATTTCGGCCCCGATCGCAAAGACGGTTTCAATCAACTACTTCGGCGTGACTGAGCTGCTTGAACAGTTGGTTCCTGCGTTGCAGAAGTCGGACGCTCCGCGCGCTGCCGTGGTATCTTCCATGGCCTCACTCCAGGCGAACTCTGCGGAGCTTGTTGCCGCGCAGCTCGCGGGTGACGAGGCGAAGGCGCTTGAGATCGCTGAGACCTTTGTCGTACAAGGCCCCGAGGTCGGATACATTACGTATCCGTCGTCAAAGCGTGCGCTCGCTCGTTGGGTACGTCGTGAGTCGATCACGCCGACCTGGGCCGGCAATGGCATCGCATTGAACGCGGTGGCTCCAGGTACCGTCATCACTCCGATGACCGAGCAGCTCCTTGCAACGCCCGAAGGGCGTGCGATGGTCGACGCGAATGTTCCTATGCCGCTGAACTATCACCAGCCCGCACAGTCAATCGTTGACGTACTCGTGTGGCTTACCAACGTGGAGAACACACACATGGCGGGCCAGGTCATTTACTGCGACGGCGGTGCTGACGCCACGCTCCGCGGTGACGACATCTGGTCTTGGAGCGACTAAAGCGCAAAGTCGTGTAAGATTGGTTGCTGTACTTCGGCGAGGGGCGTTCGCGCCCGTTATCGACGCGGTCACGGACCCTTCTGGGCCTGCTGCGTGTACACCACCGGCGGGTTACCGTCAGAGATACCGGGCACTTTGCCCGATAGGAAGGAAGTCCCATGACTGAGACCAACAAGCTCGTTGCAGAACTCCGCGAAAAGTTCGGTAAGGGTGCTGCTCGTCAGCTCCGCGCTGCAAAGCGTACCCCTGTCGTCGTTTACGGCCACGGCACCGACCCCGTTCACGCTTCGGTTGAGACTCACCCGCTGAGCCTCATCATCCGCCAGGCGAACTCGATCATCGACCTTGACGTCAATGGCAAGTCGACCCTCGTGCTCGTAAAGGACGTCCAGAAGGACGCAGTTACGCAGATCATCGAGCACGTTGACCTCCTCATCGTCAAGAAGGGCGAGACCGTCGAGGTTGAGGTTCCCCTGCACATGGTGGGCGAGCCGTTCTCGGGTAACAGCGCACTGCAGGATCTCAACACCATCCGCCTGAGCGTACCCGCAACCGCTATCCCCGACGCAGTCGAGGTCAGCGTTGAGGGCCTCGAGGGTGGCGCACAGGTGCTCGCAGGTGACGTTGCACTCCCCAAGGGCGCAACCCTCCTCGATCCCGCTGACCAGCTCGTTGCTCACGTCTCCGCACCTCGCGGTGGCGCAGCAGCTGAAGAAGAGGCTGCAGAGTAATTTCACACACTCCGGTGTGTGAGTGAACCCGTTGAGTGGGCCTAGGCCCACTCAACGGGTTCTTCTCGTATTTCAACCGACTCGATAGAAGCGATGCGACATGTGGTGGAGACGCCGGAAAGAGACTACAGACGTGACAACAGATAACTGGCTGGTCGTAGGACTCGGGAACCCGGGCGCGAAATATGAGGCAACGAGACACAACGTTGGGCAGATGGCGCTTGACGTGCTCGCGAATCGTATGGGCGCGAAGTTCTCACCACATAAAACGAACTCACGTGTGGCAGAGGGGCGACTCGTTCCTGGCGGGCCGAAGCTCATCCTTGCAAAGTCGAATGGCTACATGAACACCTCTGGTGGCCCGGTCTCTGCACTCGCAAAGTACTTCGACATTGCCCCAGATCGGCTGATCGTATTGCACGATGAACTCGACATTCCGTTCGACTCGATCAAGCTCAAGACCGGCGGTGGTCATGGCGGACACAACGGTCTGCGCGACATCGCGAAGGCACTTGGCACCCCTGAATTCACCAGGGTGCGGATCGGTATTGGGCGTCCTCCTGGGCAGCAGGATGTCGCTGACTTCGTGCTCAAACCGTTTGGAACTTCCGAGCGTTCGGCTCTTCCCGTATTGATTGAAGATGCCGCTGATGCGACTGAACGTGTCATCACTGATGGACTGCTCGCAGCACAACAGCGTTACCATGGTGCAACCGGGGGAGCACAGTGAGTCTGGCTGGAATCGAACGGCTTCTCGAAGCCTCACCATCATTCGCTCGTGCCCTCGAAGAGCACACGAGCGATGCAGAGTTTTCTGCACTCGAAGGGCTGCGCGCACCGTTGCTCGCTGGCCTGTTGCGTAAGCGTCGTGCTGCAGGTGATCGGGGGGCCTTGCTCGTCATCGCTGCGACGAGCCGCGAGGCTGACTCGCTACGGAGCGCCCTCGCGTCGCTTGTCCCGGAAGCGATCACCGCAGAGTTCCCCGCGTGGGAGACACTTCCGCATGAGCGTCTCAGCCCGTCAGCTGAAACGGTCGGCAAGCGCTCGGAGGCATTGCGCGTGCTGCAGTCAGCAGGGGCGGATCAGCCGGTCATCCTTGTCGCATCGGTGCGCGCTGCGCTCCAACCAATTTCGCCGCACCTGAGTAACTCACAGCCGATCGAGTTGCGCGCTGGCCAAGACTCGGTTGGGCTCGACCTCATTGCTGCTGAGCTTGTCCAGTATGCGTACACCCGTGTTGACATGGTCACGCGGCGTGGTGAGTTTGCTGTGCGCGGCGGCATTCTTGATGTATTCCCGCCGACTGCTGAGCATGCCGTCCGAGTGGATTTCTTTGGTGACGAGGTCGATCAGATCCACCGCTTTGCGGTGTCTGATCAGCGAAGTGCTGGCGATCCGCTGCCCGGAATCGATCTCTGGCCGGCCCGGGAGCTCCTCCTGACTGATGAGGTGCGTGAGCGCGCTGCGGAGCTCCTTCCGAAGTTCCCCGCGCTGTCAACGCTGCTTGAAAAGATGGCACAGGGCATCGCTGTCGAGGGTATGGAAAGCTTGCTTCCCAACCTCGTTCCCGGACTCATTCCGCTGACCGAACTGCTTCCTGCTGGCGGCGCGGTAGTCGTCGCTGCGCCCGAACGCGTCGCATTGCGTGCGGTGAGTCTGGCCGAAACAAATCGAGAGTTCCTCGAAGCTGCCTGGCACGCAGCAACGGCTGGCGGTGAGGCTCCGGTCGATACTGACAACTCTGGTCTCTTGACGATGCAGCAGTTGCGTGCAGCGTCATCGGGTCGCCCCTGGTGGAGCGTTTCGACATTCATGCAGGACGAGGCTGAAGACCTTGGCAGCGCGGTCGCGACGGATGCCGCAATCGCGGTGCACGGATCCGCCATCGCCCGACCTGCGCCTGGCGTCGAACCGACCGCAGCGATGATGCAACGTTTGAGCGAGCGTCTTGGTGAAGGCTGGGGCGCCGTTGTCGCAGCACAGGGCATTGGCTTGGTAGAGCGCGCACGAGACTTGCTGAGTGAAGCAGGTGCCGCGGCGCGGATCGTCGAGACGCTTCCTGAGGTGCTAGAAACCGGTGTCGTGCATCTCGTCACGGGTACTGCATGGCAGGGCTTTGAGAGCCCAGAGGCGAAGCTGCTGTTTGCGACAGAGGCTGAGTTCTTCGGTCGCGCGGCAGCTACGGCGGCGGTGAACAGCCAAAAGCTTCCGCGTCGTCGCGCGAAGAATGTCGTAGACCCGTTGAAGCTTGTTGCGGGCGATTTCGTTGTGCACGAGACCCACGGCATTGGTCAGTTTGTTGAACTTACCCAGCGTATGGTGCCGAGCGGTGTCGGTCGTGATGCGACGAAGGCGCTACGCGAGTACCTGGTGCTTGAGTATGCCTCGTCGAAGCGAGGGATGCCAAAGGACAAGCTGTACGTGCCGACCGATCAGCTCGATCAGTTGTCGCGGTATGTCGGCGGTGAAGCACCAGCCCTCTCAAAAATGGGTGGTAGCGATTGGTCAAACGCGAAGAAGAAGGCCCGCAAGGCCGTTCGTGATATCGCGGTGGAGCTTGTGAAGCTCTACTCCGCCCGTATGGCGGCTCCTGGGTTTGCGTTTTCGCCAGACACCCCCTGGCAGCGCGAACTCGAAGAAGCGTTCCCCTACGCCGAGACCCTTGATCAGCTCACCACCATTGACGAGGTGAAGCGTGACATGGAGCGGTCAACTCCAATGGACCGTTTGCTCGCGGGAGACGTTGGCTTCGGTAAGACGGAGGTCGCGATCCGCGCCGCGTTTAAGGCTGTGCAAGATGGCAAGCAGGTCGCAATGCTCGTGCCAACGACCCTGTTGGCGAACCAGCACTTTGAGACGTTCCAAGATCGTTTTGCTGGCTTCCCGGTCCAGCTGCGTGCTCTGAGCAGGTTCCAGACCGACGCTGAGGCGAAGGAAACGATTGAGGGACTCGCAGCAGGCACAGTTGACGTTGTCATTGGCACGCACCGACTTCTCTCCGACAAGGTCATGTATAAGGATCTTGGGCTCCTCATCATCGATGAGGAGCAGCGTTTCGGCGTCGAGCATAAAGACGCAATGAAAAAGTTGAAGACGAACGTCGATATTCTCGCGATGAGTGCGACGCCGATTCCACGAACGCTTGAGATGGCAGTGACCGGAATCCGCGAAATGTCGACCCTCGCGACGCCGCCTGAGGACCGACACCCGATTCTCACGTTTGTTGGACCCCGCAGTGACAAGCAGATTACGGCAGCCATCCGTCGTGAGCTGCTGCGCGAAGGCCAGGTGTTCTTCGTGCATAACCGTGTGTCGTCCATCGGGCGCACCGCGGCAAAGATCCAAGAACTCGTGCCGGAAGCACGCGTTGCGATCGCGCACGGCAAGCTGTCTGAGCACCAGCTTGAACAGGTGGTGCAGGACTTCTGGGAACGGAAGTTTGACGTGCTGGTTTCTACGACCATCGTTGAAACAGGTCTCGACATTGCAAATGCAAATACGATCATCATTGATCAGGCTGACAAGTACGGTCTGAGCCAGCTTCATCAGCTGCGCGGACGTGTTGGCCGCAGTCGCGAGCGTGCATACGCGTACTTCCTGTTTGATCCCGACAAGCCACTCACGGAGCATGCTCACGAACGTCTCGAGACCCTCGCGACAAACAATGAGCTTGGCTCTGGCATGCAAGTGGCGCTCAAGGATCTCGAGTTGCGTGGTGCGGGCAACCTGCTCGGCGGCGAACAGTCTGGCCACATTGCCGGGGTTGGCTTCGACCTCTACCTGCGTATGATCGGTGAAGCGGTCAACACGTTCAAGGGTGAGGACGTCACGGGTCCGACTGAACTCGTGCTTGAACTTCCCGTCGACGCGCATATTCCCGAAGATTATATTGAGAGTGAGCGCCTGCGCCTCGAGGCCTACCAGAAGTTCTCAGCGGCATCGCATCCGCAGGCACCGGAGGAGCATGTCAGCGTTGTCGTCGAAGAACTCATCGATCGATACGGCAAGCCGCCCGTCGAGGTAGAGCGCCTCGCAGCGGTTTCAGGTTTGCGCCGCCGTGCCGCACGCCTGGGGCTGTCGAAGGTCATCGCAGCGGGTACGACCCTGCGGATCGAGCCGGTCGAGCTGCCTGGCTCACGCCAGATGCGTATGCGCCGCATGTACCCAGACGGAAAGTACACCGAGTCAACGAAGCTGCTGCAGATCCCACTTCCCGGGGCTACTGCCTCGGCTCGAAGTCCGCTCGCAGGCGTCGGCCAGCGAAAGTTTGGTGACGAGCACGACATCGCGGCATGGACCGGTCGGGTGTTTGCGACATTGCTTGAGGCGGATCCGCCTGCGGCTGATACGCCGGGCACATAGGTCGCGCACCAAGGTTTCGGCGGCAGCAACACAACAGGGCCCTGGGGTGATCGATGAATCGATCACCCCAGGGCCCTGTTGATACGCGTTGGCGTGGTGAGATTAGCCTGCCGAGCAGACCGAGCCGAGAGCCTCGGCTGCCTTCATCAGCTTCTCTGAACGCTCCTGGAGATCGGCGGTAAGCTCTGCCGACTGCTCCTGCAGCTCAAGCGACTTCGCCTGGAGCTCCTCAACCTTTGCGGGGTCGCTCATGTCAGCGTTCTGCAGCGCTGCGAAGCCCGACATATCAACCGAGCCGATTGCGTCAGCCATCGAGCTGAACTCGGCGACGAAGTTATCGAGGGGCTCCTTTACCTTTTCATTGGTAACCTTCGACTGGGTCTCCTCAAGAGCGGTAATCATCGGCGCGAAAGCAGCCTTTGCGTCGACCTCCTTGCCGCTCATTGCATCGGTGAGGAATGCCTGTGCGTCGGCGTTGAAAGTCTCAGTTGCAGTAGTCATGGTGTCGTTTGCGACCTCGCACGCTGCAGCGACGCTCTGGCCGCCAGCACACGATACGAGACCGAGCGAGAGGCCTACTGCGGCGACTGCGAATGATGCGCGACGAATCGAAAAAGTCATGAAAATATATCCCTTCAGTGCACAGCATCTTCGAAGCTTGCGCTGTGCGTAAACAGTGTATTGGGCGCGCTTCGCCTGTAAATCCAACGCATGAATCACTCCAAATGTCTTTAGAGGGGAGATACAGTATTTGCATGGCCTCTGGAGCAGAACACCCGGGAAAATCAACTAATACGATGCAGGCTGTCCTCGAAACATATGAGACAGTGCGCACGATGGTGAACGAGGGTGGCTGTGCATGGCACGGAGTGCAGACCCATGAGACGTTGACACCGTATCTCATCGAAGAAACCGCTGAGTTTGTTGACGCCATCGAGCGGAAGCTCCCTGCAGCAGAGGTGAGCGCTGAGCTCGGTGACGTGCTGTATCAGGTCCTGTTTCACTCAGTTCTTGCCGAACGAGACGAGGAAGGGTACGACCTCGCATCGGTAGCCGCAGGGCTCAACGCAAAGCTCATCGCCCGTCATCCCCATGTCTTCGGTGAACGCGGCTTCATGTCTGTTGAGGAACTCAACGCTGAATGGGAGCGGCTCAAAGAAGACGCTGCCGGTGAAGCTAGAGGAAGTCGCGGTGCGCTCGACGGCATCCCCGTAGGCATGCCCACGCTTGCCCGCAGCGCAAAGGTCATCGAACGGCTCAAGCGCGCTGGTGCGCTGGAGGAGGCGCGATCCGTGGCCAACGAACGTAGTGAGGCCGAGATCGGTGCGGATCTTCTCGCGCTCGTGCTAGAGGCGAACCGTGCGGGGGTTGACCCAGACCGCGCGCTTCGCGTCGCAACCAATGCGTTTGCGGCGGAACGGCTCGCTGCCGCAGAAACAAACAATCTCTGAAGTCGCTACAGAATAAGGCCGAGGCGGCGTGCTTCAATGACCGCAGCATGCCTCGTTGACGCGTCAAGCTTCGACATCGCGGTGTTGAGATAGCTCTTCACTGTGCTCTCAGCGAGGTTCAGCGACTGCCCAATCTCTGCATTTGTCTGGCCGAGAGCTGCGTGCGCAACGACATCTGTCTCACGACGTGAAAGACGGACTGATTCCTCGTGGAACGCTGCGGGCCGTCCAATTGCTGAGATGCGATCTTCGAGCGCGATGAGTCGTTCACGAATGTGCGGATCCGCGATTTCAGAGGACAGCCCACGCAGGTCAGCGTGTACACGCCGAAGGTCTTCCTGTACGGTTCCGGGAAGCGGAAATGCTGAGCCGTTCCCGTCCTGTAGTTCTCCGAGTCGCTTCACTACGCGGTCCTGTACGCGTATCTCTGTTGCAAATTCGGTCGCGATAGCAGCCGCGGCCTGCACAAAAGAAGGAGACGGGGGAGCCTCGCCACGTGTACCCCCGTACAGCACCGCTCGCGCCGTCTCGCCGAGCACAACCGGCATCGCAAATAAAGTGACGATGCCTTCGCCAAGGATCTCAGAATCGTAGTCGTGTGTGATGTTTCGCGCGGCGGCATAGTTCACCGCAAAGCGTGGTCTGAGCTCACTCATTGCGCGACCACCAAGGCCGCGAAGCAATTGCACTCGGAGCCCGTGAATCTCGGAGGTGCGGTGACCGGTGGCGGCTGTAACTGTTGTTGCCCCGTCATGCTCATACCCGCCGAAGGCAATGGGGAATCGTGTGGCGTCGGCGAATGCCGCCACGGCGTCTTCGAGGGTGCGCTGTGCGGCGGGGTCTGTGAGTCGCGTCATCGGAACTCCCAACTTACGGAGGTATCTCATGCTAGCCGCACCCCGCGGGGTGATGGAAGGGCTGTGGTGCGCAGAATCAACGCAGAACATGAAAGAATGGCAGACATGGCATCACAGGTGAACCCACCGCGCGGCATGCGCGACTTCCTCCCCACCGATAAGGCCCGACGTGAGCATGCGCTCAGCGTTATTAAGGGTGTGTATCGCGCGCACGGTTTCGACGAGATCGAAACCCCCGTGATGGAGGACTGGGGACGACTGCATGCTGGCCTTGGCGGAGACAACGAGAAGCTCAGCTTCTCGATCATGAAGCGCGCAATCAAGCCAGAGGCGCTCGCGGCAGCAGCTGCCGCAGGCGACCCAGATCAGCTCGCTGACCTCGGTATGCGTTTTGATCTCACTGTCCCGCTCACTCGTTTCTATGCAAGCCACCGTGCGGAACTGCCGCCGGTTTTCCGCTCGATCCAGATCGCTCCAGTGTGGCGCGCAGAACGACCGCAGAAGGGTCGCTACCGCCAGTTTGTGCAGGCAGACATTGACATCATCGGCGAAGCTGGTCAGCTCGCAGAGATTGAACTCGTCACTGCGACCTCGCAGGCGCTTGCTGCGCTCGGGCTCGAAGGCTGCATCATTCGTATGAACGATCGGCGCATTCTCTTCGGCTTGCTCGAGTTCTGCGGTTTCGCAGCCGAGACGCACGACAGCGCACTCATTACGATCGACAAGCTCGACAAGATCGGTGCCTCTGGCGTTGTTGAAGAGCTGCGCGACATTGATGCAGCTGCTGCTGACCGGATTGGCGAAGTCCTCGCAGCTGTTGAGCCGGCGCTGGCTGGCGACGGCATCGTCCTGTCGCGATCCGCCATCGAAGCGGTGCTCCCAGGTGTAACGGCAAACGCGCGCGCAGCTGCGGGAATCGACAACCTCGCTGACCTCGGTGACGCGCTTGCTGACGGTCTTCCTGCTGGGGTTGAGGTGCGTTTCGACCCGACCCTTGTTCGCGGTATGGGGTACTACACCGGCACGATCTTTGAAGTCGCGCACCCTGGCTCTGGTAGCTCGGTTGGTGGCGGTGGTCGCTATGACGGCATGGTTGGACGGTTCCTCGGCCAGGACGTTCCTGCTGTGGGATTCTCGATCGGCTTCGAGCGTGTCGTTGATCTCATCACCCTGCCTGAACAGGTTGGGCCAGAAGCGATGGTGCTCGTCTATGACGCAGACGTCACTTTTGCAGACCTGGTGGAATTGAAGCGAGAGCTTGTCGCACGCGGCCATCGTGTTCGGCTGGAGAAGCGTCAAAAGAATATGAAGACGTTGCTGGCACGTGTCATTGACGAAGGCTTCGTCAGCATGGCAAACGTGCGGCCCGGCCTGACGCGTGTCGATGAACTCGAGATCCGCGCACTCGGAAAATAGTTCCGATCACCAGTGAAAACAGTGCTTGCGGGAAAGCCCCAGCCAACTTCAGCAGAGCTTTCCCGCCAGACACCGTAAACTGGTTCCCGTGGGCGACCGCCCGCACCTACTTTTCGCGCCATTCGACATCTACGAATGGCGCACCCCCACGCACTGGCACACATTACGAGGAGCACATGGTGGCATACATCGACGCAGTGATTGCGCGCGAGATTCTGGATTCGCGCGGCAACCCGACTGTTGAGGTTGAGGTTGGTCTCAGCGACGACTCGGTAGGCCGCGCAGCGGTCCCGTCGGGCGCATCGACCGGTGCATTCGAAGCATATGAGCTGCGCGATGGCGACAAGGATCGCTACCTCGGCAAGGGTGTGCTCAAGGCTGTAGACGCGGTCTTCGAGGAGCTCGCACCCGCAGTTGAGGGCATCCCTGCTGACGACCAGCGTCTCGTTGACGCTGCGCTCATGGAGGCAGACGGCACTGACAACAAGAGCCGCGTTGGCGCAAACGCCATTCTTGGTGTGAGCCTTGCTGTTGCACACGCTGCTGCTGACTCGGCTCAGCTTCCCCTGTACCGCTACCTCGGTGGCCCCACCGCATGCACGCTCCCCGTTCCGATGATGAACATCATCAACGGCGGCGCACACGCTGACACCGGTGTTGACATCCAGGAATTCATGGCAGTGCCCCTCGGCGCTGAAAGCTTCTCGGAGGGCCTCCGCTGGGGCGTCGAGGTGTACCACGCACTCAAGGCACTCCTGAAGGAAAAGGGTCTCAATACCGCGCTTGGTGACGAGGGTGGCTTCGCTCCTGACCTCCCCAGCAACGCGATTGCTCTTGACCTCATTGTCGAGGCAATCAAGCGTGCTGGCTTCGAGCCCGGCCGTGACATCGCGCTTGCGCTCGACGTTGCATCGACTGAATTCTTTGCTGACGGCGTGTACACCTTTGAAGGCAAGACCCGTACCGCTGCTGAGATGTCGGCGTACTACGCAGACCTCATGGCCAAGTACCCCCTCGTCTCGATCGAGGACCCCCTCGCAGAGGACGACTGGGAGGGCTGGAAGACCCTCACTGACGATCTCGGCGACAAGGTGCAGCTGGTCGGCGATGATCTCTTCGTCACCAACCCTGCACGTCTCGCAGACGGCATTGCACAGGGCACCGCAAACTCGATTCTTGTGAAGGTAAACCAGATCGGTACCCTCACTGAGACCTTCGACGCTGTGCAGATGGCTCAGCGTGCGGGATACACCGCAGTCATGTCGCACCGTTCAGGTGAGACTGAGGACGTCACGATTGCAGACCTCGCGGTTGCAACCGATTGCGGTCAGATCAAGACCGGTGCACCGGCACGTTCAGACCGTGTTGCAAAGTACAACCAGCTCCTTCGCATCGAAGAAGAGCTCGGCGATGCAGCTCGTTACGCGGGTCGCGCGGCATTCCCGCGCTTCCAGGCGTAAATAGCGCTAGATAAGGGCGAGCACAGTGAAGCGCTGGACCGCAGATTTTTCGGCATGGGTGTCGAGTCTGCGTGTCAGTGGTGTCACTGTGCTCGCCGTTGTCGTTTTGGTGCTCGGCGCGGTCATGCTGAGCCCAAATATCACGACGTTTGTGCAACAGCAGCGTGAGCTCGCGCAGCTTCGCGCGAGTGTTGAAGAGCATCGAACTGCCGTGGAAGAAATTGACGCAGAGCGTGCTCGTTGGAAGGACCCGGCGTACGTGAGGTCGCAGGCTCGCGACCGACTGCTCTACGTGATGCCGGGTGAGACCCAGCTCAGCGTGATCGATGACGTGCTCATTCCCGCAGAGTCTGATGAAGAAACTGAGTCGACACTTACGGAGACCAAAACAAACTGGGCGCGTGAGTTTGCGTCCACCTTCCTTATTGCTGGCATGGCAGAGGATCCAGAGCAAGCTGCCACTGCGGGTGGAGAAACTCCGCAGCAGGATGCGCCAGCCGAAGACACATCAGCCGAGTAGTGGCACGCACGGTAGCAGCACAGCTACGCCCGCTCCCGCATAGCCGCGAAAAGTTTTCGCGCACACTTAATGAGACAACAGGAGAAGCAACATGCCTCGCCCCCCTTACGAAGCTCCCACCGCTGAGGAAATCGCGATTGTGAGCGAACAGCTCGGCCGCGAGGCGCGAGGTGTTGTCGGCATCGCCGCACGAACCGCGGACGGAACCCCTGCGGTCGTAGCGACTTCGCCACGCCTGCCTGATGGATCACCGTTCCCAACGTTCTATTACCTATGCCATCCAGAGATCGTTGCCGCGGCATCGCGTCTCGAGGCTGCCGGCGTCATGAACGAATACAACGAAATGCTTGCAGAAGATGAAGAATTGCGTGCGGCATATCAGCGTGCACACGAGCAGTTCGTGGCGGATCGCGACAGCATCGGTGAGGTGCCAGAGATCGCAGGAATCAGTTCCGGCGGCATGCCGGTCCGCGTAAAGTGCCTGCATGCCCTGATGGGTCACGCACTCGCAGCTGGCCCCGGTGTCAACCCCATTGGTGACCTCGCACTCGAGCGTTCGGGGATCTCGCACTAATCTGCGCTTGGTCTGCGGTCGCAAAATCAGCGAAAAGCTCCGAAAGCGGGCATTAATTTCGCAGAATCGTCCGTTTTGCCCGGTATTTCTGAGGAATACGCTCCTCACTGCATTTTTCCGGGTACAGTTGGTGGTGTTGGGCGTATTATCGCGCCCGCTTCGTCTGAAAAATACACCCGCGTGAAAACGCGGGTTTGAACGTGCTCACAGCATCAAGGAGACTGCTTCGTGTCGAAGAAGATTCTGATCGTTGGCGGTGGCTACGCCGGTTTTTACACTGCATGGAAGCTCGAAGGGCTTCTGCGCGCCGGTGAGGCCGAGGTAACGATCGTCGATCCGCTGCCGTACATGGCATACCTGCCCTTCCTCCCCGAGGTAGCAGCTGGTTCGATCGAGCCGCGTCACGCGGTAGTGGCTCGCCGTCGTCACCTGAGCAAGACTCAGGAGATCGCTGGCAAGGTTACGGGCATCTCGCACGCAACCAAGACCGCTACGATCACCCCGAACAACGGTGAGGCGTACGACTTCGCGTACGACGAGATCGTCATCACCACTGGTTCGGTTTCGCGTACCTTCCCGATCCCGGGCATCGCAGACAACGCAATCGGCATGAAGACGATTGAAGAAGCTGTATACGTTCGCGACCGCATGGTTCGCAACTTCGGCCTCGCAGCTCAGCTCCCGAAGGACTCGGCAGAGCGCGCACGCCTGCTGACCGTCACCGTTGTTGGCGGCGGCTTCGCTGGCATCGAGAGCGTTTCTGAGCTTCGCTCGTTCGCGACTTCGCTGCTGCGTCGTTACCCTGAGATCTCGTTTGACGAGACCAAGTTCCACCTCGTTGAGGCAATGGGCCGCATCATGCCCGAGGTCACCGAGAAGCTTGCTGACTGGGTAGTCCAGGACCAGACCCGTCGCGGCGTTGACATCCACCTCAACACCCAGCTTCAGTCGGCTGAGGGCGGCCACATGCAGCTCTCGACCGGTGAGAACTACGAGTCGGACCTCATCGTCTGGACCGCAGGCGTTATGCCCCGTCCGTTCCTCCGCGGCACCGATCTCCCCATCGGCGCACGTGGCCACGTCATCGGCAGCCCCACTCTTCAGGTCACCACCGAAGAGGGCGAAGTTGTTGCAGGCGCTTGGACCGCGGGTGATACCTCGCAGACCCCTGACATCTCGTCGACCCCTGGCCCCGGCGGCTTCTGCGTTCCGAACGCACAGCACGCAGTTCGCCAGGGCCGCCTGCTCGCGAAGAACATTGTCGCTTCGCTCCGCGGCGAGGGTGTACGTGAGTACAACCACAAGAACGCTGGTGCAGTTGCAGGTCTCGGCATGAACACTGGTGTGTTCAAGTCGGGTGGCGGCTTCGCACTGAAGGGCTACTTCGCATGGCTCGCACACCGCTTCTACCACGGCCTCGCAATCCCGACTTGGGAGCGCAAGTGGCGTGTATTCGGTGGCTGGATCAGCCACTTCTTCCTCGGCCGCGACATCGTTTCGCTCGAGGCAACGCAGGAGCCGCGTGCGATCTTTGAAGAGTTCGCAAGCCGCCCCAAGCCGGCTGCAGAGTAAGTAGTCCGTCATGGTGACCCGTCCGATTGTGATCGGTCACCGTGGCGCACCCGGTTACCGCCCCGAGCACACGGAGTCGTCATATCGACTCGCATGTGAGCTCGGGGCGGACGCCGTTGAACCAGACGTCGTCGCTACGAGCGACGGCGTCTTGGTCGTTCGGCACGAGAACGAGATCTCTGGCACTACTGACGTCGCATCGCGTCCTGAGTTTGCTCATCGCCGTTGCACAAAGACAATTGACGGCGAGCGTCTGACCGGTTGGTTCACTGAAGATTTCACCTGGGCAGAGCTCAGCACGCTTCGTTGCGTCGAACGGTTACCAAAGACGCGCCCAGCCAACCGCGACTTCAACGGCTCTGAGCCAATGCTGAGGCTGCGTGATCTCTTGCGCATTGTTGATCAGGAGAGCTCGCGACGCGGCCGCTACGTTGACCTGGTCATTGAAATCAAGCACGCAGCGTATTTCTTGACGTGTGGGTATGACCTTGGCGCCCTCGTGCGTGCAGAACTTGCAGCAACGGGATGGGCGGATCGTATGAACCGCATAACGTTTGAATGCTTCGAACTCGGTGTCTTGCGAGGGCTGACTGACCTGCGGGGGTTCGGCGCAAAACTGGTATTCCTCACCGAGGATCGTGGCTTTCCAGCAGATGACCCGACAGGCCGGTCATTCCGTTGGTACTCCACTCGTCGCGGTTTGAAGTATCTCGGTACGCAGGTAGACGGCATCAGCCTTGATAAAAAGTCACTGCTGAAGCGAAAGATGTTCGGGGGAGTACGGGTGAGTTCCGTAGTTCGACGCGCGCATCGACGCAATCTGCTCGTATTCACGTGGACGCTGCGTCCTGAAAACGTTTTCCTGCACCCGCGTTTCAGCCGTCGAGGTGGCAAGGCCGCACACGGTCACTGGCGACGGGAATTCTCGTTGCTGATGCGTTCAGGCTTGGACGGCGTTTTTGCCGATCATCCGGACCTCGCACTCGCAGCGCGAGACGAGCTTAGGCGCTAGCGCTCATTTCACCAGCAAGGTTTACCGGCATGAGTGTCTTGACTTCGTCTGCTGCATAGCCCGCATCGAGTAGGTACCCGAGCTTTGCGATTGCGGCCTCAATCGTGAGGTCACCGCCGTCGATAACGCCAGCTGTCGCCAGCTCGGAGCCAACTGCATAGCGGCCGAGCTGTGCAGTTCCTTGCGCGCACTGGGTGATTGCAACGACGGGCATTCGATCAGCAATGGCGCGGATCGCGTCCCGCATGCCGTGCCTCGACGTTGGTGCGTTCCCCGCGCCATAGCATTCGAGTACGAGCGCGTCGGGATCCGCGCCAACCGCAGCGGTCAGGTCGGCAGGGGTGACGCCGGGCGTGAACCGGTAACTCAGTACGCGCGCGGGCTCACGCCCATCTGCTTCTGGACGGATCGGCGGAACGCCAGCAGTATTGGGATCAAGCGTGCGTTCTGCCCGGAATGCCTCGAACGCTTCGGCGTCAGACTTTGTGGCGCGTACCGCAGGCAGGATTGCGCCGCCGAACGCGACCGTGACTGGTGCTTGCCGACCGGCTTTTGCGGCGACGCGGATCGCAAGACGGAGATTGTCTGCCGCGTCAGTGTTCGCTGCGCCGTGCGCGAGCTGGCTGCCAGTGAGCACAACCGGTGTGCCGAGATCTGAGAGCTCGAATGCGAGACGCGAAGCCGTATATGCGAGTGTGTCGGTGCCGTGAGTGACAACGACCCCGCGTGGCCGCATTGCACCGACGCGGGCCCGGATCGCGCGAGCAATCTTTGGGGCTGTCTCAGCATCAGCGTTTGCGCTGTCGATCGCTGGCTGAAGATGATTGATGCGCACTTGAATGCCCAGTGGCGCGGCAATCGCACCTGCGAGTTCTTCAAGTACCTCTGGGAAGTCAGGATCTGGCGCAAGCCCTGAGGAAGTCTCCCGCATGCCGATCGTTCCGCCGGTGGCAAAGATCAGAATCGTGGGGAGTTCTTCGGGCGCGGTATGCATGCCCCCTATTCTCTCGTATCCGGAGGCAAACGCGAGCGGTGTGTTGACCGTTGCTCACCCGGATGTCGGTGGTGCCACCTAAACTGAGAACCACAATGAGTGAATTTGAGCTGCTTGATCCGTCTGGTGTTCCGTTCGCATCGTCTTCGCAGGGGGCGAGCGCTGGCGGTGACGCCTTGCTCGATGGGCTGAATCCCGAGCAGATGCGCGCTGTGGTCGCGCGTGGCCCGGCACTGCTCATCGTCGCGGGTGCGGGCTCAGGCAAGACTCGTGTGCTGACGCATCGTATTGCGCACCTGATTCGTGAGCGGGAAGCGTGGCCAAGCCAAATTCTTGCGATCACGTTCACGAACAAAGCAGCTGCTGAGATGCGCGAACGCATCGAGACACTCCTCGGTGAAGGCGCCCAGGGTATGTGGGTGTCAACGTTCCACTCTGCGTGCGTTCGTATTCTGCGTCGTGAGGCTGAGCACTTCGGGTATGTGTCTGGGTTCACCATCTACGACTCCGCTGATTCCAGAGCACTGCTGAAGCGCATCATTAAAGAGCTTGACGCAGATACCTATGGCTTTACGCCAGCGAATGCCGGTTCGAAAATCTCACGGCTGAAGAATGAGCTTACTGACGCGCGCACGTATGGCGCTTCAGCAAACATGAGCGACCCGCGAGACCGTATTTTTACTGAGATTTTCACTGCGTACGAAAATGAGTTGCGCCGCGCAAACGCGTTTGACTTCGATGATCTGATTGGCCAGACGGTACAGCTTTTCCGATCACATCCAGAGATCGCCGCGATATATCAGCGACGTTTCCGTCACATTCTTGTTGACGAGTACCAAGATACGAACCATGCGCAGTACTCTCTCATCCGCGAACTGACAAAACCGGTAGCGGCTGAACAGGTGCAACGACTTGCCCCTCCTGCGCGTGCAGCAGAAGTTGATGGGAGCGGCCAGATTCCGGCCGCGAGCTTGACGGTCGTTGGTGATTCCGACCAGTCGATCTACGCGTTCCGCGGTGCAGACATTCGAAACATCGTTGAGTTTGAACGCGACTATCTCGGTGCAGAGGTTGTCAAACTTGAGCAGAACTATCGTTCGACTCAAAACATCCTGTCTGCGGCAAACGCGGTCATTGGCAATAACTTCGACCGCCAAGAAAAGCGTCTGTGGACGGCAGAGGGCGACGGCCCGAAAATTATCGGGTTTACTGGGTATTCGCAGCATGACGAGGCCAGATTTGTCGCTGACGAGATCGAGACGCTTCGTGGCGATGGCCATGCATATGGCGACATTGCAGTGTTTTATCGCACGAACTCTCAGACTCGTGCGCTTGAGGAACTGTTCATCCGATCAGCGATTCCGTACCGCATTCTCGGCGGTACGAAGTTCTACGAGCGCGCAGAGATCAAGGACGCAATGGCGTACCTGACAACTGTTGCGAACCCGTATGACCCGATCTCGTGGTCACGTATGCTTGGGGCGCCCAAGCGGGGCATCGGGCCAATGGCAGAAGCGCACCTCGCGAACTTCCAGGAAGACAACGGACTGAACTTCCATGAGGCCATGTTGCACGCTGACGAAGTACCAGGACTCGGGCCAAAGCTGCGCGGGACGATTCTGGCTCTTGCAGAGCTCTTGCAACGTGCAACTCGAATGGCACTCGGCGGCGGCGCAACCGATAACCCTGAAGAAGAGGCGAAGCCTGCTCCAGTTGGCGACGTGCTGAAACTGATTCTTGATGAAACGCAGATGATCGAGAAGCTGCGTGCAAAGCGGGATCCGCAAGATGATGCACGCGCAGAGAACCTCGAAGAGCTCATTGCAGTTGCTCGGGAATTTGATGTGCAACAGCCGGGAGCAGGACTCCTTGCATTCCTCACCGAAGTGAGCCTTGTCGCAGCTGCCGACGACCTTGACGATCAGAGCGGCACAGTTTCACTCATGACGCTGCATACGGCGAAGGGGCTCGAGTACCCCGCTGTATTCATCACCGGTGTCGAGGAGGGGCTGCTGCCGCACCAAATGTCTGTCGACGAGGTCGGTGGCATCAATGAGGAGCGGCGACTGATGTACGTCGGCATCACTCGTGCTCGAAAGCAGCTGTACATTACGCTCGCGTCAACCCGCGCAACCTTTGGTGACGTTGCAGTTGCGATGCCTTCACGGTTCTTGCAAGAGATCCCAGAGGGGCTCATTGACTGGCGACAGTCGCCTGGCGAGGTGACTGGCCGTGGCGGCACCGAATCACGAGCACTCAATGCACCGCGCGCTGCTGGTGGGGCTGCAGGCTGGAGCCGGTCACGAAACGCTGACTCTGCAGTATCGTTCGGCAGCTCAGGCCGCGGTGGTGCTGGATCCGCTGCAATCTCAGAGCCAGCCAGCGGCAATATGCAGTCCGCACTTGATAAGTGGCGTGAACGAAAGGCGCAGGCAAAGGCTGCTCAAGAGGCGGGCGGCGGGTTCCCGAACATGATCGGCGGTAGTACCCACGATAACGGCGATCTTGAACTCGCTGTGGGAGACCGCGTCAAACACACGAAATACGGTGAAGGGCGCGTGGTGTCAATGAGCGGAAGCGGTTCCAAGCGGATCGCCCACGTTGATTTTCCAACGGTTGGCGAGAAAAAGCTGCTCGTCAAACTTGCACCTATCGAGAAGCTATAGGTTTCGTTTCTATAAGTGATCTGCGGGTGTATCGCTGCTAGGCTGGCCAAAGTCGAGCCTTTCGACGTCGGAGCAATGACGCCTCGAAAAGCTGTTTTTCGAACGACCTAAGGACAGTTACGTGGATCTGTATGAGTACCAGGCACGAGACCTCTTTGAGCGATATGGGGTGCCGGTACTTGCCGGTATTGTCGCTGATACTGCTGAAGAGGCCCGAGCGGCTGCTGAAAAGCTTGGCGGTGTTGTCGTCGTCAAAGCGCAGGTGAAGATCGGCGGACGTGGCAAAGCCGGCGGTGTCAAGGTCGCTCGCACTCCCGGTGAGGCGTTCGCAGCAGCGCAGGCAATCCTCGGCCTCGATATCAAAGGCCACCGTGTCGAACGCGTCATGGTTGCTGCCGGCGCAGACATCGTTGAAGAGTATTACTTCTCCGTGCTGCTTGATCGTGCGAACCGTTCGTATCTCGCGCTGTGTAGCGTCGAAGGCGGCATGGACATCGAGCAGCTCGCCGAGACCAAGCCTGAGGCTCTTGCGCGCGTAGAGGTGTGCCCGATCGAGGGCATCAACGAAGTCAAGGCGTTGGAGATCGCGCGTGCTGCCAACTTCCCAGAGGAACTTGTTCCACAGGTCGCCCAGGTCTTCGAGCGACTCTATGCGGTCTACTCAGGCGAAGACGCAACGCTTGTTGAAGTGAACCCTCTCGTGCGTACGAGTGCAGGCGACATCATCGCGCTTGACGGCAAGATCTCCATTGACGAGAACGCAGAGTTCCGTCAGCCAGATCACGCGGGGTATGTCGACAAAGCCGCTGAGAACCCGCTGGAGTGCAAGGCAAAAGAACTCGACCTCAACTATGTGAAGCTCGATGGCGAGGTCGGTGTCATTGGAAATGGCGCGGGCCTCGTCATGTCGACGCTCGATGTCGTGGCATATGCCGGTGAAGCTCACGGCAACGTGAAGCCAGCGAACTTCCTCGACATCGGGGGAGGCGCTTCAGCCGAGGTTATGGCGAACGGCCTGGACGTTATTCTCAGCGATCAACAGGTTCGATCGGTCTTCGTCAACGTCTTTGGCGGCATTACGGCGTGCGATGCGGTTGCGAACGGCATCGTCGGCGCGCTCGAAAAGCTCGGTGACTCGGCAAACAAGCCGCTTGTTGTGCGACTCGACGGAAACAATGTCGAAGAGGGGCGCCTAATTCTGAATGAGGCAAATCATCCTCTCGTGATTCAGGCAGCCACGATGGACGAGGGCGCAGCGAAGGCTGCCGAACTCGCGAACGCTCGCTGATCCGCCGCCGAAGACTCCGAAAGAGGCAAGAACATGTCGATTTTTCTGAATAAAGATTCAAAGGTCATCGTCCAAGGCATTACCGGTGGCGAAGGAACGAAGCACGCAGCGCGTATGTTGCAGGCAGGCACGAATATCGTCGGCGGTGTGAACGCCCGCAAGGCCGGGACAACGGTCACACACACGTATGCAGAAGGATGCGAGATCGAACTGCAGGTCTACGGCACTGTTGCCGAGGCGATGGCCGAAACCGGTGCAGATGTGTCAGTCGCGTTTGTGCCGCCGGAGTTCATGCGTGAGGCTGCGATCGAAGCCATTGACGCGGGCATTGGCATGCTCGTGATCATTACTGAGGGCGTACCTGTCAAAGATACGGCTGAACTGTGGGCCCATGCTCAGGCAACCGGAAGCAAGACGCGAATTATTGGCCCGAATTGTCCTGGCGTGATCACCCCGGGGGAATCGCTCGCTGGCATCATCCCCGCAACGATCACTGGCAAAGGTCCCATTGGTCTCGTCTCGAAGTCAGGCACACTGACCTACCAGATGATGTACGAGCTGCGCGACCTTGGCTTCTCAACGGCGATTGGCATCGGTGGTGATCCGATCATCGGTACGACGCACATTGATGCGCTTGCCGCGTTTGAGGCGGATCCCGAAACCGAGGCGATTGTCATGATCGGTGAGATCGGTGGCGACGCCGAAGAACGTGCAGCAGAGTTTATTCGGGCGAATGTGACGAAGCCAGTGGTCGGCTATGTCGCGGGCTTCACCGCCCCTGAAGGAAAGACGATGGGGCACGCCGGCGCAATTGTGTCGGGCTCGAGCGGCACTGCGCAGGCAAAGAAAGAAGCGCTTGAAGCCGCAGGAGTGAAGGTGGGCAAGACCCCCACTGAAGCCGCAACCCTGCTGCGTGAGGTGTATGCAGCGATGACTCGCTAACCCTCACCAGGGGATCGGGCTCGGCATATTCCGCACGGATGCCGGGCCCGATCCATTTTCGGCGCGTATGAACGGTGATGTCGGAGGCCGCGGATAGACTCAACGCACAATGATGAGAAGCATCCTGACGGCCGTGGTTTCGGCGATCGAGGCGTTTGCCGTAGGGCTCGCCGCGTTCGTCGTGATTGTTTTGGGCGCGCTCTTGGTCTGGTGGCAGGCGTTTGATCTTGCCGCAGACCCTGGCGTGGTGTTTGCGAGTGCAGCATCGCTTTGGTCGCTTGCTTTCTTTGTGCCACTCGGGTTCGAGATTCCCGTAGAAACGATGGCGGCGCTTGGCCTGCCACACGAAGCTCTGCAGCTCACGGTGTCACTCGCGCCGCTCGGCATTACATTTGGCGCTGTCGCGCTCGCGGTTCGTGCGGGGTGGCGATGGGCCACTCGTGGAGTGGAAGCTGGTATCGGCGGGATCATCGGCAGCGGGCTTGGCTTCGCAGCATTTGCCACCGTTATGGCGCAGTTTGCGGCGAACTCACATTGGCCCATGATCGGCAGCATCTTGATGCCGGTAGCCGTCTACATTGGCGGGGTGATGGTTGGCTCGTTTGCCTACGTGTGCGTGAACCGTCCAGCAACCTGGCAGTCACTCGTGCGTCGAAGCGAAAAGCAGCTTGCTGAGTTTGGTGTGCCCCAAGCAGCCTCCTTCGGTGCACGCCTCAACGAAACGTTGTACATCGCCGCGCTGCTTTTTGCTGGGTTCGCAGGGCTCGCAGCACTCGGCGTTGGACTGTCGCTTTTTGGTCAGTTTGCCGAGGCGATCGCAATTACGCAGGGCTTGCAGCTTGATGCTTGGGGTGCGATTTGCATCTGGATTGCAGAGCTCATGTATCTTCCCGTGGCCTGGATCTGGGGCGGAGCCTGGCTCACCGGTGCGAGCATCGATCTTGGCAGCGGTGGCGGGTTCTCCGCATTCGCTAGCCCTGAGGCGGTTTTGCCAGCCTTCCCGCTATTTGCTGCATTGCCCGAAGGGTGGGGAACTCTCGGGTTACTCGTCCCGCTCATTGTGGTCATCTTTGGCGTTGTCGTGGGCCATGCCGTGATGCGACGGTTCGCCGAGCGGACTCCGCTTTCACTCCTTGGCCCTGCACTCAGCGCTGCACTGCTGGTCGGGCTCACCTGGGCTTTGCTGTCAGCCATGGGGTCAGGCTCGATTGGGCCGGGAAGCCTGACTGAGGTAGGTCCCAACGCCTGGGCCGTCGGTGGGTTGCTCGCGCTTGAACTCGGCGTGGGAAGCGTGATTGGCCTCCTGACCGCGCAAGCGAGCGCTGGTCTGTTGGGTAAGACACATGAACCTGAGTTCGCTGGAAATCTTGCAAGTGATCCGCTCGAGGCTGGCGGCGCTGACTCGAAGCTGCGTGCCGCACGTGCCGCACGCAGTCATACGCCGTGGTGGACCCTCGGCGACCGTGCCGGCCAACCTGAGACCGGCCCAGTCACTACCGCATCTCCAGTCAACGACGTGCTCCCAGACGATGACGAATTCGCGGATCACGAGACGGCTGCAATCACTGCTGCAGTGGAGCCAGTAGGCACTGCTGTGACTGCAGGTGGCGCCGCTTCGGAAGCGGGAACACGTACTCCAGAACATCCGGAAACCGGTGAGCTGCCTGCGCCAATTTCGCTCAGTGAATACGCCGAGAAGCAGGCGGCAGAGCTTGCCGAAGTTGATGCAGCACTCGCTGAGGTTGAGTATTTCGATAGCGGGGCGACCGCACCCGGTGATTCCCTCTACGAGACAGAGTCTCTCGAGACCACAGATTTCGGCTCATCGTTCTTCTCACCCGAAATCGCGAGTGATGCTGGGGTATCTGAGACGGTAACAGGCGTCAGTCCTGATGACGACATGCCTGCACCGCGCGAGACACCGCTCTACGACCGTGAGGCAGAAGCTGCCGCTGAGGCTCAAGCTGCACTCGAAAGGCAACGTCCGGTCACAGGCCCTGCGCAACAGGAGGCAGAAGAGGCTGCAGCCCTTGCCGCGTATGCATGGGACACCGAGCCTGAAATGCCTGCAAATGAGGAGCATCCTCCCCGGGGTTGGCGAAGAGGCCCGAAGAAGCGCTAGGGTGAGAGGCGTTATCCACGGGAATCCTGACGCGCAGGGTTGAGAGGAAGCTCGCGAGCTTCGACCGTTCAACCTGATCTGGTTCATACCAGCGGAGGAAGGAAGCCATAGCTATGCGCGCCTACAATCCCATCGTTCGTCGCTCACTCGCCACGTCACTGGCGGCTCTTGCACTGTTTTCACTGAGCGCATGCTCGACTGCCCCAGAGGCGAAAAGCAACGACGTGACGATCATCGTCCACGATAGTTTCGTTGACGGCCCCGAATTTGAAGCTGCGGCGAGTGAAGCAACCGGTTATGACGTCAAGGTCGTCACCGCCGGTGACGGTGGGGAACTCACCAACAAGCTCGTGCTCACCAAGAATGCGCCGATTGCTGATGCGTTCTTCGGCGTTGACAATACCTTTGCCTCGCGCCTGATTGAGAACGACGTCGTTGACATCTACGAACCTCAGGACATGCCAGCCTCTGCCTACGAGTACGCGCTGAACGAGGCGGGAGCTCCTTCGTCGACAGGAGACCACCAGTTCGCGATGGTCGGCGTGGACCAAGGGGCAACGTGCATGAACATCGACCCGGCGTGGTTCGCTGAGCAGGGCATTGCAGAGCCGAAGTCGTACGCCGATCTTGCGAAGCAAGAATACAAAGGCTTGACTGTGCTCATCGATCCACTCTCGTCTTCGACCGGGGCATCGTTCCTTGCTGGCACTGTTGCCGCGTTTGGTGAAGACGGATACGCGGCGTACTGGCAAAGCCTTGTCGACAACGACGCACGTGTGGTGCAGGGCTGGGACGACGCGTACTACGGCCAGTTCACGCAGGGCGGTGATGGTACCTACCCGATTGTGCTTTCGTACAGCTCGTCTCCTGCGTGGACCCTGACCGATGACGGCAAGGCCACGACAACGAAGGCGCTGCTTGACACCTGCACGACCCAGGTTGAGTATGCTGGTGTGCTCGCTGGCGCACAGAACACCGAGGGCGCTGCCGCAGTCATTGATTACCTGCTCTCGCCAGAGTTCCAGCAGCAGATTCCTGACGCAATGTACATGTACCCCGTCGACGCTGAAGTTGAAATGCCTGCAGATTGGGCAGCGTTTGCCCCAATGCCGACTGCTGAGCAGTCAAACGACTTGCTCCCCGCAGAGATCGAAGCTGGCAGGGAAGCCTGGCTGAAGCAGATCAGCGCAACGCTGGGCCTGTGAGGCAGAGTCCCTGGCGAGTTGCGGGGTGGGCGATCGCGGTAGCAATACCGCTCGCCTTCCTCGCACTCTTCTTTGTCTGGCCGGTCGTCGCACTCGTTGCGACTGGCTTGGTTGATGACGGACAGGTCTCGCTTGCGGCTTTCGGTGACGCGGCAGCGGATCCACGCACATGGCGCGTCCTTGGCAACACCCTCGCCCAGGCCGGAACTGCGACGCTGATCGCTCTGGTGCTCGGGATGCCAGCGGCATATGTGCTGTATCGATTGGATTTCCGCGGACGCGGATTGCTGCGCGGCTTCCTCACTGTCCCATTCGTGCTCCCGACCGTCGTGGTGGGTATCGCATTCACCTCGCTGTTTGGCCCCGGGGGATCATTGCATTGGCTTGGCCTCGATGGCTCCTTCATCGCGATCGTCCTTGCGCTGGTGTTCTTCAACATCACCGTTGTGGCGCGCACGGTTGGAGGCTTCTGGTCGCAGCTGGACACGCGCACTGCTGAAGCGGCTCGAATGCTTGGCGCCACGCCAGCCAGAGCATTCTTCACCATCACGCTGCCGGCTCTCGCACCTGCGATTGCGTCGGCGGCCGCGCTCGTATTTCTGTTCTGTGCAACGTCCTTTGGCGTCGTGCTGATTCTCGGCGGTCGCGAGTTCGCGAACATTGAGACCGAAATCTATCGATTGACGGTGCAGTTCCTTGATTTGCGCAGTGCAGCGGTGCTGTCGATCACGCAGTTTGTCATTATCGTGCTCGTGCTCTGGGTCTCAGCCCGTTTGAAACGTGCAGGGAGCAGTTCGGGGGAGCAGTCTGCAGCGATCAGGCACGAGCGTGCGGCGGCGCGGCGGGTGCGGATCAGCGATCTGCCGGTTGTGCTCACCTTCGCAGTGACCGTGCTGCTGATTCATCTTGCTCCGCTGCTTTCGCTGTTCGTGCGCTCGCTCCGTGCCCCTGATGGGAGTTGGAGTTTCGCAGGGTATCGCTCGCTGGTGGTACCGCACGAGAGCTCCCCGCTGCGGGGGAGCGTGTTTGACGCAATGGGGCTCTCCATCGGCATCGCGATCATTGCGACTGCGATTGCGGTGCTGCTTGGATCCCTAGTTGCTCTGGTCCTCTCGCGGAAGCCGCGTTCGGCAGGGCTCAAGCGTGCAATCTCGCTCTATGACGGTGCGATGATGTTGCCGCTTGGCATCTCTGCCGTCACGCTCGGCTTCGGCCTGCTTCTCACCATGCATCGGCCGCTCGGCCTTGGCATTGATCTGCGTACTTCAACGGTGCTTATCCCCATTGCGCAGGCACTCGTCGCACTGCCGCTCGTCGTACGTACGATCTTGCCCGTGTTGAACAGCATTGATCAACGCACGCGGGAGGCAGCGATGATGCTCGGGGCGAGACCCATGCATGTGCTGCGCACGATTGATCTCCCGTTGCTTGGTCGATCCGCCGGCCTCGCTGTCGGGTTTGCGTTTGCGGCTTCACTCGGTGAGTTTGGTGCGACATCGTTCTTGGTGCGACCAGACGCGCAGACACTGCCGGTAGCGATTGCAGCACTCGCGTCGCACCCTGATCCTGCGAGTTATGCGTCAGCGCTCGCAGCAGCGGTCGTGCTTGGCATCGTCACCGCGACGATCATGCTCCTCGCGGAGCGAATGAGATTTGATACTGTCGCCGCAGGCGGAACAGGAGGCGAGTGGTGAACACCCAACCGCAGCACACCAGCGGACTGATGGCGAGAAACGTCACCGTGGGGTACACACGTGACGTCGACGTGGTGCGTAACGCCTCATTTACTGTGCCCCGAGGTGAGGTCGTTGCGTTGCTCGGCGCTTCAGGCAGCGGCAAGTCGACGCTTCTGCGAGCAGTTGCTGGGCTTGAACCCGTGCGCGCTGGCGGTATTTCTTGGAATGGTGTCGATCTTGTGGAGGTTGCTCCGCACAAGCGTGGCTTCGGACTGGTCTTTCAAGACGGTCAGCTCTTCACGCATCGCACGGTTGCTGAGAATGTTGCCTACGGGTTGCGTGTGCAACGACTTCCACGCGTGGAGCGCGAGGCACGGGTCACCGAGCTGCTTGAACTCGTCGGCCTTCCCGGCACACATGCGCGACGCGTCACTGAGTTGTCCGGCGGCGAACGTCAGCGCATCGCGCTCGCCCGGTCGCTCGCGCCACAGCCAAGCCTGCTGCTGCTCGATGAGCCCCTCTCGGCGCTTGATCGTGAACTTCGTGAGCGTCTGGCCGCAGACCTGGCCACTATGCTCCGAATCACGAAGACCACTGCAATCCTGGTGACGCACGACGAGGGTGAAGCTGAAGTTGTCGCGGATCGTGTGCTCCGCGTGCGTGCAGGCGCAGTCGAGAGCGACACAAGCGAAGGACTGCCCGCGTGATGCGAGGAATGACAATTGGTGAGTCGGTCGCGGATCGCGCGTTGCGATCCGCATCTTGTCACCCCATGCAACGCGCAGGTGCTGGCGTCATGTTCATCGACGGCCATTCCGGCGCAGGCAAGACAACGCTCGCAAGGGAACTGCAAGCTGCGATTGCGACGCGCACGGGTGACCTGCCACAGATCGTGAGTATGGACGAACTGTACCCGGGCTGGGACGGCCTCGCCGCAGGGAGCGCGAGCGTTGCTGAGGCCATCACGCGGGGCAGCTACGAACGCTACGACTGGCACGCTGAAGCCTTCACGGAGACCATAGTCATTGCGGCCGACTGTTTCCTCATCGTCGAAGGGTGCGGATCCATCTCACCAGCTGCGCTCGCCGCCGCGTCAGCCAAGAGCAGAGCCTATGCGCTCTGGCTCGCACTCCCAGAACAAACCCGCAAAGAGCGGGCGCTCGCACGTGACGGTGAGATGTTCGCACCACACTGGGATGAATGGGCAGCACAGGAAGATGCCCTCTTCGCGCGAACCGAACCCCTGGCGTCAGCCCATGAGATTGTTCACCCGACATGATCCAACTGCACCGTGCGCGGATCACCTGTGCTCACGCAAGGTAGACTGTCTAAGTGCTGAAAATCGCCGTGCTCATCTCCGGAAGTGGCAGTAACCTCAAGTCACTCATCGACGCTACCAATGATCCCGCGTACCCCGTGCAGATCGCCTGCGTTGGTGCAGACACCGATGCCGCTGGCCTTGCCTACGCCGAAGCCGCTGGAATCCCGAACTTCATCGTTCGGCCAGCTGACTTTGCGAGCCGTGCAGACTGGGGAACCGCATTTGCTGAGGCGATCCGCGCCCACGACGTTGAACTCGTTGTGAGTGCTGGCCTCATGCGAATCCTGCCTGCAAACTTCGTGAATGAGTTTTCACCTGCCCTCATCAATACTCACCCAGCGCTCCTGCCCCTGTACCCCGGAGCACACGCGGTCCGCGACGCGCTCGCCGCTGGCGCAACTGAGACTGGCGTGACCGTACACATCATCGACGAAGGCGTCGACACTGGCCCCGTGCTGCGTCAGGCAGCCGTGCAGATCGCTCCTGGCGAGATCGAAGCTGATCTCCACGAGCGCATCAAGCAGATCGAGCGACCACTGCTCGCAGCCACCATTCGTGCGATCGCGGAGGGCGAGATCCGCCTTGCCGAGGTCGCAGCAGCCCACTAGACGCCCGTCACCGACCGTAAGGAATCACATGGCAGTTCAGAGCCAGGACCCGAGCCTCTACGAACACCGCGACCGCATCGAGGTGCGCCGTGCGCTCATCTCGGTAAGCGATAAGACCCGCCTCACCGAGCTTGCAGCAGCACTCAACGACGCAGGCGTCGAGATCGTTTCGACCGGTTCGACCGCGTCGACGATTCGCGACACCGGAATTCCCGTCACCGATGTGAAGGACGTCACCGGCTTTGCTGAGGCCCTCGACGGCCGCGTGAAGACCCTGCACCCTGCGGTGCACTCGGGTCTGCTCGCTGACCTTCGTCTCGCGGATCACCGCCAGCAGATGGACGAGCTCGGCTTCAAGCCCTTCGAACTCGTCATCGTGAACCTGTACCCGTTCGAGCAGACTGTTGCGGCTGGCAAGCCCGCAGCAGACGTCATCGAGAACGTCGACATCGGTGGCCCTGCGATGGTTCGCGCAACCGCGAAGAACCACGCAAACGCTGCAATCGTTGTCTCACCGACTCGCTACGACGAGGTCATCGCCGCAGTACAGGAGGGTGGCACCACCCTCGAGCTGCGTCGTTCGCTCGCAACCGAGGCGTTCATTCACACTGCAAATTACGATGGAGCGGTAGCAAACTGGTTCATCGAGCAGGAGGAAATGGGCTGGAACGCTGAGGCTTCTGCAGCGGCTGCTGCTGATTTCATCGAAGACGAAGCAGATGAGTCGTTCGACGCAATCTTCGAGTTCGACGAAGAGACCGGCGCAAAGGGCACCGTTGGCTTCGAGGTCTTCGGCCTCCGTGAATCGGTGCTTCGCTACGGCGAGAACAGCCACCAGCGCGCTGCGCTCTTTGCAGAGCACGATGGCGTTGGTATCGCACAGGCGACGCAGCTGCACGGTAAGCCGATGTCGTACAACAACTACGTTGACGCAGACGCAGCGCTTCGTGCAGCGTACGATCACGAGCTGCCAGCTGTTGCGATCATCAAGCACGCGAACCCCTGCGGTATCGCAGTTGCTCCCGAGAGCATCGCCGAGGCGCACAAGCTTGCACACGAGTGCGATCCAGTGTCGGCATTTGGTGGCGTTATCGCTGCGAACCGTGTCGTGACGAAGGAAATGGCAGAGACCGTATCGGGCATCTTCACGGAGGTCGTCATCGCACCAGGCTTCGAGCCTGAGGCGCTTGCGATCCTCACGAAGAAGCCGAGCATTCGCTTGCTCGCACTTCCCGCTGATTTCTCGCAGAACCCACTCGAGATGCGCCAGGTTTCGGGCGGCTTCCTGCTGCAGGACGCTGACCGTGACTTCAAGCCTGCATCTGACTGGGAACTTGCGACTGGCGACGCTGTTGACGCGGCAACGCTCGCAGAACTCGAGTTCGCTTGGCGTGCATGCCGCGCAGTGAAGTCGAACGGCATCCTGCTTGCGCAGGCCGGCGCCTCAGTCGGCGTAGGCATGGGCCAGGTGAACCGCGTCGACTCGTGCCGCCTCGCGGTTGAGCGTGCGGGCGATCGTGCGAAGGGCTCGGTCGCAGCATCGGACGCGTTCTTCCCGTTCGCTGACGGTCTGCAGGTGCTGATCGACGCTGGCGTTCGCGCGGTTGTTCAGCCCGGTGGCTCAGTGCGCGATGAAGAGGTCATTGCGGCTGCGAAGGCTGCTGGCATCACCATGTACTTCACTGGTGAGCGTCACTTCTTCCACTAAGCAAGAGTGAGTGAGGCGGTCGTCGGGATTCCCGGCGGCCGCCTTTTTGTGTGGTGTATCACGTCGGTTTCTGACACCCGCTCAGCTATTCAGGAGTTCGGGAGGAACCCCGCGCAATTTGGACATACGATGTGAGTATGGAAATTATCAGGGACATTCTTCTCGTCCTGCACATCATTGCGTTCGCTGGCGTTGTCGCTGGCGCGGTTGGCCAGCTTCCCAAGGTCAAGGAAGGCACCGCTCGCATCAGCGGCGGCATCCTCCACAGCAGCCTGCTGCTGCTCATCACCGGCCTCGGTCTGGTTGGCATGTTCTACGCTCGTGATCTCGAGCCGAACAACATGAAGATTGGCGTGAAGACGCTCGTGCTTCTCGCGATCATTGTTGTCACTCTCGTGAACAAGAAGAAGGAAAAGGTGTCGGGTGCTGTCATCGGCACGATCCTTGGCCTTGCCGTCGTGAACGTTGCACTGGCGGTTGCCTGGTAAGCACGCTCCGCGTAACGTAAAGGGCCCGTTCTGGAATTCTCCAGAACGGGCCCTTTACGTTACGCGACTCAGTGAGATGCGGCGGGAAATCGATCCGCGCCCAGCATGCTATTTGCCGCGCGTGAGCGAACCGACCTCATTGAGCTGCTCGTCGAGGAAGACGAGCTTTCCGTCTCGTACCGCAGCAGAAAGATTGGGAGTGTCAGACAGCCAGGTGTCGACTCCGTCGCAGTACATGCGTGTCGACATCATGTCTTCAATGGTGATGGTGCCGTCTTCATGCAGCGTGTAGCCGCCGGATACGCGATTGCAACCGTCGGTGCCTTCGAACGTTCCGGTTCCACCTGAGGCGTTTCCGATCTCCAGGCCAGGTGTTCCTTGGCCGTCGGGCGTACCCCAGGAGCCGGCCACCTCTGAGGCACCTGCGGAGCACGCGGTGAGCGTGAGGAGCGCGGCAGCGCTTGCCGCGAGTGCGAGAGTGGTGAGCTTGCGGTTCATCATGAGACCGAGCCTAGCCCGCGCACCCGCGCACTCGCAGTAATGCTGAGAGGATTCGTTGGAAATCCTCAGTGAATCCGCATTAGGCGTTCGTTGACTTCGGCTGCTGCTGAGTGATGCAGTGGATACCGCCACCACGCTCGAACAGCGGACGAGCGTCAATGCCGATGATCTCGCGACCGGGGTAGACGTCCTGAAGTACGCCGAGGGCCTTATCGTCTGCGGGGTCTCCGAACGAGCAGGCGAGCACGGCCCCATTGATGACGACATGGTTGATGTAGCTGTAATCAACCCAGCCCTCAGCGTCCTTGAGTGTCGACGGTGCGGGGAGGTCGATGATCTCAAAGCCCGCAGAGGTGTCGTCTCGATACTTTTCGGCAGCAAGGCGATTGGCCTGTGCGATGACGTGGTCAGGATGGCTTGTCGAATCCTGGCGATGCATGAGGAGCACCTCAGGAGTCGTGAACGCCGCGAGAATATCTGAATGGCCACGCGTGCCAAACGTGTCGTGATCTCGGTGCAGACCACGAGGGAGCCAGAGCGCCGAAGTCGTGCCGATCGTGTGGGCGAGTTCTGCCTCGACCTGAGCCTTGGTGAAGCCCGGATTGCGGTGTGGATCGAGCTGGACCGTCTCGGTGAGCACGACACGGCCGGTGCCATCGACCTGAATGCCGCCGCCTTCGTTCACCATCTCCGAATTGATGAGCTCTGCACCAGCTGCCTCCGCAACGATGCGACCGATGTGCTGGTCCTTGTCCCACTCTGCCCAGTCCTGCGCGCCCCAGCCGTTGAACACGAAGTTCACTGCGCCGAGCTTGCCGTTTTCGTCGAGCACGAAGCTTGGGCCAATGTCACGCATCCACGCATCATTCAATGGTGCAGCGAGCAGAGTAATTTGCGACGAGAGGTGCTTCTTTGCGATTGCAGTGTCACTGGGGTCAACGACGACCGTGACATGCTGGAAGTCGCTCGCAGCATTTGCGACTGCTGCCCACGTTGCGCGGGCTTCGTCTGCCTCAGTTTCGGTCTCGCCGAGCGTGTACCCGCTCGAAGGCCAGGCCAACCACAGGCGTTCTTGTTCGTTCCCTTCAATGGGCATCTTCCACGTAGTCATGTGGGGTTCTCCTTGGAGTCTCGCGGCGCCACCTCAAAGTAGGCAAGCAGGCCGCTGAAAGCCAGTGTAGTCATCACCTGGGGTGCTCCAAGCAAAAGTTGCTCTGGATGAAAAAACATCTACGGGTTAATCTTTTATTCCACCCGGTTGGGTGGCGCCGTGTGGCGGATCAAAATGCTCTACCAATGACGATGGAGAAAAATATGACGAAGTTCGTTGCAGTCGATGAAGTGTTCCAGCGGATCCCCGAGTCCGGGGACCTGGGGGCGCCGCTCGGCACTTCGACGACCGGACCAACGCAGACTTGGCTTGAGGAGTTTACCTCTGATGCGAACAAGGGTGTTCATACGGGTTTTTGGCGCTGCGACCCGGGTATTTCTGAATGGAACTTCACTGATATGGGTGAGGTGATTCATGTGCTCGCTGGTGCAATGGTCGTGACGGAATATGGGGGAGAGCCTGTCGCTCTTGGTCCGGGCGATGTGGCCTCATTTCCCGTGGGATGGCGCGGGACGTGGGAGATTACCGAGCCGCTCGAGAAGTTCTACGTGATGTTGTAAAGAGGCGTGTGGCAAAGGCCGGGGTGGGTCGACGCGCTTCCCCGGCTTTTGGGCACAATATGATGACGTAATTCATGTGTATATGCATGATTGATAACAACCGTAATCGAATCGTTTCTCAAAATTCGTGTCAGTTACTAGCGAAATAAAACATCTAGATGTAGGTTGTACCTGTGATTCCAATGGAGGAATTGCGCCTAACTGACGAGCCGTACAAGGGAGTACCAAAGACTATGTCAGAGAAAAACACTGTGGTGGCGGAGCACCACGATGAGGACGCCGCACATCTCGCGTCCCTTGGCTATTCGTATGACGCGAAGTTTAAGCGAGACATGACCTTCTGGGGTAACGTCTCGCTCGGCTTTACGTACCTGTCGCCGATTGCTGGCGTCTACTCCATGTTTGCAATCTCGCTTGGCACGGCCGGTCCGCCGATGGCATGGGCAGTGGTGATCGCGCTCATCGGTCAGTTCTTTGTTGCTCTGGTCTTCGGTGAAGTGGTGTCGAACTATCCGGTCTCGGGCGGTGTCTACCCGTGGTCCCGCAGGCTCTGGGGCCGCAAGTGGGCGTGGATGAACGGCTGGATCTATGTTGTGGCACTCGTCGGCACGATCGCGGCGGTCTCCTATGGCGCAGCTCCATTTGTGAGTGCGGTATTTGGGGCCGAAGCAACGACGCCGGCCATGGTGCTCATCGCGCTCGGCACACTGGTGATCGCAACCCTCCTGAACTTCTCGGGAACGAAGGTCCTCAGCTGGGCTGCGCTCGTCGGTCTCATCGCTGAGATGATTGGTGCGCTCGTGATCGGCGGCTACCTCCTGATCTTCGGTCGCCAGTGGGACTTCTCGATTTTCTTCGACAACTTTGGCATCGGTCTTGATGCGCCAGGCGGGTACCTTGGTGCGTTTGCTGCAGCTGCGCTGATTGGTATGTACGCGTACTACGGCTTTGAGGCGAACGGTGATGTCGCTGAGGAGATTAAGAACCCAAGCTACGTCGTTCCCCGTGCGATGCGAGTAACGCTGTACATCGGCGGTTTTGCAACGATTCTGCTGACGTTCTCGCTCACAATGGCAGTACCGAACTTCCTCGCAGTTGCTGACGGCACGGTTGCGGATCCGATTGCGGTGCTGCTCAAGGAGGCCTTCGGCCCGGTCTACCCGGTCGCCATGATGGTGATTGTGATCGCGTTCATCTCGTGCCTCACGAGCCTGCAGGCTGCGGCAACGCGTCTCATTTACTCGATGAGCCGTGATCACTTCCTGCCCGCGTCGAACTTCCTCTCGAAGTTCAACGAAAAGCGAGCGGTTCCGACCCGTTCGCTGGCAATGGCCGCACTGTTCCCCGCGATCATTCTCGTGCTCTCGCTCTTCCTCGAGGACGCACTTACTGCGATGGTGAGCTTCGGCACGGTCGGTATCTACATCGGCTTCCAAATGGTGGTGTTTGCTGCTCTACGAGCACGAATCCTCGGCTGGAAGCCAGCTGGCAAATTCCGGCTTGGAGCCTGGGCATACCTGGTCAATATCATCGCGCTGATCTGGGGCGTTGCTGCGGTGACGAACATTCTCTGGCCACGTCCAACAGGCGGCGGCTGGGCCGAGGACTACCTCCTCATTATTACGACCGTGTGTGTGGTCGGCTTCGGCTGGATCTACATGCTTGTCTCTAAGGCTCACACCAAGGGTGATGCGCCTGCTGGTGACGCGAGCGGTCCGATCAAGGTCGTTGCATAGCGACCGTCTCACCTCATGATTGCGCCCGGCAGCCGAGAGTTGCTGGGCGCACTCATGCCTCCTGTGTATCTCGAAAGGCATCATGCAACAGCTCACTATCGATCCAAAGCAATTCGAAAAGCCGGACCAAGAAGACGCTGGCGGCCCGATCATTGCCATGATTGTGTCGCTCGGATTTCCGGGAATGAATGCGGCAGCGGCAAGCATTCAAACTGCCACGACTGCGCTCGCGTTTGATGCTGTGCGGATCGCAGGTGGCCGCCCGAGACTCGTGACGTATACGACGGGCGAACAGCTGCAGCAGGTCGCTGAAGTGTGCGACTGGGCTGACGCGCTCGTTTTCCTTGGTGGATCAGACGTTGACCCGTCTTGTTACGGCTACGAGGGAGAACTCCCTGGCAACCTGTACGGTATCGACGGGCGAGGCGATGAATACTGCCTGCGGCTGCTTCGTGAAGCGGCACACCGTGATCTCCCGACCCTTGCGATTTGCAAAGGGTCCCAGCTGATGAATGTTGCCTTTGGTGGCACGCTCTATCCTGATCTCCCGGAATGGCAGCTGCACAAGGGTGATGGCGATCCGCTGTTTATCAATGAGGAAGTGCTCTTTGAGTCTGACTCAGAGCTGGCGCGGATCTATGGCGCGGATCGATTGACCGTTCGCAATGGTCATCATCAGGCGGTCGCCGATGTGGCCCCTGATCTCGAAGTCATGGCGCGAGCGCACGATGGCATCGTGGAGGCCACCAGGCACCGGAATGCGACCTGGATGATTGGTGTGCAGTGGCACCCTGAAGAACCGGGTGGAAATGTCGCGGATCGCGACCGCATCTTCGCTGCGCTCGTCGAACAGGCGTGCTAGTCGCCAATGAGCCGGTTCGCAGCAAACATGATGTGTGAATCGAGTACGCGATGACCTGCTGCCCAATCATCACCGAGCAAGCTGCCGACACGATCGATGCGCTGGCGTACGGTGTTCTCGTGCACGTGCATTGTCCGAGCCGTCTCAGAGACTGAACGGCCGGAATCGAGGAAGACGGTTGCCGTGTTGACGAGGGCAGTGCCATGAGTTCTGTCGTACTCGATGACGGGACCGATGAAGTCTTGGATCGCAAGCCTCGTCGGCTCGATCGTGACCTTCGAGAGAAAGGCGCCGATCGCGCCGAAAGTGAGGAGTGACACAAGGGTGCGCGGGTGGTTTGACCTGCGAGCCGCTTCGAGCACGCGGTTCAGCAGTGCGAACTCGTCTGGCACAACCTCAAACATGTGTAGCGCGGGGGAGTGCCCAACGAGCATCGAGCCCCAGTGTCGTGCACCGCGGGATTCGAGCTCAGCCTGCACTCGCTCAAAGGCAGCTTCTGGCGCAAGTGCGACGATTTGCTCCCCAATTTGGGCGTGCAAAAGTGTCACGCCAAAGTTGAGTTCGAGACGATGCTGGAAGTCGCGTAACGATGACTCTGCGCCGTCTGCGATGAGGATCCGGTAGGGATGCCCGGGCATGATGCCGAGCTCACTGAGCTGCGTCACGGTCGTCACGTCGAGTCCGCCTGGCGGGGGCGAGAGGACCTGCTGAATGAGTTCCTTGCGGCGACGAGCAAGGTCACCACGCTCGCGGTCCTGCGCGCTGAGGAACACGCCAAGCACGTGGGCACAGCGACGCAGCACGAGTTCGTCGCTCGCAGAGATTGCACCCTCGACCATCACCGCGCCAACGAGCTCACCCCGTCGGGTCGCCGCCATAATGGTCTGCTCAAGACCTCCCTCGCGCATGACGCTCATGGGTTCGCCGGTCTTAGCGGAGAGGGCAAAGAGCGGGCGTTCGCTGTCGCCAATCTCAGCTGCGGCTTCGCGCATGTCGAATCGGACGGTCATGTCGACGAGCTGGGTCTCGCGACCAATCGCTCGCTCCATGCCGGAACGCAGCGAAGCAAGGCCGCCACCGCCAGCGATCGCGTCCATCAAAGATTCATCTGCGCTCGTGATTCGTCGTTGTGTCTCGAGTTCTCGTTCGCTTGCAGACGCGGATGTGCGGAGCTCCGTGAGTGAGGATGTTAGGGCATCTACGCGGTGCATGTTGTCGATTGCAACGGTGGCGATGTTTGCGAGAGTCTCCGTGATAAACACCTGCTCATCAGTGAAAGCCTTGGAAAAACGGTTCGCGACAAGTAGCGCTCCGATCACCCTGCCACGCGACTTCATCGGTGCGCCCAGAATGGATTTCACGCCTTCGGCGGCAACGATGCGGTCGACCTCGCTGTCATGTGTGAGGACGGCGTCGCCTGCGTAATTGCTCGTCTGCGCAGGGCTGCCGGATTCTGCCACGCGGCCGAGCACGCCAGCGCCGAGCGGCATGCGGAGTGTGCGGTACGCGTCGGTGCGAACGCCAGCGGTCTCAACGATGTGTGTGAAGCCGCTGCCATCAGTGCCATTCAAGCTGATGTACGCCATGTCAACGTCCAGGAGTGAACGCGTTCGGGCGACGAGCTGCTGAAGTGCGGCTGAATCATCGCGAATCGCAGTGATGGCGATAGCAAATTCAGAGATTGAACTTGTGAGGCGCTGTTGTCGCCGTGCCCACTCGACGAGCGAGTCGTAATCAGCGGGAGGCGTGTCGGCGGTCATCATGTAGAAAACTCTACATTCGATCAAAAAGAATAGATAGTTGTACACATGGTTTGTGAAAAGTGGGAGGCATTCTCGTAAGTGTTAACGGCGACGCGGTCGTCGTTCTCAACACGAAGCACAACACGAATCAACAATCAGGAGGCGACGATGAGCGGCACAACGACGACGCGCACCATCCGTGGCGCAGTGTTGAACCAGTTGGGCGCAGAGGCTCCGTACAGCGAGAGCCGTCCCATCACGATTGACACGGTAGAACTTTCAGGTCCCGCAGCTGGAGAGGTGCTCGTTCGCATTGAAGCAGCGAGCATCTGCCATTCCGACCTCTCCGTCGTGAACGGATCGCGACCACGTCCCGTACCCATGCTCCTCGGTCACGAGGCGGCTGGCATCGTTGAAGAAATCGGCGACGGCGTCACCGACCTCGAGCTCGGCCAGCGCGTGGTACTCACCTTCTTGCCTCGCTGTGGCGAGTGCGCAGAATGCCTCACTGACGGCCGCCTGCCATGCTCGGCTGGGTCGAAGACAAATGAGGTAGGCACGCTCCTCAGCGGCAGCGAGCACCTCACTCGGAATGGCGAAAGCGTGAAGCACCACCTCGGTTGCTCGGGCTTCGCTGAGTACGCGGTCGTTGACCGTCGTTCGATCGTTCCGGTGGGCAGCGACGTTCCTGCTGACATTGCAGCTGTACTCGGCTGTGCAGTACTCACCGGTGGCGGAGCGGTGCTCAACGCAGCAAAGCTCTCGTCCAATCAGTCCATCGCAATCGTCGGACTCGGTGGCGTCGGAATGGCGGCCCTGCTCACCGCACTCGCAGTGAAGCCGAGCAAGGTGATTGCTGTGGACGCAAACGAGCAGAAGCTCGAGCTGGCAAAGGAGTGGGGCGCTGACGAGGCGTACACCCCTCAGCAGGCCGCAGAGGCAGGCATTATTGCTGACGTCGTCATCGAAGCGGTCGGACACCCACGTGCGTTCGAAACCGCGTACAAGATGATCGGCTTCGGCGGAACGCTTGTGACCGTTGGTCTTCCCGCTCCAGGGGCAATGAGCGAGATCGAGCCATTGAAGCTCACCGCTCGTGCGCAGTCAGTCATCGGTTGCTACCTTGGCTCGGCTGTCCCGAGCCGCGACATTCCCAAGTTCGAAGAGCTCTGGCGTGCAGGCAATCTGCCGCTTGAGCGCCTCATTAGCGGCACCATCGAACTCGACGAAATGAACGAGGGCATGGACGCACTCGCTTCAGGCAACGTGCTGCGACAGATCATTCGCATGCCAGCTGCAGCCGCATAGTTTTTCAATCTTCTCTTCATCACGTAGTACCTCAAAGGAAATAATCATGAGCACTCCTCAGCACTTCCGCGTAGCAATCCTCGGCTCCGGTTTCGGCGGCCTCGGCATGGCAGCACAGCTCGTTCGCGCAGGCGAGAACGATTTCGCAGTCTTCGAGAAGGCAGGCGCAGTCGGCGGCGTATGGCGCGATAACACCTACCCCGGCGCAGCATGCGACACTCAGGCGCATGTCTACTGCTACACCTTCTTCCCGCACCTGCGCGTTTCGAAGATGTTCGCAGGCCAGGACGAGATGCTCTCGTACCAGGAGCAGCTCCGCGATGCATTCGGTATCGAGAAGCACATGAAGTACAACTCGGAGATCACCGAGGCACGCTGGATCGAAGAAGAGGCGCACTGGCTCATCTCGCTCGCAAACGGCGAGCAGTACACCTCTGACTTCTTCGTTCCCGCTTGGGGCCAGCTCAACGCACCCAAGATCCCGAACTGGGAGGGTCGCGAGAACTTCAAGGGCGAGCAGTTCCACTCGGCAAACTGGCGCCACGACATCGATCTGACCGGCAAGAAGGTCATCTCGATCGGTTCGGCAGCTTCGGCAGTGCAGTACGTTCCCTTCGTTGCTGAAGAAGCAGGCCACCTCGAGGTATTCGCTCGCTCGGCAAACTACATCCTGCCTCGCGATCAGATTGAATTCACTGACGAGCAGCTTGATGCATTCGAGAAGAACCCTGAGATCTTCGAAGAGTCACGTCGCGCGATCCACGATCTCCGTGAAGCTGGCTTCGAGCGCACCCGTCTGAACACCGGCGGCCAGGCTGAGGGTGCGAAGGAGTCGCTCGACTACCTCGCATCGGTCATCGAAGATCCCGAGCTTCGCGCGAAGCTTACCCCGACCTTCGAGTTCGGCTGCAAGCGCATCCTCCGCACCTCGGCGTTCTACCCGACCTTCCTCCGTGACAACGTCACGCTCGTCACCGAGGGCGTTGACCACTTCACTGAGAACGGCATCGTCACCACCGATGGTGTTGAGCACGAAGCAGACGTCATCATCTACGGCACCGGCTTCTACTCGCAGAACTTCCAGGGCAACATCCAGATCATCGGTCGTGACGGCGTGAGCCTGGCTGACCGCTGGGGCACCGAAGACGCCGAGGCATACGTTGGTCTCACCGTTGACGGCTTCCCGAACATGTTCCTCATGTACGGCCCGAACACCAACCTCAACCACAACTCGGTTGTCACCATGCTCGAGATCCAGCAGGCATACGTCAACGACGCGCTTGCAAAGACTGCAAACATCGAGAAGGTTTCGGTTGACGTTCGTCGCGAGCGCCTCGACCAGTTCAACGAGGCTATGCAGGAAGAGATGAGCGGTTCGGCATTCTCGAGTGACTGCTCGAGCTGGTACAAGAACTCGAAGGGCAAGGTCATCAACAACTGGTCTGGCACCGTTGAGGAGTACCGCTCGCTCGCAGGTGAGTTCAACATGGACGATTACCTCGTTCGCTCGGCAGTTCCGGCAGCGAACTAATGACGATCGTTCCGATCAACGTGGTGGCCGCGGACCAGCGAGAGCTGGTCGCGGCCTTCCGCGCTTCCGGGAGCAAGTCGTTCCAGGACGCGGAGTCGATGGCTGTCTCGCGACAGAACTATGAGGTCTCAAGCAAGGCCAACGGTTTGGCGCCAGACCCCATCGCGCATGTCGAGGACGTCACGATCGGGTCTGGCGACGAAGTGTTCAAGGTGCGGGTCTATGACCCGCGAGCTGAGCGCCTTGCCACTGACGGGGTCATCGTGTTTGCGCACGGCGGCGGTTGGGTCATTGGCTCGCTTGAGACACACGACGCGGTCTGCCGACGGCTCTCGACGCTCACTGGGCTCCCCGTCGTTGCAATCGACTATCGCCTGGGTCCCGAGTTCCCTTTCCCTGCTGCACACGTTGATTCGGCGCGTGCGGTTGAGTGGATCCGCGACTCGGCAACGGATCGTGGCTGGGACGCGCAGCGAATCGTCACGTGTGGCGATAGCGCTGGTGGTGGAATCGCCACGGCGCTCGCGTTTGAGCCTTCAATGCTGGTCGCAGGCACTGCGGTCGCTGCCCAGGTGCTGCTGTACCCGGTCCTCGACCTATCAGCAGAGTCGGCAGGGTACGCACGCATTACTGAGGGGTTCCCGCTGACAGCCAACACGATGCGTTGGTTCGCCCAGGAGTTCCTTGATCCTGCGACGGCAGAGGCGGACCGCGCGGATCACCGCGTCTCGCCATTGCTCGCTGCGCGTGAAGCAAATGCGAAGGCGCAGCCTCCAGCGTGGATTATCACGCTGGGGCTCGATCCGCTTGCGGATGAAGCCCTTGAGTACTCGCAGCTCATTGCAACTGCTGGTACTCATGTTGAGCTCACGCACCTACCAGGCAACGCGCATGGCATCTTCACCTCTGCTGGAAAGATCCAGGCGGGCGAGGATCAACTCGCTCGGGCTGCTGAGTTCATCACTCGGATGGTCTAGTACCTACGACGAGCGGTTATGCACGAGCGAGGGGCTCGGGCGCCAAATTGGCACCCGAGCCCCTCGCTCGTGCAGCTACTGCCTACGCGGCAGCTCGAAGACTCGCAAGCGCTTCGAGGACGCCTGGGATCCACGCGATTGCGACGTCACTTCCCATGTCCCAAGATGAGGCATCGTGGCGGCCGTATTCGCCAACTCGTGTGCCACCCTGCGCCGTGAACCGACGATCAATGTGCTCGCTGCCTTGGCTGTAGGTTTCTTCGTAGAAAGTATCGCCAAGGCCGAACATGGCGTACTGAAGTCCAGTGAGGTCTGGCAGTACTTCGTCAAAGGCCTCTGCGAACGGAATCGCCGTGTTCGGGAGGTCGCCCTCACCGTGGGTTGAGCAGATGACAATCGTGAAGCGATCTGGGGTCAGATTTGCCGGATCAAAATTCTGCAGATCGTGGACTTCAACGTCATCGTTGGAGTCACGCAGGTGGGTGCCGAGGTCTTCAGCGATGAGTTCTGAGTTACCGGACTCGGTGCCATAGAGAACAGTGAATTTCATTGTTGGATGGTTCCTTTCGAGGAGGCGTGAGAATGTCTGAATTACCCGCGGGCAATGTTGACCATGTGGGTGTGATCAGAAGTTTTGGTGCGCACCCTGCCTGTCTGTGCGCTGCTTCGTTCGTGGGCGTCGAGGCGAAGCCAGTCGTCATAGCTAATTGCGCGGTCACGGACTGCGGCTGGGAGTCCAGCGAATCCGGGTTTGTTCCCTGCAGTGAGTGCTCCGTCTGCGATGTCGCTAAAGATCTCTTCGGACACGCTTTTCGCGCAGGCCCGGTTTTCGGGGATCGCGCCGCTTGGGCCACGTTTCGCCCACCCCGTTCGGTACAGACCTTCGCCAAGGCGACCGCTGCCCGCTGGCGTCGCGGTGAGCTGAGAAAACGTGTCATCGGTAGCGGAGGTGAAGCCAACCGCGGTGATTACCGACGTTGCCGGGACAACAGTGCTCTCGCCGCCAACGGCAAACTCAACGCCGGTGACGCGATCCGCCCCCAGAATACGTGTGGGCGTTGCGCCAAAGATGATCTCCACAGCTGGCCCTTGGGCAGCTGCGCGCTCGGGCGAGAGTAATTCATGAAAGGCCGCGGATCGGGCAGCTGCAGGACGCTCCGCGTCGGATGCAGGAGTGCTCAGCGTGGTCGACGTATAGCTCGCTCGGGGGAGCGCCGCGATCTCCTTGATCATTTGCGGATCTCCCTTGGACTCCGGGGCGAGGGATCTGCTCGCGAGCGTCACACGCTGTGCTGGAGAGGAAAGGTATGCCGCGAGGAATTCGTCGTTCACGTCGCTCTCCTCATAGCCGGAGGCGTCTTTCACCAGGAAGCGGAGAATATCGAGGGCCACATTGCCCGCGCCGACGACGACAACGTCGGATCCGAAACCGGGGCGAAGCGCAGCCGACTCGGGGTGGGAATTCAGTGCACGTGTGATCTCGCCGGCTCCAAACACGCCTGGGAGTTCGGAGCCAGGAATATCCAGCGGACGGTCAACGCTGAGTCCCGAAGCGAGAACGACCGCATCAAAGTGCTCGCGCAGATCCGCGAGTGTGAGGTCTCTGCCCACCTCAATGTTCCCGGCAAATCGTGCAGCACCGCTCGTAAAGAGGCGTTCAAACTGGCGCGTAATCGCTTTTGTGTGCTGATGATCGGCGGCAACACCGTAGCGAATGAGTCCGAACGGCGAGGCGAGGCGGTCGAAGATCGTGATGCTGCTCTCTGGCAGGCCGCGTGCAAGGGCCTGGGCAAGATAGCAGCCGGAAGGGCCTGCCCCGATGATCGCGATGTGCAGGTTCGCGGGTGACGACATCTCTAGCTCCTTTGCTTGAGTGGATCGCGGTGCAATGAGCACTAGTGTACCCATAAAGATTCATTGAATGAATGTTTTATTCATTAAAAATCCTCACATCTAAAAAATTCCTTGCAGTTGCTTGCAATCTAAAACATTCATGTATAGCTTATTGCTGACCGGTCGCAACGTTGCGACAGCGGCCGACGCATGATTTATTCGACAAAGGAGTACGAATGACTGCCCAGGACACTCACACAGACGTGCCGTATTTGGACATTGCTTCGCCGGCATTTGCCATGAACTCTGAAGAGGTCCGCGATGCGCGAGAGCAGAGTTGGTACGCAAAGACCAACTACGGGTACGGCATTCTTCGGTATCAGGAAGTGACCGAGCTGCTGAAGCACCCAAGCCTGAATCAGGGCAGTGCTAAGTGGCCGGAGCATCACGGGGTGCACACCGGAATCTTCTACGAGTGGTGGGCTAAGAACCTCCTCGTGCTCGAAGGTGACGAGCACCATCGCATTCGCCGTCTGTTGAACCCCGCATTTTCGCCAGCAGTGGCGCGTCGACTCGAGCCAGAGTTCGCAGACATCGCAAACGAACTCATTGCTGACATGAAGGCACTGCATGCCGCGGGCGAAGAGGTAGATTTCGTCGCGGCGTTCTCAGAACCATTTGCGACGCGGGCACTCTGCGCGATGATGGGTCTCGACCACAAGCACTGGAAGTTCATTGCCTCGAGGGCGAATACCGTTGGGTACGCACTCAGTGTCTCCATTAAAGAAGACATCGAAGCGATCGACGCGGCGGTGAAAGAACTCTACGACTTCGTTGACGAGCTCATCGAGGAACGACGGGCAAACCCCGGTGAAGATGTCGTGTCGCGACTGGTACAGTTCTCGCAGGCAGACGACAAGCTCACGACGGAAGAACTCCGTAACGCGCTCGTCCTCATGCTGTTTGGTGGAATGGATACGACGCGAAACCAAATCGGTCTGTTGCTGCAGACGTTCATGCGCAATCCCGAGCAGTGGGAATTGCTCGCGGCGGATCCTGCCAAGTATGCCAAGCCCGCGCTCGAAGAGGGCCTTCGCGTGAATCCAACGACTCGCTGGGTAACGCGCGAGGCGAACGAGGACTTCGAGTTTAAAGGGCTGCAGATCGCAAACGGCACCACCGTGCACCTGTTTACGATGTCGAGCGGTACAGATCCAGAGGCATACCCTGACCCTGAAATCGATCTCAATGCGACTGACCGAAAGCAGCACCACACCTTTGGTGGTGGCGTGCATCACTGCCTTGGCCACTACATTGCGCGTGCAGACATGAGCATTGCGCTCCCGCTCCTTGCGCAGGCCTTTACCGACATCTCCTGCCCAGGCGGGGACGAGTGGCTCCCAGACTCGGGAAACCACGGACCCGTCAAGCTTCCCATCACATTCTCCGTACGCTCATAACGCGAAACGGCATTACGAACCTTCCAAAGACGAAAGGGACCTCATGTCTGATTTGAAAACGGGTGGCAGCTTCGGCGCTGCCATGCGTGAAATTCTCGCGGATGACACCGCGTTTGCGCGGCATCAAGCTGCCAACCTGCGACCGGAGGTTGTACAAGCGCTCAGCGATAAGATCCGCGAAACCGGAGTGAAGTACATCTACTACATGCTGCCGACGCTCGGCGCACGCACGGTTGCGAAGGTCGTTCCCGCAGAACTCTATGAACGCATGCTCAAGAAGGGCATCGCCTTCCACCGCACCGCCCTCACCGACCTGCAGACGAGCCGTGAAGGCGAGCTCATCGGCGGTGGAGTTGACGCACATGAGTTCTGGGGACTTCCCGAACCTGAGACGTTCCAGGTATTGCCCTGGGATCCTGAAGTGGCACGAATCTTCTGCACCGCATACGATCCGCCACACCTCGGTGCAGGCGGCGGACGGTTGGTTGCGCTCGATACCCGCGCGCTCCTTAAAGCTGCAATGCGTGGTTTCACCGAACGTACGGGACTCGAACTTCGGTCTGGTCTCGAACCAGAGATGACGTGGATCGGTCCAGGCATTGAACCAGTCTCAAAGCAAGACCAAAGCCCCGCCTATCAGGTTGAGAACCTCGAAAAGATGCGACCGGTGTTTAAGAAGGTCTATGGCTACGGTCAAGCGCTCGACTTCAAGATGATTCAGGGCGACTATGAGGACGATGGTCAAATTGAGCTCAATTGGGACTATGACCGTGCGGACCTCACTGCGGAGCGAATGACGACCTATCGCCAGATTTGCAAGCAGACCGCGCGTGAGCTTGGGCTTCAGGCGAGCTTTATGGCCAAGCCGTACAACGGCAAAATGGGCAACGGCTGCCATCACAACCTCAGCCTGTGGAAGGTCGATGGCGACGGTCCCGCCGAGAACGTTGTCGAGGATGGCCGCGTCGAGCTTCATGCAACCACACTCGCGCGTCACGCCATGGGTGGCATGCTCAGGCACACGCCAGGCTCCATGCTGGTGATGGCGTCGACGGTCAATTCCTACAAGCGGTTCTGGGATGCCGGACAGTTTGCGCCATCGGGTGCCGACTGGGGCCTCGACACTCGTGGGGTTGCGATCCGCATCTCTGCAAACGGACGCATGGAATACCGCTTGCCAGATGCGAGTGTGAACCCTTACCTGTCGCACCTGTACCTGCTTGCAGCGATCGAGCACGGGCTTGAGTCCGAGATCGATCCAGGCGAACCCGGACAGCTCAGCGAAGAAGCAAATGGTGGCTTGGTACCGAACACCCTCGGTATGGCTATCGAAGCGTTCGAGGCAGATGAGTACCTCATGAACGCAATGCCGGAAGAGCTGACGCGAATCTTCGTGCAGCTGAAGCGTGACGAATGGGCACGTTACTGCGGCGTCATTACACAGTGGGAATTTGATCAGTACTGGGAGGCAATTCCGTGAGCAACAACAACGAACGAATCATCAAGCTGGCCTGCATCGACTCAGAGGCGCTGCCGCTGTTCTCGAAGAGCGCGGACGGCAAGACGCGCGGCGGTTACGAACCAGAAGCTGCTGCGCTCGTGATGTCCCGCCTCGCTGGTGGCGCGGCGAACATCGAGTGGATCATGGTTCCCTGGGACGACATGATCCCGACCGTTCGCGCGGGCGGGGCTGACGCGGTGTGGTGCGGACAGGGGATGACCCCAGAACGGGCAGCACTCGTTGACTTCACCCACCCGTACGCAGTGTTCAACGAGACACTCATCGTGCGTGCTGATGATCCAGCGCGGTCCGCTGATGATCTCGCCGGGTACAAGATCGGTGCGATTACCGGCTCAACCAATATGAAACTCGCTGAGACGTTCCCCGGCGTCGAACTCGTGCACTTTGGTGCGAGTGATGACGTGTTCAAGGACATGATCGAGGCGACACGGTCTGGTGAAGTCGATGGCTTCGTCGATGATGACGTCGTCATGATTCCGCTCGGGCAGGAAGATCCCGACTTCGTTGAAGCATTTACGGTGCTCACCGGAAACCGGTGGGGAATCGGCGTTGCACCGGGGAACGATGCGCTGCGGGCCGAGATCAACGCCGCGATCGAATCAGTGATCGCGGATGGTTCGCTTGCAGCTGTGTGGAAGAAGTGGATGCCGCTCCTTCCATTCCCGCTGAAGAACGTGGCGTAATGTCGACCAACATGCAGGCGCAGGCGGTGCCGCGGATCGGTGTCACAGGCATGTGGTCTCAGCAAGTCCACGGTCTCCGGTTCGACGGCAGCGCCGTCGCCGGCGCGGTCCTGAAATCAGTGATCCGCGCCGGCGGTGAGCCGCATACGCTTTTCGCCCTCAGCCGCCTTGAGCCTGCTGAACGTCTCATCGGACTCGACGCATTACTGGTGCCTGGCGGCGCAGACGTCGATCCGGCCCGCTATGGAGAACAGCGAGGCGACGCGACACGCACAGCCGACTTCGCCGCCCAAGACGAGTTCGAAGCCGGGTTGATCGCTGCCGCAATCGAAGCTGACCTTCCTGTGCTCGCAATCTGCCGCGGGTTCCAACTCCTCAACGTCGAACAGGGCGGAAGCCTCATTCAAGACCTCGCGCCTGACAGCGTCCATCGCAACTCGGTGCATGACGTGAGCCTTGAGCGCGACTCGCGCATGGCAGAGGTACTCGGCACGACCCAGCTCCCAGTGTCCTCCTACCACCACCAAGCGATCGGGCGGATCGGGTCGGACTTGCGCGTGGTCGGTCGTTCTCCTGACGGCGTTGTTGAAGCGCTTGAGCATGTGACTGCTCCGCTCCTTGCGATGCAGTGGCATCCTGAGGATACGGCCGCGGAGGACGAACGCCAGCAGGCACTGTTTGACTGGCTGGTGACCAATGCAAAGCGATATCGAAAGGAACAAGGACGATGACGGCTCGGGTACTTGTCGTAGAGCACCAGAAGAATGCTGGCCTTGGGCAGCTCGCACCTCGCCTTCGAACGAACGGTCTCGAACTCGTGACGGTTGGTCCCGACACGGGGGAGTCAGTACCTGATTCGTTACAGGGATTCGACGCGCTGATCGTGCTTGGCGGAGCGATGGGGCCAACAGAGGATGAGCGGGCGCCTTGGCTTCCCGCGACTCGCAGCCTGATCACCCAGGCGATTGACGAAGAAACTCCCATGCTCGGCATCTGCCTCGGGGCGCAGCTGCTCGCAACGGCAGCCGGCGGCCACGTCCGCACGATGCCAGCGGGTCCCGAGGTGGGCCTGTGCAAGGTCGAATTTGCCGAGTCTGCAGGCGCGGATCCCGTCTTCGGGGGGATCGCGAGTGCGTCGTTGCCAGTCGTGCAATGGCACTGGCTTGAGGCAGATACGTTGCCGCCGAACTCCGAGGTTCTGGCTTCGAGTGAGACGTGCTCGAATCAGGCCTTCCGTGTTGGGGCCGCGGCGTGGGGCGTCCAGTTCCACCCAGAAGCGCTTGGCCCCACCGCAAGTGATTGGGTCGACGAAGACCCCGACAGCCTCGATGAGCTGGGGCTCGATCCGCGCCGCATCATCGCTGAGGTGACGGAAGCTGAGCCTCAGCTCGGAGAGGTCTGGCTACCGATCGCGGATCGTTTCGCCGCGATCGTGGCTCAGTCGAGAGCGTAAGCACTCGACGACGGAGTCACTCCAACACCACACGTGCTCATCAGTTATTCGGCGATCAAAAGCTCGAGTCCGATACTCGGCGGTTCCACTGCAATGCGACGGAACCCTGTGAGATCGGAAGGAACTTGCTCACCTGGCAGGTAGCTCGCCGAATTGCTGATGAGCACGTTGTTGTGCGTGCCGATAAGAATTGCGTCAGCAGGGCAACCGAGTAACAACGGAAGCATGCTCTTCTCAAGGTCAGCGAGTTGAATATCGTTGCCGATGACGCCAATGCGGGTGCCGTCGAGAGTTGCGGGGACGGTCAGCGTGGTGACGTATGCCTCGACGCCAAGGTAGTCCAGGTACGGTCCAACAAACACTGGAACATCCTCGTGGAATGCCCGAATGAACCACTCGTGGTGTTCGTAGTCGTAGTATCGGTCGCCCCCGGGAACAACACCGAACGAATAGCGAGCAAATCGCTGTTCGTCCTCGCGGACCCACCATTCGAGGTGCCCGTTTTCTGTGCCCATCGTCGAGCGCGAGAAGATGAGACCGCAACCGTCAACAGCGAGGTTGTCTTCGAGATACTGCTCAGCAATCTGGCGGAGCTGGCGCTGTGTGCTCGCAGCGACCTCAATCTGACCGTTGGAGTTCAACTCGATTCTTGCGAGGAACTGTGCAGACAGCTCTGTCAGCCGCGAGAATCGCTCAGTGAACCACTCGTTGACTGCGTCGACGGTTCCCTGTGTGCGCGATGGGTTGGTCATTGCGTCCCCTTCGTGCCGGTGCTGTGCGAGGGCGGGGTGTCTGGCTCCCCAACGTCGAGTTGCTTACGGTTGAGCGCGAGTTTTCCGTTGATAATCAGACGCATATTGCCGTGCACGTGCTCGATAGCGAGACGCTCTGCCGTGTGCGCATCGCGCTGTTCAATGGCCATCACCATTGCGAGGTGCTCAGTGAACGCCAAATGAGTTGAAGCGCTGCAGACCTCGTCGCACCAGAGGAACGGCGAGAGCTCAGACTGTAGTCGCTGCTCTGAAGCGAGCAAGCGAGCAGACTGGCTGAGGACGGCTATCTCGAAATGGAACCTGCTATCGGCCATCGCCCGATCCCGCATGGTTCGAGCATCCCGTGCTTGGAACGCAAACTCTGCGAGGCGTGTGCGTTGTCCGAGCTGGGTGCGCTCTGCGGCGAGCCGTGCGGCCATCCCTGAGACTGCAGCATGTTCGTCAAAGAAGTCGCGGAGCGCGATGACGCTTGTCTGTACGAGCGATGCACACAGCTCTTCTGGCTTCGGGAAGGGCGTTTGTACGATGAAGGTGCCGCCACTGCGCCCGCGCCGTGTTTCGACAACGCCCTGTTCGCGTAGCTGTGCGAGTGCCTTGCGCAGGGTCGCCACGGCAATCCCGAACTGATGAGCGAGATCAATCTCAGGTGGTAACCGTTCTCCAACGCTGAGCATGCCCATCGAAATAGCCGACGAAATGCTTTGTGCCACACCGGCAACGCTCGACGACTGCGAGTCAGCGTCGAGCGTTGCCGGTGAGTGACCGAGCGACGGAAGGCCCCAAGCGTTCAAGAGCGAATCAGTCCTCGAAGAGCGTTGCCTGCTCAATGATCTGCGCCTGTTCAAGGGCGTGGATCTTCGCAGAGCCGGTTGACGGTGCAGCCGAAGCGCGACGGGAAACTACCGAGAAGGAACGGTTATCGCTGATGTACCGCGGGTACCATTGCGAGATAAACGGCCATGCGCCCTGGTTCTGCGGCTCATCCTGTACCCACACGAGTTCGGCGTTCGGGTACTTCGCGAGTACCTGTGACAGCTCGTCGCCAGGAATGGGGAAGAACTGCTCAAGGCGAACCACCGCAATCCGCGAATCCGGATGCTTCTCAAGCTCGCCGAGAATATCGTAGGTGATCTTGCCAGAAGTGAGGATCACGCGTTCGACCGCTGCGGGGTCGGTGATCCGCGCATCGTCAATCACCGGCTGGAAAGCGCCAGAGGTGAAGTCTTCGACGCTCGATGTTGCGTTCCGCAGGCGAAGCATTGACTTCGGTGTGAAGACGACGAGCGGCTTGCGGGGACGTGCGTATGCCTGACGACGCAACAGGTGGAAGTAGTTTGCCGGCGTCGACGGATGGCACACGGTCATGTTGTCCTCAGCGCAGAGCTGGAGGAAACGTTCGATGCGACCTGACGAGTGGTCAGGGCCCTGGCCTTCGAAACCATGCGGAAGCAGCATCACTACTGAGGAACGCTGACCCCACTTCTGCTCTGCAGACGAGATGAACTCATCGACAACGGACTGCGCACCGTTGACGAAGTCACCGAACTGTGCCTCCCACACGACGAGCGCATCTTCACGCTGCAGCGAGTACCCGTACTCGTACGCGAGTGCGGCATATTCAGAGAGCAGCGAGTCGTAGATCCAGAAGCGTGCCTGTTCTTCTGCGAGGTTGAGCAGGGGGATCCACTCCTGGCCATTCGCGCGGTCATGGAAGACCGCATGACGCTGGGCGAAGGTGCCGCGACGTGCATCTTGACCAGCAAATCGCACCGGCGTGCCTTCGATGAGCAAAGAACCTAGTGCAAGCAGCTCGCCGAAGCCCCAGTCGATACCGCCCGCGCGACTCATCTCGTGGCGCTTCGTCAACAGGCGCTGAAGCTTCTTGTGTACCGTGAAGCCCTGCGGCGGGTTGATATGTGCGTCACCGATTCGCTCAATGACGGAACGATCAACGGCCGTGTCGAGAACGACCGGGGGAGTGACAGGCTCAGGCGTGAGGTTCGTCTCGGGAACGATCGTCTCAATGATCGGGATTGAGCCGGTCTGCGCTGCGTGCGTTTCCATAAACGCGAGCTCAAGCCGACTCTGGAAGTCCTGCTTTGCCTTTTCGTACTCTTCTTCGGTGATGTCACCTCGGCCAACCAGGCCAGCGGTGTACAACCGACGGGTCGAGCGCTTCGCCTCAATGAGGTCGGTCATGAGTGGCTGCGTCATCGACGGGTCATCGCCCTCGTTGTGGCCGCGTCGGCGGTAGCAAATGAGGTCGATGATGACGTCAACGTGGAACCGCTGACGGAACTCGTAAGCGAGTCGAGCCACTCGGACAACCGACTCAGGGTCGTCGCCGTTCACATGGAAGATTGGCGACTGCACAACCTTGCCAACGTCTGACGCGTACACTGCGGAACGAGAATCGCTCGGCAACGTGGTGAAACCGACCTGGTTGTTGATGATGATGTGGATCGTGCCACCGGTGCGGTACCCGCGCAGCTGCGACATCTGCAGAGTTTCGTAGACCACACCCTGGCCCGCCATTGCGGCGTCACCATGAATAAGAATGGGAAGCGTCGTAAACGAGCCGATGGGCTTCAGGTCTTGCTTCGCACGCACGATGCCCTCAAGCACACCATTGACGGTCTCAAGGTGTGACGGGTTTGCTGCGAGGTGAATCGGGACCTGGGTGCCGTTTGGCGCGGTGAAGACACCGGTTGTGCCGAGGTGGTACTTGACGTCACCTGAACCAGTTGATGCCTGCGCGCCTTCGAACTCGCGGAAGATCTGACCGTAGGTCTTGCCCGCAATGTTCGAGAGCACGTTCAAACGGCCGCGGTGTGCCATGCCGATATCGACACTGTCAACGCCGTCTTCTGCTGCATCGATCAGCATTGCGTCGAGGAACGGAATAACCGACTCGCCGCCCTCAAGGCTGAATCGCTTCTGCCCGACATACTTCGTCTGCAAGAAGGTTTCAAAGGCCTCAGCCTCATTGAGCTTCTCAAGGATGCGCATCTGCTCATCGCGATCTGGCTTCGCGTACGGGACCTCGAGCTGTTCGCGGATCCACAAGCGCTGCGCAGGATCTTGAATGTGCATGTACTCGACACCGATCTTGCGGCAGTACGAGTCACGCAGCACGCCCAGAATGTCGCGAAGCTTCATTGACCGCTTGCCGCCGATGCCACCTGTGACGAACTCTCGATCGAGATCCCAGAACGTCAGGCCATGGGACTCAATTTCAAGGTCGGGGTGGGTGCGCTGCACATACTCAAGCGGATCGGTGTCAGCCATAAGGTGGCCGCGAACGCGGAACGAGTTAATGAGCTCCTGCACGCGGGCGGACTTGTCGACGGCGCCGGAAATGTCGACGTGGATGTCTTGGCCCCACTGCACAGGCTTGTAGGGGATGCGGAGTGCAGCAAAGATCTCTTCGTAGAACTCGTGCCCGCCAGTCAGACGCTCGTGGATGAGCTTCAAGAACTCGCCTGACCCAGCGCCCTGGATGACTCGGTGGTCGTAAGTACTGGTCAGGGTGATCGTCTTGCCAATACCGAGATTGTTGAGGATCTCAGGTGAGGAGCCTTGGAACTCGGCAGGGTACTCGAGTGCACCTGCGCCGATGATGCTGCCTTGGCCAGGCATGAGTCGCGGCACGGAATGGACCGTGCCGATGCCGCCAGGGTTCGTGAGCGAGATGGTGGTGCCCTGGAAGTCAGCTGCGCCGAGTTTGCCACCACGGGCGCGCTGCACGAGGTCTTCGTACGCGTCGAGGAAAGCGTTGAACGTGAGCGTCTCAGCACGTTTGATGGAGGGAACGAGCAGTGCGCGGTCGCCGTTTGCCTGTGGCACATCGATGGCGATACCAAGACCGATATGGGCGGGGGAGATGACTGCAGGCTTGCCGTCGACCTCACCATACGCAACGTTCTGCGCAGGGAAGTTCTTGAGTGACTGGATGATTGCCCAGCCGATGAGGTGTGTGAACGAGACCTTGCCGCCGCGGCTTCGGCGCATGTGGTTGTTAATCACGATGCGGTTGTCGATAAGCAGCTTCGCTGGAACCGTGCGCACACTTGTTGCTGTGGGTACAGAAAGGCTCTGGTCCATGTTCTTCGCGAGTGTGCGGGCCATGCCGCGCAACGGAGTCGTCGAAGGTGCTGACTCCTCAGCTGGGTCTGCAGGTGTCGCCTGGACTGCGCCGCGATGGGGTGCGTCAGCCGGGATTGGGGTGAGGCGAGGGGCGGTGTTCGTCGTACGAGCTGGCGTCGCCTGCTGCGTTGGGATCGGCGTTGTTGCCGGGGGAGTCACTGTGGCAGGAGTGACTGGCGCGGCCGGGGTCGCGGGGGATCCGGTTGCCTGCGTGGCTTCGGAGTTGAGCGCTTCAAGGACGGGCCACCACGATGCATCAACGGAATGCTTGTCGACGATGAACTTCTTGTACATCTCATCAACAAGCCAAGCGTTTGCGCCGAAGTCCTCGGCGGACCCGTCGTGATCAGTAGTGCCAGTGCGATCCGCCACAGCTACTTCCTCTCATGTCACGCCCCGCATAGGGTGCGTCTTTGATGCCACAGAAGGAGCTACGGCGCTCCTTCGCGTCTCTAGCCTACGGGGTTTTGGGGCGGAAAAAGTTTGGAAACACCCATCTATCTTCAGGTTCTGACTGGTATTGTTAGGGGAATCATGGACGCAGGCCCTCGAAGATCGTCAGACCCCCCGAGTAGTAGCCGTGCATTTGCGCGGCACCAGTTCCCCCACTGGGGGTGGCGATGAACGAGTGGTGGCTCCTTTTCGTCGGAATTCTCCTCACCCTCGGCACAGGCGTATTTGTCGCAGCCGAGTTCGCGATGGTCGGGCTCGACCGTCATGACCTTGAACGTCGGCGTGACGCAGGTGAGACCGGTCTAGACAGAGTCATTCGTGCGCTCTCGCACACCTCAACAAATCTCTCTGCAGCGCAGCTCGGTATTACGCTGACCACGCTGCTTGCTGGGTACACGCTTGAGCCAGCAGTGAGTACGTTGCTCCAGGCTCCTTTGACGGCGCTTGGTGTCTCTGCGTCGTTCCAGGGCGTGATTACGGTGCCGATTTCGGTGGCGTTTGCGACGGTGTTCTCGATGATCATCGGTGAACTCGTTCCCAAGAACTTTGCGATTGCGATGCCACTCGCGACTGCACGTCTCGTTGTGCCGTTGCAAAGCGCGTTTACTGCAGTCTTCAAGCCAGCCATCGCTGTCTTGAATGGCAGCGCGAATGCGCTGTTGCGATCGGTCGGCATTGAGCCAGTTGAAGAGCTGAGCGGGAGTCGCAGTGCCGAAGAGCTGTCTTCACTCGTGCGTCACTCTGCGAGTGCAGGCCTGCTTGAGGCTGATACTGCCACACTGCTGGATCGCACCCTGAGGTTCTCCGAGCTGACCGCGGCAGACGTGATGACGCCACGACTGAAAATGGAAAGCATTCAGCGTCTTGAGCCTGCGAGTGCAGTGCTTGAACTCTCTGGGCGCACTGGCTTCTCACGCTTCCCCGTCATCGATGAAGATCGCGACGACGTCGTCGGAATCGTGCACGTGAAGCAGGCGGTTGCAGTGCCGCGCGAAAAGCGCGCAGATGTGCCGGTTGCCGCACTAGCTGAAGACGAATTGCGTGTGCCAGAAACGATGCGCCTCGACCAACTGCTTGGTGAGCTTCGTGAGCAGGGCTACCAAACCGCGATCGTTGTTGACGAATATGGCGGTACGGCTGGGCTCGTGACGCTGGAGGACCTCGTCGAAGAGATCATTGGCGAAGTCGCTGACGAACATGACCGTGCTTCTGCGGGAGTCGTCGGATCCGCAGAGGAGATGACCTTCCCTGCTGATTTGCGTCCTGATGAGGTGCTTGCGCAAACCGGCATAGAGATCCCTGACGACGGTGAGTACGACACCGCAGCAGGGTGGGTGCTGCAAGAGCTGGGGCGGATCCCCGAAGCCGGGGCCGAGGTTGAACTGCCGAGCGGTGCCACGCTCCGTGTCGAACGCATGGATGGCCACCGCATTGCGCGGCTGCGTTACATCGCAGCTCCGCTGCCAAAGGAATATGAAGAAGAGCTTGTTGCTGAGCGAGAGGAGGAGCGTCGATGAGTGACTGGGCCGGAATCATGTGGCTCGTTGTGCTGCTCGCCGCGAACGCGTTCTTTGTCGCTGCGGAGTTCGCAGTGATCTCAGCTCGCCGCTCTCAGATTGAGCCAAAGGCCGAGGCTGGCTCAAAGCGGGCAGCGACCGCGCTGTATGCAATGGAACATGCAACGCTCATGCTCGCAACGAGTCAGCTTGGCATTACCGTCTGCTCGCTTCTCATTCTGAACGTGTCAGAACCTGCGATCCACCATCTGTTGCAGGGGCCTCTCGCCTGGACAGGGATGTCAGTAGCAGCGGTGAACATCGTTGCGTTTGTGCTCACGCTCACGCTCGTGTCGTACCTGCACGTCGTGCTCGGCGAGATGGTGCCGAAGAACGCTGCGTTCTCGGTACCCGATCGCGCGGTGCTCCTTCTTGCGCCCCCGCTCGTGTTGGTCTCGAAGGTGTTCAAGCCGCTCATCGCTGGCCTGAACGCGATTGCGAACGGCGTGCTGCGCCTGTTCCGTGTTGAACCGAAGTCCGAAACCAACAGCACGTTCACACTTGAAGAAGTGGCGAGTATCGTCAGCCACTCCACCCGCGAAGGTGTGCTTGAGGACCGCAGCGGTGCCCTCACAGCGGCGTTTGAGTTCACTGCAAAGCATGCGGGTGATGTGCTTGTCCCGCGCGACAAGCTGGTCACTCTGCGTATGGATGCAACGCCGGCAGACGTTGAAGCCGCGGTCGTGAAGCAAGGCTTCTCGCGGTATCCCATCGCGGACGATCACGGTACGCTACACGGATACGTGCACATCAAGGACCTCGTTCGTATCCAAGAATCGCGTATTCACGATCCAATTCCGGCAAAGCGGATCCGCGACATGATGCGCGTGCCGGCCTCGATGGATCTTGAAGATCTGCTCGCCCAGATGCAAGAGAGCGGCATCCACGTGGCCCGCGTAATCGATGACGCGACCGCGGCAGATCTCGGTATCGTCTTCCTCGAAGATGTGATCGAGGAACTCGTCGGCGAGGTTCACGACGCAACGCGACGTCAGAAGTACGACGCCTAGCCCGAAGCTCGGTGGGCTTGAAGGTCTCCCCGTGAAGGTGCCCGGACCCCGCGAAAGGGCCCCGACCCCGCGAAAGGGCCCTGACCCCGCGAAAGGGCCTGTTTCCTGCGAAACAGGCCCTTTCTTGCGCATGAAACGCACGTTTTCGGCAAAAGGGCCCAGTCTCGCGGGTGTGAGCTGTGGCCCTGAGTGAGCGGTGGCCCGGTGTGAGCTGTGGCCCAGAGTCAGCTATGGCCCAGAGCCAGCTGTGGCCCAGAGCCAGCTAGAGCGCGGTCTCGAGAAGTCGAGTGAGCTGCGCACCAACGAAATCAAACTCGATCAAGAAAGCATCGTGGCCAAATGGTGAGTCAAGCCGGACCGCTTGATCGCCATCGAGTGAACCCGGTACGTGCAGCGCAATCTCGTCTTGACCGTCGAGTGTGAACAGGCGGTCACTGGGAATTCCGATGATGAGTGTCGGCATTGTGACGGTCGTGAGTGCCGCGCGCACGCCACCGCGCCCGCGGCCGACGTCGTGAGAACTCATCGCTTGGACGAGTGTGACGTAGCTGTTGGCGTCGAAACGGCGGGTGAACTTGTTGCCATGGAAGTCGAGGTACGACTCCACAGCGAAGCGGCCTCCTTTGCCGAGTGGGCTGACGGCAGACTGCCATGAGCGACCGAATCGCTCATCGAGTTCACGATTGCTTCGATAGTTGAGGAGGGCGAGGCGACGAGCGGTCGCGAGGCCGTGGTGCGGGCCAATCCCGTCTGGGGCGTCGTAGTAGTTGCCGCCACGGTAGGCAGGGTCGGAACGGATGGCTTCCAGCTGCACGAGGTTCAGGCCGATCTGATCCGCGGTGGTGACCGGAGGGGAAGCGATGACCGCGAGTCGATCGGTGCGTTCCGGGTACATGATTGCCCACTCGAGGGCGTGCATGCCGCCCATCGATCCGCCAATCACTGCCGTGAATCGTGAGACTCCGAGCGCCTCTGTAAAGCGGGCTGCTGCCTGCACCTGGTCACGGATGGTGAGGTAGGGGAAGCGTCCGCCCCACTCGCGGTTGTCTGGAGCGAGCGATCCTGGCCCTGTCGATCCTTGGCACCCGCCGAGCACGTTGGGTGCAATGATGCAGTACTTGTCCGTGTCGAGGTGCTTGCCCGGGCCGACGATCTCTTCCCACCAGCCGCTGGTCGCGTGACCTGCGCTTGCCGGGCCGACCAGGTGGCTGTCGCCTGTCAGCGCATGGAAGACGAGGATCGCATTGTCGCCGGTGTCGTTGAGCTCGCCGAAGGTCTCGTAGGCGATACGTACGTGAGGGAGGTGTTCGCCTGCCTCCGTGTCGAGTGAGCCGATGTTGAGGAACTTTCGGTCCCCAACGGGATCGCCATCACGCCATCCGCCAGAGATCGGCGGCCGGCCCATGAGCGCGCGCAACTGTGCGTCGGTGATGAAATCGGTGGGAAATGAATCCTCGGGCGTCTGCCAATCCATAGTTCCATTGTGGCCTGGTTCTGAGAGCCGTGCGGCATTGTTACGAAACCGGCGATGGTGGTGGGTGCGGATCCGCCCCACTACGCAAAACGACGGTGCGGGCAATGCTTACGAACCGGGAGGTTCTCCAGCATTGCCCGCACCGTCGTGTGTGACAGCGATGAGCTGTCCTTGAGCGGAGCTCGAGACTACGCGTTGCTTGCGACGACTGCGCGTGCCGCTGCGAAGCCCTTCTCGAGATCTGCCTTGATGTCGTCGATGTGCTCGAGACCGACCGAGAGGCGGATCAGGCCGGGCGTCACGCCACCGGTGAGCTGCTGCTCAGGGGTGAGCTGCGAGTGGGTCGTCGACGCAGGGTGAATGACGAGTGAGCGCACATCGCCGATGTTTGCGACGTGGCTAAACAGATCGAGCGAGTTCACGAACGCCTTGCCAGCGTCAACGCCGCCCTTGAGCTCGAACGAGAGCACAGCACCGACACCCTTGGGTGCGTAGGTGTTTGCGGCCGCGTAGCTCGGGTCGGTCGGGAGACCCGCGTAGTAGACGGTTGCAACGTCTGCGTGGGTGTCGAGCCACTCCGCGGTGTCCTGCGCGTTCTGCGTGTGACGCTCCATGCGGAGTGACAGGGTCTCAACGCCCTGCAGCAGCTGCCATGCGCTGAGTGGCGCAATCGCCGAGCCGAGGTCGCGAAGCAGCTGCACGCGTGCCTTGATGATGTACGCGATGCCGTCACCGACTGCTCCCGTGTAGCTCACACCGTTGTATGAAGCGTCGGGCTCGGTGAGGTCGGGGAAGCGGTCAACGTGCTGCGACCAGGGGAACTTGCCGCCATCGATGATCGCGCCGCCGAGGGTGGTGCCGTGACCACCAAGGAACTTGGTTACCGAGTGCACCACGATGTCTGCGCCGTGCTCGATCGGGCGAACGAGGAAGGGGCTCGCGACGGTGTTGTCGACAATGAGCGGGACGCTGTTCTCGTGCGCAACATCTGCGACGGTACGAATGTCGAGCACCTTGGTACGCGGGTTTGCGATCGACTCAGCGAAGAACAGCTTGGTGTTCGGGCGAACAGCGCGCTGCCACTCTGCGGGGTCATCCTGGTTCTCAACAAAGGTGACCTCGATGCCGAGCTTTCCGAGGGTGTACTTGAAGAGGTTGTAGGTGCCGCCGTAGATCGAAGCTGACGAGACAATGTGGTCGCCCGAGCTTGCGATGTTCAGAACCGCGAAGGTCGATGCTGCCTGGCCGCTCGACAGCAGGAGTGCCGCAGTGCCGCCTTCAAGAGCCGCGAGGCGCTGCTCTGCGACGTCCTGAGTCGGGTTGGTGATACGGGTGTAGATCGGACCGAACTCGGCGAGTGCAAAGCGGTTCGCTGCCTGTTCGGTGCTGTCGAAGACGAACGCGGTCGTCTGATGGATCGGGAGCGCGCGCGAACCCGTCGTTGGGTCGGGCTGCTGACCGGCGTGAATCTGCTTGGTCTCAAAGCTCCAGGCGGTCTGTTCAGTCATGTTGGATCCCCCGATAGTTGAAAAGAAGTGTGGGTGGTAGGTCTGATTAGACATTAAGAGGTTATCGATACCAGTGGCAATCTCTCGCGACACGAAGTGTAACCTTGACCCACAATCCCAACCGGGTGCGGATCGCACGAATGGAGGAGCCATGCGCAGGCGTGTTGTTGTGACTGGGGCGAGTTCAGGAATTGGCGCTGCAACCGTGCGCCAGTTTGCCGAATCAGGGTGGGAGACCGTTGCGGTTGCGCGTCGTGCGGATCGCCTTGCTGCACTTGCTGCTGAAACTGGTGCGCATGTCATCGTGTGTGATGTGACTGATGAAGCGCAGGTTGCCGCCATGGCTGCGGAAGTTGCACGTACCGGTGGCGCGGATGCGCTGGTAAACAACGCTGGTGGCGCTCTCGGGACCGAACGCGTGGAAGACGCATCAAACGATGATTGGCGCGCAATGTTTGAGGTGAACGTCATTGGTTTGCGGACGGTGACCGCCGCGATGCTGCCCATCTTGCGAGCTGCAACGCAGGAGGCGGCCTCTGGCGCAGGCACCGCGGTTACTGGCATCGATGCCGGGCATGGTTGGGCTGCAATCTTGAATCTCACCTCAACGGCCGGTCACAGTGCATATCCGGGTGGCGGTGGGTATAACGCCGCAAAGTATGCAGCGCACGCCGTCACTGAGGTGCTGCGATTGGAGCTCGCTGGTGAGCCAATCCGGGTTATGGAACTTGCGCCTGGGCTCGTGCACACCGAAGAATTCACTCTCAACCGGTTGCGCGGTGACGCTGTTGCAGCTGAGAAGCCCTACGCTGATGTGACTCCGCTGCAACCGGAGGACGTTGCCAAGGTGATTGTGCATGCGTTCGAGCAGCCGCCGCACGTCAACCAGGACCTCATTGTGATCCGCCCGGTAGCGCAGTCAAGCGTCTTTCACACGCATCGCGGTTCGCTTGCCGCGCGTGAGGCAGAGTGAGCCAGGTGCCGACAACGATCGCTGATCTGGTTCGTAGCGGCCGCATGGCTGCTGATTGGGGTGTTGCGCTGGCCCCGGTTGAAGCCGAGCTGACTGCTGCGCTCGAGTTCCAAGTTGCCGAGCGTGCAGCCGGCGTTGTCGTCTTGCCAGACGAGACGCGGATCCTCGCTGCGTTTGAGCACCCCCTTGCTGACGTGCGAGTGCTCATCGTCGGGCAGGATCCCTACCCGACTCCTGGCCACGCCATTGGCTTTTCTTTTTCGACAGCGGAGGATGTGCGCCCGCTGCCGCGGAGCCTTGCGAACATCTACCGTGAGCTCGCAGCAGACCTTGAGATTGCCCCGGCGGATCACGGCAACCTGACGGCGTGGGTCGATCAGGGGGTGCTGCTCCTGAACCGGGTGCTCACGGTGCGTGCTGGCGAAGCTGGGTCGCACCGCGGGCATGGCTGGGAAGCCGTGACGGAGGCCGCGATCCGCGCCCTTGCCGCACGTGGCGGACCGCTCGTCGCCGTGCTCTGGGGCGCAGACGCCCGGAAGCTCGCTCCGATGCTCGACGGTGTGCACTGCATCGAGAGCGCGCACCCGTCACCGCTGTCTGCATCTCGTGGATTCTTTGGCTCGCGGCCTTTTAGTCGCGTGAACGATGCGTTGATTGCGCAGGGGAGTGCGCCAGTTGATTGGCGGGTTCCGCAGGCGACACTCTGGGACTAGCGAGCACGGGCCCGGCCGCGCCGGTGGTGCTGAGCGGTACTGCCGAGGGGTGGTGCTGAGCGGTGCTGCTTAGGGAACCGGCTGCAGCCCAGACAGGTGTTCAAAGACGATTTGGGTTTGCGTTTGTGCGAGCGCAGGGCGGTTGCTGAGATGCTCGGCGATCAGCATGCGCAGGGCCGAGACGCTTTCGCACGCGACGTGCAGGACGAGGTCCTTCTCGCCGCCGATGAGGAACACCTGCTGCACGCCAGGGACTGACCGCAATTCCTCTGCGAGCACCGGCACCTGATCCCGCTGGTCGGCACGCACGGCGACGAGGATGAGCGCGCTCACCGCTTGCCCGAGCGCTTCGGCATCGATATCGGCCTGATACCCGCGGATCACGCCGCGCTCCTCAAGCGCCTGCACGCGGCCATGGCAAGTAGATGTGGGGATCCCCACTTGCGTCGCAAGCTCCTTGTAGGGGAGCCGTCCGTGGCGGGCGAGCGCGGTGACGATCTTGCGATCGATGTCGGTGAGGTGAACTGAACTCAAAATGGCTCCTAAATCTCGCAAGATGCTGAAACATTTACGACTATTGAACAGTTTCTCGGAACTCATCCGAAAGATCCAGAACTTACTCGGACATAGTGGCAAACTAGGCGCACCTACTCGAATCGCGACGAAGGGAATTCGGTGCCGCTCTACGATCTCAGTCCAATGGTGACCCCTGAGACCCCACATTGGCCAGGCGACCAGGACTTCACGCAGGTGCAGCGTTGGCGCATCGCCGATGGCTCATCAGTCAACGTGGCAACGATGACCACCAGCGCGCACATCGGGTCACACATCGATGCACCCGCCCACGTGATTGATGGCGGACCCACCATCGACTCGATTCCGCTCGACGCGTGCATTGGCGCTTGCCTACTCGTCGACGTTACAGACCTCATCGACCGGACGCTGTCCCCGCACGCGCCAGCGCCAGCATCGGCAATCAGAGCGCGGATCGCGACGCTCCCTGCGGCGAGCGCAGCAACGCGCCAAGATGATGCTGCAAGCGTAGGTGGGATCGAACGCATCCTCCTGCGGCATCGATCCGCACCCGGAAGCGCGTGGCTCACTGACTCTCCTGGGATCGACCCGGAATTCGTGACATGGTTCGCTGAGCAGGGCGGGCGCCTGCTGGGCATCGACCTTGATTCGTTCGATCCGCTCACGTCCCAGGCGCTCCCTGCACATCACGCGGCAATCTCGGGCGGCGTTGTCATGCTCGAGGGGCTTGCGCTCGCCGCAGTGCCTGAGGGAATCGGTGATCTCGCGGCGCTACCAATCGCATGGGCCGGTGCCGATGCGGCCCCTGTGCGTGCGGTGCTTCGCACGACGTAGGCCTGGCCTGAGTGCCATACGCGCATAGACGTTCTTTCTTTTCCATTCAGACGAAGGAGTCAACAATGACCGTTTCGACCGGCATCACCCGCCAGGATTGCGTCACTTTGGACGCTGCAGATCCGCTTGCGCATTACCGCAGCAAATTTGAGCTCCCAAGCGGCGTTATTTACCTTGATGGCAATTCGCTCGGCGTGCTGCCGAAAGATGCTGTTGCCCGCGCAAATGATGTCATTTCGCGCGAGTGGGGGACCGACCTCATCGCGAGCTGGAATACCAATGACTGGTTCGATCTTCCGGTGCGTATCGGCGGCAAGCTCGCGCGTCTGCTCGGCGGCAGCGCTGGCGCGTGCGTCGCGACCGATACGACCTCCATTAACGTGTTCAAGGCTGTTGGTGCCGCGCTCGATATTCAGGCGCAGGACGCACCGTCGCGCAAGGTGATCATCTCGGAACGCGAGAACTTCCCGACAGATCTCTACATGGTTGAGGGGCTGATGAAGTTCCTCGATCGTGGCTACGAGCTACGACTCATCGATGATGAAGATTCGCTCGACGCTGCGTTGGATGCTGATGTCGCTGTGGTGCTGCTGACCCAGGTGAACTATCGCTCGGGTCGTCTGTGGGACATGGCACGTGTGACACGAAAGATTCAAGACGCTGGTGCCCTTTCCATCTGGGATCTCTGCCACTCGGCTGGTGCGGTTCCGATTAACCTCGATGACGCGAACGCCGACTTTGTGGTGGGTTGTACCTACAAGTACCTCAATGGCGGTCCAGGCTCACCCGCCTTCATCTGGGTGGCGGATCGCCACGTGAATCGAGCGTGGCAGCCGCTTGCCGGTTGGTGGGGACACGCCAATCCCTTCGACATGTCGGTTTCCTACGAGCCGAGCCAGGGGATTCGTCGGTTCCTCGTGGGCACTCAGCCGATCATCTCGCTTGCAACCATGGAAGTTGGCGTAGATATCGCATTGAGCGTGGACGAATCGGAGCTGCGGAAGAAGTCGCTCGCGCTGACTTCGCTCTTCATGCAGCTAGTTGAGGAACGCATCCCGAATCATCCGTTGACGCTGGTGACGCCGCTTGACGAGAAAGAACGTGGAAGTCACGTGAGCTTGCGGCACCCCGATGGGTTTGCTGTCATGAAGGCGCTTATCGCGCACGGCGTTATTGGCGACTACCGCGAGCCCGAGGTGTTGCGGTTTGGCATCACCCCGCTGTACATCGGCTATGCCGACGTGTGGGATGCCGTTGAGACGCTTCGCCGCGTACTCGACGAAGAGCTGTGGCGTGCCCCAGAATTCCAGATCCGCGGCGCCGTTACGTAGGCGTCGAGAACACACCTGTGAGTCCGACCGCAATGGCGCGGATCGGCAACGAACGGAGACACAATGCAAGAGTTTAAAGACATTCAGACGCGTGAGGTTGGGCTTACGAAGAGCCTGACTTCAGGGCAGCTCGGCATGATTGCGCTTGGCGGCGCGATCGGCACCGGACTGTTCCTCGGGAGCAAATTTGCGATCGGCTTTGCCGGACCGAGCGTCATTATCAGTTACCTCATCGGCGGTTTCATTGCGCTCATGCTGATGGGCGTGCTTGCTGAAATGACGGTGAAGCACCCGACCTCGGGATCATTCGGCGCGTATGCCGAGTACTACCTTGGACCGATCTGGGGCTTCCTCACCCGCTACATGTACTGGCTGTGTATCGTGCTCGCTGTGGGCACCGAGGTCACCGCGATCGGTGAGTACATGCAGCTGTGGTTCCCCGGAGTGCCACCGTGGATCTGGGTCGTCATTTTCTCTGCCGCGCTCATCCTCGTGAACGCGATGAACGTGAAGAGTTTCGGCACTCTCGAGTACTGGTTCTCGACGATCAAGGTGTTCGCAATTCTCGCCTTCATTATTATCGGTGTCTGGCTCGTGTTCTTCGCAGGGAAGCAAGAAGAGTACGGTTTCCAGAACTGGACCGCAGACGGCGGCTTCATGCCAAACGGTTTCACTGGCACCTGGTTTGCAGTCATCGTGGCGATCTTTAGCTACCTGAGCATTGAAATGATCGCGGTTGCAGCTGGTGAAGCGAAAGAACCTGAGAAGGCAGTGAAGAAGGCGTTCCGCTCGACGATCTTCCGTCTCGTGATTTTCTACTTCCTCACCCTGTCGCTCATTGTGTCGATTGCTCCAATGAGCGACATTCTCGAGGGCGGGAGTCCCTTCGTCACGGTGATGCAAGTCGTCGGCATCCCGTTTGCTGACTCGATCCTCAACTTCGTCGTCATCGTTGCCGCCCTCTCTGCAATGAACAGTCAGCTGTACATTTCAACTCGCATGATGTTCTCGCTCGCGCGAGCTGGCGAGGCACCGAAGGCGTTCGGCAAGGTCGCGAAGAATGGTAGCCCGCTCAACGCGCTTGCGCTCTCGACGGCGGGCATTGCTGTCGCCACGATCATTTACGTTCTCGTACCCGAACAAGCGTTCACGCTCATGTTTGCGATCTCGATGTTTGGCGCGATGTTTACCTGGTGCCTGATCTTCATTACGCACATCGCATTCCGCCGCTACTACGCAAAGCGCGGTGAGACGCTTGACTACAAGATGAGCTTCACCAGGATCGGTGCCTGGGTAGGAGCGCTCATGATGATTGCGGTGGCGGTCTCGACTGCCTTTACGCAGGAATTCTGGGCGACATTGCCATTTGGTGCAGGCAGTCTCGCGCTCACGGTCGTCGCGTACTTCGTACTCCGTAAGAACCGAAAGACGACACCTATTACGGTGGCACGCGGATCGGCTTCGACAGACTAAGCGCCGGTCACCGGAGAAGCGTGTTCTCCGGTGACCGTGCAACGTCGATACTGACGCGAAAGGTGCGGCCTCGAACAAATTCGAGGCCGCACCTTTCGCGTGTGTGATTAGTTTTTCGTCGTGTCAGCGTCGTGTGCTTCGACCACGTCGATCCGCTCTGTTTGGTCGATAAGCTGGAAAGGCTTGCGGCCACGCTCTGGCACGAGCAGGAGGTAGCAGATTGCAAGCAGCACGATCCAAATGAGACCAACCCAAAGTGCCGGGCGTGACTCAGGCACGATACCGACCATCACAATCACGAAGAGAATGAACGCGACTGCAAGGTAAGAACCGACGGGCCAGAGCGGCACGGGAAATTCACTTGGCAGTCGATGTTCGCGTTCGACCTCGCGCTTCATACGTATGTGAGCAATGAGGATGACCAGCCAGACGAGCACGGTTGCAAATGTTGCGAGCGCCCCGAGAAGGAAGAGCACTTGATCGGGATACAGATAGTTGAGCACGACGCCAACCAGCAGGGCAACGACCATTGCGAGCACCGTCATGATAGGAACACCATTCCGCGTGGTGCGCATGAATGCACGGGGCGCGTGACCCTGCTCTGCAAGGCCGTGGATCATGCGACCGGCACCATAGACGTCAGCATTCATCGCTGACAGTGCTGCGGTGATGAGGATCACGTTGAAGACTGCGGCGGCAGCCTGGAAACCGATTGACTCAAAAATGGAGACGAACGGGCTCGTGTCGCCGGTGATAGCGACCCACGGCTGAATGCACATGATGACGCCAAGCGTGAGCACGTAGAACAGCAGAATACGCACTGGCACAGAATTGATGGCCTTCGGGAGAACCTGTTTCGGGTTCTGTGCTTCACCAGCGGTAATGCCAATGATTTCAATGCCACCGAACGCGAACATGACGATCGTGAAAGAGGCGAGGAAACCACTGAAGCCATTCGGCATGAACCCACCGTGATCAACGAGGTTCTGTAACCCCATTGTGGAGTGGTCTGCCGTGCCGAAGCCGAACAGAATGATGCCAATACCTGCGACGATAAAGACGACAATGGCGGTCACTTTGAGGAGCGAGAACCAAAACTCGAGTTCGCCAAAGACTTTGACACCGACGAGGTTAATTGCCGCAAGGAAGAAAATGACCGCGAGGACCCAGACCCACTGTGAGACATCTGGGAACCAGAACTTCATGTAGACGCCAACCGCGGTTGCGTCGAACACGGCCACGAGGAACATTTCAAACGCGAAGCTCCACCCAACAAGGAACCCAGCGAACGGGTGAATGTACCGTGAAGCATACTGCCCGAATGAACCTGATACGGGGTAGCGGACGACCATTTCGCCGAGGGCTCGCATCACCATGAATACTGCTGCGCCACCGATGATGTAAGCGAGCAGGACGGAAGGCCCAGCGGTTTGAATTGCGCTCGACGAACCCATAAACAGGCCCGTACCGATCGCAGAGCCGAGCGCCATAAAACGAATATGGCGTGCCGTAAGGCCGCGTTGCAGGTGTGCTCCCGAAGTCGGGATGTCTGTCTGACCCATGTTTCTTCCTGCTTATTTGCCGAGACGTTCGGCAAGGCCTGCTGCTGCTTCAAGGACGCACAGCGCAGCGAGCCGTACCGTGCGTTGGTCTGCACTATCGGCGGTGGCATCAACCTCAGCGATATCGATGCCACACACCCGAGGATCCGCGGCGAGGAGCCGGGTGATACGGCGCAATTCGTGCGCTTGGATTCCGCCAGGGATCGAGGCCGGGCAGCCGGGTGCGACTGACCGGTCACATACATCGACGTCGAGGTCGACGTGAATTGGACCACCTGCCGAGCCCGCGATGTTGAGAGCCTCTTCGACGATAGCCGAGAGCGGGCGTTCGAGGAGCTCGGTGCGGTGAATGACGGTGATGCCGAGCTGCTTGGCCCGCTCGCGATATGTACGTGAGTTCGCGAAATCGGCGATACCAATTTGCACAATTCGGGACGGGTCGAGTCCTGCTTCGACGAGTCGACGGACGGGAGACCCGTTTGATCTGCCATCACGAAGATCATGGTGGGCATCGAGGGTAATGAGACCAGAGGTTGCCAGACGATCGCCTGCAACACCGAGCGCGGCTGGCACGGTGAGTGCATTGTCTCCACCGAGCGCAACCACGAGTGGTGCCCGTGCGGCGAGCGCTTTCACAACTGCAGTAGCTGCGACTTCGCCAGCTTCGGTGTCAGGTGAAGTGACGTCGCCCGCGTCAAGAATATGGAGGGCCTCATCGAGAACGAGTTCGTGTTCGCTTCCACGTGTGCTTGGCGTACCTGGCGCGACGGTATGACTTGAGTATCGCTGCAGGGCTGCCCGAATGGCGGCAGGTGTCGTATGGGCGTTTGTCGGCGAAAGCGAAGTCTCTGAGGTGGGGATGCCGACAACAATGAGGTCAGCAGCTTCGTGTTCATCGGCTGCCCAACTGCCCGTGCGTGGCCAAGCAGGATCGTGAGAGAGGGGCATCTGGGGTGCAGCGTCGTTGCTCATGATTGTGACGGTAGCAGCGAGGCACTGTGGTTGAGCAAGGGGCCCGAGCCCGGCATGGTCTGGTATCCCAGACGAACGCGTGCGGCGAGGGCGTGGCTCATGTCGACCATTCTATGGCGTGCTGAGGGTTGTGTCTGGGATACCAGACGCAAGGCGGGTGTTTCGTGTGGCGACAGGCCATGTCCGAGTTCACAATCGGAGCATGAGCACTCACTCCGCAGCCGTCACCCTCGGCGCCGACCCATTGACCATTGCAGACGTTGTCAACGTCGCCCGAGCAGATGCACGGGTTGAGATCTCGGTTGCGGGACTTGTACGCGTTGCCGCAAGTCGCCAGGTCGTCGAAGAACTCGCCAACGACAGCCGCCCACACTATGGCATCTCCACAGGCTTCGGAGCGCTCGCAAAGGTGCAGATTCCGGTAGCGAAGCGCCAGCAGCTTCAGCGCAGCCTCATTCGCTCACACGCGGCCGGAACCGGCGCTGAGGTAGAGCGAGAGGTCGTTCGTGCGCTCATGCTGCTCCGCCTCAACACGCTTGCCTCAGGTCGCACCGGTGTGCGACCGATCGTGGTGGAGACATACGCTGCAATTCTCAACGCTGGCATTACTCCAGTCGTTCATGAGTACGGGTCACTCGGTTGCTCGGGTGACCTTAGCCCGCTTGCTCATTGCGCGCTCACACTCATGGGGGAGGGCAAGGTTCGCGTGAGCCGCGATCCGCACACCGCGCCCATTGCAGCAGCCGAGGCACTCGCCGCAGCTGGCATCGAGCCCCTCGTGCTCGCAGAGAAAGAGGGCCTCGCACTGATCAACGGCACAGACGGCATGCTCGGTATGCTGTGTCTCGCCCTCCATGACCTCTCGTCACTGCTCGTCACCGCCGACATCGCAGCAGCAGCAAGCGTCGAAGCATTGACTGGTACAGACGCTGTCTTCGCGGCGGATCTGCAGGAGCTGCGACCACACCCCGGTCAGGGGCGAGCAGCAGCAAACATGCTTCGTGTTCTTGAGGGGTCAACGCTCGTGCAGCGCCCGACTGAAGGCGAATTCACCCGTGTGCAAGATGCCTACTCGCTTCGTTGTTCACCGCAGGTGCATGGCGCTGCACGCGACACGGCTGAGCATGCTGCACGCGTTGCATCGATTGAGCTCCGCTCAGCGATCGATAATCCCCTGGTGCTTTCCGACGGTCGTGTGGAATCGAACGGCAACTTCCACGGTGCCCCGGTTGCCTACGTACTCGATTTTCTTGCGATCGCGGTGGCAGATGTCGCGAGTATTTCCGAACGTCGCACCGACCGATTCCTTGACGTTGCGCGAAACCACGGTCTGCCCCCGTTCCTCGCGGCCGACGCAGGCCTTGATTCCGGGCTCATGATTGCGCAGTACACGGCAGCCGGTATCGTGTCCGAACTGAAGCGCCTCGCTGTCCCCGCATCAGTTGACTCGATTCCGTCGTCTGCAATGCAAGAGGATCATGTGTCGATGGGCTGGCACGCTGCGCGCAAGTTGCGTCGCGGAATCGACGGGCTCTCCCGCGTCCTTGGCATCGAGCTGCTTGCCTCAACGCGTGCACTCGACTTCCGCGCTGCTGCAGAGGGCTCGGGAGAGCCTGCAGCCGTGACGCGAGCGATCCACTCACTATTCCGCAGCGAGATCAGCGCTCCAGACACTGACTCGTTCCTGTCGCCCACGATCGAGTCCGCATACAACTTCGTTGCATCGGGTTCGGTGCGTGTCACCGCAGAACAGGTCACCGGTCGACAGTTCGCGTAACTGCCTGGTTACCGATGGGTGCCCTGTGATTAACTCACAGGGCACCCATCGCATTCACCGCCGAAGTAAAGCGAGAGTATGAACGAGTACCACCGACAGGCATCGACCAGACCGGTCGTAGAGCCTGCGCTGCCCGAATCTGCCGCCGCAAAGGTTCCGGCTGCTGACCAAACTCTGCGTATTCTCAGCCTGCTCGCAACCTCACGCGGGCCGATGGCTGCGACCATGATTGCTGCTCAGCTCGATATCCCGCGTTCGAGTGTCTACCACTTGCTCACCACGCTGCAGGAGCACGGCTATGTCATGCACCTTCCTGAGGAGCGACGTTACGGCCTCGGCATCGCCGCTGTCGCGCTCAGTTCAGCGTACGAGCGGCAAGAACCGCTCACGCGTATCGGTAGGCCGCTGCTCGCCGCGCTCGTTGATCGAGTGGGCGTTAGCGGGCATCTCGCAGTCCCACACGGTCGTGACGTCCTCTACGTGATTGAGGAACGGTCAGCAGGATCACCTCCACTCGTCACCGATGTTGACGTTCGACTGCCGATGCACCTCACCGCAAGCGGGCGTGCGATCCTCGCAATGATGTCAAAGGCTCAGGTGCGAGCGCTCTACCCGAGTAGCGATGCTTTCGTGCATCGCACTGCGGCCGCTGAGCAGATCGACCGCTACTCCAAGCTGCGATCGGTCCTTGACGACACACTGAACCGTGGGTATGCACTGGAACGTGGATCAGTCACGGACGGGCTCGCCTCGGTCGGCACAGCCGTGCTCGACCATCGTGGGTGGCCGGTTGCGGCGATCGCAGTCACCTTCCCCGAGCAACGATTCAGCGACACGCAAGTAGCCGCGCTCGCCGCAGACGTGCAAACGACCGCGGAGGCGCTGTCCTCGCGCATCCACGGTCGTCGCGTGGCTTCTTAAGCAGAGTCCCAGAGGTCGTCTGCGGCAATCTCGCTTAGACGATCCGCTCGCCTGCCCGCCAGACGCCAGCGGTGAGGGGCATCCCAGGACGATATGCAAGGTGGGTTACTGACGGAGCATTGATGAGGTGCACGTCAGCTCGGGCCCCGGGCTCGAGAACACCGACTCGTGGCTGTGCGACGCCGCGTGGGTCGACCCAGCCGTCCCGGTGCATGCCGAGCGCGATGGCGCCGCCGAGTGTTGCAGCGCGAACTGCTTCCTGCACGCTGAGGCGCATCTGGAGTACTGCGGTGGTCACGCAGAATGCCATGGAGCTTGTGTAGGAAGTGCCGGGGTTGCAATTGGAAGCGAGTGCAATGACTGCGCCAGCGTCAACGAGTTCACGCGCGGGGGTAAGCGGCATCCGCGTTGAGAGATCGCACGCGGGAAGCACTGTTGCGACGGTCCCTCGCTGACCGTCGCTCCACGAGTCCGCGAGTGCAGCGATGTCCGCGGGGGAGAGGAACGCGACGTGATCAACGCTGAGTGAACCGTGTTCGACAGCAAGCTGCACGCCGGGACCATGTCCGAGTTGATTGCCGTGAACACGCGTCGCAAGGCCGTGCCTTTGTGCAGCTTCGAGTACCTGTCTCGAAGCGTCTCCGTCAAATGCGCCGGTCTCGCAAAAAACGTCGACCGCGCTCACGTATGGAGCAACCGCAGTGAGCATTTCGCCGGTGACGAGATCGAGGTAATCGTGCGGATCCGCCCCCGCCGGCACCAGGTGCGCACCCAAGAAGGTCACCGCATCGGCAACCGTGCGTGCGACGCGGGCAGACCGTGTTTCATCAGCGACAGTGAGGCCATAGCCGGTCTTTGTCTCAATCGTTGTTGTACCGCCGCGTCGCGCTTCGTCGACGAGACGACCGAGATTCGCTGTCAGCTCGGCGTCGCTTGCGGCGCGGGTGGCATCGACAGTGACGTTGATGCCACCCGCAGCGTAAGACTCACCTGCCATTCGAGCTTCAAACTCGGCCGTTCGATCGCCTGCAAAGACCATATGGGTATGCGAATCCACCCAGCCTGGCAGCACGGCGCGACCAGCTGCGTCAACCTTCGTATCGGCAGCTGGCGCATGTGAACTGTGACCGGTCCAGGCGATCCGATCGCCCTCGATGACCATGGCCGCGTTCTGGAGGCGGCCACCGTGCGAATCGTCGTTTGTGGTCAGCTCGTTGATGTTCGTAATAAGGATGGATTCAGACATTGTGCCCTCTTCTGGGAGTTACCAGCTCTGATCAGTGTTGCGGATGACTGGCTCCATGGGAACCCTGACTCCACGTTCACGCGCGACATCTACTGCGCGCTGATAGCCAGCATCCACGTGGCGGATCACTCCCATGCCGGGGTCGTTTGTGAGGAGGCGTTCGAGCTTTTGCGCGGCGAGCTCGGTGCCATCAGCAACCGAAACCTGACCCGAGTGGATCGAACGACCGATGCCGACGCCGCCACCGTGATGGAGCGACACCCAGGTCGCGCCCGAGGACGTCGCAGTGAGGGCGTTGAGCAATGGCCAGTCAGCAATCGCATCGGAGCCATCAGCCATCGCCTCAGTTTCGCGATAGGGCGAGGCGACGGACCCTGAATCGAGATGGTCACGGCCGATGACAATTGGTGCCTTGAGTTTGCCCTCTGCTACGAGCTCGTTAAAGCGAACTGCCGCACGCGCACGGTCGCCGTACCCGAGCCAGCAGATGCGCGCGGGAAGTCCCTCGAACTCGACGCGTTCTTGCGCGGCGCGGATCCAGCGGTGCAGGTGCTCGTCTTCGGGGAAGAGCTCGAGGATAGCCTCATCGGTCACGCGAATATCTTCGGGGTCTCCCGAGAGTGCAGCCCAGCGGAAGGGGCCGAGGCCCTCGCAGAACAATGGGCGGATGTACGCGGGAACAAAACCTGGGAATTCAAACGCTCGCTCGTAGCCGCCTTTGCGCGCCTCATCGCGGATGGAATTGCCGTAATCGAATACTTCGGAACCCGCATCTTGGAATTCAACCATTGCCCGAACGTGCGCTGCCATGGCAGCCTGTGCGTCTCGCGTGAAGGTCTCTGGATCTGCCGCAGCTCGTGCTTGCCAGGTTGCCACGTCATACCCGAGTGGCAGATATGACAGCGGATCGTGTGCCGAAGTCTGGTCCGTCACAATATCAATGGTGATCTCACCCGCGCGATGACGGCGGAGGATCTCCGGGAAGACCTCGGCGGCGTTCCCAACGAGGCCTACTGACCAGCCGCGCTGCTCATCTTTTGCCTGCTGCACCTTGGCGAGCGCTTCATCGAGATCAGTGACGACCTCGTCAAGGTAGCGCTTGCCTGCACGCCGCTGCAGGCGCGTTTCGTCGACATCGACGATCAGACATGCGCCATCGTTGAGTGTGACGGAGAGCGGCTGTGCGCCTCCCATGCCACCGCATCCGCCGGTGAGCGTGATGGTACCAGCGAGGGTGCCGCCGAACTTCTTGCGTGCAATCGCGGCGAAAGTTTCGAATGTGCCCTGCAGAATGCCCTGCGTGCCAATGTAGATCCAAGACCCAGCGGTCATCTGGCCGTACATCATGAGGCCTTCAGCCTCGAGCTTGCGGAACTCGGGCCAGGTCGCCCAGTCGCCAACCAAGTTGGAATTCGCGAGGATGACGCGGGGTGCCCACACATTAGTGCGGAACACGCCGACCGGTTTGCCTGACTGAACAAGAAGAGTTTCGTCTTCTTCGAGGTCGCGGAGCGTTTCGACGATGGCGTCGAACGCCTCCCAGCTGCGGGCCGCACGACCGGTGCCGCCGTAGACCACAAGGTCATCAGGTCGTTCTGCCACCTCGGGATCAAGATTGTTCATGAGCATGCGAAGTGGAGCCTCTGTTTGCCAGCTCTTCGCGCTGATGTCGGTACCTCGCGGGCTCTTCACTGAGCGTGCGCCGGGGAGTGTCATGGTGGTCCTTTCCTAGGAATGTGACTGCTTCCATGACACCGTGCCGAGGTGCGCCAAACAACGGGGAAGAGGCGGCTGTTGTCTGTAATCCCAGACTCGCGAATCGCCGTGGAATCTGAATTCGGACCGAATTTTCCCTGACAGGTGGCCGAATTTAATACTGACATGCGGAATGCTCGATTTTTTCGCGGTAAGCTAATATGATGACCTCTTCTGAGAACGCCGCGACTGAAGCCGGCGAAACTGCTGCTGCCCCCGAGAGCGAGCGCACGACCTTCGCAGATCTGGGCCTTGAGCCCTCTGTTCTGCAGGCCATTACCGAGGTGGGATACGAGACTCCCTCCGCAATTCAGGCCGCGACGATTCCAGTGCTCCTTGAAGGACGCGATGTTGTTGGACTTGCCCAGACTGGTACTGGCAAGACCGCTGCATTCGCGCTCCCCATCCTTTCCCGCATTAAGCCCGGCGCTGGCGCGCCGCAGGCGATTGTTCTTGCGCCGACCCGTGAGCTTGCGCTCCAGGTATGTGAGGCGTTCGAAAGCTACGCAACTCATCTCCCCGAGGTGAAGCTCCTTCCCGTATACGGCGGCCAGGCATATGGCCAGCAGCTTTCGGCACTGCGCCGTGGCGTTGACATCGTCGTGGGTACTCCCGGCCGTGTCATGGACCACATGAAGCGCGGATCGCTTGACCTCTCGCAGATCAAGTACCTCGTGCTTGACGAGGCCGATGAGATGCTCAAGATGGGCTTCGCTGAGGACGTCGAGACGATCCTTGCTGACACCCCTGACGAGAAGCAGGTTGCACTGTTCTCGGCGACCATGCCTTCGCAGATCCGCCGTATCTCGCAGCAGTACTTGAATGACCCGCAAGAGGTCAAGATTGCTGGCAAGACCCAGACAAGCTCGAACATCACGCAGCGGTACACCGTTGTGTCGTACATGCAGAAGCTTGACGCGCTGACCCGCGTGCTTGAGGTTGAGAACTTCGACGGCCTCATCGTCTTCACCCGTACCCGTGGTGACTCGGAGCAGGTTGCTGAAAAGCTGCGCGCTCGCGGGTACTCAGCAGCGGCCATCAACGGTGACATTCAGCAGGCTCAGCGTGAGCGCACTGTGCAGGCGCTCAAGGATGGCAAGCTCGACATTCTTGTTGCGACCGACGTTGCTGCTCGTGGTCTTGACGTTGAGCGCATCAGCCACGTCATCAACTACGACCTGCCGATTGACACCGAGTCATACGTGCACCGTATCGGCCGTACCGGTCGTGCGGGCCGTACCGGTGACGCGATCAGCTTCGTTACTCCTCGTGAGCAGCGCATGCTGAAGGCGATCGAGCGCGCTACGAAGCAGCCGCTCACCCAGATGCCGCTTCCCCGCATTGAAGAGGTCAACGCTACGCGTCTGACCCGCTTCGATGACGAGATCACGACCGCACTTGGTGAGACTGCTCGCATTAGCCGCTTCCGTGAGATTATCGATCACTACGTTCGCAACCACGATGTTGCAGAAGCAGACGTTGCTGCTGCACTCGCAATTGTCGCCCAGGGTGACACCCCACTCCTCCTTACCGAGGCAGACGACGCGAAATTCGATCGTGACCGCAAGCAGGCCAGCCGCTTCCTCGAAGACTCGGGCCGCGATGACAACCGTGCACCGCGTCAGGACCGTGGTCCTCGCCAGCGTCGTGACGATCTCAAGACCTACCGCATTGAGGTCGGCCGTCGTCAGCGCGTACAGCCTGGCCAGATCGTTGGTGCTATTGCGAATGAGGGCGGTCTGAGCCGCGACGACTTCGGTCGTATCCAGGTTCGTGACGATTTCTCGCTCGTCGAGCTTCCCGCGACGCTGTCGGCAAGCGCACTTGAATCACTCAAGTCAACGAAGATCGGTGGCAAGGCCATCGAGATCACCGAAGACACCGGCCCCAGCCCCCGTGGCAAGGGTTGGGACTTCCGCAGCGACCGTGAGCGTAACGATCGCGGTGGGTACCGCGGTGATCGTGGCGGCGACCGCGGTGGTTACCGTGGTGACCGTGGTGGCGACCGCGGTGACCGCGGTGGATACCGTGGTGGCGATCGCAACGATCGCGGCGGTGACCGCGGTGGATACCGTGGCGGCGATCGCAATGACCGCGGCGGCTTCCGTGGCGGCGACCGTGATAACCGCGGTGGCGGCTGGGATCGCGACAACCGTGGTGGCGGTCGTGACTTCGGCGAGGGCCGTGCAGACGGCAAGCGCAAGCCACGTTGGTAAGACGTTCCCCAATGCCTCATAGGCGTTGATAGCATAGGCGGCGGGTGAGCTTCGGCTCCCCGCCGCTGGTGTTTACCGGGTCTTGTGTGCGTCGCGCTCGGCCGCATCGAGCAGGGCATTCATGCCTGCCAGGTAGATTGCGTGGTCGTCGAGCTCGACAAGCCTCGAAGAATAGTGGGCAATCTGCGGGTATGTGCGCGGATCGACGTGCAGCGGTCCTTCGACCCAGCGTTCCGGGCCGCGTTGCTCGCCAGCCGGCTCGCCGTCCTCCGCGCGCGCTCGCGCGATGCCCGACGACATTGAGAGCGTGTACGCGGAAATGAGTGAGTAATGCTGGAGGACGCCAGCTTCGTCAAGACCGCAGGTGGTGAGCGAGCTGAGGAGCAGCTCCATGGCTCCCAACTCGCCAGGACCGTGGGTAGTAAGTGTCATCGCCTCTGCAGCGATGGATGGGTGAGCGCAGTACTCGCGGAGGGTCCCGTCTGCGAGCCCTTGGATCCGCCCTCTCCAGTCATCGTGTGAAGCGGTAATGCCGTGCAGCGCCCGGGCGTGGAGCTCATCGAGCAGGGCCTCCATCAGGTGACTCTTGCTTCGGAAATGACGATAGACCGCAGACGGATCGACGCCGAGTTCGACACCGAGAAGCTTGGCTGAAAATGCTGAGCTGGGGTGCTCAGCTGCGACCTTGAGGCCCGCAGCGATGATTTTCTGTGTATCGAGGCGCACCTTGCGAGGCCCGGTGCGCGCGGTTCGATTTGCGGTCTTCATGTCACCCCTTTGTCTCTCTGCCAGCGTAGGGCATCTGGCGTGTGCTCCCTAAACCTACCAATGTCAGAAATGTTGTCAAAGCCTTTGACAAAGTCTTGGTTTCACGAATAGGCTCCGAAACAACCTGTTTTCAGAGTCGAAAGAGGAAGCATGAACGTTGATGTTCTGTTCACTGGCGGAGCCGTCTTTGTTGGCGAAGGCGATCCGCGCACGGATCTCGCAGTCGGCGTGACCGATGGTCGTATCACCGCGGTTGTCGCCGCGAGCGAGGCCGAACGTCTGTGCGGTCCCACGACCACCACGGTTGATCTTGCGGGTGCGCTTCTCTCGCCTGGCTTCCAGGACGCGCATATTCACCCAATTGGTGGTGGCGTTGAAGCGTTGCAGTGCGATCTCACTGCAGCGGAAAGCGCTGAAGACGCGGTGCGCACCATCGCTGCATATGCGGCTGCGAATCCTGATGAGGAATGGATCCTCGGAGGCGGTTGGTCCATGGATCATTTTGTCGGTGGCGCACCGACGCGTGACCTCATTGACGCGGTCGTAGGTGATCGTCCCGTTGTCCTGTCGAGCCGTGACCATCACAGTGCCTGGGCAAACACCCGCGCGATCGAGCTCGCCGGGCTCTCGGCTGACTCGGTTGACCCGGAAGACGGGCGGATGGAGCGGGACGCGGAAGGCTTCCCAGCTGGCACCTTCCATGAAGGCGCGATGAACCTCTTCGACGAGGTGAAGCCAGTCCCAACACCTGAGTTGACCTATCGCGGACTCATGCACGCTCAGTCGCTGCTCATTGCGCAGGGTGTGACGGGGTGGCAGGACGCATGGGTCGGAGCAGATGGTCCAGGTACCGGCACGCTTGAGGCCTACGAACGTGCTGTCGATGAGGGAACGCTGCGCGTACACGTGACCGGATCGCAGTGGTGGGAGCGCGACCGGGGGCTGGAACAGATCCCCGCGATCATTGCCCGCCGCGACGCACGCCTGTCGAGTGGGACGGCAGACCGTTTTCAGCTTGGCACCGTGAAGATGATGGTCGATGGCGTTGCAGAAAACTTCACTGCTGCCATGCTCGACCCCTACCTTGATGCGCAGGGCGAGCACACTTGCAATCACGGCATTGAATTCATCGAACCTGAGATCTTGAACGAGGCAGTGCGGCAGATCGATGCGGCAGGGATGCAAGTGCACTTCCACGCTCTCGGTGACCGTGCGGTGCGCAGCGCCCTCGACGCCGTTGAGGCTGCTCGTAACGCAAACGGACCGAGTGATGGACGCCATCATCTTGCCCATCTGCAGGTGGTTGCTGCTGAAGACACTGGGCGCTTCGCCGAGATTGACGCGGTAGCAAACCTGCAAATGCTGTGGGCAACTCATGAGGAACAGCTCGACACCCTGACACTCCCATTCATGAGTGCGCGCGCCGCGACCCGACAGTATCCGTTCGGTGACCTGGTGCGAGACGGGGCACGGATTGCTGCGGGGAGTGATTGGCCGGTCTCGACGGCGGATCCGCTTGCCGCGATCCACATCGGTGTGACCCGTGTCGGCCCAGAAACTCATGCTGGCCCGCTCGGCGGCGAAGAACAACGCCTGAACCTGTCAACTGCATTCGCGGCCTACACTTCCGGCACCGCGTACGTGAACCACCGTGACCATGACACCGGCTGGATTCGGGAAGGCTACCTCGCCAATCTCGTGGTGATCGAACCCAATCCGTTCGCACTCGCGCCGGAAGATCTCGCACACGCGGCTGTCGCGCAAACCTGGATCGAGGGCTCACGGGTGTACACCCGCGGCTCCTAACGGTCACCAACCCTTGTACTTCGGCACACTGCAGTGCCGCGTTTTCGAAGGAGAAAACAATGTCTCAATTACGTCGGTCTCGCGGGTCTCGCGATACCCAGAGGAATGTTGTACGTCGAGGCGCAGCAGTGTTTGGCGCTGCGCTCACGGTTGTCGCACTCACCGCGTGCGCTGGCTCAGGAGCCGGTGGCGGCAGCGGAGAAGCGATCGAATGGAAGATCACTGATCAGACTGCCGCGCCATCTGGTGACATCGGCAAGATCACATGGGCGAGCTATGCCGAGCCGTTCTCGCTCGACAATGCATACGCATTTGACTACGCAGATAACCAGGTTCTGGCAAATGTGTGTGAATCACTGCTTCGCCTCAACGCTGACTTCACGCTGTCGCCTGGCCTTGCCGAGTCATATGCCAACCCCGAACCGACCAAGTGGGTGTATCAGATTCGTCAGGGCGTGAAATTCCATGATGGCAGCGAGATGACCGCAGACGATGTTGTGGCGACGATGTCACGCCACCTTGACCCCGAGGTCGGCTCGTCGTGGTTCAGCGTGTACCAGTACGTCACCTCGATTGAGAAAACTGGAGACTGGGAAGTAACGGTCACCACCTCGATTCCCGATTCTCAGTTCAATCTGGGCATGGGCGGATCAGCCGGCGTCGTGGAGTCTGCAGCAACGCTTGCCGAGCTTGGCAGCGACTACGGTAACTCGTCTGGCGGCGTGAACTGCACCGGCCCGTTCAAGTTTGACAGCTGGAAGTCGGGTGAGAAGATCACGCTCAGCCGGTTTGACGACTACTGGAACGACGAGCTGAAAGCGAAGTCGGAGACATTCGAGTTTGTTTTCATGGGTGACGCGAACGCGCGCACGAACGCGTTGAAGGCGGGAGACGTTGACGGGACTTGGCTCCTGCCGATGGACTCGATCCGCGAATTGCAGGCAAAAGGCTCAGGCGATGTGCTCTTCGGGCTGAACACCTCAGTTGCCAACATGGTGGTCTCAAACCTCGACGGGCCGCTCGGAGATGTGAACGTGCGCAAAGCATTGCTCATGGCGCTTGATCGTCAGGGCATCCTCGACGCTGCCTACAGCGGGGTTGGCAAAGTGACTGACGTCTACACCACGGAATCGGTGTGGGCCGACGCAGATCCGGCTGCCAAGGAACGCGCCTTTACCGACATCGAGTCGTATGATTTTGACCCCGAAGCTGCAAAGCAGCTGGTTGCAGACGCCGGTTTTGCTGGTGCAGAGCTCACCATTGTGAGTGCGCCAATTAGCCAGGAGTTCACGGTGATCTCGCAGGCCACCGTCGCGGCGGCAAAGTCGATCGGGCTCAACGCCAAGATCGAGACCGTGACGCCTGCAGCGTACACCACGTTGTTCGCTGACCCAGCGGCACGTGAGGGCGTGGATCTGTTCTATACGAACTGGTATCTCTCGAGCCCGGACCCCTTCGAAATGTACGGCATCCTCCGCACTGACGAGTTCAGCAACTATGGCAACTGGTCTAATCCAGAATTTGATGCTCTGGTCAAGACGTCGATTTCGACGATGGATGCAGCCGAGCGCAGCGAGGTGAACGCTGATATGCAGCAGCTGGCAAACGCTGAGCTACCGTGGCTGCCACTCGTCGAAGTGCCCAACGCCATGTACATGGGCGAACGCGTCACCGGGCTCTCGCCGTCGATCAACTTCCTGTACTACCCCTGGGCGGCAACGCTCGGCGCACGGTAACGAGGAAGACGCATGGCATACGCACGCCGCATCGCCTCGAAACTCGGGGCGTTGCTCTTGACGCTCTTTCTCGCGTCGCTCTTGGTCTTTTTCTCGAGATTTCTCGTGCCGGGTGACCCGGTTCGCTTCCTCCTCCGCGGACGTAAACCCAGCCCAGAAGCGGTTGCCGCGGTGACCGAACAGTTCGGCTTGAATCTGCCACCGTGGCAGCAGTACCTCAACTGGGTGTTTGGAATGTTCAGAGGAGACTTCGGACGGTCTCTGCAGTTCCGTCAGGACGTTGCAGTCGTTGTCGGTGACAGGCTCCCGGTCACCCTCGGTCTCGTCGCGATGTCAGCGATCATGATCGCCCTGATCGGCATTACCGCCGGAATCATCGCGGCCCTGAACAAGGGAAAGTTTGCGGATCGCGCAACGCTGATCTTCCTGACAGTACTTGGCGCGATCCCATCGTTCGTCGGTTCGATCGTGCTCATTGCCGTCTTCGCGGTGACGCTCGGTTGGTTCCCAACATTTGGGTCTGGAACCGGGTTCTGGGACACGATCTATCACCTCATTCTGCCCTCCCTCGCGCTCGCGATCACCTTTGTGGTGCTCGTTGGCAAGGTCACGCGATCCTCAATGATCGAGCAGGTTGGGAAAGAACACGTCGAGGTCGCAACGAGTCGCGGTCTGACACGGGGCGTCGTGATCCGCCGCCATGTGTTCAGAAACTCCATCGGACCGATCGTGACGGTGAGCGGCCTGCTCGTCGCCGGACTGCTGGTTGCCAGCACAATTGTCGAGACCGCATTTGGTATTGCCGGGCTCGGCTCGCTGCTCGTCCAGTCGGTCGATCGACTTGATTTCCCGGTCGTGCAGGCGATCACGCTCTTTGTCGTGACTGCGTTTGTGGTCGTGAACGCTGTTGTCGACCTCTGCGAGCCCCTCATTGACCCTCGAGCTGCGGCGGGAGCTGATGCACGATGACCGTTCCCAATGCAACAACGGCCGTTCGTGTGATGCGCGCCCCGCGTGCACGTCGTGCGAACTGGCTCTTTACCGGTAGCGTTGCAGTTCTCGGCATCTTCACGCTCGCAGCGATCTTTGCGCCGCTTGTGGCTCCGTATGATCCTGATGCCGTCGACTTCCTCGCCTTTTATTCAGGGCCGACAGCCGCACACTGGCTCGGAACCGATGGGCTCGGTCGTGACATGCTCAGTCGTCTCGTGTTTGGTGCGCGAACTGCTCTGCTCGGTCCACTCCTCGTCGTTATTTTCTCGACGATCTTTGGAATCTTGCTCGGCCTGCTTGCAGGCTGGCGCGGAGGTTGGGTTGACGCAGTGCTTGGTCGCATCTTCGATGTGATCTTCGCCTTCCCAGCGCTCCTCATCGCAATCATGGCTGTGGCCTTGTTTGGTAAAGGATTCGTCGCGCCAGTGATCGCCATGGTGATCGCGTACATTCCGTACGTTGCTCGGCTGACACGTTCGCTGATCACCGCAGAACGCCACCGTCCCTACGTGGCTGCGTATCGCGTCGCTGGCTTCGGCGGTGCGTGGATCGCGTTGCGCAGGGTACTCCCAAACATCACCCCAATCGTCGGTGCCCAGTCGACCTTGAACTTTGGGTACGTGCTTGCGGAACTTGCCGGGCTTTCGTTCCTCGGTCTCGGCGTACAAGCACCGATGTCTGACTGGGGCGCGATGATCAACGAGGCACAGGCCGGAATTGTGGGCGGGCACTTCCTTCCCGCGATCGTTCCCGCGATTGCGGTGGTGCTTGTTGTGGTCGCAGTCAACGTTATTGGTGAAGAACTTTCCGAACGTATCGGAGGAGGTGTAGTCGCATGACCCTACTCGAAATCTCAGAGCTCACGCTCGACCTGCCAAACGGCAAGCGCCTGCTTGATGACATTTCAATCTCTGTGGCGCCCGGTGAGACCGTCGGACTTGTCGGAGAGTCAGGCTCGGGGAAATCACTCACCGCTCGTTCCGTGCTTGGATTGCTTCCGCAGAACGCGCGTCTCAGCGGGAGTGTGCGGATCGATGACCACGAGGTGCTCGGATCGTCACGTTCGACTCTGCTTGACGTGCGCAGACACAGCGCATCGATGGTGTTTCAAGATCCGCGCTCGGGGATCAACCCCATGCGCACGATCGGCGACTTCATGACCGAATCTCTACGGCTGTGCCAAGGTGTATCGGCCGCAGCCGCGCGTGCGCAAGCGATCGAGCTGCTGCAAGCTGTGCGCTTACCCAGGCCGGCGGAACATCTCTCTCAGTATCCGCACGAGTTCTCTGGCGGCATGCTGCAGCGCGTGATGATTGCGGGCGCGCTCACGAGTTCGCCGAAGCTGCTGATCTGTGACGAGCCGACAACTGCCCTTGATGTGACGACCCAAGCCGAGATCATTCAGGTACTGCGTGAGCAGCGTGATGCGCGGGGGATGGGGATGCTCTTCATCACACACGACCTCAACCTCGCTGCCTCCATTTGTGATCGGGTGACGGTCATGCAAAAGGGGCGGATCGAGGAGCGCGGGACCGCACGCCACATCTTCCTCAGTCCCACGACGGAGTACACGAAACGTTTGATCGCTGCGACACCGAGCATCGCCGTCGACCCTGCTGGGTTGCCAGACTCAACCCGGAGGGCTGCCGATCGAGTACCGGGCGTTGGTGGAGAACCGAACGTTGGTCTCGAACGGGCCGCCGCCGATGACGAAGCAATGGTGTTCGCAGACAAGCTCACGAAGACCTACTTTCCTCGCGGAAAGGCACCAGTAGTCGCGGTTGCCGAAGCGTCAATCTCGATCCCACGCGGTGGCTCACTTGGCGTCGTGGGGGAGTCAGGTTCTGGCAAGTCCACGCTTGCCAGAATGATCATTGGGCTCGAACAACCTGACGGTGGTGAACTCCGGATCGCAGGCGCATCACGCATGGCGGTGCCTCGCAACCGGCAAGAGCGGCTGCAACGGGCGCGGAGCGCGCAGATGGTGTTCCAAGATCCGTACTTGTCGCTTGATCCGCGGATCCCGGCTGGCCGAGCGGTCGAAGACGCGATCACCCTCCATACCGGGGTGAAGGGCGCTGCCGCTCGCGCTCGCGCCATTGAGCTGCTTGACTCTGTTGGGCTTGGCGAAGAATTCGCGTCGGCTCACCCGCGGACGCTTTCCGGCGGACAACGCCAACGCGTCGCCATTGCGCGTGCAATTGCCATCGATCCAGATGTACTCGTTCTCGACGAGGCAACGAGCGCGCTCGATGTGTCGGTACAGGCACAAGTGCTGGATCTGCTCGCACGCGTGCGGGAGGAACGCGGACTCACGATTCTGTTCATCAGCCACGACCTTGGGGTGGTGCGACGTGTATGCGACGAAACTGTGGTCATGCGGCGCGGTGAAATTGTTGAATATGGTGCGACGGAGGGAATTCTCACGGCACCACAGCACGAATACACGCGGTCACTGCTCGCCTCGGTGCCGCAGCCGGTGTGGGAAGAGTGATGAGGCTGGGCTGGGCAGCGCTGGGCTGGGGCCGCCGGGCTGGCCAGCGCTGGCCAAGGTCCACCGGGCTGGGCTGAAGGCTACACATGGAGAACTCGTGGGTGGCCAAAGGGTTCGTGCTGAACATTGGGTAACTCATTGAGCATTGAACGATGACAGATGCAATGCCCAGGCGTTGTATGAAGCCGGAGGCAGGCTTACCCATAGGCGCACGTGAAATGACGAGGAATGTCGCGGCGTTGAGTCATTCTGGCTGAACGGTACGCCGAGCGCAGCCCTCACCACGGCGAAACAGGGTCTTTCTTACACAGGTGGCACTTTCATGCGACAGAAAGTGCCACCTGTGTAAGAAACGCCCCTTTTGAGCGGGTTGGGCGGATCCGCGGTGCGCAAACTCCGGCGAACTGACCGCTCGCCCGACCAGGACCAGACTCAACCAACCAGGCCATGGGCAAGACCAGCCCAAGGCCAGCCTAAGACCAGGCCAGCCCCAGCCCAAGGCAGGGCCAGCCCAAGGCAGGGCCAGCCCAAGGACCAGGCCAGACCAGCCCCAGCCACCAGGCCCAGCCCCGGCCGCAGAAACTACAGCGCTACAGCGCAGTAAACCGTGACTGGGGAACGATGCCGCGTGAGATGCGGCAATCCAGGAGAATCGTGCCAGCCGCACCGGCGGCGATCCAGTGTTCAAGAGCAGTCAGATCAAGCATGGTTCGCACCGTGACACCACGCGCGCCGAACGCGGTTGCAATGCTCGCGAAATCAACATCTGGAATGAGCATCGGTGCCTCATCGAGACCGAGGGCACCATAGTGCGCAACCTCGGCGCCATACGCGCCGTCGTTCCAGACCACAATGATCGAGCTCTGGGAGTTGCGCACGGCAGTCTCGAGGTCTGCGAGCGCCATGAGGCCGCCGCCGTCACCGGTGCTCAATACGGTTGTTGTGCCTGGCGCGGCAGCCGCCACACCCGCAATCGTCGAGATGCCGAGACCAATCGTGTGGAACGACGAGCCGACCATCGTGAGTCGTTCGGGTGCTCGTACCGGCCAGTACATATTTGGCCAGGTCGATGAACGGTTGCCATCGACGGTGATGTGGATGTCTTCAGGAAGGATCTCGCCGATACGAGCCGCAACGGTGCGCGGATCGAGCTTTCCGTCAGCGCAGATACCATCGGGGTGTTCTTCGAGGCCGTTCTCACGAACCCGGAGTACACCGCCAGGCTCGAGTCCTTCCACTTGCTCACGCCACGACGTGGAGCGGCCACCAGCGGTCGCGTAGGCTCCCGTGAGTGTCTGCAGGGTGGCCTTGGCATCGCCCTGCAGCATGATGTGTCGCTGCTCGTGTACGCCAGGGGGAGCTTCGAGCTGCTGCTCATCGACGCGGATGATTTTGGTGTCGGCGCCAAAGATCGATCGGAAGCGTGCGGAGACCCGTTCAAAGCTTGCGCCGACAATGAGAACAACATCCGCAGCCGCAATGTACTCTCCGGCTGCAGGCTGAGCGAAGCCGCCCGAGACACCGAGGTCGAACTCTGGGCGGGGGAAGACGTTTCGAGCGAGTGCGGTCGTTGCGGTGAGTGCGCCAAGGCGGTCCGCGATCACGCCGAGCTCCTGCTGTGCGCAGGCGAGTACTGCGCCGTGGCCAGCGAGCACGAGTGGTCGCTCTGCTGAAAGCAGCACGGCGACAGCATTGTCAATCTGCAGCTTGGTTGGCGCGATTTTCGTTGGCACTGTTGAGACAGATGGCTTCGTCGGGGCGGCAGCAACTGATGCGAGCAAGGTCGCGAGTACTGCAGGGTCGTTTGCGTCAATGGCTTCAGACGGGGTGCGCTGAATGTCGACAGGACCCGTTGCGCTCCTGGTCGGAGCGGTAACCAGGTCACACGGTACAGCGAGCACGACTGGTCGACGCGCACGCAACGCGTAAGACACTGCGCGATCAACGACCTCGTCGATCCCGCGAACGGTGACCTCATACGTGCGCACGCCCAGAGCAGCTGCCAACATCTCCTGGTCGACGTCCCAAGGTCGACGCCCGTCGGTTGGCGCATCGCCTACGACCATGAGGAGTGGCGTGCGCGCGTGTGCGGCCTCTGCGAGCGGCGTAAGAGCATTGGTGAAGCTCGGTCCATACGCGGTTGTCGCAATTGCGAGCCGCCCACTGATACGTGTGAAGGCGTCTGCAGCGGCAACGGCGCCGGCTTCATGCCTGACAGCTGTGTATGGAACACCGAGGTCAACCAGACCCTGGATGAGATGAGCGTTGCCGTTCCCCATGAGGCCAAAGCTGCGTCCAGCATGCCGCGCAAGAGCGGCCGCGAGGGCGTTGGAGAGGGAAACTGAAGAGGAATGCGTCATCGTCATCCTTTGTGAAGCAGTGGGGCGTTGCAAGATGCAACGAGGGGGGATATGCGTAGGAGGAGCTCAAAATCCGTAGTGGATCTCGAGCCCCTCCTCGCTATGCGGTAATACGCTTACTTTGCTGCGAAGCGGAAGAGCTTCTTGTTTGCAAACTCAAGCATGCCAACGCGGCCAAGCTCGCGGCCGTAGCCCGACTTCTTGACGCCACCGAAGGGAACATCTGCACCCTCGAGGCCTGCACCGCCGATGAAGACCATGCCTACATCGAGCTGGTTACCAACCTGCTCAGCGCGGTCGAGGTCATCACAGATGATGACCGAACCGAGGCCGTAAGGCGACGAGTTCGCGAGCTCGATTGCCTCAGCATCGCTCGATACGCGGTAGAGCTGTGCAACTGGGCCGAAGAGCTCCTGGCTGTACACGTCCATCGCGGGAGTGATGTTGGTGAGAACGGTCGGGGTGTAGACGTTGCCCTCGGGGGTGTTGTCGCCAACGAGTACTTCTGCACCCTGGTCGATTGCGCCCTGAACCTGTGCGGTGAGACCCTTGGTTGCAGCTGCCGACGACATGGGACCGAAGTCGCCTGCCGAGTAAGACTGGCCTGCGATTGCAGCCTTGAACTTCTCGGTGAACTCGTCGAAGTACTTGTCCATGACGACGATACGCTTCGAGCCGTTGCATGCCTGGCCGGTGTTCTCCATGCGGCCACCAACTGCGTGCTCAACTGCGTGATCGAGATCATCGGTGTCGAGAACGAGGAAGACGTCCGAACCACCGAGCTCGAGAACACACTTCTTGAGCTCGCGGCCTGCCTGCTCAGCAACGATTGCGCCAGCGCGCTCCGAGCCGGTCAGCGAAATGCCCTGCACGCGATCGTCTGCAATGATGTCAGCGATCTGGTCGTGGGTAGCGAATACGTTGACGTATGCGCCCTTAGGGAAACCAGCGTCAAGGAAGAGCTGCTCGAGCGCGAGAGCCGACTCAGGGCACTGTGCCGCGTGCTTGAGCACGATGGTGTTGCCGAGGATCAGGTTCGGCACTGCGAAGCGCGCAACCTGGTAGTACGGGTAGTTCCAGGGCATGATGCCCAGGATGACGCCGGTGCCCTGGAATCGGAAGAAGGTCTTCAGGCCGTCTTCGACCTGGAGCTCTTCGTCAGCGAGCCATGCCTCTGCGTTGTCTGCGAATGCAGCGGTGATTGCGCCCGAGAACTCAGCCTCGCCAACAGCCTGCTCGAGGGGCTTGCCCATCTCGCGGTTGATGATTGCGCCGAGCTCGTCCTTGCGCTCGTCGAACAGTTCTGCTGCGCGCTTAGCGAGTGCTGCACGTTCTGCAACAGTCGTCTTGCGTGCCCAGTTCTGGTACGCGTCCTGTGCCGAGGCGAGAGCTGCCTCGATCTCGACTGCGGTTGCTTCTGGGTATTCCGAAATGGTTTCGCCCGTGGCCGGGTTAATGACGGCAAAAGTGCCCATACTTGACTCACTCCTTAGTGACTCGTCGGTGGCTTCGGTGAAGCAAGTCTCCCATACTTCGAAGTGCGATGCCAGGCACCGCGCCTTGCCTTTTCAGGGAGGATCAAGCTTGTGACTGGATGTTATCAGTCGAAACGATGACGTTTTACAACTGAATCCGAAGATGGCGACCAAATCTGATGATTTGATCGCCATCAGGCCTAATTCAGGGGGATTGGAATGGTGAGTGTTCCGGTCTCTGCAGGCGGCTCGATGTCCTTGCCGAGCATGTCGGGAATCCACTTCATTGTTGCGGCAGCAAGGATGGCGCTGATCAGGAGAAGTCCTCCTGAGACCATAATTGCGCCAGGTGCGCCGCTGAGATCGATGGCCATACCTGCGAGGGCAGATCCAATGGCGACACCAACGAGCTGTCCGGTACCAACCCAACCGTAAGCCTCAGCGGTTTCTGAGAATTTGACGGTCGAGCCAATGATGCTGGAAATGGCTGCGAACACGGGCGCGGTGCCCATGCCGCCAAGGAACAGGACGACGCACAAGAACCACATCTCTTGGCTGATGAGGCACGCCAGGGTGCCAGTCAGCACGATTGAGATACGGAGCAGCATTGACCACGGGCGCATCTGGCGATGTCCGAAGAGCAGGCCACCCACGAGCGAGCCGCCAGCGAAGCACGCGAGCACAACGCCAGATTCGAAGCTGCTGCCGTGTGCGCCGCCTTCGCTGGGGTCGGTGAATGCCGCGATAATGCCTGCTTCGATCGCTGCGAATGACGCGACAAAGAAGAAGCCAATCACCGTGGTAATGACCACGGTTGGACGACGCAACACTGCGCCAAATCCGCGCCGCGCACGCGGCAGCTTCACCGTGCCGAGTGCTGGGCTCAAGATGAACCATGCCCCGCCGACCACCATAAAGGCAGCAGCAGTGCAGAGGCCGATCGTGGTTCCGAACTGGGAAGTAATGAGTACAGCAACGACTGGACCAAGTACCCAGATCAGTTCTTGTGCTGCTGCGTCGAGTGAGAACAAGCCAGCGATCTGATTGTTCGGCACGAGCTTGGGGTAGATCGTGCGTACTGCAGGGGTCACCGGTGGCGTGAACAGGCCTGCGAGAATCGCGAGCGCGGTAAGCACCAACAGCGGCAAATGCACGAAAGCAATGATGACGAGCACCGTTGCGCAGAGTATTGAGGTGACGCTCAGTACCTGACGCATGCCCAGTCGACCCATGAGTCGGCTCGCGAGCGGACCAGAAACGGCCTGCCCCACGCTCTGCGCAGCCAACACGATGCCCGCAGACGTGTAGTCACCATACATCTGCTGCACATGCAGCAGCATGATGATCGACAGCATTCCGAAAGGGAACCTCGCGGTGAGCTGGGAAACGATCACACGGAAGACTCCCGGATTGCGTCCGAGATCGCGATAGATGCCCATCAGAGAATTCTATAGCTCCGTGGCAGCAATTTACGCCACTATGCCGATTCGTTGAGCACCTTTCTGATGCGCTGTAGCGAAACTGACTCAGAAGTGCGAAGTTGCTGAGCGAAAAGGCTAATTCTGAGTTCTTCGATCAACCAGCGAGTGTGCACAATTTGGGGGAGTGCCCCTGGATTGAGAGGGAGCGTTCCGCCGGCCTCGGAGAACATTGCCAGTGCCCGATCCACGTCGTTTTGCCAGCTTCGATCTCGACCCGGATTCTCACGAAGTCCCTGCATGCGAATTTGCACGCCCTCCAAATACACTGGCAAGCGTTCCAGCTGCGTGAGGCCGGTCTGCGAGACGAAGCCATCATAGACAAGCGCATCGACTTGCTTTGCTGCGTCGGCAACCTGGCTCAGCACCTGAATTGACTTTGCGCTGTCGATCGCCTTTCGTGCGAGACGAGCGCCGTCAAGTACCCGGGCAGTCAGCGCGATCGCGCCATAGATCTCGTCGAGCAAACTGCGTGCGTAGTCATTTGCAATTGCGTCGAAGTCGGCTGCTCGCCAGACAAGGCCATCTGGACAATGACGGCGGATCACACGGTCAGCAACCGCGAGTGAAACATCGGCGATTGCTGCGTCGAGTGTGCGGTAGGGCCCTGCGCCGAGCAGAAGCTTCTCCTGGTTCGAGAGATGATCGCGAACGTAGCTTGCTGGTGACGGTGAGCTGAGTACGAGTAGACGGCGAATTCCGCGACGTGAGAGTCGCAGCTGCTCCGACTCGTCAGCAACGAGACCGAGATCGACGCTCGATTTGCGGTCAACGATTGCGGGGTAGGCCCTGACAACGCCTGCGCCTGATCCGCGCCCCTTGGCGAACCCAGTATCGACGTACTTTGGGAGGTCGCCAAAGTCCCAGGTCGTCGCCCCACGCTTATCGAGTGAGCTCGTTGGCATCGCTGCTGCCGCAACTTTGGCAACTCCCTGCGTTGCTTGCTGCTTGTGAGCTGCCTTGAGTTCAGCAAGGTTTTTGCCGGAGCCAATGGTGCGACCACGTCCATCGATAACTCGGAACGTGGGGGTGAGGTGCGCGGGGAGACGATCGGTATCGAAGTCTGTCGGCGACACCTGCATACTCGCGCGTCGGCGAATCTCGTCGGCGAGGAGCTGCGTGAGTGATCCCTCACCGCGATCAAGCTTGGGGCCGACAGATTCGAGCAGGGTCCGAGCCCAGTCGGCTGCTGGTACGACGTGGCGGCGGATCCCCTTCGGGAGCGTTTTGATGAGCGCGGTGACAAGTTCATGCCGGAGCCCAGGTACGAGCTTCTCGAAATCCTCGCCGTCGAGACGTGGCAGGAGCGGTAGTGGCACATTCACCGTCACGCCGTCATCATCGGCAGTCGGATCAAAGCGGTACTTGAGCTTGAGTGTCTGGTCGCCGTGACGCCATTGGCGCGGGAACTCGGTTTCGTCGACATCCTCTGCGTCATCCTCAACGAGATCTTCACGGCGCAGGTGGAGGAAGTTCGGGTCGGTTGCCCGTTTCTTCTTCCACCACCCCTCAAAACTGCGGGTTGACGTGACGTCAGCAGGGACACGGGAGTCATAGAACTCAAAGATGGTTTCGTCATCGGTGACGATGTCGCGGCGTCGTGAGCGCTCCTCGAGCTGCTCAAGTTCACGGCGCAGCTGTCGGTTTGCGCGGTCAAACGCCTGGGGGGAGTCCCACTCGCCTTCGACGAGGGCGTGTCGAATGAAGAGTTCACGCGCGTGTTCCTGGTCGAATCGAGCCAGCTGGACGCGGCGACGATCCACAATCGGTACGCCAAAGAGGGTGACGCGTTCGTATGCGACTGCTGCGCCCTGGTTTTTCTCCCAGTGCGGCTCTGACAGGCTTCGCTTGGCCAGTGGTCCAGCAAGTTCCTCTGCCCATGCGGGGTCGACGACTGCGTTTGAGCGCGCAAACAAGCGTGAAGTCTCGACGAGTTCGACGCTCATGATGACCTCTGGTGGGTTCTTCGCGAGCACCGAACCCGGGTAGAGCACAAACTTCGTGCCACGTGAGCCGAGGTACTCCTGCGCGGGCTTGCGTTTCCCTGTGCCTGCGACATTCCTGCCGCGGCCTGGAACGCTGCGATCCTGTTTGTCGTCTCGTACGCCGAGCTGTGAAAGCAGACCGGCAAGGACAGAACGGTGGATTGCCTCTCCTGATCCGCCCTCGGTCTGCGCAGCGGGCGAGAGCTTGCCTCGCGGGACGCCAGCAATTCGGGCGATCTGACGATACAGGTCCATCCACTCGCGAACGCGCAGGAAGTTGAAGAACTCAGCTTTACACAGGCGCCGGAAAGCGCTTGAGGACAGCTTTTCCTGCTGTTCGAGAAGGTAATTCCATACGTTCAAGAGCGTCATGAGGTCGCCCTGCGGATCCGCGAAGCGACCGTGCAACTCGTCGGCCTTGCCACGCTGTTCCTGTGGTCGCTCCCGTACATCTTGAATAGTAAGCCCGGCGACAATCGCAAGGACAGCAGGAACTACCTCGTGCTTGCGGGCCTCAACTACCATTCGAGCAAACCGCGGCTCAATAGGAAGACGTGAGAGTTCGCGGCCGATGTGTGTGATCTTGTGTGAGGCGCCACCGCGTCCGCGTCCTCGCGCGCCCTTGCCGATCGCTTCAACCGCACCAAGCTCGGCAAGGAGGCCAAGACCGTCGGCAATGCCGCGCTGGTCTGGCGGAGTCAGGAATGGGAATTTCGCAATATCACCGAGACCAAGCGACAACATCTGCAGAATGACCGATGCAAGACCGGTACGGCGGATCTCTGGCTCGGTGTACTCAGGACGTCCGAGGAAGTCTTCCTCTGCATACAGGCGGATCGCAATACCAGCGCTCGTACGGCCCGAACGTCCGGATCGCTGGTTTGCGCTCGCCTGCGAGATCGCCTCGATCGGGAGGCGCTGGACCTTGCTGCGCGCGGAATACCGGGAGATACGCGCGGTACCCGCATCGATGACATAGCGGATACCGGGAACCGTGAGCGAGGTTTCTGCGACGTTGGTCGCGAGCACAATGCGGCGAGTGCCGCCTTGCCCCCGCTCGAAGACGCGGTGCTGCTCTGCTGCAGATAGTCGGCCATATAGGGGGAGAATTTCACTCGGCCGGGCGCGATTGTTGCCGATTCGACCGCGAAGAGCGTCACTGGCATCGCGGATCTCAGCTTCACCGGAGAGGAAGACAAGGACGTCGCCGGGTGCTTCTTTGCTGAGCTCGTCAACGGCGTCGCCAATTGCGTCAAACATGTCGCGTTCAACGGTGACGACCGTGGGAGCGCCGCCCTTTGGATTTGGGCGTTCGATCTTCTCGACCAGCGGGCGGTACCGCAATTCGACTGGAAAAGTACGACCAGAGACCTCAATAATTGGCGCGGGTTCGCCGGTCTTGACATCTGCGAAGTGCTTCGCAAACGACTCAGGATCAATCGTTGCCGAGGTGATGATGACTTTCAGATCGGGGCGACGGGGGAGCAGCGTCTTCAAATACCCGAGGAGAAAGTCGATATTCAGTGAGCGCTCATGAGCCTCATCAATGATGATCGTGTCGTACGCTTTGAGGTCTCGATCACGGTGGATTGCATTCAGCAAGATGCCGTCGGTCATGAGACGAATCTTGGTGTCGGCTGACACCTGATCTGTAAAGCGGACCTGATAGCCGACGAGGCCGCCAAGATCGGAGCCAAGTTCTTCTGCAATGCGCTCAGCGATGGTGCGTGCTGCGATTCGTCGAGGCTGGGTGTGGGCAATGCGGTCACGTCCGAGCGAAAGTGCAATCTTCGGAAGCTGTGTGGTCTTCCCTGAACCGGTCTCGCCAGCGACAATGACGACCTGGTGGTCGCGAATGGCGTCGGCGATCTCGTCTCGCATCTGCGATACGGGAAGCTCGGATGGAAACTCAATGCGAGGCGCGGGAAGTGTCATGACATCGACCATTATCCCAGGTGTCGTGCGATCGCGGAGGGGCACAAATATTACAGAGAGGCGCAAAGAGGTCCTGAGGAATCCAATAGGATAGGTTTCATGTCCAAGGTTCTTTCATCTCTTCCCGTAGGCGAGCGCGTCGGCATCGCCTTCTCCGGTGGTCTCGATACATCGTGTGCGGTTGCATGGATGCGCGAAAACGGCGCGATCCCCTGCACCTACACCGCTGACATTGGTCAGTATGACGAGCCCGATCTTGATGGCGTTGCAGCGCGCGCCAAGGAGTACGGTGCAGAGATTGCCCGACACGTTGACGCAAAGCGTGCGCTCGTTGAAGAGGGCTTTGTAGCACTCCAGACCGGTGCATTCAACGTGCGTTCTGGCGGCAAGACCTACTTCAACACTACGCCGCTCGGTCGTGCCGTTACTGGCACGCTGCTTGTGCGCGCAATGAAGGAAGACAGCGTCGATATCTGGGGCGACGGTTCAACCTACAAGGGCAACGATATCGAGCGCTTCTACCGCTACGGTCTCATGGCAAACCCGAGCCTGCGTATCTACAAGCCTTGGCTGGACAGCCAGTTCGTTGAAGAACTCGGCGGCCGTGCAGAGATGAGCGAGTGGCTCGTTGCGAATGGTTACCCGTACCGTGACTCCACTGAGAAGGCATACTCAACCGACGCGAATATCTGGGGCGCAAGCCACGAGGCAAAGCACCTTGAGTTCCTCAACAACGGCTTGGACATTGTCGAGCCCATCATGGGTGTTGCAGCATGGCGTGAAGACGTCGAGGTTGCGACTGAAGAGGTCTCAGTTCGATTCGAAGCTGGTCGCCCGGTTGCGATCAACGGTGTTGAGTACGACGATCCCGTAGCGCTCGTGTACGAGGCAAACGCTATCGGTGGCCGTCACGGTCTCGGTATCTCGGATCAGATCGAGAACCGTATCATCGAGGCGAAGTCACGTGGCATCTACGAGGCTCCCGGTATGGCACTCTTGCACATTACCTACGAACGCCTCGTCAACGCGATCCACAACGAGAACACCCTCGCTTCGTACCACAACGACGGTCGCAAGCTTGGCCGCCTCATGTACGAGGGCCGTTGGCTCGACCCCGAGTCGCTCATGCTCCGCGAGGCACTGCAGCGCTGGGTTGGCTCGGCTGTGACCGGTGAGGTTACTCTCCGCCTCCGCCGTGGTGACGACTACACGATCCTCAACACTGAGGGCCCGAACCTGAGCTACCACCCCGAAAAGCTTTCGATGGAGCGTACGGTTGGTGCGGCATTCGGTCCTCAGGACCGCATCGGCCAGCTCACCATGCGTAACCTCGATATCGCTGACTCGCGTCAGCGCCTCGAGCAGTACGCGGCGCTCGGCCTTGTTGGTGGAGCAACCGCGGCACTCGTTGGCAAGCTTGAGGCTGGCGGAGCATCGGAGATCGCAAACGCAGTTGGTGGCATCGACCAGGACGCCGACGAGCTTGGGCTTTCGGCGGCATTCGACACCGGCACAGACTAAGTAGTTGAAGCCCGCCAGTAGGCAGGCTTCACTGAGCTCCATGTGTGAGTAAACCCCTCGAAAACGGGCCGTTCTCCCGAACGAGATAGTTTCCATCAGCTGAAACGTGTCTTTTCGGCAGAAGCGGTCGTTTTCGAGGGGTTCACTCATTCCAGTCGAGGATCCGACGTGCTCCGAGTACTCGACGTGCTCCGAGGATCAGATGTGCGCTCCGTGCAGTCGGTGTGCTCGGCCACCCTGCCTCTGCGCCGCATGTCGGCACAAAAAAGTATTCGCAATAGCCCCCGGCTATTGCGAATACTTTTTCCCCGTAACGACGGGGTGAGTTCCTACGAAAGGAAGCAGGTTAGGACGCGCGGCGTGCACGAGCAGCACGGCGCTTCAATGCGCGGCGCTCGTCCTCGCTCAGGCCGCCCCAAACACCAGAATCCTGACCGGTGTCCATTGCGTACTGGAGGCACATCTCAGTGACCGAGCAGCGTGCGCAAACTGCCTTTGCGCGCTCAATCTGATCTACTGCCGGTCCGGTGTTACCGACCGGGAAGAACAGCTCGGGGTCCACGGTGAGACAAGCGGCCTTCTCGCGCCAATCCATACTTCTATTTCCTCCTACTAGGTTTCGTACAGACACGAGACAGTAGAGGCCGATAGCCTTACAGTAGCGCGCTACACGTAAACACGTGATTGAGTATGCTCACGTCAGTGTGCGCGGAACTCGATGATGTATATATCGTTGCATGTAAATGAACAGTAATCAATAGTTTATTTCTCGTAATTTTCGCTAGGAGTAATTTTCGATGTCCGAAGGCCACACACCCAGCGACTATGAGGTCGCTTTGCAGGCTGCAAAGTCGCCAAAATCTCAGCTCGGCTGGGTGATTCTGCGACTTATTCTCATTCTTGAGGCGCTTGCCGGTCTCGTGGTGGTCTGGCAAACCTTCAGCGGAGTCCTTGGCGACCAGGAAGCCCCAGCTGGCCTCCGCGCAAGCATCATCATTTCCGTCGTCCTGTGCTGGATCTGGGTAGCCATCACCGCCTTCGGTGCGGCACGAGGGATGCCAAGCTGGGCGCGCGGATCGGCAATCACCATGCATGTGCTGATGTTCTCGGCAGCCGTGGGTATTTTGCAGGGCATCCTCGGCACTGTCGCCATCGGTGTGGCACTGTTGCTGGTCTCAATTGTGGCGATCGTAGGTGCGGTCATCGCCCGCCCGATGCCACCAGAGCCACTTGAGGCGTAGGCTGACCAAAGTCTGACTCGACCAAGACCAAAACGTATGGGTCCCGCAGAAGATATCTGCGGGACCCATACGTTTGTCTCCGTGAGGGAAAAGTCGATTAGACCTCAACGATCTTACGGATACGTGCAACATGGCCTGTGGCCTTGACGTTGTAAAGTGCCTGCTCGATCTTGCCGTCCGCATCGATGATGAAGGTCGAACGGATGACTCCCTTGAGAAGGCGCCCGTAGGAGTTCTTCTCACCGTACGCGCCATACGCAACGAGGGTTTCCTTTGACGGGTCGCTCAGCAGCGGGTAGGTGAGCTCGTCGCGCTCGGCAAACTTTGCTTGCTTCTCGACGGTGTCAGGTGACAAGCCGAGAATCTGGAAGCCCGCTGCCTCAAGTGGTGCAGTTGAGTCACGGAAGTCACACGCCTCCTTCGTGCAGCCCGGGGTCATCGCTGCTGGGTACACGAAGATGATGACGCGCTTGCCTCGGAACTCAGCGAGGGTTCGAACCTTGCCGTCCTGATCCTGCAGCGAGAAGTTGGGGGCCGCTTGGCCTGGCTCAAGAATGATGCGTTCGGTCATGCGTTCCACCCTATGGCAAAAGACGGCGGAGCGACTCGACGCGAAGTGCTCCCATGTCATCGAGACGCCCGTCTGCGACGGCAAGATCAAGCTCGCAGTCTGGGGCATCCTCGCGGTGTGTGCAGCCGCGTGGGCAACCGTCGATGAGTGTGGCGAGGTCGACAAAGCCTCGCAGGATCCCCTCGGCCGTCACATGGCCAAGACCAAACGAACGGACACCGGGGGTGTCAATCACCCATCCCGGGTCGACATCTGCATCACTGCTGGACCCGGCTTCACCGCGCGGCATCCGGAAGGCCACCGATGATGAAGAGGTGTGTCGACCACGGCCGGTCACTTCATTCACGTGACCGGTTGCGCGATCCGCTTCGGGCACGAGCGCGTTGATGAGCGTAGATTTGCCGACACCTGAGTGGCCGACAAACACGGTGGTCTTGTCTTCAAGCTGGGCGCGGATCGCTGCGAGCACCCCGTCAGGCGTGTCCTGTTCCCAGTCAGCCGGCGAACTCTTGAAGACGGGCACCTCAAGACCAGCGAAGTGCGCGAGGAACGGCTCAGGATCCGCGAGATCACACTTGGTAATGCACAGAATCGGTGAGATTCCTGCGTCGTACGCCGCGACCAGGTACCGATCGACGAGTCGTACCCGCGGTTCAGGGTTTGCGGCGGCGATGACAATGAGCATCTGGTCGACGTTTGCGACCATGACTCGTTCGACGGTATCGCTGTCATCCGCGCTTCGTCGGAGGAGTGTCTTGCGATCTTCAAGTCCAACGATGCGGGAGAGCGATCCTTCGTCACCCGAAATATCGCCGACGAGCTGCACGCGGTCGCCAATCACGATCGGGGTGCGGCGCAGCTCACGAGCGCGCGCTGCGGTAATTGAGCGCTCGGTAGGGTCGTGCGGATCCGCGCCCTTCGGCACGAGCGTCGTGTATCGACCGCGGTCTACCGCTGTCACCATGCCGATGACAGCGTCTGCGTGTTCGGGGCGACGCTTCGTCCGCGGGCGATTTGCCTTTGGATTTGGGCGGCTGCGGACGCGGTGATCTGCGTACTCTGCGTACGGGCCGTCGAGGTCGTCGTCTGGTGCCAACCAACTCACTCGTTTAGCCCCTTGCTGAGATCAAAAAAGAACGGTTCTGAGGGGGAATCCTCTGCGTGCTCAGCGGCGGCACCCGTTGCGAGGCTCGTCCACAGTTCAGGGAATTCTGGCAGCGTTTTCGACGTACATGCGATGTCATCAATCATGACGCCAGGCACCCGAAGGCCGATGAGCGCACCTGTTGTTGCCATGCGATGGTCGGCGTATGCGCGCCACGGTCCACCGTGCAGTGGTGCAGGGGTGATTGCGATGCCATCCTCGAGTTCTTCGGCATCGCCACCGAGTGCGCGGATATCTGCGACCAGGGCGGCGATCCGGTCAGTCTCATGGTGGCGGATGTGCCCAATGCCGGTAATCGTGCTGGGGGAGTCAGCGAGCGCCGCAAGGCCAACGAGGGTGGGGGCGAGCTCACCTGCCTCAGGCACGTGTAGCTTGACGCCGGAGATGACACCGGTGCCAGAAACCGTGAGGCGATCGCCGTCGAGGCTGACCTCTGCGCCGAACTTCGGGAGGAGTTCGCGCAGGTGGTCACCAACCTGCGTCGTCACTGTTGGCCAATGGGGGATGGTCACCGATCCGCCGACGACGAGTGCTGCTGCGAGGAATGGGGCTGCATTCGAAAGATCGGGCTCGATCGTGAGATCGAGGGCGCTGATCGGGCCTGGCGAAACTCGCCATTCTCCTGTCGCGGGTGAGTCTGCATCGACGCCTCGTGCGCGTAGCGCCTCGAGCGTCATCTCGATGTGCGGAACACTCGGGAGACGTTCGCCGGTGTGTACGACGTGGACGCCCTCGTCGAAACGAGCTCCAGACAGCAGTATCCCTGAAACGAACTGGCTCGAGAGTGATGCATCAAGCTCAACGCGGCCACCGCGAAGGCTGCCTGCACCGTGCACTGTGAAGGGGAGTGCGCCGCGGCCATCGTCTGCAATGTCTGCTCCGAGAGCGCGCAGCGCCTCGAGGATTGCACGCATAGGCCGCTTGCGTGCGTATGGATCGCCGTCAAATGAGGTGGGGCCAAGAGCGAGTGCCGCGACTGCAGGTACGAAGCGCATGACGGTTCCGGCGAGGCCACATTCGACCGAAGTTGAACCGCGAAGTTCAGGTGCAGGAGTGATACGAAGGTCAGGGCCGTAGGGGCCACTGCCTGGCAGCTCCTCAATCAGCGTCCCAAACGAACGAAGCGCGTCAACCATGAGGTTGGTGTCACGCGAATGCAGCGGCGCGCGCAGCGTGCCAGCACCGTCTGCAAGCGCAGAAAGAATGAGCTCGCGGCCTGTCAACGACTTCGAACCGGGGAGCGGAACTGTTGTCGCGAGCTCGTGAGCAGCGACTGGTGCCGCCCATGACTGATCATCGGCACCGAGGCCATCGCCTGAGCGTGTCTCGTTGCCGTCATTGCCTGAGTGCATTTTTCCCACCAACATCACTGCCGAGTCTATCCCGACGGGCTGTTCTGGAGCCATTGCTCCTGTCAGCGACGCATGCCCGTGCGCTGGCGCGCACTGTATTGAGGAGTACTTGCGGCGAGGCGCGTTGGAGTTTGCAGCGAGAAACCGGGAAGGGACGAATAGGATCGGGGTGTGAGTGATACCGAGACCCTCAAGGCGCGATTTGCGGAAGACGCACTTCCGCTGCTCGACCAGCTCTATGGCGCAGCAATGAAGATGACGCGAAATCCTGCAGATGCGCAGGATCTGGTTCAGGAAACGTATCTCAAAGCGTTTGCCGCATTCGAGAGATTTGAGCAGGGGACGAACCTCAAAGCCTGGCTCTATCGAATCATGACAAACACCTACATCAACACCTATCGCAAGAAGCAGCGAGAGCCGCATCTTGGAGTGGTGGAAGAGCTCGAAGAATGGCAGCTCGGTGGCGCTGAATCGACGACTGCCGCCCCAACTTCGACCCAGTCAGCTGAGGCAGAAGCGATTGATCGTACGCCTGCGAGCGTGGTGACTGACGCGCTTGCCTCGCTCAAGGAAGACTTCCGCATCGCTGTGTATCTCGCAGACGTTGAAGGCTTCAGCTACCAAGAGATCGCCGAGATTGTCGGTGTTCCGATCGGCACCGTCATGAGTCGCCTGCATCGAGGGCGCGCGAAGCTTCGCCAGTTGCTTGGGGAATACGCGAGCGAGCAAGGCGTTGGACTCAGTAGGAACGAAAACGAATCAGCGAAGGGAGTATGACGATGTTGAACGAAGCAACACAGAATGACGCCGTGCAGAGTGATGCAACGCCGACTGAAGTCGTCAGCGACTGCGGCTGTGAGTCAGCTCGCGCCAAACTCTATGAGTGGCTGCGTGGTGAACTGTGCTCTGAAGAGTCGGCACCGATCCGTGAACACCTCTCGAACTGCGCGAATTGTCAGGGCGAAAAGTCGGTGTGTGAGAGTCTCACTGAAGTCGTCAAGCGCGTGTGTGAAGACGAGCGTGCAGATTGCGCACCAGCCGATCTCCGCGATGCAATCCTGCGAGGGCTCCAGGGTTGACCCTCTTGCGCCTTGTGCGCCACGGTGAGACGGACTGGAATCTGGCAGGCCGTATTCAGGGTCAGACAGACGTGCCGCTCAACGACACCGGCCGCCTACAAGCCTTGGCTACTGCTGAACAGCTCGCCGGCGTTACATGCGACCGCATAATCTCAAGCACACTTGGACGTGCGATCGAAACGGCGCGGATCATCTCTGCACACCTTGAGCTCACCGTGTCAGAAGTGCCACCAGTGGAGACCGAAGCGGCACTGTGTGAGCAAAGTTGGGGAGACGCTGAAGGCTGCTTGTGGGACGCTGTCGAAGCGAGGTTTCCTGACGGCTTGATTCCTGGTCGCGAGTCTCACGTAATTTTTATGGAGCGAGCGACTGCTGCCCTTCGCCGGATTTCATATGAGAACGCAGCGGCCGTCAGCGACGGGGCGAGCGAAGCGTCCGTGCTCGTGGTGACACACGGCGGTGTCATCGATGCATTGTGTCGGCATGTGTCGGCGGCAGACGGGGAACCGTTCGCGAAATCCGGAAATGGGTCAATCACAGCGATTCGGGTCACGCCCGAAGGGAAGTTTTTGCGCGCTTAACCGCGCCAGGTTGTCGGCGGGAGTTCGATCCGCGCAGCAAGGAGTTCCCGTGTGTACGGGTGCTCTGGTTGCGTGAGTACCTGCTCCGTAGGCCCGTCTTCGACGATCACACCGTTGCTCATGACGACGGTGCGTTCTGCGAGCTGCGGAACGATGCTGAGGTCGTGCGTGATGGTAATCATCGTTAGCCCAAGCTCAGCGCGCAGTTGCGCGAGCAACTCGAGCACGTGTGCCCGAACGAGTACGTCGAGTGCGCTCACCGGTTCATCGCCGACGAGAAGTTCGGGGCGGTGAATGAGTGCGCGGGCAATCGCGATCCGCTGTCGCTGTCCGCCAGAAAATGCGCGTGGGAGTCGGTCGACGGCATCAGCCGGGAGACCAACTCGGACGAGCATTGCGCGTGCCATTTCGAGCTGTTCTTCACGACCGCATACCTGCGCTGCGGCGTCGAGCGACTCAGTGACGGAGTCACCGATCGTACGTCTGGGATTGAACGACGAATACGGGTCTTGAAAAACCAGCCCGGTGCGGCGCCGCAACCAGACGAGATCGTCGGTACGCGGATCGACCAGTCGTCCATCAAAGGAGACTTCGCCGGTTGTCGGCCTGCTCAGCCCAAGTAGCTGTCGTGAAAGCGTCGTTTTGCCTGATCCGGATTCACCGACAATCGCTAGGCTTTGGCCACGCGGTACTTCGAGCGTGACTCCGGCGAGGGCGTGCACACGATTGCGCTTGCCGAAAAGCGACTGCGCTGGAGTCTTGAACACTTTGGTGACGTCGCGCATCGTCACGAGTGGGTGGGAAGCTTCGTTGGTCATGCGAGTACACCTCCTGCCGCCGAAATCAGGGCGCGAGTAATGTCGTGTACAGGGCGTTCAAGGATGTCGACCACCGTGCCGGACTCGACAAGCCGGCCGCCATCAAACACGAGAATTCGGTCAGAGACGCGCTGAATCGCGGCGATGTCGTGGGAGATGCAGAGGAGAGAGCAGTCTCCCCGTGCGACGATCGTGTTAAACAAATCGAGGATTCCTCGCTGCACAGAAACATCGAGTGCCGTTGTCGGCTCGTCTGCGAGGAGAAGCCCGGGGGAGGCCGAAATTGCGGCGGCAATCGCAGCGCGCTGACGCTGTCCTCCCGACACCTCATGTGGATATGCCTTCACGATGCGCGCTGGGTCCTTGAGACTGACCTGTTCAGCGAGACGGATCGCCGCTGCCTTCCGCTCGCCGCGGTTCAGCTGGTAGTGCAGCGCGAGCGCATCGGTCATTTGATTGCCAAGCGTCTTGAACGGACTGAGCGCTGTCTTCGGCTCTTGGAAGACCATGCCGATGTGGTCTCCACGGAGCTTTGCGAATGCGGACTCTGAAAGCGAGAGGAGTTCAGTCGTCTCGCCATTGGGCGACCCCACCTTGATCGAGCCGGTCGCGGACGCCTCCTCGGGGAGGAGACCGGCGATTGCGAGCGCCGTGAGGGTTTTCCCCGATCCTGATCCGCCGATGATGCCGACTCGCTCACCCGCTGCCACATCAAAAGAGACATCATGCACAACGGGGACTCCGTCAAATGCAATGGTGAGATTGCGCACTTGCAGCGTCAGTGACTGGCTCATCGGAGGGACTCCTGTCGCTGTACGGATTCGGCTCTGCCACCCTTTTCGAGTGCGTCGCGCAGTGCGTCACCCAATAGGAAAAACGCGAGGACGGTGAGCGAGATAGCGAGCCCTGGCCAGAGTGCGGAGAGCGGGTGCACTGAGATGTATCGTTCCATATCGGCTAGCATGCGGCCCCATGAGGGGACGTGGTTTGGGGCTCCGAATCCGAGGAACGAGAGACTTGACTCGGCGAGCACAGCGAGGCCCATTGAGAGCGAAAGCTGTACGAGGAAGACCGGACGCACGCCAGGCAGGAGATGGCGCGTGAGAATTTTGCGACGCGGGAGTCCTGCTGCACGAGCGGCGAGCACGTAGTCTTCACGGGCAATCTGATGAAGTTCGGCACGGAGTACCCGTCCGATGGAAACGCCAAACGCGATGCCAAGCGCCGCGATGACGATCGGGATACCGCTGCCAAACACAGCGCTGAGCATTGCCGTCAAGATAATCGTCGGGAACGCGACTGCGACATCAATGAGTACTGCCACGACTTCGCGTACTGGACGTTTGCCGAGCCCACCTGGGAGCGCGAGAAGGAAGCCAATGACCGTTGCCACGGCACCGGTGCCGAGTGCAACGCCGAGCGACACCTTGCTGCCGGCCATGAGCCGGGCCAGGATATCCCGGCCGCTACCGTCTGTGCCAAGCGGGTGCTCGGCTGAGGGCTTCTGCCAAATCTGTGCGGCGCTTGCGAAGTTCGGGTCTGCTGGGAGCCAAAACACCGAGATCAGCGCCACAATCACCACGAGCGCGAGTACGAGCGCGCCAGCGAATCCTGCGGGAGAACGAAGGATCGACTTCAGGGTGCGGATCATTCGCTTGCTCCCTTCAGCCTGGGGTCGAGCAGGCGGTGCACGACGTCGACAAGTGCACCGATGACGAGGATCGTGCCAGTGAGTACGAGCAAGATGCCCTGCACCTGCGGGAAATCTCTGTCGCCGACATCGGTGAGCAGCATACTGCCGAGACCAGGGAGCGAGAAGAGCTTCTCAACGACGACCGCGCCAACGATGAGTGCTGCGACCTGCAGGCCAAGCATCGAGACCACTGAGAGGCCGACACCTGGCAATCCGTACTCCATGAGCGCACGCAGTCTGGTGCGGCCGCGAGCCATCGCGGAGCGCACGTGCTCTGCCTCAAGGGCCCGTAGCGTCGCGCTGCGAACGAAGCGGAAGAGGATCGCGCCCTCGATGAGGCCGATGGTGAGCGCGGGCAAGATGAGTGATCGGAGAGCGGCGAACGGATTGCTCCAGCCCTCGCGTGGGAACCCCTGTGAAGGTAACCAACCGAGCCACTGCGACAGCAGCAGAATGCCAAGCAGACCCGCCCAGACAACGGGAATCGCCGATGCAAAGGTGCTTGAAGCTGTGACGATTCTTCCAGCGACGGAGTTTGCACGATACGCGGCAAACACGCCAAGTGGCAAGGCAACGATCAACATGATGATGAGCGAGAGACCGGTGAGGGGGAGGGTGACTTCTGCTTTCTCGAGCAAGCTTGCAGCAACGGGTTGGCCAGTCAGGGCTGAGGTGCCAAGGTCACCTCGCAGTACGCCGCCCATCCAGGAGGCGTACTGCGTCATCAACGGCTGGTTCAGCCCGAGCTGTTCGCGGAGTTCAGCGATGCGCTCTGGCGACGCATTTGTTCCGCCAATCACTTGAGCGACATCGCCAGGAAGCACGCGCAGCGTCGTAAAGATTACGACGCTGGCGAGCAGCCAGGCGAGGACGAGGAGTCCTGCCCGAGTGAGGATGAAACGAGTCACTCTATGAGAGTACCGGGCATTGACCCGGGCTACTTGACGGTGATACCAGCGAGGTTCACGCGGCTATTCGTGTTGACCTCTGGGAAACCAGCAACGTTCGTAGCGACGACGTTGGTCGGCGTGTAGTTGAAAAGCCACTTTGCCGGGGCGTCTTCTGCAACCAGCTTCGCGGCCTGCTGCAACAGGGCCTCCGAGTCTGCCTGATCTGTCGTTGCGAGTGCTTCAGCGTAGAGCTTCTGCACCTCGGCGTTGTCGTACCCGAAGTAGTAGTCCGGGTTTGCGTAGTTCGCAAAATCGCGAGCCTCAGCGTGGTCGACGTAGCTGAGCTGGAAATCGCGGTTCTGGTAAACCTCAGAGAGCCACGTTGCGAACTCGACTGACTTCACCTTTACGGAGACTCCGACTTCTGCCAACTGGCTCGTGACGAGATCGAGTGAGGTCGTGTCGTAGTGGTTCGGCGCGGTGATCGTCAGCGACAAGTTCGGGTGTCCTGCTTCAAGTAGCAGTTCACGTGCACGCTCAGGGTTGTAAGCGTTGACCGAAGTGAGGTCGACGTAGCCAGGTTCGAGCTCGGTGATAGGGCTGCCAATGACCTTTGCGTCGCCGTTCTGGGTGCCAAGTAGCGCCTCGCTGTCAATTGCCATGCTGAGCGCCTGACGAACCTTCGGGTCATTCAAGGGGGCCTGCTGTGAGTTATAGGCAAGCGTGAAGACATCTGAGCTCTCTGCGCGAACAAGCGAGAAGTTCGAGTTGTTTTCGAACTCTGCACGCAGCGGCGGCAAGAGCGCGGTGTGTACGTCAAGGTCGCCGTCCTTGAGCGCGTTCACTGCGGCGCGTCCCTCAGGGAAGAAGCGGAATACTGCGCGATCAAGGGTCGCTGGCTCACCCCAGTAATCTGCATTTCGTGCAAGCGTGAGGCTGTCGCCCTTCTTCCACTGTTCGAAGGTGTAAGGCCCGGTACCGTTTGCGGTGCTCTGCGGGTTGTTTGTTGCCGCGGTTTCAAGGATCAGTCCGCTCTGGTTCGCGAGGAACCACAGGAGCAGGTTATTTGGTTCTGTGAGCGATACCTTCACGGTCTGCGCATCAACCTTGGTCACGGTCGGGGTGAAGCCCACGGTGGAGTCGGTCAGCGATGCGGTGAGCGAATCAACGACGTCGTCCGCAGTCAGTTCGTTGCCAGAATGGAACTTGACCCCCGAATGAAGGGTGAACGTATACTCCCGACCGTCAGCGCTCACTTGTGGCAGCTCGGTGGCGAGAACAGGAACGATTTCAGAGACGGTTCCCGGCTTAATGCCAACGAGGCCCTGGTACACGTTGTCGATGAGGATTTGGCCGGTTGCGACACCGGTGTTCTCCCGCACGTCGAGACTGGAAGGTTCGAGGACGAGTCCGATGGTGATCTCGTTGTCAGCCGCGTTGCCGCCGCCCTTTGGCTTGGTGAGGAAGAACACTGCTGCACCGATGATGAGAGCAATAACTACGATTGCGGTGATGATGATCGGCGTACGCGACTTACCACGCTTGGCGTAGTTTGGCGCTGCGGGAGTGGATTCACTCACGTCGGTTCTCCTTGAAACATGTTCGTCTTCGACCGGTTGGCCGCAGACAGGGGTATGACTGTGCACGGCGCTTCACTGCGCGAGTGGATAACAGCTGACATTACGCGTCAGGCTGTCTCGCTGCCACAAAGATGTCGCCTTGTTGCAGTCTTGTTATCTCGGATCGAGTTCGCGAATGTGATTCGCAAGGTCAACCGGGACTGCTTCATGGAGGTTGTGCGGCCCTGCAATCGTGGCGATTGTTCCCGTCGGAAGTCTGTGCGCAAACTCCTGTGCGAGCGCGGGCGAAACCATCCCGTCTGCTGCGGGAAACAGGACGACACGACACGTCAGGGACTCGAGCGCATCCCACGCGCCGGCATATGGGTGTGGATCATTCGCTGCAGCTGGGTCGGTATCTGCTGGCGCAGCAGAGGGGAGACCGTCAAGATGTGCGAAGTGGTGTGTCCATTCCAGCCGTCCGTCCTCACGGGTCCGCGTGTTCAGTGCGACACCTCGAGTCAAGGCGGTGCGATCTGAACCGATACCAAACGCGACAGCGCGATCCACCGCTTCATCGACGGTCGCGAACGAACGTTGTCCCGTGATGAATTCAGCGACTCCACCGCCATCTGTGCTGGGCGAGACACTTGGGGTGATGTCAACAATCATGAGTTCAAGCAGCATGCCGGGGCGGAGCTTTTCGAACTTGGATGCGACGTACGCTGCAGTCAGGCCGCCAAGCGAATGACCGAGCAGCTTGAAGGGTGCGTCCGGTTGCCCGTCGGCGAGGGTAAGCAGGAATTCAAGGATTGCAGGCGCGAGCACCTCTGGTCGATAGTCGGCGTCTGCGCGCCAGCTGCTGCGGCCGTGGCCGGGGAGGTCAACGGAGATTGCGGGGCGATCGAGTGCCAGCACGAGCGGATCAAAACTGTGTGCGTTCAAGCCTGCGCCGTGCAGCAGCACCAGCTCTACGGGCTGATCAGGCGAAAATCGGAGGGCGCTGAGCGATCCGCCACCCACGCCGAGCGGAAACTCGGTACGCACGACGGTCGGCAGCGCAGCGGTGCGCTCGACACGCGCAGCATCACCAGTAAGGAATCGGAACTCAGATGCATCATTGGGCATTTCACGAGCGTATCCGAGCTTGGTCACAGCAGCGAGATTAGCGAAGGTATCCGCCGTCTTTCAGCCCTGCCTCGATTTCGAACCGGTTCTTGAGCGGATCCTGTCCGGCAAGGCCGTAGAGGAGGGGCATCGCGAGGCCGTAGTGGCGCCACTGTTCCTGATGGACGCGCTCGTGGCGCAGCACCGCCGGGGTGACATTGTTCCCGGTGAGGTAACAGCCGCCGACGCAGACGCCGCCGCGTTTATACGCCCATCTTGGTAGTCCCTGGAATACCCACAACCCATCAACCTTGCGGATCTTGCCCGTCGACATGATGAATCCCCAGGTGAATCCGACAGCCGTTGCGTACGCGTATCCGAGGCGGGCAAGTGGCCATGGCTTGCTCACTTGCTTCCACCAGCCGTGAGAGCGCCAAGGATCCGGAGCACAGTCGCCTGGTCATCTGCTGCTTGCTCCCGGCTTGCCGGCGCGAACCCGCAAATGGCTGCACTGGCGAGCGGGACAACATCGCGTGCCGCGCGGATCGTGTTGACAAGATCAGCGATGCTTAAGCCGAACGGCACCGGAGCGGTGACGGAAGCGAATTCCGCTGGGTCGAGTACATCGAGATCAACATGGATATAGAGCTGGCTTGGCTGCACTCTGTGGAGCCAGTCAACCACTTGCGTCGCGAGCGATAGATCTGGGTCCAGCATGAGGTCTGTCGCGGTGATCTGGCTCAGCCCAGCGTTCTCAATCGCTACAAACTCTGCTTCATCAGTGTCACGGGTACCGATGAGGAGAGTCTGGCTGCCTGCGACAGGGGTGGGAGATGCGAGATCGGGCGTTCCCTCGCCGAGCGCATGGCGCAACGTCATACCGGCTGCGGATCCGGAGGTCGTGGTTGTGGGATGCTGCATGTCTGCGTGGGCATCAAACCAGAGCACGGCAAGCTGCGAGTGTGTCGCTGCGGTGTGCTCCAGAACGCCGAGCGCAGACGCACAATCTCCACCAAGCGCAATGACCGGGCCAGACGTTCGACGCATCGCATCGCGCGTAGCGTCGAGCGTGGCAATGACGCTACTGAGTCGTGACACCTGGGTGCCGAGTGCATCGCCAGCCTTGTCAGGCACTGCGACCTCGATCACAGCAGAAGCTGGGAGATCTTCACGCAGAGATGTGGCGCCGTCGACAATGCGCAGCGCACGAGAGGCCGCAGAGCCTTGCCATTCAGGGATGAGAAGAAAACTCGCTGACACGGTAGTACCTCGTTGTCGCAGTGGACGGTGTGCCTCACATGGTACGCCGCATGACTACGAATTCGCTCCGTCCACGGTGACGAAATCGATGAGATGCTCAACACGGCCCACAAGTTCTGGCTCGAGATCGCGCCAGTCACGAACGCGACCGCGGATCCGCTGCCACGCCTGCGCGATATCGGCGATGTCATCAGATGGCCAGCCAAGTGCGCGACAGATACCGGTCTTCCAGTCGGTGCCACGAGGGATGCGCGGCCATGCCTGCATACCGACACGACTAGGCTTGACCGCTTCCCAGATGTCGATGTACGGATGCCCAACGATGAGGACGTGCTGGCCGTAGGGGCCGCGGGCGATCGCGTCTGCGATCCGCGTTTCCTTACTGCCGGTCACGAGATGGTCGAGGAGCACTCCTGCTCGACGCCCCTTTCCAGGGCCGAAGTCGCGCAGCACATCTTCAAGGTTGTCTGCGCCATCCAAAAGCTCAACAACCACACCCTCGACCCGCAAGTCATCGCCCCACACCTGCTCAACGAGTTCAGCATCGTGCTTGCCCTCTACGAAGATACGGCTTGGCATTGCGACGCGGGCTCTGGCCTGCGGGGCAGCAAACGAGCCAGATGCTGTGCGAGCACGAGCAACCTTCCGCTGCGGCATGACGAGCGTGACCGGCTTGCCCTCGATCATGAAGCCGTCTTGCATGGAAAAGGTGCGGACCTTGCCGCGGAAATCCTCGAGCTGTACGTACCCGTCACGTGCACCGACGACGGCGCCGCACCACTCAGTTTCGCTGTGCTCAACAATGAGTCCCTTTGCGAGCGGTACCGTGAGGCGTTGCACCGGGCCACGCTTGGCCTTCATCGCAGCAACGGGGTCGAGATCATAGCGTTCGTCAAACATCGATACCCAGCCTACGGTGTAGCACCGCCTCTGACACGAAGGCACAGCCCGGGTATAGCCTGGGGCAGTGGTCAACGAAGAACAGCACGCAAAACGTACATCAATGCTCGTTGACCTGACGCCGCTACGTGAGAGCCCGGCGTTTGCACGACTCTGGATTGGCAGCTCAGTCGCCAACATCGGCTCGCAGGTCACGATCGTTGCCGTTGGACTGCACATTTACCAGATCACTGGTTCGACCTTCGCCGTCTCTCTCGTGGCGCTGTGGTCACTCGGCCCCATGATTGTCGCAGGACTACTGGGTGGTGCACTCGCAGACCGTTACGACCGGCGGCTCGTAGCGCTCATCACTGCGCTCCTCGCCTGGGCAAGCATTGGCACGATGACACTCATCGCATTCGTCGGCGTGGAACTGACCTGGCCGTACTATGCGCTCGCCGCAGTGAATGCGGCCTCGGCCACCATCCTTGGCGCAACCAGGGGAGCGATTCTGCCGCGCTTGCTGCTGCCGCAGACGCTGCCAGCGGCAGCAGCACTCAACGGCATCACGATGGGCTTGTCCGTAACGGTCGGGCCGGCGGTCGCTGGTGTGCTTGTCGCAACGGTCGGTGTCCCGTGGACCTATCTGCTTGACGTCGTCCTGTTTACTGCTGCGTTTGTCGGCATCGTTGGGCTACCGAGCATCACTCCAGAGGGCAGTCGTGCGGCACCGGTGCTGCAATCCATGCGTGACAGCATGCGATTCCTGCGTCAGGCTCCCAACGTTCGATCCACGTTTGTGTATGACATCATCGCGATGACCTTCGGAAGCCCACGCGTTGTTTTCCCCGCGGCAGGCGCCCTGATTCTTGGTGGCGGGCCGATTACCGTTGGCGCGCTCACCGCCAGCTTTGCTATCGGGGCGCTGGTCTGTTCGTTGCTCTCTGGCAAGCTCGGCAACGTCAGGTATCAGGGACGTGCGGTTACCATTGCCATCGCTGTACACGGTCTCTGTATTGCACTCTTCGGGCTGGTGCTCCTCGTCTCGACCCTCACCCTTGGGCTCGGGCTGACGGTCCCTGCGACAGAACTCACCGAACCTCGCATCGTTGCGATTGTGCTTGCGGGACTTGCCCTTGCAGGCTCCGGCGCTGCCGATAATGTCAGCTCGATTTTCCGCACCACGATTCTGCAAACCGCAGCCCCAGATGAGGTGCGCGGGCGCATGCAGGGCATCTTTTTCGTCGTCGTTGCTGGTGGGCCACGAGTTGGCGACCTGTTCGCTGGCGCACTCGCAACGGCTGCAGCGATATGGGCGCCACCGCTCTTTGGCGGGCTCGTCGTTATTGCGCTTATGGTGTTCCTCGCTCGGCTACGCCCGGGCTTCCAACGCTACGACGCACACGCTCCACACCCCTAAAACTTCGGGCCGCCTGCTAGCGTGCAAGGTATGGAACACGTGACTGAGACGCCGGTGCTCGTCCATCGCGATGGTGCGATCACTCGTATCACGCTGAACCGCCCCCGAGCGATTAACGCGCTTAACAGCGAAATGCTCGTGCTCATGCGCGAAGCGATCTGCGCGGCGAACAGTGATGGCTCGCGTGCGATCGTGATTGCAGGAGCTGGTGAACGTGGACTTTGCGGCGGCGGTGACATCAAGGAGATCCGCGCCACAAATCAGGCAGAGTACTTCGAGCTGGAGTACGGCGTTGACTACCTGATTCATATCTCGCAGGTGCCGGTTATTGCGTTCATGGATGGCATCGTTATGGGCGGCGGCATCGGAATATCGGGTCACGCTGCGCATCGTGTGGTCACGGAGCGTTCGCGGCTTGCGATGCCTGAGGTGCGGATCGGCATCGTCCCAGACGTTGGCGGTCACCTGTTGCTTGCGCGAGCACCCCGCAGGATGGGGGAGTACCTCGCCGTGACAGCGGGTGAGTTTGGCGCGGCTGACGCAATTGCACTGGGTTTTGCAGACTCGTACGTTCCTAGTTCTCGACTCGTCGAGCTTGCGAATTCGCTCGTTGCTGGCGTAGAACCGGCAGCTGCGATCGCGGTGCTCAGTGAAGAGCCACCAGCAGGACACCTCGACGCTGTCGCACAGTGGTGGCAGCCGCTCGTCGAAGATGTTTTGGCTGCGCATGATCCGCTTTCCGAACCAGTGCTTGCCGCTCAGACGCTGCTTGCTGCGCTGGACGCGAGCCCGCATGCTGACGCACGCAAAACCGCAGACACGATGCGCGGCATGTGCCCCAATTCACTCGCAGTCACACTTGCGCAGCTTGCACGCACGCGGAAGGAAAACCTCGACCTCGCTGCGGTACTTCAGGATGATTTTCGTGTGCTGACTCGTATCGGGAGTCGCTACGACTTCATCGAGGGCGTGCGTGCGCAGGTCATTCACAAAGACCGTAACCCAGCCTGGCAGCCTGCGACGCTCGACGCACTCGATAGCGATGATGTGCGTGCTCAGCTCGCTCCTTCTCGCGCTGATGAGTCCGTGCTTGAACTGACAACATGCAGCACACGTTAGATTCCGCAGGCCTCCCCATCTCACTCGACAGAGAGGCTGAGGCGCCACTCCCTGTTCAGCTCGCTGCTGCACTGCGTGACGCAATTGACCGGTCGCTGGTGCTCCCTGGCGAGAGCCTTCCGGCGACACGCTCGCTTGCAACCCGGCTCGGGGTCGCACGCGGAGTTGTTGTTGCCGCCTACGAGCAACTCATTGGTGAAGGGTACCTCGCAGCACATCGCGGTCGTGGGACCGTTGTGCATCCGGAACTTGCTGGTGGACCAGCCACCGTAGTGACGCGGGGCGACGAACGTCCGGTTGCGGAGACAACGGCGAACGGGGCAAACGGGGCGAACGATCGCACTTCGGCACACGGAAGTGATGCGCCACTTCCGCTCGCACCTGGCAACCCCATTGCGAGTGCCATCGAGAGTCCAGCGTGGCGTGCAGCATGGCGTGATGCTGCGGCTGAAGCCCTCATGATTGCTCCCGCTCTCGGTGACGAAGGCCTGCGCGCTGAGGTTGCCGATCACTTGCGCCGCATGCGTGCAACGGTACGCGCACCCGAAGAAGTGATCGTGACAGCTGGTACCCGAGACGGCCTCGGGCTGCTCCTCACCGCGCTTGGCTCAACACGGGGTCGAGACCTTGCGGTTGGTGTCGAAGATCCAGGCCTTCCGACGCTGCGAGGTGTTGCTTCGCGCTACGGGGCACGTGTCGTAGGACTCCCCACTGATGCCGATGGTCTTGATACCTCCCGCCTGCCAGAGGGCATACTTGATGTGCTGATTGTGACGCCGAGTCATCAGTACCCGCTCGGTGGCTCGCTTTCGCTGCAACGGCGACGTGAGCTGCTTGCGTGGGCCCAGCGCACGGGAGTGGTCATCGTCGAGGACGACTTCGACTCTGAACTTCGTTTTACTGGCAGCCCATTGCCTGCGCTTGCCGCGCTTGACGATCCGGTCAACGGATCCGTCGTGTTGCTTGGAACGTTCTCGCGCACGGTCGCCCCCGCGATCTCGGCCGGCTATCTTGTCGCACCGAACCACTTGCGCAGTCAGATCACTGCGGTGCGCAATGATCTTGGCGGTCCTGTCTCCGCCGTCGTGCAGCGCGCGCTTGCGCGCTACCTCGCGAGTGGTGAGCTGCGTCGGCATACGGCGAGGCTGCTGCGAAGGTACGCGGATCGCCGAGATCGTGTTTCGGATTTGCTCGCCGGCATCCCGGGGGTGCGTGTCCGTCCGATGGATGGCGGTCTACACGCGGTTATCGAGTTCTTGCCGACGTCGCAAGCGACGACTGGCATGAGCCTGGGGGAGCTGGAACGCCTCTCGCTCGAACGTGCAGCCGTTGCGGGCCTCGGTGTTGCGCCGCTTGGGGCATACTGGCAGCGTGCTGGCGCCGGTCGGTCGGGGCTGGTCATTGGCATGGGCGGATCCGACGACAGCTCATTCGTGGCGGGTCTTGCTGAGCTCCGAGTCATCTTGAGCGGGCTCTTTCCCCGCGAGACGCGAAAGTGAAGTACGGAACGCCGCATCTGGAAATTGATCGGTAGCGAGTAGCCTAGACCTGTGCGCGTCGATGATCTCTCACCTAGTATGCAAAATTACCTCAAGGTTATTTGGAGTCTTGAGGAGTGGTCAGACGACCCCGTCACGAACTCGGCGATCTCTGAGGCTGCTGGCGTGCGACTCTCAACAGTCTCTGATGCGCTGAAAAAGCTTTCCGATCTCGAACTCATTGATCACAAGCGATACGGTTCGGTCTCGCTCACTGACCTGGGGCGCCAGCACGCAGTGTCGATGATCCGCCGCCACCGGCTGCTTGAAACGTTTCTCGTGCGAATGCTTGACTACACCTGGGACGAGGTGCATGATGAGGCGGATCGGCTCGAACACGCAGTGTCCGACGAGCTGATCGACCGCATCGATCGGGTGCTGGGGTGGCCCACACGTGATCCGCACGGTGACCCTATTCCGGGTGCAGACGGATCGGTGCATCGACCGGACGCAGTCCAGCTCGGCGACGCACCAGCGCCGTGCCGTGTGCGGGTTGAACGTATTTCAGACGCCGACAATGCGATGTTGCAGTACTTCCAGTCTCGAGGAATCGTCGTTGATGCCGAGCTTGACATGTTGCCTGGCGAACCGTTCTCCGAAACGGTGACGGTGGTCGTGAATGGTCAACCAGTAAGCCTGGGTACGGCCGCCGCGAGTGCAGTGTGGGCCTCGGTGTTGTAAGAAAACCCTGAGCATAGGGAATAATCGTAAGCAGTACGGCGTGGTCACAGCGCCGAAGGCTGTATTGAGAGGGGCGACGTGTTCGGAATCTTTTCGAAGCGCCAAAACGGCAAGCGTGGAGGGTCGGCAAAGAAGCCGCCACGACGTCTGCCGCGTCGTGTTCTCGCGCCCGTAGAGGAAATTGTCGAACAGGGACTTCTCGTTGCCGATGTTGCAGTTCGGATGGAAGTGAAGAACAGCATCATCATGAATGCGCTGAAGCGTCATGAGGATTACGATCGTGAGCGGATCCGCACGCTCGTGCACGACGCCGCGATTGAGCTCGCGGAAGAACGCGAGAAGGACGCCCGTCACATCGCACGTATGCGTGACGAGATTCGTGACACAGGGCGCAGCGCCTGGATCGAGTCCGAGTACGGTAACGAAGACAACCGCACGCTTCGTCATCGGCAGGAAGTATACGAGCGGGTCGCAGAAGAACTTCGTCGGCGCGCTGCTGACGAGGCGTATCTGAACGACACTGCTGAGCGCGCCAGAGCGCTTGCGTGGGACGAAGTGGGCAACTCGCTCAAGGAGCGTGCCTCACACCCGTATTACGCTGGCGGCGGCAGTGCGGATTATCAGGAGCATCGAGATGAGCGCATTCAGCAGCTCATTGACAAGGACCTCACTGAACTCCTGCACGACCGCGCACCGAAGCCTGAAAAGGTGCGGCGAGGGTTCCGACGCGGCTCGAAGGACGCCGACTAGTTACGACGAACTAGCTGCGGCGAAATTCGGGATGCTTCTTGAGGTACCCGTCGATAAACCAGCAGGACGCGAGCGTGCGTCGATCCGCGGCAATATCGGAGGATACGGCAGCGTGCGCAAGCAGACCGGAGAGCCCGGTACCGCGGAGTTCTGGGTCAACAAACGTGTGGTCGAAGTTGATCGTCGCGTCAGGAGACCCGGGCTCGCCACTGAGCGTGTAATGTGCTTCACCGAGCTTGCGCGTTTTCGTTTCGGTTGTGCGGTACAACGCGAACTCTGACTTGCGTGGCTCGTGAACGATCGTGAATCCGTCGGCAGCGGCGGCTTCTTCGGTGAGGTATCTGGCCATGGGGCAAGCATAGCTCGCGGTAATCTAGTGTGTATGAAGCGATTCACCCTAGCTCTCGGTGTTGGTACAGCTGCGGTGTTGGCCACGGGACTCAGTGGTTGCACGTCTGCGGCCCCAGAGCCAGAGCCAGAGCCAGAGACCCTCACGCTTTCTGAAGCGGGAACACGGTACCTAGACGTCGTGTGTCCTGTGAATGCGGCGTGGGATGCGGTTGACCTTGAAATCGACCGATTGCAGATCGGGATCACTCGCGGAGAAGACGATACGCGCTTGTATGCAGAAGCACTCGGCAAGCTCGCAGATGCGAGCAGCGCTGCTGCGAAGGAACTGCAGTCTGCTGACATGGTGTGGCCAGAAGCGGCAGCCCCACTAATCGACAACGTGAGTGCTTCGCTCAGTGCCGACGCGAAGGCAGTTCCTGCCGCGCGCAAACTCACAGCGACCGCGATCATTAGCTACGAATGGCCAGGCGCAACCGAAAGCGGGAAGATCGCCGCGGAAGCACGCGCCGCGCTTGATCTGCCTGAAGACGCATCGGCTGCCTGTGCTGCGCGAGCCGAACAGATCGCCGAAGAACGTGCTGCAGCGCAAGCAAAGAAAGAGGCAGCTCAAGAGGAAGAAAGCGACTCTCAGGCGCCTGAACCTCGTGGTGAAGGTGCCGAGACAGGCTCTTCGTCTAGAAAGGCTTAGGCGCGGAGCGCGAGCAGAGATTATTCGAACAAGAATTCGACTGAGAGGCAAAAATATCGTAAGGTTGAAGACTTATGTCTGAAACCTACGAACGAACTTTTGGCCCAGTAGAGCGCCTCGCCGTATGGCTGCTCCTGGGTTCTGCATTTGTTGTCATCCTCAATGAGACCGTCATGGGCGTTGCGCTGCCGGTACTTATGAGTGACCTCGGTATCACCGCTGCTGCTGGCCAGTGGCTGACTACCGCATTCTTGCTCACTATGAGTGTGGTCATTCCGATCACGGGCATGCTCATTCAGCGTGTGCGAACCCGTACGCTGTTTGGCGTCGCTATGACCCTGTTCTCAATTGGTACGTTGCTTGGCGCAATCGCCTCTGGATTTGGCTTGCTCTTGGTAGCACGCGTCGTCCAGGCGAGTGGTACAGCGATCATGATGCCATTGCTGATGACGACAGTGGTCACCCTGGTTCCTGAACGCCAGCGCGGCGCAATTGTGGGGCGGATCGCGATCGTCATGTCTGTCGCCCCAGCACTTGGCCCTACCATTTCGGGTATGGTGCTGCAGTCGTTGAGTTGGCGCTGGCTCTTCATCATCATGCTTCCAATCGCGCTGATCGCCCTGGTCGTTGGTGTGCTGCGAATGCCAAACGTCGGCGTAACGAGCAAAGCTCCCATCGACGCGCTTTCGGTCGTGCTTTCTGCGCTTGCATTTGGCGGACTCGTCTACGGCCTGAGCGCTGTTGGCGCGGCGGCGAACGGAGCGGCTGGTATCAACCCGCTCATTCCTGTCGGTGTTGGCGTGGTATCGCTCGCGCTCTTTGTTTGGCGACAGCTTTCACTACAGCGCACAAATCGCGCGCTGCTTGACCTCCGAACCTTCCAAAGTCGACCCTTCGCGCTTTCAGTCATCCTGTTTGTGGTGAGCTCAATGGCGCTGTTTGGGTCGCTGATCCTGCTGCCAATTTACGTGCAAAACGTGCTCGGCTACGCCCCGCTCGAAACCGGACTGGTGATGCTGCCTGGCGGTCTCATCATGGGGCTCCTTGGGCCCATCGTTGGACGTATCGTCGATACTCGCGGCCCGCGTATTGCGCTTATTCCGGGTATGACGGTTACGGCAATCGCACTCTGGCTTATGGGGCTATTTACTGCAGACACCAGTATCTGGATGGTTCTCGCGGTCTACCTCGTGCTCAGTATCGGTCTCGCTGGTGTCTTCACGCCACTCTTTGCGGTATCGCTTGGCTCGCTCCCGATGCATCTCGCTTCGCATGGCAGCGCAACAATCTCGACGCTGCAGCAGGTTGCCGGTGCGGCGGGTACCGCCTTGTTTGTTACCGTGATGACGCTTGTGTCTGTGTCCGCGGCTCAGGAACCCGGCGTGGCAGCCATCGACGCGCTTGCGCAGGGAACTCAAGCGGCGTTCATTATTGGCGGGGCGATTGCGACAGTCGGCATCGTCATCGCGTGCTTCGTGCGTCCTGCGACGTCACCCGCGGCGGTCTCTTCCGCGACGGGCGACGTTCAGGTTATCGGCGAATAGCAACGTGGTGAGCGATTCACGACCTCGACATTATTACTAGTCGAGGTCGTGAATCGTACGCCGCACTGCCTCTGAGAGGTGCATGATTGGAGCATCTGCACCCTTCGAAACTGGTGCGGCGAGTATGAGCTCTCGAGAGAATCGAGAAGACTGAATGGGGCGCAAGACCACGCCCTCTGGCGGGTGCGCTCGCATCAAGCTGGGGATGAGTGCGACACCCATTCCTGCGGCGATGAGGCCAAGAACGACGGCGTAGTCGTCGCTTCTCACTGCCGTTGTGAGCGGCTTGCCTGCGCCAACTACCTCACGCACGATTTCATCAACGGCATCACCCGGTGTGGATCCCAACACCCAAGTCTCAGAAACGAGTTGAGCGAGATCTGCCTCGCTTATCGTGTCTGCACCTGCGAGTTTGTGCGTTGCGGGCAGCGCAAGGAGCAGCGGATCAGTCAGTAGATGCAGTGACCGTACCTCGGGGCGGAAAGGCATGTCGAACCCTGGGATGCGGTAGAGCAGTGCTGCGTCGAGTTCGCGTCGGTTCACCTGCTCGAGGAGGTTCGGGACCTCAGCGAGTGTGGTGTCGAGCTCGATGCCGCGGTTGCCGAGCAGCGCGGCGATGCCTGGGAGCAGCCTCGCTGCTGCGGTGGGGAACGTACCAAAGCGAAGCTTGGTACGTCCAACGGCGGCAAGGTCGCGAACGTCGGTGAGCGCACGATCCGCCAGATTGAGGATCTCCTCTCCGCGCTCGCGCATGAGTTGTCCCGGCGCCGTCAATTGGCTCCCGCGACTACTGCGGCTGGTGAGCGGAATCCTGGCGAGCCGATCGAGATTCTTGAGGTGATAGTCGACGGTGGGCTGGCTCCAACCGAGACGGACGGCAGCGCGGGCGACCGAGCCTTCCTCAGCAACGGCGATGAGGGCTTGGATCTGACGGAGATCGATCATAGTGATCCATATCTTATATGGTGCCAGTCAGGAAAATCGCGCTTCCGTGCAAATGAATTCTTGTCCACTCTGGAAGTATGAAGACTTCAATCAATGCAGCTGGGATCCGTGCGGGTGAAGGTGCTCGCATGGACGCCGTAGCTCAGCAGGAAATGCCCTACGTTGATGCGATCAAGCGCTATGCGGCAGCGGGCCCAGAAAACGTTATGGTTCCAGGCCACGGCTGCAACCCCACCGGTGGTGGAGCTCATCTTGCAGAGGTGTTCGGACCGCGCGTCGTTGAACTCGACGTGCCGCTGATGCTCGATGGAATTGACCTTGGCGAGAATTCGCCAATGGAGCAGGCACGTGTGCTCGCGGCAGACGCTTGGGGTGCAAAGCGTACGTGGTTCCTCACCAACGGCGCTTCGCAGGGCAACCGAACCGCAGCATTTGCGGTTCGTTCGCTCGGCGAACGTGTGCTCATGCAGCGCAGCTCGCATTCAAGCTTTACCGATGGCGTATTGCTTGCAGGGCTTCTCCCCGCATTTGTGAAGCCAAGCGTTGATGAAGCGCATGGCATCGCTCACGGCCTCACCCCAGCCGCGCTCGATGACGCGCTGCGAGAGGAGCACGCTGCGGGTCGCGAGGTCTCGAGCGTGTATGTTGTTTCGCCAAGCTACTTCGGTTCGACCGCAGACGTCGCTGGACTCGCTGCCGTCGCCCACTCGTATGGAGCGGCGTTGATCGTTGACGGTGCATGGGGCGCGCACTTCGGCTTCCACCCTGATCTGCCTGAATCGCCAGCGCGCCTTGGCGCAGATCTCGTGATCTCGAGCACCCACAAGCTTGCAGGGTCGCTGACGCAGTCAGCTATGTTGCACCTCGGTGATACTGAGTTTGCTGATCGACTGCTTCCATTCGTGGACCGTGCATTCACCATGACCGCCTCGACCTCGGCGAGCGGCATTTTGACCGGTTCGCTTGATGCAGCGCGTCACGCGCTTGCAAACGGTGAAGCACAGGTTGGCGAGTCCATTCGACTTGCAGAAGAATTCCGTGCGCGCCTCCGGGCAAGTGGACACTTCTCAGTGGTCAGCGACCACTTCGATGCGTTTGACGACATCGTCGAAACTGATCCGCTGCGCATCCCCATTGATGTTTCAGCGCTGGGGGAAAGCGGTCACTGGGTTCGCGATCGTCTGACAAACGATCATCATGTCTACTTCGAGATGTCGACTGCAACGACGATTGTTGCGGTGTTTGGCGCACTCGCGACTCCAGATTTGGATCGCATCATGGCCGCGCTCGAAACGGTTGCCAATGAGGCACTCGCAGCGAAGGCGGCAGCTGGCGCGGAAGCAACTGTGCCAGAAAAGTTCCCTTCGCTGCCCGATGCTGGCACCCTGCGAATGCTTCCTCGAGCTGCCTTCTTCAGTGAAGCCGAGCTGGTTCCTGCCGCAGAGGCTGTCGGTCGCATCTCAGCAGATACGCTCGCGGCATACCCGCCAGGCATTCCGAACCTGGTTCCTGGCGAAGAGATCACCGCAGAGACCGTTGGCTTCTTGCAGGCTGTCGCTGCATCGCCGACAGGGCACGTTCGCGGTGCTGCAGACGCGAGTGTCAGCATGTTCCGTGTCGTACGTGATCCGCTTACCGCAACTGCAAACTAGGCACTTACACCCGTACGCACGAAGGCCCCGGCTCCTGAGGAGACCGGGGCCTTCGTGCGTAGGGGAAAGCGTGTGCGAAGGTGCTGAGACGTGATTTCACGTCTGCGAGCGACGCTGTAATGACACCCCGCGGCAAAATAACTGAGCGGGCGACCAGCATCTGCCGATCGCCCGCTCAGTTATGACGCAGAAACTGAGTTCTACTTCTTCTTCTCGAAGAGATTGCCGATGCCGGTCGAGAGCAGCAGCACGGCTGCGAGGAGCACGAGCATCACGATCGAGATAGCGACCATGTTGTGCGAGTTGCCTGCAGTCGAGAACATTGCGTGGAAGTCGATCTTCTCGCCCTCGGTCGAAGCGAAAGCGGGAGCCGCGATGAACACCGATGCGATTGCGGCGGTCACAGCGGTGGCGATGCGGGTGAAAATCTTCACAGTATCTCCTCGTAAGTCTGGAAGTCGACGAAAATGTCGACACATTACTATTCTGCCCTGAACTGGCGCTGTTTGCGAACTGCCACGCATAGGCTATTTCGTATGACTGATATTTCTGCACCTGTGCAATCGCTTCGATGCCCGTGCCGGAGCGGTGCAAATTATGCAGAATGCTGCGAGGCTATTCACACGGGGGAACGCGATGCGCCTACGGCCGAACGACTCATGCGGTCGAGGTACTCTGCGTTCGTTCTCGAGAACTCAGCGTATCTCCTAGCTTCCTGGCACCCAACGACTCGACCGGCAACGCTTGAACTTGACCCGGCTGTTCGTTGGCTTGGTCTGGTTATTGAAGAAACTGTTTCAGGCGGCCCATTTGACGCTGAGGGTGTTGTTGAGTTCACGGCGATTGGTCGTGACACAGACGGACGCTTCGAACAGCGAGAACGGAGCAATTTCTCGCGCGTCGACGGGCGTTGGGTATATGTGGATGGTGCCAGCGCCTAAGCCCCCTTCACAGAAAACAAGAGCGGGGCTCTCACCGCGTCAATCGGTGAGAGCCCCGCTCTCGTGTGAACGTCTAGTTTGAGCCGGATGGGCGCTGTGCTCGACGCTGGCCGCCGCTTCGGCGCTGACCGGCTTGCTCGCTGCCGCCCTGACGCTGTCCGCTTTGGCTTCGATTCTGGTTGCCGCGCTGCCCATTGCCCTGGCCGCGGTGTTCGCCACCGTTGCTCTGGCCACGTGTCTGACGCTGGCCACCCTGGCCGCCACTGCGCCCTGATGACTGCTGAGCGGCACCGTTGCCTGCGCCGCTACCACGCCCGCTGCGCGCACGTTTGCGCTTCGCGTTTGCGCCCTGCGACTTGCCTGCGCCTGATGGCGCATGGCCTGCAGCGCGCTGCTGCTCCGCCTGAGCCTCTGCGCGGCGACGCTCGGTCTCCTTCGGGTTCACTCGCGGCGCAACCTCGCCAATGAGCGCAAGGATGTCAGGATCGATGTTCTTTGCGAGAGTGTCGACCTGTTTCGGCGTGACGCGGATCTTCGCTGCGCGCATGATCTGCTTCATTTCACCGCGCTGCTCTGGGAGCACGATCGTGACAACATCACCTTCATTGCCTGCACGAGCTGTGCGTCCTGAGCGGTGCAGGTACGCCTTGTGCTCTACAGGGGGGTCAATGTGTACGACGAGTTCGACGCCATCAACGTGGACGCCACGTGCTGCGACGTCGGTCGCAACAAGAACCTTTGCCTCGCCGGAGACGAATTCAGCAAGGTTTCGGTCGCGCGCGTTTTGCGACAGATTTCCCTGAAGTTCAACGGCCGGGATTCCCGCAGCAGTCAGCTGCTTCGCAAGCTTCTTCGCCTGATGCTTCATACGGGTAAAGAAGATTCGGCGTGCAGTGCCCGAAGCGAGCGCTTCAATGAGCGCGTCCTTCTGGCCCTTGCCGGAAACCTCGAAAACGTGGTGTGTGAGGAGGGGGACCGGGCTTTCTGCAGTATCAACGGAGTGCAAGATTGGATCGTGGAGGTACTTCTTCACGATGTTGTCGATGCCGTTGTCAAGGGTCGCAGAGAAGAGGAGTCGCTGGCCTTGCTTTGGCGTCTTGTTCAAGATGCGCGTAACGACGGGCAAGAAGCCCATGTCGGCCATATGGTCTGCCTCGTCGAGAACGGTGATCTCGACGCCGGAGAGGTCGACGAGGTTCTGACGCATGAGATCGTCAAGGCGGCCAGGTGCAGCGACGACGATGTCGACGCCTGCCTCAAGTGCGGCCTCTTGACGTCGCTGGGGAATGCCACCAAAAATTGTCGTAACCTTCACGCCGACAGGGTCGGCGAGCATCTTCACCGTCTCGGCAATCTGGGTGACGAGCTCGCGGGTCGGTGCAAGCACGATCGCGCGTGGCCGACTCGGCTTCCGCTTCTTGGCTGCGTCGTCAGCGAGGTTCGCAACAAGCGGGATGCCAAATGCGATGGTCTTGCCCGAGCCAGTACGTCCACGGCCGAGCACGTCACGGCCTGCCAGCGTGTCAGGAAGCGTGTCGCGCTGAATCGGGAACGGCTCAGTTTTGCCATTCTTCTCGAGTGCTGCCGCGATGGGTGCGGGAACGCCGAGGTCGAGGAAGGATGGGGTGTTGGGGGTCTGTTCAGTCACAGAAACCTTTCAAAGGGGGCAGCGTGAAGTTGCCTAAAACACGTTCGGCTATCAATGCCGTGAATCGCTGCTGGGTCGGCGAGTGCGCGGAACTGCGCATTCGTTCGCCGCGGATAGAAAGTGCACCTTCAAAGGCGCAAACGCGATACCGATGAAGGTACTTGCGCGCATAACATCAGCGACGATAGGGGGAGTGAGAGACTGCCCCGTGCCCTCCAGCCTACGTCATCGCTCGAAGGAGCGCGAGGAAATTGCGATACTTGCTCGACTACTTTCGTCGGGGCATGCCCTGCTGCCCTGCAATGTCAGTGCTACCGGGTAACGTCGTTCGCATCATCTTGTATCTAAGGAGCAGACATGTTCATGCAGCATCGCAGCGGCGGCGGAACTCGCATTATGACGAGTGCAAGCGACCTGACCGCTGCGAGTATGTGCGAATTTGCATTCTTGCGCAGGGTGGATGCCAAGCTGGGGAGAAACGTCGCGGTGCCTGCCGATGATGATCCCATGCTGGCGCGTGCAGCCGCGCTGGGCAACGCTCATGAAGAGCGCGTTCTCGAGCAGTATCGTGCTGAATTTGCTCCTGGGGAAGCCGGGCATGCTGGCGGGGTAGTAGAGATCGCGCGCTGTGATCCACGCGACGAGATTGCGCTTACTCTCGCAGCACAGGCGACGCGAGAAAGTTTGCTCGGGCAAACCGAAGTTGTCTTTCAAGCGACATTCTTCGACCCCGCACAAAAGAGCGTGGCGACAGAGTCTGGCGAAATGGAGCTTGGGTTCCTAGGCTTCGCAGATTTTCTCAAGCTGCAGCCAAACGGCGATTATGAGGTACAAGACACCAAGCTTGCCCGCCGAGCCAAGGTGACTGCGCTCATGCAACTCGCAGCGTATGCCGAGCAACTCGAGCGTATCGGGGTTCCAGTTTCGCCCGAGGCTGTGCTGATTATGGGCGACGGCGCAGAGTCTCGACATAAGGTTGCTGATATCGCTCCCGTCTTTCGAGCACGGAGAGAACGACTGCACCGAATGCTCTTTGACCGAGTGTGTGCGGTGGGGAATGATGGAACGCCAGCCAGCGCCGAACCAGTGCGCTGGGGTGACGCCTCAATTTCGGCGTGCGGCACATGTGAGGTGTGCGAGCCTGAAGTGACGGCTTCACGTGACCCGTTGCTCATCGCTGGAATCACGCGGCGGCAGCGTGACCTCCTGCGCGTTTCGGGGTATGAAACTATCGATTCAGTTGCTGCGCTTGAACATCAGCTGCCCGAAATCGATGGTATTGCTCATGGCGTATTGGAACGCACGGTCGCGCAGGCTGCGGTGCAGCTTGAAACCTCACTCAGTGGCACCTTGGCCGTGCGGGTCGTCGATGCGCAGGCGCTGGCTGCGATTCCTGCGCCAAGCGAGGGCGACCTTTTCTTCGACTTTGAGGGCGACCCGCTGTATCGGGAACCTCAAGGACACCGTTGGGGCATTGATTACTTGTTCGGCATGGTCGATGTCAACGAGCGTTTCACTTCGTTCTGGGCGCACGACTTAGAAGCCGAGAAGCAAGCCCTGCGCGACTTTCTCGATTTTGTGAACGAACGTCGAAGCCGCTGGCCCGACATGAAGATCTATCACTACGCGGCATATGAAAAGTCACATCTCCTGTCGATTGCTGCTCGCCATGGGGTTGGCGAGGTTGAAGTTGATCAACTGCTTCGAGAACACGTGCTTGTTGACCTGTACCCGATCGTTCGACGTGCGCTGCGAGTCGGCTCACGGTCATACTCGATCAAGAAACTTGAACCCTTGTATATGGGCAATGAATTGCGGGATCAAGAGGGGGTGACCTCCGGTGCGCAATCGGTATCTGAATATGCCGAAGCGAGCGCTCAACTCGCATCCAGCGATCTGAACAATCAAGAACTGGGGCAGCGCCGGCTTGACGCCATTGCTGACTACAACCGCTATGACTGCGTGTCAACACTTCGTCTCCGTGACTGGCTTCTATCACTCGCTCGCGCCCACGATGTCGTTCCGTTTTCCCCGACTGAGCTACTTCCCGCAGAGACGCTCCCGAACGTTGAACTCAGCGAGGTCGGTAGCGAGTTGCTCGAACTCGCAGATGCAGAGTTTGACCCGGCCCGAGCGCAAGCTCTGCGGCTTGCTTCGAGCGCGATTGACTACCATCAGAGGGAGCAGAAGTCTTTCTGGTGGTCGCATTACGCGCGACTCACGGACCCAATTGACGACTGGGCAGACACTCGCGACGTGGTCGTCGTTGAATCGTCACTGAGCTATGTTGAGGAAGATTGGCACACGCCAGAAGGCAAACGCGCGAGCAGACGGTATCTCAGAATTCGTGGTGGTATTGCTCCTGGCAGCTCCCTGAAACCGGGAACAAACCTGTTTGCGTTGTATGAGTACCCCGCCCCATTCCCTACAGCCAATTGGCGGCCAGGTGAACGTGCCGCACGCAACGTGACGGTGATTGAGCGGCACCTCGACGGTGTGACAATCGAGGAAATGCTTGGCCGAGATACTGAACCATATGTCGGTCTACCGGTAGCACTCACGCCAGGGGCCCCACCGCATCCGGGAAGGCAGAAGGGAGCAATTGAGGAATGGGGTCGAACACTCGTTGACGCGGTGAGAGCCCAAGGCGTCGTACGAGATCCCGTGTTCGGTCTGCTCTGCAGAGCTGCGCCACACTTGCGTGAAGATTGTGCGCTCGTCGCTGTAGAGTCAGAAGCTGCCCTCGCTACGGTTGATGGCAATGCAGAACACCGCACTATTGGTGCAGTGACTGCTTCGATTCGTTTGCTTGACAGGGCTGCGTTGGCGGTTCAAGGCCCGCCAGGTACAGGTAAGACGTACTTGGCTGCGCGGGTCATCAAACGACTGGTTGAGGAAGACGGCTGGCGGATTGGCGTCGTTGCGCAGTCCCACAAAGTTGTCGAGAATGTGCTTTCTGGCGTGGTGCGGGCAGGTGTCTCCCCAGAGGTCGTTGGCAAAGTGCCGCAGACGGGTACCGGGCCTACGAACGATTCTGACTCCGACTACACGCTCCTTCCAAAGAATGGTCACGGCCGGTTCCTTGCTGGCCTGATCGAGACAAATCGCGGAGGTGTTATCGGAGGTACAGCTTGGGACTTTTCGAATGAGGATCGCATAGCACGGCGTTCCCTTGACCTTCTCGTAATTGATGAAGCTGGACAATTCTCCCTCGCCCCGACAATCGCTGCGTCAGTTGCAGCGGAACGATTGCTCCTACTCGGCGATCCGCAACAGCTGCCACAGGTTTCCCAGGGAAGTCATCCGGAACCCGTCGACACTTCTGCACTTGGCTGGTTGCTGGGTGAGCAGGGGACGTTGCCTGCAGACAAGGGATATTTCCTTGCGGAGACGCGGCGCATGCGCCCTGAACTCACCGAAGTGGTATCTGAGCTGTCGTATGAGAATCGATTGACCGCACATGAGAGCGCGCTCGAGCGCAGCGCCTTCGGAGTCGGAAACGCCGGGCTTTCACTCGTCACGGTCTCTCACTCTGGCAATGCCACGCATTCGCCTGAGGAAGCCGCCGTGGTCGAACAGCTGGTTCGTCGCCTGCTTGCCGGTGAACTTATCTCGGCAGAACATCCTCGTCGTGCAGTGGATCCCGGAGACATAATTGTTGTCGCCGCCTACAACGCGCAGGTCGAATGCATTACAGAGTGGCTGTTGCAAGCAGGATTGGACGGCATTCGCGTAGGTACGGTCGATAAGTTCCAGGGCCAGGAGGCTGCATTCGCGGTCGTGTCGATGGCGGCGTCCAGTGCTGACGATGTGCCGCGCGGCCTGGAATTTCTCCTCATGCGGAACAGGCTGAACGTTGCGATGAGTCGCGCCCAGTGGGCTGCATACTTGGTTGCCTCAGACCGACTGGGGGATGGCCTGCCGACAAGTGCTGAGTCCCTGGCCGCGCTGTCCGGGTATCTTCGACTCCTTGAGCGAGCCTCACACTTACAATTGGAGGTATGAGCAGGGCAACGTCAGCCATTCACCGTGCAACGGATATCGTGTTCGGGGTGTTGTACCCGGGGGTAGATGCCACCACTGAGACAATGCAGATGCAGCGCGAAGTGCGAGCTCTGAGTGCTGCCTTCTATGCCCTGGTCGTGAGTGCAATCGCCGGGCTGCTCTTGTTTCGAGACAGTGTCCCTGCCTGGGGGCTGATTTCTCCTGGCAGTATCGGATTAGTAGCTTCCAGCTTGTGCGCCGGCATTGCATCTGCCCTTGAATATTCGCGAGCTATGCGTTGTGAAGCAACGACCCTCACACTTGGCCGACGCCTGCAACGTTGGTTCGATACCGTGGTGATAGCGCTTGCCCACGCAGGCATCGCAGCCTTGATGATGCTCTTACTTACCGCCGTGGTCGTGCAGGGCGTTATTGGGCTTCGGCTTGATGCGTTGACGAGCACACTCGTTGTCGCGCTTTGTGCAGCTGCCGCTGCATACGCTGGCACTATTTCCGGTGGAAATATCACCATGAAGTCGTTGTCAACTCTGCTTGCAATGTTCATGGTAGGTGGCATTGTTGTTGCAATGCTGACGACATCAGAAGCTGAATGGTGGCAGCTGCACTTTAGCGAGCTAGGCACAGGCGACGACTTCAGCAGCAGCGTGTTCAACATCACGTTTATCGTTGGCGGTTTTCTGTTCGCGTCGCTTGCGTCACAGATTCACAGCGAATTGCGCAAATGGGACGTCGCGTCACTTCCAAGCACTCGGCGCAACACGACATACGTGGCATGGTTGTTCGTCGGGATTGGCATCTGTCTTGCCGGAGTTGGCGTAGTCCCAGTGAACGTGAGTTTGCTCTTTCACAACACGTTTGCGACTGGCATGGCAGTGCTTTTCGGAGCATTGCTCATTGGGCTGCGCTGGTGGCTCGACGGTTTCCCAAAGCCGTTCCTGCTGTTCTCCGATGGTGTGATGATCGCTATCATCGTTGCAGCCTTGTTTTTCTGGCCCATTGGCGCATATAACCTTGCCGCGTTTGAAGTCATCGCGGCTGGCGTGATCGCCATGTGGATCGTAATTTTCTTGCGGCATCTTGCTGCCGCAAGTTCCGACTCTGACACGCCGCAGGCCGAATCCTCCGTGCCTGCTGAGGAGCTGAAATGAGACACGCAATTCCATTTAAGACGCCGCCTGCACATCACACCGGTGGCATTGAGATCCCCCGTAAACGAGGGGGCGGATCAAAACGATCTGAGATTCCTCATTTTGAGGTCATGCGAATCACTGACGAGGTCGCACGACTCCGACTTGCTGGAGAAGACGTCGTATCACTGTGTGCTGGTGAACCCAGTGCCCGTCCAGCGCCAGGCACACTCAAGGCTGTCGGCTACACAGGCCCGCTCGGAACGATGCCGTTGCGTGCGGCAATCGCAAAGCACTATTTCGATTGGTACGGCGTCGACCTTGAGCCCGAGGCTGTTGCGGTAACCACGGGTTCCTCAGGGGCGTTCCAACTGGTATTCCTCGCTGCGTTTGATCCCGGTGACCGTGTTGCGCTGGTGTCGCCGGGGTATCCCGCATATCGGAATATTCTGCGCACACTTGGCGTCGAAGTCATCGAAATTCCGACGGGTCCCCAAACGCGATACCAGCCGACTCCCGAGCTCCTTGACGAAGCAGTTCGAGAGCACGGTGAGCTGGCTGGGCTTGTGGTCGCGTCGCCAGCGAATCCGACCGGAACGATGCTCAATCGTGGCGAGCTCACAGCTCTTGTGGGATGGTGCCAGAGAAACCACACGCGCATCATCAGCGACGAGATCTATCACGGAATTACCTTCCCTCAGCCAGGTGAGGCAGATCCGAGGGGAGTTTCGGTTGCGTCACTCGACCCGAACGCGGTCGTGATCAACTCATTTTCGAAGTACTGGGGTATGACTGGTTGGCGGCTCGGATGGGCGATACTGCCTGAGGACCTGCGTGGCCCAGTCGAGGCGCTAGCATCAAACTTTGCATTGTCCCCACCATCTCCTGCTCAGGAGCTGGCACTCACCGCATTTACTGAAGAATCGTATGCTGAGCGCGATGCAGTTGTTGCCGGATTTGCACGGGCTCGCTCATTGATTCTTGATGCCGCCCCCGAACTCGGATGGGGAACCGCAGCACCATCGGATGGAGCCTTCTACTATTACTCTGAACTCGGGCCATGGCTTGAAGAATTTGGCAGCTCTGCTGCATACGCGAAAGCGCTCCTGAGTGAAGCGAACGTCGCGGTGGTGCCAGGCGTTGATTTTGACCTTGTGCACGGTGATCGGGCAGTGCGTTTGTCATACGCTGCCGGTGAAGCCGCCGTCGAAGAAGCGATTGTGCGAATTCTTCGCTTCCAAGAGCTACGAAAGCGGTAGCGCAGGAATCAAGAGCGTAGCTCTGACGGCATCGTTTACATAGCGAAGCGGCCTCATCATGGAACACATGATGAGGCCGCTTCGCTATGTAAACGCATCGTGAGCGACAGGCTGCTATGCGCCGAAACGAATGACCGTGCCAGAGGAGATACCGACTCTCGTTTGGAGAGCTGCATCAACCGTCGCGACAGGCGTGGCGGTGACATCTGCAGTGATGCCAAGCTCAGCGAGTACTACGGATTCTTTTCCCGAAAGATCCAAGACAAGCGCAGAGATTGAGTCGATCATCGGAGCCTCGAGTCCTGCGACCGCGCGGCTGACCGCTGAACGTACCGCCTTTGCGAGGGAGGCGTCATCGTTGCTCTGCAGCGCCACACGAGAGGTGGTGTAAGCAACCCCGTCTCCAGAGAGTGCCTCGCCTACGATTTCGGTGTCTTCGATGCGAGCACGCAGTTCGAGCACGCTGCTCGTTGAAGCCAGAGGTTTCGTTGCGAATGGGAGGGGAATGCCCGAAGGGGCACCGCCATGATCATGTTGATCAGGTGATGCCCCTCCGAATGAGAACTTCAAATCCATGAAGTCCAGAATACTCCTGGGAGTTACGCGTTTGCTGCGAGAACCTCTGCGAGTTCCGTTGCGGGGAGCTCAGGGAATGCCTGTGCAACGCCGGCGTTGGTGATCTTGCCCTCGAACGCGTTCAGGCCCTTAGCGAGCGCTGCATCTGCGTTGAGTGCCTTAGCCCAGCCCTTGTCAGCGAGTGCGACGACGTAGGGGAGGGTTGCGTTGGTGAGTGCAGCGGTTGAGGTCTCGGGGACCGCACCGGGCATGTTTGCAACACAGTAGTAGATCGAGTTGTGAACCTCGAAGGTCGGGTTGTCGTGAGTGGTTGCAACCGAGTTCTCGAAGCAGCCGCCCTGGTCGATAGCGATGTCGACGAGGACCGAGCCCTTCTTCATCTGAGCGACCATTGCATCGGTAACGAGCTTGGGTGCCTTCTCGCCGGGGATCAGGACCGAACCGATAACGAGATCGGCTTCCTTGAGAGCCTCGGTGATGTTGTGAGCGTTCGAGGTGCGGGTCTGGATGCGACCGTTGAACTCGTCCTCGAGCTGCTTGAGGCGGGGGAGAGCGATGTCAATGACGGTGACCTCTGCGCCCATGCCGTATGCAATACGTGCAGCCTGCTCACCAGCAGCACCGCCACCGATGACAACAACCTTGCCGCGGCGGGTAGCGGTCACGCCACCGAGGAGGATGCCACGGCCGCCGTTTGCCTTCATCAGCGAGTATGCGCCGACCTGAACCGAGAGGCGACCAGCGACCTCAGACATCGGTGCGAGGAGGGGGAGTGCGCGGCTTGCAAGCTGCACGGTCTCGTAGGCGATAGCCGTGGTGCCCGAGTTGAGGACTGCCTCGGTGAGTGCCTTTTCTGCTGCAAGGTGCAGGTAGGTGAAGAGCACCTGGCCCTTACGCATCTTGTCGTACTCAGAAGCGATGGGCTCCTTGACCTTGAGGATCATGTCCGACTCAGCCCAGATCTGGTCTGCACCTTCGATGATCTTCGCGCCTGCAGCAGCGTACTCCTCATCGGTGATAGCCGAACCGAGGCCTGCACCAGCCTGAACGAATACCTCGTGGCCACGGCGAGCGAGCTCGAATACGCCTGCCTCAGTGATGGCAACGCGGTTCTCGTTGTTCTTAATCTCGGTAGGAATACCGACGCGCATGTTTCTCTCCAATTATTCAGAGTTGCTAGTAAGGAAACGAAGCTTCCACCGGAATGTTAACCCGAATTGTAAATACGCGCTAGATTTCGGAAAAGTTCTCTTCTTCGTGAAGTATATTCGATATCGTCAGTGAAGCATCGAATTCTCTGCGAAATCCGCACAAATTGCGGCTTTTGTGGGGCGTGGGAATGCGAAGTGCGAAGGAGGACACGTGTTGGAAGGCTCAAAGCAGACTGGCCGAGCTGTTGATCTTGACGAGGTTGACCTCAAGATTGTGCACGAGCTACAGCTCAATGGACGCATCACGAATGCGGAGCTTGCGGAGCGTGTTGGTGTCGCTGCCTCGACCTGTATTGCGCGCGTCCGCAACCTCGTAACTCGGCGAGTGATTACCGGATTTACCGCGACGGTTGATCCGCGAGCGGTTGGGTTAGATCTTCAGGTGCTCGTGAGCGTGACCGTTCGTTCTGGTGCCCGCCAACTCATCATGGAGCTCAGTGATTCACTGCGTGCACAACCAGAGGTGATGCAGCTGTTCTTCCTCGGTGGTACGGAAGACTTCATCATGCATCTGGGGGTTCGCGACTCCGACCACGTTCGTGATTTCGTCATGGAGAATCTTTCGACTCATCCCGCAGTATCTGCGACTCGAACGAGCATTGTCTTTAGTCATTTTGCGAATCCGGTTTCGATCGGCTCGGTTGACTGAGTTTCGGAAACGCATTTGGGGCGGGCAGATCATCACATCTGCCCGCCCCAAATGTTCACTAAGAACTAGTGATCTGTCGGCGGTGTGAGTCGGTTTTCGTGTGCGTCGAGTGCGAGCGCGACCTGCTGTAGCGAACGGGAACTGTACCGGCCGATCGCACGTTCGTCGAGGAGGGCAGCCCTTTGCGCCTCGAGTGAAACATTTGCAAGTCGAAGATAAGCCTCGGCAGGAGGTTCATGTGTTGACGGATGCGAAGGGCTTGTTGCCCCGAGAGAAATTGCCAACGGAGCGAGCGCGTTCTTGCTGCTCATTCGCGCGCGTTCTGCGATGGGCTCCGGCGTAACGGATCCTCCCGTAATCGCTTCTTTCGCAAGCGTGTCGTCGATCGCCGTGATGCCGGAGTCGATGAGATCTCGACAGAGCACCGCGAGCTCCGTAAAGTCGTTTCCTCCTGTGCCCTCCGGCCAAAGTTTGCGGATCAGTATAGGAAGCGTGAGCCCGTGGAACAGCAGGGTGACTGTTGCGACGATAAACGCTGTAAGGATGATCTGTTCACGAAACGGGACTTCAACGGGAACAGATTGGGCTGCCGCAAGCGTGACAACACCGCGCATGCCCGTCCATGAGAGCAACAGGCCATCGCGCCAACCGAGCTGTGAGTCACGTTCATGAGCTGCATCTGCTGCGGAACGCTGAGCGAGGCGCTTCGTTCGATTCAGCCGCGCGGCTGAAGTGTCAGCGTTCGACTGCATGCGTTTGACGACGAGACCGAGGCCACGGCTTCGGTACTCAATTCGACGGGCGGCATGGCGCATTACCCAAATGGTTGGGACCATGAAAATTGCGCGGCACACGATGAGTACGGCGACCAAGATGAACGAGACGAGCGCGACAAGGCCGAGATGGAACGAAGAATCACCGACGCTGTCGACGAGACTATGCAACTCTAGGCCCATTAAGAGAAAGACGCCGTTGTCGAGTACGAATTGAATGGTGCGCCAATTCAAACGTTCATTCGTGCGGGCGGTTGCGCTGAACTTCAAGGCAGCATGATGACCCGTGTAGAGCCCTGTCACCACAACCGCGAGAACGCCTGAAGCGCCGACTTCCTCGGCTGGGATGAAAGCGAGGAAGGGAACTGCAAAGGAAATAACGGTGTCGTGTACCGGGTTGGAGAGTTTGGATCGTACCCAGACGGTGATAATGCCAACACAGAACCCAACGAGTACTGCCGCTGCAACCGAATAGCTAAACATGCCAACCGCTGGCATAAATGCGAAGCTGCCAGAAAGTGCGATGAGTGCTGTCTTCAGCAGCACGAGCGAGGTAGCGTCATTGACGAGGCTCTCACCCTCAAGAATTGAGACAATGCGATCAGGCATGCCAAGACGTTTGCCGATTGCTGTTGCCGCAACTGCATCAGTCGGGCTGATAACTGCGCCGAGTGCGAAAGCTACGGGAAGTGGAACCTGCGGTACGGCCCAGTGCAGTGTGAACCCGACCACCATGGTGGTGAGAATGACGAGCACCACGGAAAGACCAATCACTGGTCTGAAGTTCCTGCGGAAATCAATCAGCGGCACGTTAACTGCAGCTGCGTATAGGAGCGGTGGCAGCACACCCACAAGGATGATCTCAGGGGAGACGTTGATGTCAGGCATGAATGGCAGGTAGCCAATACCAATGCCGAGCAAGATCAGAATGAGCGGGGCAGCTATTCCGATTCGCGATCCGATGATGGAGCCGGTGATCAAGACGATCACCGCGATGATTGAGATGAGTCCGATCTCCATTGTTGTAGCCTATGCTCTTCTGGGCGAACGGTGTGCAGTGCTGATGCGGATCTCGGTGAGATCTTGGCCGTTGAACGCACTCCAGCGGGCAACATCCTGTGACATCTCGTCTTCGCTTATCTCAGCTCCTGGGAACACATCAATGCACATCTTTTCGCGTTGTTTTGCGTCGCGTCGCCAGGTCCCAATGACCTGGTCGTTGTTAATGATTGTTCCAAGAAAAGCACCGTTCTTGCCTGGCACAATGCGCTCGATGCCACCGACAGGGAGCTGTGGTTCGCGAATGCTGTATCCCAAGAGGTGCTCGTCGAACGGTGCGAGCATCAATGCCTCTTGCATGGGCCGAATCTCTTTACCGATCAACTCGTTGTGCACCCAGGCTTCTCCGTGGGACCCGGTCATCGCCTCGCCATGTTCGTCAGTGAGCGTCACCGCAACGAGTGTTCCAGCTTCTGTCGCGGCGGCGAGTCCCTGCTTCACCTCCCGCACTCCGAGCCCGGACCACCAAGCAAGGTCCTTGGCGCGGATCGGTCCCCTCGCGAACGTGTATCGAGAGGCAAGCTCGACGAGCGCTGAGATCTCGTCTAGCTGACGTGTAGCAGGCAGCCATGTCTCGGCAAGAACCAGTCTTGGCTCTGCAAATTCTTGAACAGGGCCAAGGGTGGCAAGTCCGTTCTGACAGAGCCACCAAATGAGGTGGTAACGCCAGTTCGACTGCCAAGGGATAGCTGCTGCGGTCCAAGCTTCGGAAAGCTGGTTACGGTCCAGGCCCGCAATACCGGCCGCCCGCAGGGCTGCGAGTGACGTATCGATGAGCCGAGCGAAAATCTTCTCATCTAGGCCAAGAACTTCTCGACGTTTCGGAGCTGTCGCCAGCGGCTTCTTATTCGTCAGGTTCTGCAGCCATCCGATGTCCTCTGCCGCAACTAAGTGGATCGTGCCGCGCATCGGCCAAGATCGAACAATCTGACCGGCATTCAGCGCATCAACGACAGATTGCCGTGAAGCTGACGCTACGCGTCGACCAACCGCCCACTGCGAAGCCTGCCAGTCCTGGCCCTGCGTCGCCAACATCATTGCGGTGACTTGGGCGACGTCGGCTCCGAGCCCTTGGTCAGCGTGGTGTAAACCCTGAGCATCAGCACGAAGGGCTCGTACATGTTGCGGAGTGAGAAGTTCGGACATGATGCTCAGTGTAAATTGCGCCACCGACATCGCAGGATTATTTCGACCGATGTTGCGCCTGTTCAGTAAGGCGGGCGTTGCAGGCAAGGGAAATGTGGGTGGTCTGTGGGAAGGTTGTTGTGATGACCTCGCAAGCACGCTGCAAGGAGCGAACATGCATGAAATTCAATGCCCCCACTGCGGTAAGGCGTTCACCGTCGATGAAGCCGGCTACGCGCAGATTTTGCAGCAGGTGCGTGACACTGAGTTTGATCAGCAGCTTCATGAACGGTTGAAGCTGCTGGAGCAGGAGAAGCTCCAAGAGCTCGAGCTTGCCAAAGTGAAGGCAGCTGGCGAACTTCAACGCGCGACGGCAATGAAAGACTCAGAAATTCAACGTCTGGAGTCCCTTGTCTCCGCTGGCGAGTCAGCACAGAAGATCGCAATCGCCGATGCACTCGCGGCAGTCGAAAAAGAGCGTGATCGGATGGCATCTGAACTTGCAGAGGTCAGGGCGGCGCAGGTCGCCCAGGCAGAACTCGTTGAGGCTCGGTTTGCTGTTCAGCTGCAGCAAGCCGAAACTACCCTGAACTCCCAGATTGCAGAGCTGAAGTCTCGGTTGAGTGCAGCAGATACAGAACAGGAGCTCGCGGTTACCCAAGCAGTAGGCAAGGTATCAAAGGAACGCGATGAACTGCAGAATGAGTTGCAGCGAGCAACCCTTGAGAAAGAGCTCGCTGAACGCTCAATCACTGAACGTTTCGAAGTGCAGTTGAAAGACCGTGACGATGCCATCGAGCGCCTGCGCGACATGAAGTCTCGACTCTCGACGAAGATGATCGGGGAGACGCTTGAGCAACACTGTGAGAACACGTTCAATCAGATTCGCGCGACTGCGTTCCCTCATGCGTATTTTGAGAAAGACAACGACGCGCGCTCTGGCAGCAAAGGTGATTACATCTTCCGCGATTCGGACCCGAACGGCGTCGAAATTGTCTCGATTATGTTTGAGATGAAGAACGAGGCTGATACAACTTCGACCAAGCAGAAGAATGAGGACTTCCTTAAAGAGCTCGACAAAGATCGCAATGAGAAGGGGTGCGAGTACGCGGTGCTCGTTTCGCTGCTCGAATCAGACAGCGAGCTCTACAACACTGGTATCGTCGATGTATCGCATCGGTACCCCAAAATGTATGTTGTGCGCCCACAGTTCTTTTTGCAGATCATCACATTGCTGCGAAACGCAGCGTTGAATGCGTTGCGCTACAAGTCTGAGCTAGAACTCGTGAAGGCGCAGAACATTGATATCACCACTTTCGAAGGTGAGCTCGACGCGTTCAAGGGTGCATTTGGGCGCAACTATGATCTCGCTTCCAAGCAATTCCAAGAAGCGATCAAGCGTATTGATACCTCGATTTCTGAAATGCAGAAGGTCAAAGAGCAACTGCTGAAATCAGAAAACAACCTGCGACTTGCGAACGATAAGGCGCAAGGGGTCTCGATCAAGAAATTGACTCGTGGGAATCCGACCATGCAGGCAAAATTTGCGGAACTCGATCAGGGTAGTGCCCGTTCGGAAGACGCCTAGAAAGCAGGAACCCTTCACATGAACCTCGGCGCTGTCCTAGAAAACTCAACGTTTAGCGAGCCCGATGAGATCTTTGCCGCCTTCGAAGCCTGGGCACTCGAAGAGCGGGGCCTCAGCCTGTATCCGGCTCAGGAAGAAGCTGTGCTTGGCATGACGCTCGGCTCGAACGTCATTCTGGCAACGCCGACCGGCACCGGCAAATCAATGGTCGCGCTCGGCGCCCATTTCGCTGCACTCGCTGAGGGACGCCGCACGGTGTACACCGCGCCAATTAAGGCATTGGTGAGTGAAAAATTCTTCGACCTTGTTGAGATCTTTGGTGCTGAACGCGTTGGTATGGTGACCGGTGATACCTCTATCAATCCAGATGCGCCGATTATCTGCTGCACAGCAGAGATTCTTGCCAACCTCGCAATCCGAGATAAGAACGTCGACAACGCAGAGGCTGACGGCTTTACACAGGTAGTCATGGATGAGTTCCATTACTACGCTGACGCTGAGCGTGGTTGGGCATGGCAGGTTCCGCTGTTGCTTATGCATGACGCCCAGTTCCTCTTGATGTCAGCAACCTTGGGCGACGTCACTGACCTTGCAGCAGACCTTGAAGATGCCACCGGTCGGAGCGTTGAATTGGTCACTGGCGTTGAACGCCCTGTTCCGTTGAGCTTTAGATATGAAGTCGCCTCAGCCCAAGAAGTTGTGGAACAGCTGCTTGCGGACAAGGAAGTGCCGGTATATCTGGTGCACTTCAATCAGTCGCACGCGGTTGAGCAAGCGCAGGCGCTGGCGAGTATCAAGATTGTGGATCGCGCAGGTCGTGATGAGATCGCGGCAGCTATTGGCGGATTCCGGTTCTCAGCAGGTTTCGGGCAGACGCTTTCGCGGCTGGTTCGGTCGGGCATCGGAGTCCATCACGCTGGCATGTTGCCGAAGTATCGCCGTTTGGTTGAGCAGCTTGCCCAGAGAGGTCTGCTGAAAGTTATCTGCGGTACCGACACGCTCGGCGTCGGAATTAACGTTCCAATCCGAACCGTCCTCATCACCGCTCTCACAAAGTTCGATGGTGAGAAGATGCGTCGCTTGTCAGCACGCGAGTTCCATCAGATCGCTGGTCGTGCAGGCCGTGCGGGCTACGACACCGAGGGAGATGTTGTCGCCCTCGCGCCAGAACACGAGATCGAGAACGCAAAGTCTGCAGCGAAAGCTGCGGCGAAGGCAGCAGGCGGTAAAAAAGCGAAGCCTGTGAAGAAGAAAACTCCGCCACAGGGATTCGTTGCATGGAATGAGCAAACGCTCGACAAGCTTGTCGCGTCAGAACCCGAGCCGCTGGTGAGTCGAATGCGTGTCACCCACGCGATGGTTCTTGGCGTCATCGGAAGAGGCGAGTCCTGGCAGGGCGAGGCTCTCAACACGATGCAGATGCTCATCTTCGACAGCCATGAACCTCGAGCGAAGCAGTTTGAGCACGCGCGAACTGCGATCGAGATCTTCCGCACACTGCGCAACAGCGGCATCGTTGAAGTGCATGAGAAGAATGGCGAAAAGCTGCTCGGGTTGACGGTTGACCTGCAAGCAAACTTCGCGTTGAACCAGCCGCTCTCCCCATTTGCCATCGCAGCGATTGAGCTACTTGATCCAGAGTCTGAGACTTATGCGCTTGACGTTATCTCTGTGATTGAGTCGACGCTTGAGGATCCGCGCGCCATCTTGCGGGCACAGGAGCACAAGGCCCGCGGCGAAGCTATCGGTGCGATGAAAGCTGAGGGAATCGAGTACGAAGAGCGGATGGAGCTCCTTGAGGAGATCACCTATCCCAAACCGCTCCAAGAACTCCTCGACGAGGCCTACGAAGCCTACGTGAAGGAAGTTCCTTGGGCGCGAGACTACGAGCTGAAGCCAAAATCTGTGGTGCGAGACATGATCGAGCGTGCGTTTGGGTTCCGTGACCTGGTTTCTTACTATGAACTTGGTCGGGCTGAAGGAGGCGTCCTACGCTACCTCTCCGACGCATATCGAACGTTCGAACGAACGATTCCCGAGAGTGCAAAAAATGAGCAACTCGAAGAGCTCATTGAGTGGCTCGGCGAGCTCGTGCGCCAGGTCGATTCGAGTCTGGTGGACGAGTGGACAGCCGCGCTCGATCTTGAACAGGGCGTCGATACTGCCGCGATTGAACAGGCACATGAGGCGCGTGAATCCATCGCCCCGCCAACAGCTCGAAGCCTGCTCGCAAATGAACGCGCGTTCCTGGTCATGGTGCGAAACGCGCTATTCCGACGGGTACAGGCTGCGTCACTCGAACGCTACAAAGAGCTTGACGAACTTGATGGACCGCATGGGTTTGGCGAAGCACAGTGGCGCGAGGCGCTCGATGGTTATTTCACCGAGTACGACGAGATCGGCGTCGACGCGAATGCGCGTAACGCGGCACTCGTTGAACTCGACAGGGGCCAGGACGTTTGGCGATTCCGCCAAGTGCTGCTTGATCCGAACGGTGACCGCGACTGGGGCATCGAAGGAGAAATTGACCTAGCAGAATCTGAAGCTCGCGGGGAAGCGGTCGTTGTAGTGCAACGAGTCGGCCCGTTGAGTGACGCGAGCTAGCAGGCGATTCGTACACTTCAGTTCCGCTTTGAATAGGATGACGAGTATGACGCTTACTCCAGAGCTATTTCTCGCAAACGCTGATCACACGCTCCTTGCGCCAGGGACAACCCCTGCTGAACTCTCGGATTTCATGGACCAGGCGGTTAAACTCGGTGTTGAACGGGTCTGCGTGAGCCCATCGCTGCTGCCCGTTGCGAAGCGCGGGCTTGAGATCGTAACGGTTGTGGGCTTCCCCTCTGGTGCTCACCACTCAGAAATCAAAGCAGCAGAGGCGGCGCTGGCTATCGCTCACGGCGCCGATGAAATCGACATGGTCGTGAATGCGGCATTTGTCCGTGCAGCAGACTGGGAAGCTTTGGAAGCAGAGATTCGTGCAGTGCGCATGGCCGTGCCAGCACCACACGTTCTCAAAGTCATCCTGGAAACTGCGGCGCTCACGCCCGAGCAAATTCGTTCGGCCAGCCTCGCTGCAGCTGCAGCCGGCGCAGACTTCGTGAAGACTTCTACCGGTTTTAGTCCTGCTGGAGGCGCGAGCATCGAAGCTGTGCGAATGATGTCGCAAACAGTGGGGGCCTCAGTCGGAGGCATTCTCGGGGTGAAAGCCTCTGGCGGAATTCGAACGGCTGCTGATGCGCGCGCGATGTGGGAAGCGGGTGCCACACGATTCGGTGTCTCGGCTACCGCGGCAATTGTTGCGGACTGGGCAAGTACCGAATCCCCGGTTGCAGACCGAGCGGGCTACTAGCCATGAAGCTGGTTGTGCAGCGTGCGAGTCGCGCAAGCGTCACTGTCGCAGATGAAGTCGTCGGGAGCTTCGAAGAGCAAGGACTCGTGGTACTCGTCGGTGTCACCCACAGTGACACTCCTGAGATCGCAAAGCGGCTTGCTGAAAAGGTTTGGAACCTGCGTGTGCTCGACGACGAACAGTCATGTGCGATGCGCAACGCCCCAATTCTCGTGGTGAGCCAGTTCACGCTCTATGGGGACATTCGAAAAGGCACGCGCCCGTCCTGGAGCAATGCGGCACCAGGAGCCGTTGCCGAACCACTCGTTGAGGCGTTTGCCGTGGCGCTTCGTGAGCTGGGCGCGACCGTGCCCACCGGGAAGTTTGGTGCGCACATGGAGGTGCAGCTCGTGAACGACGGCCCGATTACGTTGGTTGTGGACAGCGAGATGTGGAACGAGCCGCGCCGCTAGCTGGGTTGGCAGGCCGCGCAACCGGTCTATTCCGTATCTTCGTCGACCCACTCCATCGACTTGGTGACAGCCTTCCGCCATTGGCGCAGCAGCCGGTCACGCTCGGAAACAGGAAGTTGCGGCTCCCACCGATGCCCCTCTTGCCAGTTGCTGCGTAGCTCATCTGTGCTTTGCCAAAAACCGACGGCGAGACCAGCAGCGTATGCTGCACCGAGCGCCGTTGTCTCAGCGACCTCCGGGCGCACGACTGGTACTCCGAGCATGTCTGCCTGGAACTGCATGAGCGTGTCATTCGCCACCATGCCGCCGTCAACGCGCAGTTCAGTCAACGCAACCCCGCCTGCTGCGGTCACATCGGCGTTCACCGCATCGAGCACATCACGGGTTTGATACGCGACCGCTTCGAGGGCAGCACGTGCGATGTGGCCACGGTTTGAATACCTCGTGAGGCCGACGATTGCTCCGCGCGCGTCGGGACGCCAATACGGGGCAAACAGTCCGGAGAAGGCTGGCACAAGGTAAACGCCACCGTTGTCTCCAACAGTTGCTGCAAGCGGTTCAATGTCTGCAGCTGCGTGGATCAGCCCGAGTTGATCTCGTAGCCACTGCACAAGGGAACCAGTGACCGCAATCGATCCCTCAAGCGCGTAGCGCGCTGGTTCGTTCCCGAGCTTGTAAGCGACTGTTGAGAGGAGCCCATTAGCTGACCGCACGACTCGCTCACCCGTTTGGAAGATGAGGAAGCAGCCAGTGCCGTAGGTGTTTTTCGATTCGCCAGCAGCAAAGGCCGCCTGTCCGAATGTCGCCGCCTGCTGATCTCCGAGAATTCCGGCGATGGGTACCCCGCGCAGCAGCGAGTTGTCTGAAACAACTCCGTACACCTCAGAGGATGAACGAATCTCGGGCAACATCGCGCGAGGAACATCGTAGGCTGCGAGGAGTTCTTCGTCCCACTCGAGCGTTTCGAGATCCATGAGCATGGTGCGCGACGCGTTGGTGACGTCCGTGGCGTGGACGCCGTTGTGCGCGCCACCGGTGAGGTTCCACAACACCCAAGTGTCTGTTGTGCCGAAGAGGAGTTCACCGCGTGCAGCGCGGGCACGCGCGTTGGGAACGGAGTCAAGGATCCAAGCGATCTTCGATGCAGAGAAGTAGCTCGTGAGAGGAAGCCCGGTACGTTCGCGGAACCGATCCGCGCCCAGTGGCGACTGCTCAGCCAGCGCATCGACCAGACCCTGCGTGCGCGTGTCCTGCCACACGATCGCCGGGTGAATCGGTTCACCGGTCGCACGGTCCCAGACCACGGTGGTCTCACGCTGATTGGTGATCCCGATTGCGGCGATGTGCTTCTCGTTGAGGTCAGCCTTTCCGAGCGCTGTGCCGATGACCTCCTGCACGTTTGCCCAGATTTCAAGGGCGTCATGCTCCACCCAGCCAGCTTGTGGCATGTGTTGCGCATGCTCGCGTTGGCCAACAGACACCACCCTGCCAGCATGGTCGAACACAATCGCTCGCGTCGAGGTCGTTCCCTGATCAATCGCCAGGACATGTGTGGCCTTCGAAATCACCATGCTGTCATCCTCCCACGCCAGGTTGGCCAAGCGTCACGCGATGTGCGTCACGCAGAATTGCGGTTGCACGCTCGACCTCACTGAGTTGTGATTCCGTATCCCAGCCAAGGGCGGGGGCGATTGCCGCCGCAATCTCAAGGAGAGAGTTGTGTGTGAGCCCGCCGCGGAATGCGAGCGAGGTCCGACGCAAAAGAATGTCGTCGAGGTGTACGACGTGTTCTGAAGCGGCGAGGTACGCGAGCTCATCGCGCGAGTATTCCGGGTGCGAAGTCAGCGGCGTCAGTTCGTCTGGCAGCGCGGCGAGTATCTCGGCCGCGCGGGTTCCGTAGCGATCAAGGAGGATCTCTACGGTGCGCGGATCATGTCGCCCGCTGTGCTTTGCGACCCAGAGTCGCCGGGCAGCACCATCCTTTGGGAAACCCGCGCCACCGCCGATCGGCGTAGACCTCGTATGGTTTCGACGATCCGCGCCCAGCAGCGTGAGCGTCTCATCTGCGAGATGCTCAGCGAGCGCGCGGAACGTCGTCCACTTGCCACCCACCAGGCTCAGTGACCGAACCGCGCCCAACCAACCATGCTCAATGCGGTAGTCCCGAGAGACAAAACCGGGCAGCGTGTCATCATGCCGGGGGAGCGGACGCACGCCAGAGAACGTGTACACAATGTGTGACCGGTTGACGGCGACCGTTGGGAAGATATGGGCAATGAGGTCAAAGAAGTAGTCGATCTCGTCATCGGTACACACGTGGTCGCCGTCAGGCCTTGCTTCGGTGTCAGTAGTGCCGACGAGCACCCGATCCTTGAGCGGATAGATGAGTACGATTCGACCGTCAGAATGCTCGAAGAAGATTTCACGCCCGCCGGTTGCTGCAAGGAGCTCAGGGTGATCCAAGACGACATGGGATCCCTTGGTGCCGCCCATGTATTCAGTGGGTCGACCCAATGCGGCGTTCGTCGCGTCCGTCCATGGGCCGCTCGCGTTCACAATCGTGCGTGCGGTAAACGCGAACTCTTCGCCAGTGACCTCGTCACGCAGTATGGCCTTGCCGTCCTGGAACCCCGTGAGCGCGGTGTAATTCCAGGCGCGAGCTGTCGCACTTTGCGGGCCGGAACCGGCGATGAGGCCGTCGGTCAGGACGTCGAGGGCGAGCCGCTCTGGATCGTGCATTGACGCGTCGTAGTAGCTTGCGGTGTATTTCACCCCGGGATTCAGGCGTGGCAGGGTGCGGATCGAGCGGGTGCGGCCGAAGAACTTGTGGCGTGGCACCTGGCCGCCATCACGCGAGAAGGTGTCGTAGATTTCGAGACCGATCTTGATGAGCACTGCGCCACGCTCGCGAGGCTTTCCTCGCCCGTGTGTGACAAGCAGTCGGAAGGGCGCAGCAATGATGCCTGAGAATGTCGAGAAGATCGGAATGGTGGTGAGCAGCGGCTTCACATAGTGTGGGGCATTCTTGATGAGTCGGTTGCGTTCTTGGACTGCCTCACGCACGAGTCGCAGTTCACCATTTTCGAGATAGCGAATTCCGCCGTGAACCATATGACTTGACGCAGCAGATGCGCCAGAGACGAAGTCGTTCTTTTCTACCAATGCGACGTCGACGCCTTGTAGCGCAAGCTCACGGAACGTCGCCAGGCCGTTGATGCCGCCGCCGATGATGAGCACATCTGCGCGTGGCCGATCCCTGAGTGAGGTGAGGCGGTGGGAAGAACGCTGCGTCGTCATGTTGGACTCCTCTGCTCGCGTCGGCGCGGCCGTCGGGCTTTCTCTTAGCCTAGCGAGAGATGTCGGTGGCGTGTGGTGCAATAGAGGTATGACGAAAACCGATCCTGGCTGGCGGCATGAGCCTTCAATTCTGCACGCCGATATGGACTCGTTCTTTGTCTCAGTTGAGCTGCTCGAACGGCCAGACCTCGTCGGTACACCGGTTGCGTCTGCGTTTGACGGTGAGCGCTCTGTGGTGTCAAGCGCAAGTTATGAAGCGCGCAAATTTGGTGTGAGATCAGCAATGCCCGTCGCGCGCGCCAAGCAGCTGTGCCCGCACATCGTATTGATTCCGCCTGACATGGCAAAGTATGCCGCGGCGTCAAAAGAGATCATGCAGATTTTTCGGGAGTTCACTCCACTTGTCGAACCCATTAGCGTCGACGAAGCCTTTCTCGATGTGGCAGGTTCGGTGCGGTTGTTCGGGCAGCCAGTAGAGATTGCGCGACAGATCCGCGAGCGGGTTCGTGAGCGGACCGGGCTACCGGTTTCTGTCGGCCTTGCCGGGTCGAAGTTCATTGCGAAGCTTGCTTCGCAGCGAGCGAAACCAGATGGGCTGCTTGAGATTCCGCCAGCGCGCACGCTGGAGTTCTTGCATCCGCTCCCCATCGGTGCGATGTGGGGCGTTGGCGCTGCGACAGAACGTGCGCTGTCTGGTCGTGCGATCCACACGGTCGGAGACCTTGCGCGCGAGCCGCTGGAATCGTTGCGTCGCATTGTGGGAAACGCGAGTGCTGAAAAGCTGCACTCGCTTGCGAACGGACGTGACGTGCGGTCGGTGAACACTTCACGTGTTGAGAAGAGTGTCGGGCACGAAGAGACGTTTGCGCACGATGTCAGTGACCCTGTGCTGCTTGAGCGTGAGCTCCTCCGCCTGTCGGCAAAAATCGGTGAACGATTGCGTGACAAAGGATTCGTCGCGAGAACTCTGGCTATTAAGGTGCGATGGTCAAGCTTCGAGACGGTGACGCGTTCGAAGACGCTTGCCGATCCGACCGATGCGACCCAGCGCATCTATCTCACTGCGAAGGAGCTCTTCTCGGAGTTTGGCTCCGCAATGCGGCCGGTGAGGCTTATCGGTGTGCGGGCAGAACAGCTTTCACTCGGCGGCGGCGCATCTCTGGCGCTGTGGGACGACGACGAACAGTGGCGTGCGGTTGACCACGCGGTTGATGAGGTACGCGAGAAGTTCGCTGGTCTCGGGCTGCAGCCGGCTCGCCTGCTTGGCGGACGCGGCCGAGTGGTAGACCCGCGTTCCCTCCGCACTCCAGACGACCTCAGCTAATCCGAAGCGCGCGGTGTGCGCCACCGAAGTTACGGTCTAGAGCGTCTGGTCAGGGGCATCGTTCGGCACTGAATCGTCATCGTGTAGAACTTCTGTGAGTACGACAATTGACTCCAGAAGCCCGGCGAGCCAGTCATAGACCATGACGGTTCCGCGGGTGTCTTCGTCATCGATGAGCCGGTCGTGATCCGCGTCAGACCCAATTCCGATACGGGCAGCAAGCGCGATGCGCAGTGACGTGACGGTTCGTAGCCAGGGGAGTAGGCTCGCCTCGGTAATGCTGACTTCGACTGCCGAATCAGGATCTGCGCGCCCGAGGCCGAGGTCACCTGTGACCTGCATGGCGTCTTGGAGCTTCCGGTTGATGAGGCCCTGTTCCGTCACCCGTCGGAACTGTGCGGCCTCTTCGGCGTCTTCGAAGGCGTTCGGAAACAGCGCGGCGAGTGCGGGGTCTTCAGGGAGTTCGTCTGAACCACCCACCTCAAGACTTGCGAAGAGTGGGTCAGGATCAAGTGTTGTGCTGCTGTGGCTCTGCACCAGTCCGATGAGCTGGCCCACAAGGTGGTCGAGCATGCCTGCTTCTTCAGCCTCGAGCCGGAGCACCAGGTCGTCACCGCTCGTGTACATGCGCATGGTTAGCTCACCTTGTGTACGGTTGCCGAGAGGCCGTACCCATGCATTGCCTCGACGTGCAATTCCATGGCCTCGCGGCTCCCTTCTGCAACGGCAGCACGGCCGTCATTGTGTACCTTGAGCATGAGCTCTTCCGCGTGATCTTGCGAGAAACCGAAATATGAACGGAAGACGTAGCTGACATACGACATGAGATTGATGGGATCATCCCACACAATCGTCTGCCAGGGCTGTTCCGGATCCACCTGGGCGGTGTCCTGCGTTGACGCGGATCGTTCGGCGATAGCAACCATTTATCCCCACCCCAGTTCGTGAATACGTTCTTCCGTTATGCCGTAGAAGTGTGCAATCTCGTGCACGAGTGTGATTCTGATTTCAGCCATGAGTTCATCGAGATCAGCGCAGTGCTCAAGCAGGTTCATGCGGAACAGGATGATGCGGTCTGGTTCTTCACCGTACCCGTATACGCCACGTTCTGCTACAGAAAACCCCTCATAGACACCGAGAGTATCGCTGCCATCTTCTGGTGCATCTTCGACAAGGAAGATCACATTGTCGAGCTCCGCCATCATTTCAGGGTGGAGTGAATCGAGACCATCGGCCACGAGCTCCTCAAATGATTCTGCAGAGATTTCGAGCATGTTCTCACCTTATCTGTCCCTGTGCGTCAACGGGGCGCTGAGTATTTATGAGGTGCTTGAACTCAGTTCGGCAAGGATCGCTTTGGCCGCATCTCGACCAGCGCGATTCGCGCCGACGGTCGACTGCGAAGCCCCGTAGCCGATGACGAATAGGTGTGGCTCATCTAGGGAGCGCCCGCGGGAGACGCGGATCCCACCAGCACTCGTGCGTAGGCGAAGCGGGTGCAGATGTCGAATCTCGGCGTGAAATCCAGTTGCCCACAGAATGACGTCTGCTGGCTCGAAGCTGCCGTCGGGCATCCGAACACCGTTCGCCTCGATACGTTCGAACATCGGGTGCGCGTTGAGTACCCCGCGTGCCGCAGCTCGTTTTACCCACGGGGCTGCAAACATGCCGGTCACTGAAGCCACGCTCTGTGGAGGGAGACCTGCTTTCGTTCGCGCCTCGACCGCCTCCAACGATTCGATGATTTCTTGTTGCGTGAAGTGTGGCACCCACTCTGGTGCCGTGCGGGTGACCCAAAAGGTGTCGGTATAGCGGGAGATCTCCTCGAGGAGCTGCGTTGCCGAAATCCCGCCTCCAACAATCACCACACGCTTGCCGATGAACGCGTCAGCTGCGACGTAATCTCGAACGTGAAGTTGCTCACCCGTGAAGTCCTGTGCCCCGGGGTAGAAGGGAACGTACGGCCGCGACCAGGTTCCGGTCGCGTTAATGATGAAGTCAGCTGTCCAGTCGCCATTCGAGGTTGCGACGGTGAAGTGGGGCGGGGATCCGCCGACGCCGCGGTGCACCGCGAGGACTTGCACTGGGCGCTGTACGTCGAGGTCGAATCGTCGCTCGTATGCGGCAAAGTATGCGGGGAGTACTGCATTGCTGCGCGCCTCAGGGGGCGCGGGAGGGACAGGGAAACCCGGGAGTTCGTAGATATTGTTGACGGTCGACATTGTGAGTGACTCCCAGCGATGTTGCCATGCGCCGCCCGGTGTCTCATTCCCGTCGAGTACCGCAAAGGTGCGGTCAGTCACGTCGGCACGACCTTCTGGAACAAGCCCACGATGTTGCAGGTGGTAGGCGGCAGAGAGCCCTGCTTGGCCTGCTCCGATCACCAAAACGTCAACATGCGGCATGTGTACCCCCTGGAAAGTGAGAACGCCCTCGCTTGATGATCTCAGAGATCTTCAGTGAGGGCGTTCAAGCCTGAATGAAATTTCAGACGAGTCGTGTGCGCCGATTACGCAGCGCGGACCTGCTTCATAGCGGCAGTCCATGCGACGAGCTGATCGAGCATGGGGTCAACCGAAGCTGCCTGCATCTCTGTCGGCTTGAACGTGGAGAAGTTCTCGAAATCGGTGAAGAGTGAGAACATGCCCTGCTTCTGAACGTGCGCGATCTGCATCTCTGACAGGATGCCGCGAAGGTGCTCTGCTGCGCGAACACCGAATGCCGAGCCGTAGCCGACAATGCCTGCTGCCTTGTTTGCCCACTCGTGGTTGAGGTAGCTGATTGCGTTGGTCAACGCAGCGGGAACCGAGTGGTTGTACTCACCGGTAACGAAGACGTAGCCATCAAACTCTGCGATCTTCGCTGAGAATGCCTTCGTGTGTTCCTGTGAATACTGCGCGTACGCAGCGGGTGCAGCCTCGTCGAGAATGGGGAGGTTGAAGTCTGCGATGTCGACAAGCTCATACTGAGCGTCGTTGCGGAGGTTTGCGCGCTCGAGGAGCCAAGCGGCAACGTCTGCGTTTACACGGCCGGGACGGGTGGTGCCGGTGATGATGGCGATCTTGTTCAAGAACGGTCCTATTCGTTGAAGAAACTACTACTCGATGGCGCGGGGGAACATCTGTAATGCGTCACGCCAATCGGAAATCGCGGATGCCGCGACCACGGAGATAATGTTTTCACAAATATATCTTTCGCGCAAGATGTTTCCAAGTGAGCAATTCCTGTGTACGCTCTTTCCTAGATAATTGAGTGTCGCTCAGAGAGTGAACGTGGTCGGAAATCGTGAAGGGCGTGAGTTACGTGGTAGATGATGCAACCGCAGTTGAATTGTGGGGGCGAGTAATTCACGGTTTTCAGGCAACGAATCGTCGACTCCACGTAGAGATTCGACAGGACTTTGACCTCAATGAAGCTGAAGCTGAGACGCTACTTGAACTCCACCGGCAGCCAGAACATCGCGCGCGGCTGAACCTTCTCGCGAAGGGTGCTGGTTTTTCGACGGGCGGCTTCACAAAAATCGCTGACCGGCTTACGAATCGAGGACTCGCACTGCGGGCAGCATGTGATGCGGACCGTCGGGTCTCGTACCTTGGTCTGACCGAGGCTGGCCTGGAAATGGCGTCCAAACTGACGGCAGTTGTTGCTGATGCCAACCGACGGCACTTTATTGACGTGCTCGGTGAAGAGCAGGCTTGCCAGGTGGCTACTGCGATGACGCACCTGTATCGGGCGAACGCGGCCTAGCTGTGTGCTGACCTGCGTGCGCCTTTCGCGCGCAGCTTCAGTGGCGTTTGTGGCTCAGTACCCAGCTCGTGAACGCTCCCGCTGCGAGTAGCGTTGCGGCGGGCGCGCTACGAGCTGAGCTTTGAGATCTCGGAAATACTGCGCGCGATAGTCGGTTTCTCTCTTGCGTGCTTGGGCAAAGAAAACGATGAGGCAACGCGAGCTTCTGTGGGGTGTGAGCAAAAAAGAACGAGGTGTGAATTTTCGACTGATTAATCAATCGAGAATTCACACCTCGTTTACTGGGGTGGACAACGGGACTTGAACCCGCGACCACCGGCACCACAAGCCGGTGCTCTACCAACTGAGCTATGCCCACCATGCTGACCCTGTGCAGTGCACCTGGCAACCTGATAACTATAACCCACCTCGCCCTGCACTTGTCTAATTGGTTGTTGCACTCGGGAATGTCGCGCCTACATTTGCCAGCATCAGGGCGCTCTCATTGCATCTTCTCGGCGGTATGCTGGGGGAGTTGGCGAACCATATGGCGTCAAAGGGGAGCAGTGGCGCCATGGTGGCGCATTGCTTTCGGCGGTGGATTCATGCCGCCAAGACGGCACATCAGAGGAGGAGTGTTCAGTGACACGCACCATTAACCTTGCAGTGATTCCCGGTGACGGAATTGGTCAGGAAGTTACTGCGCAGGCAAACCGAGTGCTCGATGCGGTGCTCGTTGGCAGCGATGTTGCACTGAATCGCACCGAGTTTCAGCTTGGCGCAGAACGCTTCCTTGCGACTGGCGAGACGCTTCCCGCAGCTGAGCAGGCCGCGATTGCCGAGAATGACGTGATTCTGTTTGGTGCTGTTGGCGGTGCGCCTGGTGATCCGCGCCTCGCAAATGCAAACATCGAGCGCGGGCTCCTGCTAAAGCTCCGATTTGACTTTGATCACTACGCAAACGTACGCCCGTGCACGCTCTTCCCTGGCGTGGACTCCTCACTGAAGTCGCCAGGTGAAGTTGACTTCGTTGTCGTGCGAGAAGGCACCGAGGGCCCGTATGTTGGCAACGGTGGTCGTCTGCGCGAAGGAACCGTTCATGAGGTTGCAACCGAGGTGTCGGTGAACACCGCGTTTGGAGTCGAGCGAATCGTGCGTCACGCGTTCCAGGTTGCCGCTTCGCGCGAGCGCAAGAAGCTCACCTGGGTGCATAAGACGAACGTGCTTGTTCACGCGGGCGCGATTTGGCAGCGCGTTGTGAAGACGGTAGCTGCGGAATACCCAGAGATCGCCGTCGACTACATGCACGTTGACGCCGCGACAATTCACATGGTGCAGAACCCCTCGCGCTTTGACGTGATCGTGACTGATAACCTGTTCGGAGATATCCTCACAGATCTGGCCGGCGCTATCGGCGGCGGCATCGGCCTCGCAGCCAGCGGAAACATCAATCCCGATGGCACGTTCCCGAGCATGTTCGAGCCAGTCCATGGCTCTGCGCCCGACATCGCGGGCCAGCAGATCGCGGACCCCACGGCGGCCATCCTGTCCGTGGCGCTGATGCTTGATCATCTTTCGCTCGCAGACGAAGCTGCACGTGTGCGTGCTGCGGTTCGTGCAGACCTTGCAGGTCGCGGCGACGATGCTCGCTCGACCACTGACGTCGGCGACGCTGTCATCGCTCAGCTTCCTGCGCGAGCATAAACTCCTCATCAACAATTTCACCGCGCCTTGCGCGCGAGAAAGCTGACGTCATGACTGACCTCACCTTCACCCTTTCCGAGGCTGTACGCCTGCCCGCCGCTGAGCGCGAGGCAATTCTTGAGAACCCCGGCTTCGGCAATTACTTCACCGACCACATGGTCTCGATCTCGTGGAGCCGTGAAGCGGGCTGGCACGATGCTGCTGTTCTGCCCTACGGTCCGCTTGCAATTGATCCGGGTTCGTCGGTGCTGCACTACGGCCAGGAGATCTTTGAAGGACTCAAGGCGTACCGTCGCCCCGATGGTTCGATCGTGAGCTTCCGACCGATCGAGAACGCACGTCGCTTGAACGAGTCTGCTGCTCGTCTTGCGTTGCCTGAGCTCCCGGAAGAACTCTTCGTTGAAGCATGTCGCCAGCTTGTGCAGATTGATGCCGACTGGGTTCCTGCCGGTGAGGATCAGAGCCTCTACCTCCGCCCGTTCATGATTGCTGACGAGAGCTTCCTCGGCGTTCGTGCGGCTGAGAAGGCGCGCTTCCTCGTGATTGCATGCCCCTCTGGCGCATACTTCACTGGTGGTGTGAAGCCGGTGTCGATTTGGCTCTCACAGGGTCTCTCGCGCGCAGGCGATGGTGGAACCGGCGCTGCAAAGTGCGGCGGCAACTACGCGGCATCGCTGCTTCCGCAGCAGGTTGCAGCTGAGAACGGCTGCCAGCAGGTGCTCTTCACCGACGCCCAGGAGGAGGGCCGCATCGATGAGCTCGGTGGCATGAACCTCTTCCTCGTGCGCGCTGACGGCACGTTGCTCACTCCTGAGCTCAATGGCAACATTCTGCCTGGCATTACTCGCCGGAGTCTCATCGAGCTCGCTGAAGCGCGCGGTCACAAGGTTGAGGAACGTGCGGTCACCGTTGCGGAGTGGCGCGCAGGCGTTGCTGACGGCAGTATCGTCGAGGCGTTCGCCTGCGGCACCGCCGCTGTCATCACGCCTATTGGCAAGCTCAAAGCCCCTGAGTTCGAAATCGACTTTGGTGAGAACGCTCCTGGCACACTTACCATGTCGCTTCGTGAGGAACTCACGGGCATCCAAACTGGTGTCGTCGCAGATAGCCATAACTGGTTGACTGAGTTCGTTCCTGCACCATAAATTCACAGCATCGGAGAGGTGGATCGCATGAAGGTCGCACGCTATGAGTACGAAGGAGAGATCTCCTTTGGCATCCTCGACCAGGCAGAGTCTGGCGACGGCATAGAGATCGTTGAGCTGTCCTCCGATCCGATGATGGCTGAATATGACACGACCGGACGGCGCATCCCGTTCGCTGACGTGCGCCTGTTGGCCCCCGTGATTCCGCGCTCGAAGATTGTGTGCGTTGGCAAGAACTATGCCGACCACGTTGCTGAGATGGCGGAACTCACGGGGCCAGCTCCCACGCCCGACGCTCCCTTGCTGTTCCTGAAGCCGAACACCTCGATCATTGGCCCTGGCGATCCGATCTTGCTTCCCTCTGTCTCGAACCGTGTTGAACACGAGGGTGAACTCGCAATCATTATCGGCGCGGTCGCGAAGAACGTCACTGAAGACGAAGCGCTGTCGGTGGTGTTTGGGTTCACTTGCGCGAACGATGTCACCGCGCGTGACATTCAGATCGCTGATGGCCAGTGGATGCGCGGCAAGAGCTTCGACACGTTCTGCCCGATTGGTCCGATTGTTGAAACCGATCCTGACCTTGCAGATGCGCTGATCACCACCCGAGTGAATGGTGAACTGCGACAGGAGGGCCGTACTTCCGAGCTGATCTTTGGGTTGGCGCGGATCGTGTCATATGCGTCGCAGGCGTTTACGCTCTTGCCTGGCGATGTCATCTTGACCGGCACTCCGGCAGGTGTTGGTCCGATCGTGGCTGGCGACACTGTCGAAGTACACATTGATGGAATCGGAACCCTGCGAAACCCCGTACGCGCCGCGTAACTTGCCAGCCGTTTCGACGCTCCCAACTTGAGATGCGACAATAGACGGTAATGGATCCCAACAAGCTCAATCACGGCAAGGCTGCGGAAGAACCGAAGTTCACGAAGACCCGCCCTCGTTCCGGCGACTCGGAGCCGCGCGCCCAGGTTCGCCCGAAGACTGAGGGCTGGAAGCAGCTCACCTCGGCCGACGGCCGCCCGACCCTGCAGTTCGCTTCGCCCCGCGTGAAGCAGCCTGACACGCACCTCGCAGACATGACCCTCGCCGAGCGCGAGGCGAAGATTGTCGAGCTTGGCCTCCCCAAGTTCCGTGCGAAGCAGATCTCGAAGCACTACTTCGAGCACCACACGACCGATCCCGAGCAGATGACTGATTTGCCAAAGGACCGTCGTGACGAGGTTGCTGCAGCATTCTTCCCGCCGCTGCTCACTGAGGTGAAGCGCCTCGTGACCGATGACGGTGACACGATCAAGTTCCTGTGGCGACTGTTTGACGGCGCGCTCGTCGAGTCGGTGCTTATGCGTTACCCGGGCCGCATTACCCTGTGCGTGTCGAGCCAGTGTGGCTGCGGCATGAATTGCCCGTTCTGCGCGACTGGCCAGGCTGGCCTCACCCGCAACATGTCGACTGCGGAGATTCTTGACCAGGTGGTGCAAGCGAACCGGGTCATCGCCGAGGGTGGCCTCGGCCGTAAGCGTCGTGCCGGGAACGGTGCTGAAGCTGAACGCGTCAACAACATCGTGTTCATGGGCATGGGGGAGCCGCTCGCTAACTACAAGCGCGTCATGAATGCCGTGCACCGCATGGTTGCCCCGTCTCCCGAGGGACTCGGCATGAGCGCGCGTGGCATCACGGTTTCTACGGTTGGCCTCGCACCAGCGATCCGTAAGCTCGCCGACGAAGACCTCGCGATCACGTTTGCGCTCTCGCTCCACGCTCCTGACGACCAGCTCCGTGATGACCTGATCCCCGTGAATAGCCGGTGGAAGGTCGATGAGGTGCTCGATGCTGCGTACTACTACTACGAGAAGACAGGTCGTCGCGTTTCGATTGAGTACGCACTCATCAAAGACATGAACGATCACGCCTGGCGAGCAGATTTGCTTGCTGAGCGTCTGAACCAGCGCGGTCGCGGCTGGGTGCATGTGAACCCGATTCCACTCAACCCGACGCCCGGCTCGATTTGGACCTCTTCAACGAAGGCCGTCACACGTGAGTTTGTTGATCGCTTGAACGCTGCAGGTGTTCCAACGACGCTCCGCGATACTCGCGGTAAAGAGATCGACGGCGCCTGTGGTCAGCTCGTTGCGACTGAGCAGGACAAAGCGGAAGCGGCTGCGGCCGTAGCTGGTGACGTGATCGAAGCTCCTTCGGTGAACTAATCGCGCAGCGCTTTCGCAAGCATTGAAACGTCCGCATCGGAGTTCCAGACATGGAACGCGATGCGGGCGTTTCCTGCTCTTCCAGAGGCAGTAATGCCTGCAGCCTGCAGGCGGGCAAGGTCGGTGCCGTCTGGATCCGCCCACGTGACGATCGCTGAGTTGCCTGCGGGCATCCCAAGTACGGCACGAGCGCTATTGGCGAGCTGCAACACGTGGGCGTGGATCGCGACTGCGTCATGGGTAGCAAAGTATTCGAGCGCTCGTTCGGTTCCGGTCACCGCAGGCCAGACGGGGGAGAGGTCGAAACGCCTGGCGGTGTCTGCGAGGGGAGTGTGCCCGGCGTAGGTTGCGGTCCAGGGGTCTGCTGACGAACACCAGCCCGCGGCGAGCGGGATTGCTCGGGTAATGAGCTCAGGGCGCATGGTGAGAAACGCGGTGCCGCGTGGTGCGCACAACCACTTGTATGCGTGGCAGACGGTGAAATCAAACCTCTCGGCACCAATCGGGAGCCAACCGAGAGACTGTGTGAGATCCACGCAGGTCAAGACGTCATGTCGAGCTGCCGCTGCGGAGATGGCTTTGTGATCCGCAAGTTCGCCGGTTGCTGACTGGACGAGCGAGAACGCAACGAGCGCGGTTTCTGGTCGAATGGCTTCCGCGAGTTCCGAAAGTGGCACGTACCGAACGGTGATTCCGCGGTCTTTGAGCTGTTCGAACGGGTGCGTCAGCGAAGAAAAATCGCCAGCTGCGCACAGCACCTCGGTGCCGTCGGGTACGGCGGTCGCGATGATAGAAACGAGTTGTGAGGTCTGCGCGCCGATCGCAACCTGGTCGGGAGCAACCTTGGCAATGCGTGCAAACAGCGCTCGGCTACGTTCAAGACTGTTGCCAAGTTCGACCGCATCAAGGCATCCGTGTGACCAATCATCAACGAACTCCCGCATGGCCGCAGCGGTCGCGTGAGTGGGCACGCCGACCGTGCACGCGGAAAGATACCCGGGGGTTGCGTCAAAATCAGCGGTGAATGCGGTGCTCATATTGTCACTGTAGGGCGGCCCGCAAGATAAGAAAACCGAATAGTTCTTATGAAACAGTTCCATTGTGGTTATGATGTCCGTGTGAACACACAGCGCCCCCTTGGTGACCCCCTCGGCACGATCGACTCGACGGAACTGCGCATCCTGCATACGCTCGCGGTGACGGGTTCGTTGACGTCAACTGCTGGCGTACTCGGGCTGAGCCAGCCAGCGATTAGTCAGCGCATCAAGCGTGTGGAGACGCGCCTTGCAGTCCCGCTGATTGAACGATCGGGACGCGGCATTCGCCTGACGAACGCGGGGCAGATTCTCGCGGATCATGGCCGCACCGTCGTTGCGGAAATCGACGCAGCACTTGCAGCGATCGATGACTTGCGTGGCGAGCGCGCGGGGACACTGCGCCTGGTGGGCTTCCCGTCGTCTTCGGCAACCATCGTCCCAGAGCTCATGCGCAGGCTCGCGGTCGAGGCACCAGATGTTTCGTTGCAGTATCGCGAAGCTGAGCCGCCAGAAGCCGCGGCAATGTTGCGCGATGGCGAGGTGGACTGTGCGCTCATCTTCGACTATGAGGGTGCAGTCGGTTTGCCGGCAGGAAGTGCGTTCCTGCCAATGTGGCGGGAGAACGTGTACCTCGTCGTGTCTGACCGCCACGACGTGCCCGAGAGCGGACAAGCTGACCTCGGCGACTACGCGACTGAGCACTGGATCGCAGGCTGTGAGAAGTGTCGTGGGCACCTGCTTGCAGCCGCAGCGGATCACGGCTTTGAGCCTGACATTATTCAAGAAACCGATAACGTCCCGGCAATGCTCGCGATGGCGGCGGCAGGCGGTGCAGTGGTGCTCGTCGCAGGCCTCGCGCTCGCAGCAGCACCCTCTCTGCCTGATGGTGCGGTCGCGCTAACCCTTGATCCGCCGCGGTATCGCCGCATTGGACTGGTGTCGATGGCGACTGCGAACGAAAGCCCGCAGGTACGTCTCGCGAAGCGACTGCTTGCGCAGGTTGATGGGGAACCCTGGGGGATCGTTCCGGTGAGTGGGGACGTGCAGTGACCCACGTAATTCAACGGCGTACGGTTGCAGTTCTTGCTGCAGCAACGGTACTCGGCGGTCTCGGCGTTGGTGCTTCCATTTCGGCTGGCTCGCTACTCATCGCGGAAATCACCGGGAATCCGGCGCTCTCTGGATTTGGCGCCACCCTAAGCACTGCCGGGGCCGCGGCGGCTGGAATTCCGCTTGCACGACTCGCAATGCGCAAGGGGCGGCGGATCGCCCTTTCCCTAGGAAACTTCATTGCGTTCAGCGGAGCGCTGCTCGTCATCCTCGCTGCAGCGCTGCCCCTCTCATGGCTGTTGTTTCTTGGGCTCGGCATGCTCGGTGTCGGGTCAGCAGTGCAGCTGCAATCTCGGTTTGCTGCAGCGGACCTTGCAGTGCCGCAGACGCGCGCGCGTGATCTTTCGCTCGTCGTGTGGTCGATCACGGTTGGCGCCGTGACTGGGCCGAACCTGCTGTCGCCCGGTGCTCGGCTTGGTGAACAACTGGGGCTTCCCGGGCTGGGCGGCGTGTTTGTGTTTACTGCGGTTGCCCAGCTGTTGGCTGGACTCGTGGTGTGGTTCGCACTGCGTCCAGATCCGCTGCTCACGGCCCAGGAAGCCGCACGAGATCGCGCGAACGCAGCGACCAGTGGCTCCGCCCGTGCGGCAGATGCGGCGTCGAGCCCGGCGGAGAAGCGCGCTGCTACGATCCGCCAATATGCGGTGATTGTTGCGATCGCCATGGGGCACGCAATCATGGTTGGGCTCATGGCAATGACGCCGTTGCACCTGCATGAGCACGGAGCTTCAGTGACCTTTATTGGCTTCACGATTAGCCTTCATGTTGCAGGAATGTATGCGTTGTCGCCGCTTGCAGGAATGCTTGCAGGCAAAATTGGATCGCGCGCAGTCATGATGATCGGCTTCGTCATACTCGCGATTTCGGCAGTGGGCACAGCGACTGCGGGTGCAAACGGAACGCTCATTCAGATCTCGTTGACGCTTGTCGGGCTCGGTTGGTGCGCAGTGACGGTTGCCGGTGCGGCGTTGCTCACAGAACTGACGCCTGACTCGGTGCGCCCACGACGCCAGGGGCAGTCCGACACGGTGATGAACATCGCTGGTGCGGCCTTTGGTGCGGTGGCGGGTGTGTTCTTCACTGCTGGTGGATTCCCGCTGTTGTCAGTCATTGCCGGAGCACTGTTGGTGATTGGTGTAATCGCGACAATCCGGACACGCGTGCCGCACGAGATCGTAGGTGAAGACCGCGCGCCAATGGAATAACGACCCCATCTTGCCAAACAGGTCTAGAATGAAGGTGATGTCTCACAGCGATGCACCCCAGTTCTCGCAGGCCACCGGCACTGATGTCCGCGTGCGCTTCTGCCCATCTCCGACCGGAACGCCGCACGTCGGCATGGTCCGCACTGCCCTGTTCAATTGGGCATATGCGCGTCACACCGGCGGCAAGTTTGTCTTCCGAATTGAAGACACCGACGCAGCTCGCGATAGCGAAGAAAGCTACGCGCAGATTCTTGACTCCCTTCGTTGGCTTGGCCTCGACTGGGATGAGGGAATCGATGCAGGCGGTGAGCACGGTCCATACCGTCAGTCGCAGCGCGGTGAGATCTACCAGGGCATCATTGAGAAGCTTCGTGCGGGTGGCTACCTGTATGAGAGCTACTCGACCGCTGAAGAGATCGATGCACGTAACGAGGCGGCTGGTCGCCCGAAGCAGCTCGGCTATGACAACTACGATCGTGATCTGACGGACGAGCAGGTTGCTGCGTTCCGCGCAGAAGGTCGTCAGCCTGCACTGCGCTTCCGCGTGCCCGACACTGACCTGTCATTTGATGATCTCGTCCGTGGCGAAGTAACGTTCCCAGCGGGATCCACCATCGACTTCGTGGTGGTTCGGCCCAACGGTGCTCCGCTGTACACGCTCGTGAACCCCGTCGATGATGCGCTCATGGGGATTACCCACGTGCTTCGCGGCGAAGACTTGCTTTCCTCGACCCCGCGCCAGATTGCTCTGCACAGTGCGTTGGTTGAGCTGGGACTCGAGCCTGCAATCCCGCGCTTTGGTCACCTGCCCTACGTCATGGGTGAGGGCAACAAGAAGCTGTCAAAGCGTGACCCAGAGTCGAACCTGCTGCTTCATCGCGAGCGCGGCTTCATTCCCGAGGGCCTGATTAATTACCTGTCCCTCCTGGGTTGGTCGTTCTCTGCAGATCGCGACGTCTTCACGCGTGAGGAGATGGTCGAAGCATTCGACATCGTCAACGTGAACCCGAACCCGGCTCGCTTCGATCAGAAGAAGGCAGACTCGATTAACGCAGACCACATCCGTCTGCTGACCGAAGATGATTTCTTTGAGCGCATCGTGCCGTACCTCATTGCAGGTGGAGCCCTTCCCGTCGAGCCGAGTGATGCAAAGCTTGAGACTGTTCGACGCGCGGTCCCACTGGTGCAAAGCCGAATCGTCGTGCTGTCTGAGGTCGTCGGAATGCTCGGTTTCCTTTTCACAACCGCGGCGCAGTTGCAGTACGAAGAGGACGGCCTGAAGTCGCTCCGCGCAGACTCGCCCCAGGCGCTGACTGCGGGCTCGGCAGCACTTTCAGCGATTGCTGAAGCAGACTGGAACACTGAAAACATTCAGAACGCTTTGCAAGACGCGTTGACCGACCCTGAGAAGGGACTCGGCCTAAAGCCCCGCGTCGCATTTGGCGCGCTTCGTGTTGCCGCGTCGGGACGTCGCGTATCGCCACCGCTCTTTGAATCCTTCGAGCTGCTCGGCAAGGAAGAGACGCTTGCCCGTCTCCAGCGCCTGCTCGACCATCTCGCACAGAACGCAGAAACCAAGGAGTAACGCATGGCTGGGGTCGTCGAACCCGCACCGCAGCTCGATGATTCAGTGCCGTTTGGCGTTGTGATTATCGGCGGCGGACCCGCCGGACTATCTGCAGGCCTGCAGCTTGTCCGCGCGAACCGTCGCATTGCGATCATCGATAGTAACCGACCCCGCCATGCAGCAACGCTGCAGTCGCATGGGTTCCTCACCCGAGACGGCGCATCTCCGCTCGATTTGCGTCGTCTCGGTCGAGAAGAATTCGAGGCATATCCGACTGCACGTTTCGCTCAGGCCGTGACGAACTCGGTAGAACGCTTGAGTGAAGCGGAAGCGCTTGCTGTCGGGTTCCCCGATGGCATTGGCTTCCGTGTCACAGCGAAGGGCGTACGCGGCGCGGCCGATGTTGAGTTCGTTACTCGTCGCGTGCTTGTCACTGCTGGACTCACAGAAGAACTCCCACAGTTCCCGATGGTGCGTGCGTACTACGGCACTGCGCTGCACTCATGCGTTGAATGTGACGGCTTTGAAAAGTCTGATCGCCCGCTCGTCCTCATTGGCGAAACGAGCGATCTGTTCGCTCGAGCATTGCTCATCAGTCGCTTCAGCTCGGATCTCATCGTCTTCACGAATGGCGCTGACACGATCCGCCCGGAACAAGAAGCACAGCTTGCTGCGATTGGCATCCGTGTTGAACGTCGTGAAATTGAAGACATCGTTGGCGAGAAAGCTGACATGACTGGAGTGCGCCTGGTCGATGGTGAGGTGATTCCACGCGTTGGAGGCTTCCTCCGTCCCCGCTGGCATGCGCCAATTGAGTTCCTGGGTGATCTGAACGTCGATCGTGACGACTGGGGACTCGTGCAGGTCAACGAGCGCGGCGAGACATCGCAGCGTGGTGTATTTGCAGCGGGCGACATCGTTCCGCCTGGGCCGCAACAGCTCATTATTGCTGCGGGCAATGGGGCGCGAGTCGCTGCGAAACTGAACATGGACATGATCAGAGGCGCTCTCGGCGTGGGTGTGATTGATGAGTGATCTGGACGTGACTGTGGCAACCGAAGAAACGCAAGACAAGTATGTGACGCCTGGTGCGCGTGCAGCTGCTGCCGGAGCTCGATACGCCACCATTTCGGCTGCGTTCGTCGGAATCTTGCTCATTTCAAATGTTGTTGCTGTCAAACCGATTACCTTTGGTTCGATCACTCTTGGCGCGTTTTCGCTTCCAATGATCTTCGACGGTGGAGTGTTCCTCTTTCCGCTCGCCTACATTCTCGGTGACGTGCTTGCCGAAGTGTATGGGTTGAAGGCTGCACGACGCGCAATTTTCACTGCGTTCGCACTTGCAGCACTTGCGTCGCTCACAATCTTGATCGTGCAGATTTCACCACCGGCTGACGGTTGGGGAAATCAAGAGGCGTTTGCAGCCGTGCTCGGTTTTGTTCCTCGAATCGTGGCAGCAAGCCTCGCGGCATTCTTGATCGGCCAGCTACTCAACGCCTGGGTGCTCGACAAGATGCGAAAGCGCACGGCAGGTCGATACTTGCGCACGCGCCTCATCGTTTCGACGATGGCTGGTCAGCTACTCGACACACTGGTGTTCTGCACTATCGCTTTCGCCGGGATCATCACTGGCGTCGACTTTGTCATGTACGTGGTGCTTGGTTATGTGGTGAAGGTGCTCGCTGAGATCGTGCTGTTGCCTCTCACCACCCGGGTTATTAGTTCGGTGCGACGAGCAGAGACGGCGTAATTGCTATAGACAGGTGCCGCTCTGCAACGCATCAGGTTCTGCACATGAGGGGCTGGTGAGTCTGAAACTTCGGACTCACCAGCCCCTCATGTGCGTTCAGCCGATGTGAGCTACCGCGTTAGTCCTGCTTGGACTGTTTCGGGTACAGGCGACCGAGCGTCTCGTCACGGAACTCAGCGAATGTCCCGTCGATCATCGAGGCTCGGATCTGATCAACCAAGCGAACGATGAACCGCTCGTTGTGAATCGTTGCAAGGGTTGACGACACCATTTCTTTTGCTTTGAAAAGGTGATGGAGGTATGCGCCTGTGTAGTTCTCACAGGTGTAGCAGTCGCAATCATCATCGATCGGGCCAAAGTTGCGACGCTGCTTTGCTGCCTTGGCGTTGATTCGACCTTGACTGGAATACATCGTGCCGCCGCGTGCCTGGCGTGAGGGAGCGACACAGTCGAAGGTGTCTGCGCCCGCAGCGACGGCCGCAAAGAGGTCATCGGGTTCGGAGATGCCGAGCAAATGGCGAGGTTTGTTCTCTGGCAACTCATCGGTGACCCAGCCACAGATCTCGCCGAGCTGGCTCTTCTCGATCGCGCCGCCGATGCCGAACCCATCGAAGGTCTGGCCCTCGGCGTCAGCACCATGCATCTCAGCGAGTCCGCGGGCGGCCTTTCGCCGGAGGTCCTCGTACTGTGCGCCCTGTACGACGCCAAAAAGTGCCTGATATGGCCGATGCGTACGTTCAGCTGTCTGGCGGGCATGCTCGTCGAGGCATCTCACGGCCCAGCGTGCGGTGCGGTTCACTGAGTCTTCTTGATATGCCCGAGTGTTCATGAGCGTCGTGAGCTCATCGAACGCGAACATAATGTCTGCGCCGAGCTGATGCTGAATCTGCATGGAGATCTCAGGCGTAAACCTGTGACGGTCGCCGTTAATGAACGACTTGAAGGTCACGCCGTCCTCATCAACGTGAGCGAGACGCTCTTTGTTCTTCGCGATCACTGCATCTGACTCGTGGAGATCCTCGGTCATCGAAATAACCTTCTTGAAGCCAACGCCGAGTGACATCACCTGGAAACCACCAGAATCAGTGAATGTCGGACCGTCCCAGTTCATGAACTTGCCAAGACCGCCGGCGGCGTCAACGATGTCACTGCCAGGCTGCAAAAAGAGATGATAGGCATTTGACAGCACGGCCTGTCCACCAAGTTCGCGCACGGTTGCAGGAAGCAGTGACTTTACCGTCGCTTTAGTGCCAACCGGGATAAACGCTGGCGTTTGAATCTCACCGTGTGGAGTGCGGATCGTTCCCGTGCGCCCAAGCGGACGTCCATCAGAACCATGCTCTCCGTCTTGCTCAAGACGATGCTCGACAGTAAAGCCAAAGTCTGCGGGCGACGGGGGAGGGTTGAGCGGCGCATTGGCCAGGGCTGAGTTGTTCACGGATCCATCTAAGCAGCTTCAACTGCACGTCGTGCAATGCCCTGATCGCCCTACCGCTCGTGGACGGAGGTGTGTGGTCCTGCATGTATTGAGGTTGAAGTGCTTGAGATGGGGTGTTTCCTGCGAAAGTGGGTCTTTCTTGCGCAAGTAAGGGGTGTTTTGGTGGGGAAGCCCTGGTTTCGAGGGTGTGAGGGGCGTGGTGGGCTCGATGGGTTGAGGGGGGTGGGTACAGGGTGGCCTGGTGTTGGGTGACACGGGCGTTCTTTCAGACACGCCCGTGTTTCTGTTCTGGTTTGCGTTCGGTCTGGGTTGGGCGTAATGTAATCCCTTGTCGCCGCAACGCAGCCGGGCAGCAAAGCTGGCCTGGTTGATTTGGTTTGCGGTTTCACCGGAACGTT